>JADLBU010000100.1 GCA_020847535.1 Phycisphaerales bacterium
ACCATCTGGCGCTGCCCAGACGAACTATGGGAGAAGGTGGAGCGGGTGCTCGATGAACTCGATCCTCCCGCGGCCACGGGACGCCCCCGCGTCGATCCACGCAAGGCCCTGGACGGGATGATCTACCAGATGCGCACCGGGTGCCAGTGGAACGCGCTGCCCGAGGAGTTCGGCGACGACAGCTCGGTGCACCGCACCTTGCAGCGCTGGGTCGCCCGCGAAGTCTTCCCCCTGGTCTGGTCCCTGCTGGTGGGCGACTGCGACGACCTGGGCGGCGTGAACTTCGACTGGCAGAGCGCCGACGCCGCCATGGGCAAGGCGCGCTCGGGGGGGATCTGGTCGGCAAAAACCCCACGGACCGCGGCAAGAACGGCAGCAAACGCAGCGTGAT
Organism: Phycisphaerales bacterium; assembly: GCA_020847535.1. Taxonomy (GTDB): domain Bacteria; phylum Planctomycetota; class Phycisphaerae; order Phycisphaerales; family UBA1924; genus JAEUJB01. The sequence goes on from JADLBU010000100.1 coordinate 392, forward strand.
CGTGGACGCCGACGGGGGGCCGCTGGGCGTGGTGATCGCCGGGGCCAACGTCCACGACACCAAGCTCCTGGAGCAGACGATCGACTCCATGATCGTCGAACGCCCCGACCCCCAAGCACACGAGCAGAACCTGTGCCTGGACAAGGGGTACGACAACCCCACCGGGCACACCACCGTCGCGGCACGCCGGTACACGCCGCACATCCGCCGCATCGGAGAGGAGAGGCTCGATCCCAACCGCAAACGCACCCACCCGGCGCGGCGATGGGTCGTAGAGCGGCTGCTGGCGTGGCTGAGCAAGTGCCGCGCGATCCTCGTCCGCTTCGCCAAGAAATCAGCGAACTACCTCGCCGTCATCCAACTCGCCTGCATCCTGCTCTGGTTCAGGCGGCTCCATAGACTCCAATCCGAGATTTGAGATAGTTTCTAAGGAAGCCGCCCGATAGAATGGGCGCAGTCTCCTCGTGGCTGTACGAGGCGGACACCCCGAAACCGTCCCATGATTGCCTTGGATCGCAGGGATTTTCCCCGAGTCCGGGGGTGATCCCCCAGCCCGTATAATCAGTCTGGGACGTGCATACGCACGCCCGGAGGTGGTGTGATGAAGCCGCGGATCTCGTCTCATTGGTCCGGTTTGGTTGCTCTCGCGCTCGCCGGGTCGGGTGCCAGCGCCGATCCCGGCGCCGCAAAGCTCCTCAAGGCGGCGAACGAAGCGATCTCCCAGACCCAGAGCCTCGCCTACAACGCCGAGCTGACGACTCATGCAGGCACTGCGAAAGAACCCAGCGCTCGCCTGACCGCCGAGGTCATGATGAAGCGGACCGCCGATGAGAAGGGTGTCGGCTGGAAACTCTACATCGGCGGGGAAGCGGCCCAGGGTGCCGATCTGGCGAGCACATCCAAGGTCTACATCGCCTTCGATGGCTTCGCCGCGCGCTCCGTCAAGGAGGCCGAGAAGGCCGTCTTCGAGAAGAACGCGATCGATGCGCCGAGCCTCGAATCGTTCCTGGTGATGCAGGGCGGTCGCGAAGTCGTCCTCTGGCAGATGATCGCCTCCGCTCCCATCCCCGACGCCACCGACCCCAAGGACTCGGGCATCGAGCCCGCACAGGAGATCGACGGCCAGAAGTGCGATGTCGTCTGGGTCCGCTCGGGGGATGACAAGACAACGTATTACCTCGCGGCGAGCGATCGCCTGCCGCGGAAGATCGAGATCGTGACAACGCCTTCGACCAAGGAAGGCGTCGAGAAGAAGGACCGCACCGTCCGCACGCTGGCGCTCACCAACGTCAAGCGCAACGTCCCCATCAACGAGGCAACCTTCATCGTCGACATCCCCGATGAGTTCGTCGTGCGCGCGGTCAAGAACACGCCCGCGCCGGACAGCAAGGCCGATTCAAAGTCAGATGCCAAGGCCGACGGCAAGGTTGCCGGCGCGGAGGAGTCCAAGAAGCCCGCGCAGAAGACCCAGCCCCCGGGCATGCTCACACCCGGTACGCCGGCGCCCGCCTGGACCCTCAAGGATGGCAACGGCAAGGAAACCAAGCTCGCGGACTATCGCGGCAAGGTGGTCGTCCTGGATTTCTGGGGCTCCTGGTGCCCACCGTGCCGGGCGGCGATGCCGAGTATCGAGAAGATCCACCAGAAGTACAAGGACAAGGGTGTCGTGGTGCTGGGCCTGAACTACGAGCGCCGGCCCGATGCCGATCCCAAGAAGTTCATGGCCGACAACGGCATCACCTACGGCCTGGTCCTGGGCGCAGAGACGATCGCCGACAAGTACAAAGTTCCCGGCTGGCCCACCTTCTACGTGATCGATCGCCAGGGTGACATTGTCTGGGGCAGTGTCGGCTTCAGCAAGGCTGATGCGGAGGAGCACGAATCAACCATGAGCGAGGCGATCGAGGAGGCGATGCAGGAGGGGCTGTAGCTCCCCTGACACGCCCATGATGCCGCGGTGTGCGCACCAAATGCGACATGTCCGCAAACGCCGTTTCCTGCCTCCGTGTGAAGCCGGAACGACGGACGACCATCAGGTCCAGATTCGAGTTGGAACGCCTCACGCGGCATCGTGGTGCAAGTCGCTGTTGGTGCGCACAAATGGTGTAGATACGGTACGGAAGCTGTACAGTACCCGCCTCGAAACGGTCTTGGCGTTTTTTGGCTGGAGTGTGCTGCTGGGGTATAGGTAACTTGGACGGGTGCCGATCAGGTAATGAAACAGACTTCATCCTTTTCCAATACTGAATCGGCAAACAACATCACACGGGAACGATCGACGGAACCGAGAGGATCGCGCCGATCCGCGCTGGGCATCGTGATGGAGAACGCCTGCTTATGCGTTACGTGAGGGAACTTCTGGCCGGGATCGCGGTGATCCTGTTATCCGGATGTGCGATCGAGAGTGAACTCCCGCGATCGCGACTGGGGGCGATTCCATTTCCCGGGATGTTCACTCTCTACGCATCGTCTGATGTGGAAGACCTTGGGATGCACCGCTACACGGGGTGGGCGAACCGGCCCTTCGAGCCTGAGGGGGCGAGGGGGATTGTCTATACGTGCCGCGGCGGGTTCCTGGATCTGGCGCACATCCGCCTCTCGGTGGATTGGACGCGATACGCGTGGGAGCAGACCCATGCGCTGATGCTCGCCGGGGGCGGCGAGCACCGGTTCACGCACGAGGATGCCCGGTTCGACATTGTGATCAGGCTTCCCTCGTGGTGGCCGGAGCTGTCTGCTGCTGAGCGAGAGGGGATCATCGATGAGGGTTCCGTGCGGATCGCCCAGCGGATCGCCTGCGAGATCCAGGCGTGGCACGAGATCGCAACCTGGTTCGGGTGGTCCACGGTGCCGCTGGTTTCCGAGGATGGCTCATCGTTCACATGGGATGACCTCTCATCGCACGTAGTGGGAGCGCAGATCGGGGGTCGTGTGTTGAAGGATGGTGATGACGATTACGACAGGCGAGCGACGGTGGAGATCGAGGCGATGTTGCTGGAGCTTGGCGCGGTGAAGTGCGCGGGTGTAGATCGGGCATCGCAGGCGGTGAAGGGGCGGTGGTGGAAGGATGGGACGGCGATCCGGCGCGACCTGGATACAGGGCTTGCGGCCGGGTTCAAGACGCCGTGGCTGGCGCCGGGGATTGATGAATGCGCGGGCGCGGAGCCAGCGCGGCTGGAGATCGCTTCGCTTGCGGATATTCGGGGGCGGGATCTCTCAGGCATGTATGAGTTGCGGGTCACCCCATCGGGCATGGTGCGATCACGGATCGCGGCGGCGGCTGAGTGTCCGGAGACGATCAGCGTGGAGCGGGATTTCCCGCGGATTCTGGCGCTGATCCGGGATCAGATGGTGAAGCGGTGGGGGGAAGAGGTGGATCGGCCCTGAGGAGGGGGTAGTGGGGGGGTGGGGGTGGGGGGTGGGCAGTGGGGGAAGGCTACATGCCGCCGTTCGGGAGCAGGTGCTCCGTGAGGAACTGGAGTCGGCGCTTGCGGCCGTAAGGGGTTTCGGCAGAGCCGTGGCCGGTATTGGGGAGGACGAGCATGTCGAAGTCCTTGTCAGCGCGGACGAGGGCATCGACGACCTGCATGGTGGAGGCGGGATCGACGTTCTCATCCATCTCGCCGACCATGAGCAGCAGGTGGCCTTCGAGCTTGTGAGCCTGGGCGACGTTGCTGCTGGCTTCGTACTCGGGGCCGACGGGCCAGCCCATCCAGGCCTCGTTCCACCAGATCTTGTCCATGCGGTTGTCGTGGCAGCCGCAGTCGGCGACCGCGACCTTGTAGAAGTCGTGGTGGGCGATCAGGGCGCGCATCGCGTTCTGTCCGCCGGCGGATCCACCGTAGATACCGACGCCGCGACCGCCGTTGTCGAGGTCCATCTGCGGGAATTCCTCGGCGGCGGCCTTGATCCAGAGGATGCGGTCGGGGAAGCCGGCATCCCCGATGTTCCTCCAGCAGACATCGTGGAAGGCCTTGCCGCGCCAGTTGGTGCCCATGCCGTCGATCATGACGACGAAGAAGCCGCGAGCGGTGAGGTCTCCCTGGCGGAGGGCGGGGTTGTAGGACTTGGGGACGTGGGCGCCGTGGGGGCCGGCGTAGATGGATTCGATGACGGGGTACTTCTTCGCCGGGTCGAAATTGGCGGGCCAGAGGATGATGCCGTGGATGTCGGTCGTGCCATCGCGGCCTTTGGCGACGAAGCGCGTGGGGAGGGTGGTTGGGCGGCGATCGGACTCCTGGTTGCCGGGCGAGTCGGAGCGGTCGAGCTCGGTGACCAGGGAGCCGTCGGTGGTGCGGCGGATCTCGGTGATGGGCGGGAGGTCGATGCGCGAGTAGGTGTCGACGATGTAGCGGCGATCGGGGGAGTAGGTGATGCGGTGGGTGCCATCGCCTGCGGTCAGGAGGGTGAGGCCGGTGCCGTCGAAGTTCACGCGGGCGTGATGGATGTGGTAGGGATCCTGGCCGGGGATGATGCCGACGGCCTGGAACCAGACCTGGCGCTGATCATTGTCGATGCGATCGACCGCGCGGATGTTCCACTCGCCGGTGGTGATCTGGTTCTTGACCGCGCCGGACTTGTCATCGATCAGGTAGAGGTGGTTCCAGCCGTCGCGCTCGGAGGCCCAGATGATCTCGCCGGTGCCGGGGACATCGTGGCGGTAGAACTTCTGGGAGTAATCGATGAAGGTGGGTGAGGTCTCATCGATGATTGCCGCACTATTGCCGTTTGCGGCATCGACGGCGAGCACGCGGAGAACCTGGTGTCCGCGCTGGTTGTAGACGAAGGTGAAGCGAGAGGAATCGGCGGCCCATCGGACATCGTCGATGATGAAGGGGTTGGAGAAGAGTTCATCGGAGATGGGGATATGCGTGAAGGCCTTGGCATCGAGGAGCTGGGGCTTGTGCTGGTCGATCTTGTCGCCGGGCTTGGGGTAGTCGTACGAGCGCAGGCGCGGCTGGAGCTGGTCGCGCGGGGATGACTGGATGTACTGCACCTTGCGGTCATCGCCGCGCGTGGTTTTGGTGATGACGACGCGGGATCCATCGGGGGACCAGGCGATGGGGCCTCCGTAGCCGGCCTGCGCGTTGCCATCGGTGGTGATCATGTGCTCGGTGTTGCCCTGGATTTCGCGGATCCCGGCGTTGTGGTCCTTGAAGAAGACGGCGAGAGATCCGTCAGGAGAGAGAAGGGGATCGCGCTGAGGATCCTGGCCGCGCCGGGGTGAATCGGGGTCATCGGGCTGACCGTTGTCATCGGGTGGCGGCGGATCGCCGAGCACCACGATGCGGGCATCGCGCTGGGCGCGTACCGAGCCGAGCATCTTGCCATCGGGGCCTTCGAAGGTCCAGGCGTGGCCGGCGTAGGTGTGCTGGCGATGCGAAGCGCCGGGCTCGACCTTGGAGTAGGAGTGCTTCTGTCCGGTGGCATCGACCCAGATCATCGAGATGGGTGCGGGCGTCGAGTTGACGACCAGGATCGAGCTGGATGGCCCACCATCCCGGCTGCGCTGGATGCGCGGAACGGGGTGGAGTGTCAGTTCACCCAGGTCCTTGGGGGATGCGGGTGAGATTTCGTAGGAGTTGAGATCGACCGAGATCATCTCGGCGCGATCGCGCAGGAGCATGACCATGCGATTGCCGGGGATCGTCATGCTCTCGATGGGCAGGTTCGCCGGGTCGATCGCTGGTCCTCCGCGCTGGGAAAGGGCCGCGGCGAGCTTGGCGGAATCGAAGAGGGGTGAGCGTTCGCCGGTGGTGAGATCGATGCGGGTGAACTTGTCCTGTCCCTGGCCCTGCTCGCGATACCAGCACGCATCGTTGCCGAGCCACTCGACGCGGATTTCGGCGGTGGGGCGGGCGCGCTGGGCGAGCGATGGCGTGGGAATCAGGGACAGCAGTGCGAGGGCGGCCAGGAATACTCGTTTCATGCGTTGATCGTACCGCGCGGCGACAGCATGCCGGCGGCTTGCATAAGGCTCGGCAAGGCAATGGCTTGCGTCGGGTATCCGGCGCTGGTCGCTGGGCATATGCGCAATTCATGCCGACTCATATTGTCATAGCAGTTGGATTCGGTAGCCAGTAGACTGCGTGCAATGGGGGTGGGGTTCGTGGAGTGGGTGTGGGATGACGGTGGGGTGAGCGTGCGGGTTTCGACAAGCAAAAACTGATGAAAGGCCGCAGGGGATCACTCCGCCGCGGCTGTATGCGTTGTCTGAGCGAATCGGCTGGCAGGGGGTTCAGGGACCGTGCGCTGACCTGTGTCCGGACCGGGCCGGGGTGAACGCGAGAAAGGACTCTGAGGCATGGGCAAGAGGATTGTTCTCATCGTGCTGGTGCTCGCGGTGATCGTCGGCGGCTGGCTGGCGTGGCGACACTGGTTCAGCGATCCGCTGGATGATGGGGGCGGTCTGACGACCGCCGATCTGCCGGAGATCTCGGTGGATGTGTTCAAGGAGATGGACAACGGGATCGTGTTGACGGCCGATGAGATCAAGGGCCGCAACGCGTGGATGCTGTGGACGGCGGGCAACGAGCAGTTCTGGGATCACATGGCCCGGGAGAGTTTCGGGCTGGTGGACCTGCTCAAGACGCTGGACACGCGCAAACGCGGTTCACGGTTCAGGGAAGCTGGAATGGTGAACGAGCCGGGGTTCAAGGCCGGGGAGAAGCCCGACCAGCATGGCCTGTGGCTTGATGAGCGGGTGGATCCGCCGCAGGCGGGCGTTGACGAGAAGGTGTACGGGCGGGCGTCCGGGATCGTGGGCCTGCGGATCTTCCCCAACCCGGCGTTTGATGCTTCAGCGCAGCAGGCATGGGATCCAAAGAGGTTCTACGACGATCCGGACTACTACCTGGACAAGGACTTGGTGCGGCCGTACCGGATCGGGATGTCGTGCGGGTTCTGCCACGTAGCGCCAAACCCGATCAAGCCGCCGGCGGATCCCGAGAACCCGCAGTGGCAGAACCTGGCATCGCTGATCGGGAATCAGTACCTGCGCGAGGGGGCGGCGTTCGCGTACGGCGTGAAGAAGGGGAATTTCCTGGCGGAGATGCTCAACGCGCAGCCCCCGGGGACTTCGGACACATCGCGGATCGCGAGCGATCACATCAACAACCCCAACGCAATCAACGCGATCTTCAATGTCCCGGGCCGGCTGAGCATGGCCGAGGAAGAGACGATGGCGGGCGGGACGCTGAACCTGGTGTCGGGCGACAGCACGGGTGTGAAGCGCAAGGTGCCTCGGATCCTGAAGGATGGTGCGGACTCGATCGGTGCATCGGGGGCGACCATCCGGGTGTTCGTGAACATCGGGATGTACCACCAGCATTGGCTGAAGCGTCACAACGCGTTGGTGGGGCTGACGAGCCAGAAGCCGTTCGAGATCGGGACCGCACAGAAGAAGTCGGTGTATTGGCGGGCGACCGAGGAGCGGCTGCCGAACCTGATCAAGTTCTTCCTGAACTCGCCGCCGATGCATCTTGAGGATGCGGATGGGGGCAACGGCAAGAAGTACATCACCACCGATGAGAAGGTGTTGACGCGGGGGAAGATGGTCTTTGCGCAGAACTGCGCGGAGTGCCACTCCAGCAAGCAGCCCCCTGCGAACATCAAGCCGGGGTCGGACGAGGCGATCGACTGGTTCGAGCAGGAGATCGTGAAGCCTGATTTCCGGGAGGGCAATTTCTACGCATCGGAGCGCCGCTACCCGGTGACGCGGATCAAGACAAACGCAGCGCGGGCGATGGCGACCAACGCGAAGGATGGTCACGTCTGGGACAACTTCTCATCTCGGACGTACAAGGATCTGCCATCCCCGGGTTCGGTGGATGTGTACGACCCGATCAACGGGACGATGTCGCTGAAGATGGAGATCCCCGCGGGCGGGCAGGGGTATTACCGGCCGCCATCGCTGGTGAGCATCTGGACCTCAGCGCCCTTCTTCCACAACAACGCGCTGGGCAAGTTCACTGGTGATCCTTCGGTCGCGGGGCGGATGGCGGCGTTCGATGATGCCTGCGAGAAGCTCCTGTGGCCGGAGAAGCGGCTGGGGGTTGATTCGATCTGGCGGACCAAGGAACGCAGCTACATCGAATTGGAGCGGGAGATCCTGCCGCGCACGCTGCGGCCCTTCTGCGATGAGGTCACCGATGCGGAGACCGGACGCACGCACAAGGTGCTGCGGATCGGGCCGATCCCGGCGGGTACCCCGATCAACCTGCTTGCCAACCTGGATCCCGACCTCGGTGATCTGGTGCGGCTGGCGCCCAAGCTCAAGCTCGCGTTGCTGAAGGTCAATCTCGAGAAGATGGATGACACGGCGGCGCGGGAGATGATGCGCAAGGAACTGCTTGCCGACCTGCTCGCGGCGAGCAAGTGCCCCGATCTGGTCACGGACAAGGGGCATGAGTTCGGTAGCGAGCTGCCGGATGAGGACAAGCGGGCGCTGATCGAGTACCTCAAGACGCTGTGAGCGCTGGGTCCGTGGATCGGTTCGTAGCTGTGGGCCGGGAGGGGGGGAGAGATGGAGCTTTTTCGATGGGCATGACGCTCGACGACATGATGGAGATGACACAGGCACAGCTGGATGACGTGTACAAGGCAGCGCAAGCGGGGGAGATCCCGGAGGGGGACACCGACGGGACGGCGATCGTGCTGCCGGGGTCGATGCTTGTGGGTGTGATCGCCACGGTGGCCCGCTGGCTGGGCTGGCAGGGGAAGGTGTTCGATGGCCGCAAGGGGATGTTGATCAACAAGATCTCGATGCTGGGGATCCACGGGATCAAGGCCAAGGTCTACAAGCAGGCGAGCTGGCTGGATGGCAAGGAATGCATCGTCATCGACTACTCGCAGACATCGGTGGTGGCGCGGAAGGTGCGTGATGAGATCCGGGAGGTGTCCTCGGGGCTGTACCTGGGAAAGGTGTACTGGGGCAGGAAGCGACTGATCGACTTTGCGCTGGTCGCAAAGAAGCGCCGCAAGCCGCTCCTGCCGATCAACCTGTGCCGTGTGTTCGTTCTGGCGCTGCTGGCGGCGGTTGTGTATCTGGGGTGGCGATTCAACAGAGATTCGCCGGTGACGTACTCGGATCCGGTCGAGCATTTCAAATACGGCTCGACGGGGGGGGAGCGGGCATCGGGGATCCCGCTTGCGATCTGGCACGCGCTGCCGACGCTGTTTGCGCATCACCTGCCCGGGCCTGAGAAGGACACGTACAAGGCGTTCGGGTTCATCTACGAGAAGGGGCCGGATGGGAAGGAGAGGGACCTGCCCATCGGCGTCTCGCAGCGCAACGTCCAGGGGGTGGATCGGGTTTTCCTGAACTGCGCTGTCTGCCACACGGGGACGGTGCGCGAGACGCCGCAGGGGGAGCGGAAGATCTACGCGGGGATGCCGGCGAACGGGATGGAGCTGGAGGCGTTCGAGAACTTCCTGTTCGCGTGCGTGGATGATCCGCGGTTCAGCGCCGACCGTGTGATGGCGGAGATCGCCAAGCAGCCCGACGGGGGGGGGCTGGACCTCATCAACAAGGCAGCGCTGCGGCACTACGGGATCCCGCTGATGCGCGACCGGCTGATGATGGTGCGGAGTCTCTTCAAGTTTACGGAGCGGGAGCCGGATTTCGGGCCTGGGCGTGTGGATACGTTCAACCCGTCCAAGGCGCTCCTTGGGTTTCCGATGGACAAGATCCCGGAGCGTGAATGGATCGGGATCGCCGATTTTCCATCGATCTGGCTGCAGGGCCCGCGGAGCGTGGGGAACATGCAACTCCACTGGGATGGAAACAACACGGAGATGGCCGAGCGCAACAAGAGCGCTGCCTACGGGACGGGGGCATTCCCGCCGACGCTGGATTACGAGGAGATGGGCAAACTCGAAGAGTGGCTCATGACGGTCGAGCCGCCGGCGTACCCGTTCGGGATCAACAAGGAGCTGGCGGCGTTGGGTGAGAAGGTGTATGCGAGCCGGTGCGCTGATTGCCACGGCCGCAGCGGGCGAGATTTCACGGGTTCGCGCGTGGGCAAGGTGACGCCGATCGGGGAGATCGGGACGGATCGGGCACGGCTTGATTCGTACAGCGCGGAGCTGTGCGCGGACCAGAACACGCTGTACGCGGGGGAGCCGGCGCGGTTCAAGCACTTCAAGAAGACGTTCGGGTACGCCAACCAGCCGCTGGATGGCCTGTGGCTGCGGGCCCCCTACCTGCACAACGGGTCGGTGCCGACGCTTCGGGATCTGCTGGAGACTTCCGACAAGAGGCCCGCGGCGTTCTATCGCGGGTACGACGTTTACGACCAAGCACGAGCCGGGTTTGTTTCCACGGTTGCCGAAGAGGGTGGGCGTACGTTCTTCCGGCTGGACACCTCGATCCCCGGCAACGGCAACAAGGGGCACGAGGGGGCGGCGTACGGGACGGATCTTTCTCCGCAGGAGAAGGATGCGGTTGTCGAGTACCTCAAGACGTTTTAGCGACGGATCGGGGGCCGGCCCCGGAGAGGATCAGCTCATGTCGCGTACGTGGAAAAGACGCCTCAAGCTCGCGGGTCTCGTGCTGGCCGTTCTGATCGTGATCGGCGGGGTGATGGTCTGGTTCAGGGTCTTCCGCGAGGTGCCGCAGCACTTTGACAGCGCTGATGAGGCGTGGAAGTACGGCTCGCTGGGGGGCGAGAGCGATCGCGGGATCCCGTACTGGATCTGGATCGTGATGCCGCGCATCTTCGGGGACAAGCTGCCGGGGCCCGGAGGGTGGAAGTCGTTCGGGCTCGCGTGGGAGGAGGGGCGCGAGATCCCGATCGGGTTCTCGCTCAAGACGGTGGGGTTCCCGCGGATTACCAACAACTGCGCGCTGTGCCACACCGGCAGCTACCGGCTCGCCGAGGACCAGGCGCCGCACTATGTCTCGGCCGGGTCTTCGCAGACCGCGGACATCCAGGGGATGCTGCGGTTCATGAGCGACTGCGCGAAGGATCCGCGATTCAATGCCGACACGATCCTCGCCGAGATCGACATGGTCCACAAGCTGGACATGTTCGACCGGCTGCTGTTCCGCTTCGGTGTCATCCCGATGATGAAGGATGCCCTGCTCGAGCAGGGCAAGCGGTTCGAGTGGATGAACTTGCCCGGGCATCCGGACTGGGGTCCGGGGCGGGACGACCCGATGAACCTGACCAAGTACTTCATGACCAGTCTGCCGGTGGATGACACCGTGGGGCAGACGGACTTCCCAACGGTGTGGGCGCTCAAGGGCCGGCGCGGCCGGCCGCTCAACCTGTGCGGGGAGACTCCGGTGCTGCGCTCGGTGGTGATCGATTCGGCGCTGGGGCTGGGGGCGGCGGGGTCGGGGTTCCTGAAGCGGGCCGATGAGATCACGGAGTACCTGGAGAATGCACCCGCGCCGGCGTGGCCGTATCCGGAGGGTCCGTACGCGATCAAGAAGGAGCTGGCGGCGGCTGGGAAGGCGATCTACGCCGCCCGGTGCGCGGAGTGTCACGAGCCTGGGGCCGCCAAGACCGGGCTTCCGGCGGACATGGCCGAGCTTGGGACCGACCGGGAGCGGATCGATTCGTGGTCGCAGGCGGGGGCCGACCAGGCGAACGCGGCAGTGAAGGAGCTTGGGATCGATCGGCCTGGGATCAACAAGACCGAGGCGTACGTCCCGATGACGCTGGAGGGAGCCTGGATGCGTGCCCCGTACCTGCACAACGGATCGGTGCCGAACCTCCGGGAGCTGCTGCTGGCGCCGGAGAAGCGCAGCAAGGTCTTCCATCGCGGGTGCGACATTTACGACCCGGTGAACGTCGGGTACATCACCAGCGGGCCGGATGCCGAGCGGCTGGGGTTCCGGATGGATACCTCGCTGAAGGGCAACGGGAACGGGGGGCACACCTATGGCACCGACCTTTCGGACCAGGACAAGGCCGCCCTGCTGGAGTACCTGAAGACGCTCTGAAATAGTTTTGTGCGCAGGTGCAAGATTCCGGTGTGTGGGGCGGAAGTCCTGCCGAACACGGCTCGGAGTCACCGGGTCGTCCTTCGGGAGTGCGTGTTACGTGAATTCAGCCTCCTCCTGGTTTCCCGGATCGAAGGATCCTGGGTCGGGCCCAAAGCAGATCCCGACTCGTTATACTGCTCCTCTGCCGATTCGGGGCTCTCGGCGAGCCCGCGCGCAATCGGCTGGCGAGCCGGCGCGAGATTCGACCGGTGTGGAGCGGTTCGTGGACAAACCAAGGCCGCCAGCGACCGTGACGACGACGGCGATGCTTGATGCGCTTGGCGTTGCCAACGACCAGGGCGCGTGGTCGGATTTCGTGGGGCGGTATCGGCCGGTGCTGATCGGCTTCGGTCGGACGTGGGGGCTGCGAGAGAGCGATGCAGAGGATGTCGCCCAGCAGGCGCTGACGGAATTCAGTCGTGACCTGCGGGCGGGCAAGTACGTGCGTGGCCGGGGGAGGCTTCGGGCATGGCTGATGGGGATCGCTCGGCACTGCATGATCGACCTCCAGCGGCAGCAGGTGCGTCGCAAGGAATGGCGAGCCGACTCGGTGATGGTCGAGAGCCTCGACGATGAGCGGATCAGCGCGGCGTGGGATGAGGCCCAGCGGGCGACCATCCTGCAGCAGGCTCTGGAGATCTTGCGCACGCAGACGCGGATGAGCCCCGTGACGCTGCGGGCGTTCGAGCTGGCGGCGCTGCGCGGGGTGCCGACGGCGGAGGTCGCCCGGCAGTGCGGGATCAGCGAGGCGGAGGTCTACGTCGCCAAGAACCGCACGGTCGCCAAGCTCCGGGAGATCGTCGAGGAGCTTCAGGATGCCTACACGCGGGAGGAGTGATGGATCCTTCGGACCCGCCCGCGCCATGCCCGGATCAGGTGCAGATCGAGCGGCTCGCGGCCGGTGAAGATGTCGGTGAGGCGGTCGCGGAGCATGTTCGCGGGTGTGCGACGTGCCAGGCTGTTCTGGCCGAAATCAAGGAACGCGAGCGTTTTCTCGATCAATTCGTGAGTCTGCCCAAGACGGTGTCGATGCACTTTGGCACGGCGGATTGGGGCGCAAGAGATCCTGAGGCTGAGGGCCGGGCCCGTTCGATCGGGCCGTACTCGCTGGTGAGCATCCTGGGGGAGGGCGGCTTCGGGCAGGTGTGGCTCGCCAAGCGGCTGGATCCGTTCGTGCAGCGGGTGGCGATCAAGGTCATCAAGCTGGGAATGGACTCGGCGGCGGTCATTGCGCGCTTCGAGCAGGAGCGGCAGGCGCTGGCGATGATGGATCATCCCAACATCGCGCGGGTGCTTGATGGTGGTGTGGCGCCTGAGGGCGGATGGGGTTCGGGTCGGCCGTACTTCGTGATGGAGTACGTGGATGGGGCGCCGATCACGGAGTACTGCGATCGGCGCAACCTGGGTACGCGTGAGCGGCTTCAGATCTTCCTGGCGGTGTGCGATGCGGTCGAGCACGCGCACATGAAGGGGATCATCCACCGGGATCTCAAGCCGTCCAACATCCTGGTGATGGATTCCGACGGCCGGGGCGTTCCCAAGATCATCGACTTCGGGATCGCCAAGGCGATCGGCGGGGCGCTGACGGAGAAGACGATATTCACGGAGCAGGGCCAGTTCATCGGCACGCCGGAGTACATGAGCCCCGAGCAGCTCGAGCTGGGCCCGCGAGACATCGACACGCGCACCGATGTGTACTCGCTGGGGGTGCTGCTGTACGAGCTGCTGGCCGGGGCGCGGCCGTTTGACGTCATGCGTCTGCGATCCGCGGGGTTCGAGGAGATTCGGCGCATCATCCGGGAGGTCGATCCGCCCAAGCCCAGCGCCCGGCTCACGACCATGAACGACCTGGACGCCGGGGAGATCGCGCATCGTCGAAAGACCAGCCGGCATACGCTGGCGCGGGAGCTCAAGCGCGAGCTTGACTGGATCCCGCTGATGGCGATGCGAAAGGATCGTCGCAAGCGGTATCCCTCTCCGGGGGACCTGGCGCGCGATGTGCGCAACTACTTGGAGGGCCGGGCGCTGCGCGCCGGGCCCGAGAGCGCGGGGTACTTGATCGGGAAGGTTGTGCGGAGGCACAAGGTCGCCTTTGGCGCCGGCGGGCTGGCGCTGTCGGGGCTGGTCGGCGGTCTGGTGTTGGCGCTGCTGGGGCTGCAGCGTGAGCGGATCGCGCGGCAGGAGGAGTACGCCCAGCGGGTGCTTGCGGAGGAGTCGGTGGTGTTTCTGGAGGATGCGATCGGTGCGGCAAGCCCCATGCTGTTGTCGCGTGAGCGCCCGCGCACGCTGCAGGAAGTCATCAATAGCGCGCTGCGGAAGCTGGAATCGGGCGGCCTTGCTCGTCAGCCGATGACCGAGGCGCGGCTGCGGCGGGTGATGGGAGCGGCGTTCCTGGGAATCGGCAACACGGACGAGAGCGTGCGGCAGTTGCGGCTGGCGGTGGACAAGCAGCGGTCGCTGCCGCACGGGGATCCATCGGCGCTGGCGCAGGCGGAGGTGCTGCTCGCCGACTCGCTGATCGAAGTCAATCAGGCGGCAGAGGCGCTGGCGCTGGCGCGAGCGTTGATCGACCGGCGGACCAGTGAGACCGGCGGCGTGGATGTGATCTGCGGGGAGGCGATGCTGACAGTCGGGTGTGCGGAGTACCAGCTGGGGAATCTGGCCGAGGCCGAGGCAGAATTGCGCAAGGCGTTGGCGCTGCTGCGCACCGTGGCGCCGGGCTCTGAGCAACTCGGACGGACGCTGGAGAAGCTGGCGGTGCTGATGGGGGAGCTTTCGCGGCCAGGCGAGGCCGATGCGTTCGCCACGGAGGCGATCGAGGTGTTCCGCAAGCTTCTGGGTGATTCGCACCCCTATGTCACGACGGTGATGAGCAACCGGGCAAGGGGCATGCTGGCGCGCGGGGAGCTGGAGAACGCCGCAGCGCTGATCGACCGGGTACTGCGCGTTGAACGCGAGTCAAACGCGGGAGATCCCGGCATCGCGATGACGCTGCTGCTGCGGGCATCCTTGGAGCTGCGCCGCGGCCAGTTTGATGCGGCGGAAGCGACGGCGAAGGAGGCGGCGGCGCTTCGGGAGGCGATCAAGGGTGGGGATCCGGTTGACCTTGCCGAGTGCCTTATTTGGGTGGGGCGTGCGCAGCGGTCGGCCGGGCGAGTCAAGGAGGCGGTCGAGTCATTCGAGCGGGCGCTGGAGCTGATGCGCCCGTACGCGATGGATCACGCATTCAAATTCCGAGTGCTGCTGTGGGATGTGGGCCTGGCGAGGTCGGCGGTCGGCAAGAACGCGGAGGCCGAGCGGGCCTTGCAGGAGCTTGAGGCGTACGAGCGCAACTCGGGGAGCGGCATGCTCGCATCAGTCCTCAGCGATCGCGCAGGGCTTCTGCAGCGACTCAAACGGCCGGTGGAGGCGGCGGCGGCGGCCGAAGAGGCGCTGGCGGACCCGTCGCTGCAGGGACCGAGGCGAACGTCAGCGCTTGAGGTGCTTGGTCGCGCACGGCTGTCGACAGGTGACCTGATCGGCGCGGAGAGCACGCTGCGAGAACTGGTGGAGGCGAGATCGGCCTCCGAGGGCGCTGCATCGGTGCAGACGTGCGTGGCGCGGGCACTGCTGGGGCGGTGCTTGTACGGGTTGGGGCGGCGGGATGAGGGGATTGCGTTGCTGCGCGCGGCGATCGATGGGATGGGAGATGAATCGGCGAGAGGACACCTCCGAGAGACGATCGAATGGCTGGCGGAAGGGCTGGAAGCCGCGGGGAAGACGGATGAGGCAGCCGAATGGAGGGCGAGGGCTCAAGGACTGGGCCCATGAATCAGCCGCAAATAAGGTATTGCGGCAACGTAAGGGTTCGGATAGCGTATTGCCTGGACGTGTCAGACCGATTGTCATGGATGGAGGGGAGATGATGAAGCGTTGTATTGGAATTCTTGCCGTGGGGGCCGCATCATCGATTTGCCAGGCGCAGGCCACCGCGCCCCATCAGACCATTCCGCCGACGGAGCCGATCGATATCTACTTCGACTTCGCCACGGCGACGTTCACGTTGAGCGTTCCCGAAGATAACCCGTTCTACAAGGCGAAGCCTCCGGGGATTCCGGTCAAACTCGGTCCCGAGCCGATATGGCCCCCTCCGCCACCGCCTCCACCACCGCCGCCTGCGGGGGGAGAGCCCGGCGGGATCATCGTTGGCGACGATGCCCATTGCGGGTTCCCGGATGATCACGCCGGCAATGTGACGCAAGTGGCGTTTGTCTTCAGCACGACGCAGTCGATGAGCTACGGCGTGGTGACGATGTATGCGAACGATCCGGCCAACACCGAACTGCCGATGTTCGCCGGCGGCGCAGCGCCGCCGCACACCGTGATCGAGATCCCGCCGATTCCGTACCCGGCGGGTGTGTACCGGCTGCACATCTACAACCTTGATGTCCGGATCCCATCGCCGCACGCGTGGGTGGGTGTCTCGCTCTACAACGAAATTGAGATGCCGATCCTCGGGATCGCCCACGAGATCAGCGAGGAGAATGTCGGCACCAGCGAGGATGAGTTCGCCTGGACGGGCTGGGGGCCGTATGAGCCTGGGCTGTACTACTACGGAGAGGGAGGCCCGAGAGGTGACATGATTCTCTCGCTGCACGGCACATCAGGGTGCGCGGCCGATGTTGATGGTTCGGGCTTTGTCGATATCGAGGATTTCATCTTCTTCATCGGCGGATTCGAGGCCGGTACCAGCGATGCGGATTTCGACGGATCGGCGTTCGTTGACTTCGAGGACTTCACCGATTTCGTGCTGGCGTTCGAGGAGGGGTGCTGAGAAGCGAGGCATCGAGGCATGAGGCATCTGGGCATCGAGTGAAGATGCTGGGATGCCATGCGCAAAAGGTGCATCGCTACTTGCGGAACACCGCGGGTACGAAGTCGGCATCGCTGGCTTCGCGGATCGCCAGTTCGATCTGAGTCTGCATGAGATCCAGCGGGACCGGATGCTGGTAGTCGGTGAGGACTTCGGAGAGCGCCTGCTGGGGGGTGGTGTTGGGCGCGGTGCGGGTCTGGCGATAGACCTTGACGGCGATCGCTTCGGCAGCGCCGGGGGTGAGGAGGCGGGGCATCAGGTCCTTGAGCGAGTCGAAGGCGGCCGGCTCGATCGCCGCACCCCGCTTGGCGCAGAGCCCGCGGATGAGCGCGAAGGATTCGTCGGGTGTGGTTGTGGGTAGAAGCGGGATCTTGACATCCACGCGACCGGGGCGCTTGAGATCGACTTCGATGAGGTCGGGGCGCGATGAGGCGAGGATCCAGACGATCTTGCCGCGGTTGCGGGTGTTGGACATCTCCTCGGCGATCATGGAGTAGACGCGGCCGCCGACGCCGGAATCGCCGGAATCGGCGGTGCGCTTGCCGAGGGCCTGGTCGGCCTCATCGATGAATACGTAGCAGCGGTTGAGGGCGTGGAGGAGCCGGAAGATGGTCTCGAGGTTGGCCTCGGTCGAGCCCACCCAGCGATCCCGGAAGTTCTTGAGCTTGACGACCGGAACGGAGGCTTCGCCGGCGAGGCACTCGACCATGAAGGTCTTGCCGGTGCCGACGGGGCCGCAGAAGAGATAGCCCATGGGCATGGCCTTGAGGTCGTTCTGGTTCCAGAGGGCGATGTCCTGACGGAGCCAGGCCTTGACCTTCTCCTGGCCCATGAGCATGTCGAGGTTGCGATCGGACTGGACGAACTCGATGAGCCCGGCGGCGTCGTTCTCGATGATCTGCTTCTTGAGGGCGATCAGGTCCTTGTCGGTGATGGGCTGTTTCTTGTGCTCACGGGTCTTGAGCATCGACTCGACGGCGTGGAGGCTGGAGCCGGTCATCGCGGCGGCAGGGGTTTCGAGCTTGCCCGCGAAGGGGGCAAGCGCGGTGGGGTAGGTCGGGGCTGTGATGGTGAACGCGCTCTGGAGCTCGGATGCGGTGGGGAGGGGGAGCTGGATGCGCGCCGCGCGGGGGTTGGTGGCGATCAGGGAGTGAAGATCGCTGAGGTTGTCGGTAATGAGGAAGCTGGCCTGTGGGGCGGCGGTGAGGTTGGAATCGCTGGCCCAGTCACGGATCTGGAGGGCGAGCGCGGCGAGGTCGTAGTTGAACGCTCCGCGGATCGCCGGGGCGAGCAGGTTGGCCGAGCGCAGGAAGATCGCGGATTGGATCAGTGGTCGGCCGAGGCGCTGGAGGTTGGAGGTGTAGCGGAGGAAGGCGGAGATCCACTCGATCGCCGCGCGTGGTTCGCGCGGGAGAGATTGGGTCTGCTTGAAGGTGGGCCAGTTGCTGGCGATCTCTCCGCCTTTCTCGACGCGGATGCCGGCGGCGAGGTCGTAGCTGAGGACGACATCGAAGCGCGGGAGGAGGATGCGGAGCAGGAAATCGTTGAGCGAGCCGAGCTCCGGGCCGGTCGGGAGGGGGAGGATGAGGCGATCGGAGATGTTGCCGTGGAGGATGAACTGGCTTGCGGCGTGGGATTCGTAGAGGGTGATGAGTTCGGTGGCCCAAGAGGGCAGGGTGGCGGAGGGGGGAGTGGGCAGGGGAGTGGTCGGCTGGGAAGGCATGGAAAGCAGATGGTACCAGTTGTGCGGGGAGTGGTTGCCGGGTGAGGAGAGCTGTGGGGGTGTGGTTGCTGGGAGTTGTGAGAGATGAGGGCCGGAGAGGATGTAGATCAGAAGCCCTCACCGCCTCGCAAGCCTCGGCACCTCTCCCAGGGGGAGAGGAAGGGGTCAGCCGCCGAAGAGGAAGTGGAGGGCGTTGGAGCCGAGCATCTGAGTGCGGACGGAGTCAGAGAGGCTGGGGTGGTTGCGGATGAGCGAGCCTGGGCGATCTTCGCCGAGGGGGAAGGGGTAGTCGGAGCCGAGCATAATGCGGTCAGCGCCCATGGTGTCGATGAGGAGGGCGAGCGCTCGGGGATCGTGGACGAGGGAGTCGACGTAGAAGCGTGCGGGGCGGTTGGTTGATGGGTTGGCGATGTAGGCCTTGGGTGGAATGTGGTTGTGGGTGGAGCAGAGATCGGGGCGGGCCTCGCAGCCGTGCTGGATTCGGCCGAGCGTGCCGCAGAAAGAGCCGCCGCCGTGGGCGAACGCGAGCTTGAGCTTGGGGAAGCGTTCGAGGACTCCGCCGAAGATCACCGAGCAGATCGCCAGGCACGTTTCGGTGGGCATTCCAACGAGCCAGGGGAGCCAGTAGTCGGGCATGCGATCGGTGCCGTGCTTGTCGTACTGGACCATGTCCCAGGGGTGAACGAAGATCGCGGCGTTGAGGGATTGGGCGGCGGCGTAGAACTCGTTGAGCGAGGGGTCGGAGAGGTTCTTACCGTTGATGTTGGTGCCGATCTGGATGCCCGGAAATTTGAGCTGCGTGATGCAGCGCTCGAGTTCGCGGATGGCGAGCGTTGGGTCTTGGAGTGGAACGGTGCCGAGGGCGAGAAAGCGAGAGAAGGCACTGGTCACTGGGGACTGGGCACTGGTGTGAGAAGTGGGGGCTGTAGGAGGAGTAAATAGCGAGCCCTCACCGGCTCGCAGAGCCTCGCCACCTCTCCCGAGGGGAGAGGGAGGGGCAGCGCGGACGACTGCGGCGATGTGGTCGTTGAGGAGCTGGGCGAGCGCGTGGGTGTCGTGGGGCTTGGCCCAGTAGCTGAACATGATGGGGACGGTGGAGAGAACCTGGATGTCGACTCCGGTGGCATCCATGTCGCGCAGGCGAGCCGCGGGGTCCCAGCAGTTGTGCTGAATGTCGCGGAAGTTTCTGGTCTTGTTGCCCTCGAGGGATTGGACCATGCGGGCGCAGGGTGGGTTTGCGGTGGGGCTGTGATGGTTGAGGGAGATCCAGCCTGGGTAGCCGGTGCGCTTGGTCCAGTCGGGCCAGGTTTTGGGGAGGATGTGGGTGTGGAGGTCGAGGGTGAGCGTGGTCGTGGAGGGGGGCGTGGCGGACGTGGGGGTGGACGTAGGCGTGGACGTAGGGGTGGGGGTGGGGGTCGTTGCGGGCACGGTGGGTGAGAATAGGAGTTGGGGGGCCGGCCAGCGGCGGGGGCGGAGCTGGCGCTCGGGGCTCTCTCTGATCTACACTTGGCACCTCTATGGCGTACACCCTCAAGGCTGGACAACCCGTTCTCACCAAGCGCATCCCCTGCTGGCCGTATGCGGACCCCAAGGGTCGGCATGTGGTTTCGTATGACGAGTACGTGAAAACCGGGGGGTATGAGGGGCTCAAGAAGGCGATCGCCCTGAAGCCGGATGCGGTGACGGAGGAGGTCAAGAAGTCGGTGCTGCGTGGTCGCGGGGGGGCGGGGTTTCCGACGGGGCTGAAGTGGACGTTCCTGCCGAAGCTGACGGTGGATGCGGGCGGGGTGGAGGCGGACCCCGGGCAGCGGTATCTGGCGATCAACGCGGATGAATCGGAGCCGGGGACTTTTAAGGACCGGCTGCTGATGGACTTTGATCCTCACCTGATGCTGGAGGGGATCGCGATCTGCTGCTACGCGTGCCGGATCAAGACGGCGTTTGTCTTCATCCGCGGGGAGTACCACCACCAGGCACACGTGCTGGAGAATGCGCTGAAGGAGGCGTACGCGAAGGGGATCTTCGGGAAGCAGGGGTTGTTGAACGGGGCGAGCACGGCTCGCGGTGGTGCGTTCTCCGTTGACTGCTACGTGCATCGCGGCGCTGGGGCGTATATCTGCGGGGAGGAGACGGGGCTTCTCGAGGCGCTGGAGGGCAAGCGCGGGTGGCCGCGGATCAAGCCGCCGTTCCCGGCGATCAAGGGGTTGTTCGGGAAGCCGACGATCATCAACAACGTGGAGACGGTCGCCCACCTGCCAAGCATCATCGAGAACGGCGCGGAGTGGTTCACCAAGCAGGGGGTGGCTTCGGCGTTCCCGAACGGGATGGCGAGCTATGGGACCAAGCTGATGGGGGTGTCGGGGCACGTGAAGCGGCCGGGGTGCTACGAGTGCGATCTGGGTGTGTCGCTCAAGACACTGGTCGAGGATCTATGCGGGGGGATGCGGAACGGGAAGAAGTTCAAGGGGGCGATCGCCGGGGGGATCTCGATGGGGATCCTGGGCCCGGATCAGTATGAGGCCGAGATGGATTTCGACATCGGCCGCAAGTACAACGTGCTGGGGCTGGGGACTGCGTGCCCGACGGTGTTCGATGAGGACACGGACATGGTTGCGGTGGCGCGGAATATCGCCCGATTCTTCAAGCACGAATCCTGCGGGCAGTGCACACCGTGCCGCGAAGGCTCGGGGTGGCTGTATCAGCTGCTCAGCCGGATCGAGGATGGGGCGGGGCGGACGAAGGATCTGGACTTGGCCCTCGAGATTGCGACCAGCATGGGATCGATGCCGGGCACGACGATCTGCGGGCTGGCGGATGGCAATAACTGGGCGGTCAGGACGATCGTGAACAAGTATCGCGGGGAGTTTGAGAAGCGCGTGAAGCCGACGTTTGTGCCGGTGCGGATGACGGTGGGGGCGGGGGCGAAGGGGTAGCCGCGGATTTTCGCGGATGAACGCGGATCAGAATGCGCGGCGAACAACAAGGGAAGATGAAGGGCGCTGGGAAGCCCATCAGCGGCAGCGCTCGAGCGCGATTGCCGTCGCGCGCCCACAGAAATACACCAGGCCGGCGGTGGCCGGCCTGGTGAGGAGGTGGATCACCGGGATTTGGGGGACATGTCAGTGCGTGCGCAGCGGTGTCAGCCCGTCGCCGCGGGTCTCGGCGAGGTGTCAGCAACCGAGCTCGAACTGCAGGACGTAGGCATCGAAATCGTCGGTGTCGGTGAAGCCCGTGCCGACGACATCGGCAGGGCAGCAGAGGATGACGAGGCCCTGGTTGTCCTCACGGTCGGGCCGCTCGTCCAAGAGCGTCTTCACCATTCACGATACGGCCCACACGATAACGCGGTTGCGCTAGTTTTCTACAGAGCGGGTCGGTTTTGTTAATGTATTGCGGATTCGCGACACAGATCGTCCCCATCACTTTACAGGCCCTGATGCTTGTGCATCACGCGCAGCGCGAAGCGCCGGATGCTGCGGACCGGCGATGGGAATCAGGCCGATGGCGGGGGAGCGCCGAACTCGGTCTTGAGCAACTCGTACTTCTGCAGGTACTTGAGGACTGTGATGACGAACGTGGCGTGGCTCCAGGTGAGGGGGCTGACGCTCATGTTCTCCCCGGTGTAGGGGTTGAACTGCTCGGCGAGCACGCCGGATTCGTTGGCGCGGGAGACGGTCCACTCCAGAAGCGGGAGGGTCTCGGCGAGTTCGGCGAAGGAGCGGGCCTTGGCGATCTGGTACTCGGCCTGCCAGAGGGTGCAGATGATCCAGGGGTTCCCCGGGATCTCATCGATGCGCTCGCGTTCGACTTGGTGGTAGTAGTCGTGGTGGTAGCGGGCGCAGCCGCCGATCTCGGTCTTGACCCAGAGGCGTTCCCGGATCGCCTTCATCTCGGTCTGGACGCGCGGATCGCTGGCGGGCAGAGCGCCGAAAGCGAACAGGCCGTAGTTGGCGCTGTCGGGGGTCATGTCGAGGCGATAGCCGCCATCGGGGAGCGGGGTCGCCATGCGTGCGAAACGCTGCTGCTCGGGGTTCCAGAGGTACTTGAGGAGTGCGGCCTTCATGTTCTGGGCGCCCTCGCGGAACTGGGCAGCCCTGTCGGACTCGCCGAAGTCGTTGGCGAACGCGGCGGCGGCGTGGAGGGCGCCGATGGTCGCGGCGACCGTGTAGGTGTGGATGCCGCGTCGTTCCTCCCAGAGATCCCAGGAGGGGAGGGGGAGGCCGTTGCGATCCCGATAGTTGAGGATCCAGAGCGCGGGATAGACGACCAGGGGGTTGTAGAGCGGCTTGACGAACTCGACATCCCGGAAAACGCTGAAGTGCTTGCGGAGCGCCCAGACGACCAGGGAGGTTTCATCCTGCTGGATGGGGAGGATGCGCTGGCCTTCGAGCATCCAGGGGTGCCAACTGGAGGCCAGCTCGCCGTTGGGGGTGTACTTGTGGAGGAAGTAGCCATCCTCTTCGATGGATTCGGCGGCGTAGCGGAAGAAGCTGCGTGAGAGTTCGCTCTGACCGGCGAGCACGAGGGCGTAGGCGACCATGGCCCCGTCGCGCATCCAGCAATAGGAGTAGTGATCCCCGCCGAACTGCGTGATGTCGCTGTCGTTGGCGGCGATGATGGCGCCGCCGTTGTCGACCTGCGTGCGGAGGACGAGCTGGCTGCGGTAGAAGAGGTCCCGGATGGGCTCGGGGAGCGGGGAGATGTCGATGGGTTCCTTGCGTGCCCAGAGGCGCCAGTAGGCCTCGGTGCGGATGAGCATGCGCTCGGGGCCCTTGTGGAGGACGCGTTTGTTCAGGGCCTTGACATCGTCGTAGGAATGGCCGCAGGCGAGCCAGCTCGTGACGTAGGACTGGCCGTGTGGGGCGATGTCGAGGTTGAAGCCGATGGTGGCATCGACCGAGCCCTGGCTGATCGCGTTGCGTCCCAGGACGCCATCCTCGGCGTCGCGCCAGGTGCCCTCCGCGCCGCCCACGCGCTTGGTGCCGATCGCCCATGAATCGATGCCGCACTTGTTCTCATCACAGGCGTTGAAGAGGAAGTAGATGTCATCCTTGTAGATGACGATGCTGCTGGTGGCGGGGTCGTAGTTGGCGGTGTCGCCGACGGGGGTGCCGCGGACGGAGAGATCGAAGTGGTAGAAGATTCGGACATCGCGTTTTTTGCCGGCCAGGTCGCGGACGACCAGGCGGCGGAAGAAGACGGTCTCGTGGAAGTCGACGGCATCCTCGCAGCGGACTTCGAGCTCGAGCTCATCGTTGCGGAGGATGACATCGGTGACGAGGGTGTCGGGCTTGTACTTGAGAGTGCGCTTCCAGGAAGGATCCTCGATCCAGGCCATCCGGCCGTCGGCCCAGACGCCGAAGCGCTGGACGCTGCCCTCGGTGTGGTTGAAGCGTCCGACGTTGGGGAAGTAGATGTCCCTGACGCGGTAGTAGCGGTCGAAGGTGACGAGGAAATTGCCGTTGCCGACGGGGATGTCTCTGGGCATGCCTGCGTGTGTCCGTTCTTCGGGTAGATCGGTCCGGCCGGGCTGTGCCCTTGACGGGTATTGTGGCGCGGCAGCGCAATAAAGTACCCGATCCCGGGCCGGCGGGTGGTCGGGGTGACGGCTGTGGATTGAGTGTGGGAGATGAGGTCAGGCAGCGGCGACGGCTTCGAGGGCGACGGCCTCGATCGTGCTCGGGAGATCTCCGACCTCGGTGACCTTGAGGCCGAAGTTCTCGCTGACCTTGACGGCGTGGCCGGTGGCGATCTGGCGGTTGTTGACCAGGAGTTCGAGGGGCTCATCGGCGTTCTTGCCGAGCTCTATCAACGCGCCGGGAACCCAGGCGAGCACATCGCTGACCTTCATGGCGCGCTGGCCGAGCCGGACGACGATGGGGACCTCGAGGGAGAGGATGGCGGAGAGGTTGTCGATCATGGTGTGTTCCGGCGGTTGCGTACTGACCCGTTCGGTGGTTCGCAAACGCCGTGCCTTGGCGCCAAATCGTCAAGCGGTGAGGCGCTTGCGGGGCTGGTTCTGTTGCTGGTTCTGGGGATGGCCGTGCGGGGCGTGGGGGTTGTGGGGATTGTGGGGGTTGGGTGCGATCGAGCCGACGATCTGCTGGGCGCTGTCGGTTGTTTTGGCCTCGGCGAGGCGCATTTCCCGCGCTACCTCGTAGAGGTCCCGCGCGGTTGGGATCTTGGCGAGCGTATCCTCGATCAGAATCACGCGGAGACGTACGCCCAGGTCCGTGCCTTCGCCGCCAGCGCCCGCCTCGCCCAGGACCATGCGGTCGAACTGCTTGCGGAGGTGCTGGCTGCGTTTGGCGAGCACGCCCCCCCTGGCGGTGACGAGGAACTGGTCGTTGTGGAGGTGCGCGATGAAGACCGAGGAATCCCCGCGTGAGATGAGCATGTGGATCATGGTCGCCAGGCGCTTGATCAGCTCATCCCCCAACTCGTAGCCGTACTCGTCGTTGTAGCGTCCGAACTGTCGGATATCGATGATCGCCGCGTCGGTCGTGATGGGCTCCGCGCCGTGCCTGATGAGATCCTCGCGTTGGCGGATGAGCTCGTTCAGGTGCTTGTCGGCGCGGACGAGGTTGGGGAGACCGGTCAGGGGGCTGGTGCGGGAGTGCGTCTGGGTCGCCATATCGGCGGCGGCGTGGAGGAGATCCCGGATGGTGACCATGCCGGAGAGCTGTCCGTGGTCGGTGAGGATGAGGGGCGCGGAAAGGGAGCGCTCATCGCGCGAGGCGGCGAGCTGGAGGGCATCGACGATGGTGGTATCCACGCCGGCGGAGGTGACATCGGAGTTGACGATGTAGGCGATCGGCTGGGAGGCGCGGGCATCCCCGGCAGCGCGGAGGACCTGCTCTCGGTCGCACCAACCGGAGAAGCGCTTGCCATCCATGACCGCGACGCCTGGGGTGGAGAGCTGGCGGAGGAGCGATGCGGCGACCTCGCGCACGGTCTCGCGTGAATCGACGGTGACGGTGGGGCGAGCGAAGCGCCCGACGCGAGCCTGTCGCGGGGTTTCGAGGTGGTCCCGATCAGCGCCGCCGGAGACATGGCGCATCCACTCGGCCAGGTCGGGATCGAGCTTCTGGTCCCGGCTTCCGGGCTTGCCCAGGAGATAGCCCTGGCCGAAGTTGACGCCAAGCTGCATGAGAACCTCGAGTTCCTCGCGGAGTTCGACGCCCTCGGCGATCAGGCGGACGCCGGACATGCGGGAGAAGTGGAGGAAGAAGCGGACCAGGTGCTGCTTGACGCGATCCTCGTGGATGTTCTCGATGAGTTCCCGGTCGAGCTTGAGCCAGTGAGGCCTGAGGGCGACGATGCGCTGGAGGCCGCTGGTGCCGGCGCCGACATCGTCGATGGCGATCTGGAAGCCGGAGGCCTTGGCGAGCCGGACCTGCTCCTCGAGCCCTTCCATGTACTGCTGGTTGGCGCGTTCGGTGATTTCCAGGACGATGCGGTTGGGAGCCAGACCCGGGATGAGGCGGACGGACTGGAGTAGAGTCTCGGCGAAGCGAGGGTCCGCGAATACCTGGGGCGTGGTGTTCAGGAAGAGCTGGACATCCCCGGGCCATTGGGCGGCGGCGTCGAGGGACTGTCGGCGGGTGAGGGATTCGAGGTTCCAGAGCATGCCGGTCTCTTCGGCGGTGTCGAAGAGCTCGACGATGTTCTTGAAGGGGCTGGCGCCCGCGGGGCGGGAGAGGGCCTCAAAGCCCGAGATCTGGCCTGATCGGAGGTCCACGATCGGCTGAAAGATCGCGTTGACCTCCTCGGCGGCGATCGTGGCTTCGAGCATGCGCTGCACTGCGAGTGATCCGCGGATCGGATTCATCCATCTCTCCGGCGTATCTGTAACTCTCGGTCCTGCCCGCCCAGCTCTCGCCGGGACGGGAGGTTCATCGGATCGCCGGGTAGGAATGCCACGCGAAGGGGGCCAAGTCAGGCTCTGGCACGGTGCATGGCGCAGGGTGTTCTGGCTCGCGTGTCCGTGCGAGGTCGTTCTCGGGCGGGATGCGGGTTATCGAGAGCCGCCGGAGGTCCGGGATCGCGCTGGATTGGTTACCGGGCGAAGCGGGATCTCGGTACTGCAGAAGCAGTCAATCGAACTTGAAAACGCCCTTGCGGTAGCCGTAGATGTAGGCGACCACGGTGGTCAGGAGGAAGAAGAGGATGCGGGCGAGCCAGACGAAGGCATCGTGGCTCTGGGGCGCGAGGTTGGGGAAGGTGGTGGCCCAGGGGTAGAGGAAGATGATCTCGACATCGAAGACGAGGAAGACCATCGCCATCAGGTAAAAGCGGACGTTGAAACGCTTGCGGGCGGTGCCGACGGGGGACATGCCCGACTCGTAGGTGCTTCCCTTGATGCGACCGGCTCGCTGCGGGCCGAGAACCTTTGTGACGGCGAAGTTGAAGACGGCAAACGTGATCGCCATCAGGATGATGAGCAGGACGGGGAGGTAGGAGATGAGGTCGGTGGCGGCGAGCGTCGTCATTGGGAAGCGTTTCCGTGCGTGGGACGGAGTATAGAGGGGGGCGGGGAGAAAGGGCAAAGTTCAAATGGCAAAGGGGGAACAAGAATGGGGGCATGGGGTTGGTCGCACTGACCTCGGCCGCGGCAGCCGAGGTCAGTGGCACTTCAACCTCGGGTGAGGCGGTAGAGGGCGCCGGCGAGCAGGATGAGGAGTGGGAGCCCGACGATGGTGGCGAGGCGGATGAAGCGGGTGGTTGTCGCGGAGATGGGTTCGATGATCGCGACCGCGCGGGCCTCGGGTGTCTGGGCGATCAGATCATCCTGGCCGGCGAGCCAATAGATCGCGGCTTCGATGAGTTCGAGGTTGCCGGGGTTTGCAGGGACGGTTCGGCCATCGACGCTGATAAGTGGTGTCGTGATGGGATCCATGAACCAGCGGTTGGAGCCGATGGCGAGCAGGCGCTGGCGATCCTTGCCAGCGGCGGCGGGGAGTTCGGCGGCGTATGCGACCGGGAGGGGGAACAGTCGTTGATCCCGGCCTTCATCGAACTCCGGGGGCGTGAGGGCGACGGCGCGTTCTCCGCGCGGGGTTCTCCAGAAGTTGAGCCACTGGGATTCGGACCAGCTCTGGGTGTCGGGTGGGATCTCAAAGAGGGGAGTGAGGATGGGGGCTGGGGTGGGCGGGGCAGAAGCGGGCCTGATGGCGATCGGCCACAGGTAAAGTGTGGAGAGACCGCGCATAGCCTTCTGTACGGAGTGCTCACCGGCGGTCGCGCGAAGGGATTGCTCGGTGTCCACCAGTCGACCCTGTGGTGTGAGTCGTTCGCGCATGATCGGTCGGGCGGTGTCTGCTGAGAGGCCAAACCGGGCGAGCGGGGCGACGGTCGGGTCGGGATCGCCGTACGACGGAAGCACGGAGGGGTACATGGAGAGGAGAATCGGGGAGCCTTGAGCTGAGATCTTCTCCAGTGCAGCGCCGAACTTCTGGGCGCGCTCGGCGCCGGTGGGGTCGGTAGGACGAATGCGGGCGGCGGATGAATCGGGAGGGATGGTCGCGTAGACGATGGGGCGCTTGCCATCGGGGTTGAGGCTAGTGAGTGCGGGGGGGTCGGCCTGGAGCGCGGCGGCCCACTCGGCGACATCGATGCCGCGGAGGGTGAGGCGCTCGATCAGGCGGGTCACGATGCCCTTCTGGGTGACGACTCCGGATCCGGCTTCGCCATGCATGATGACGAGGATGGGCCGGACGGGAGTTGAAAGTGCGCTGATCGCCGTGGAAATGAGCTGCTCTGCCCGGCGGCCCGCATCGGCTGCGCTCGCCGCGGCGCCGGCGGGGAAGAGTTGCTCGAACTCGATCGCCATGAGGCCCGATTGCGGAGGCCCGACGACGATGCAGGCGCTGCCTTGTGAGAGAGCGGCCGCGATCCGCAGGACGTCGGGCTTGGTGAGGCGGGACATGGTGTCGGCGGCGGTCAAAGCGGCATCGCGGCCCTTTTCGACAGGCTCGATGAGGGCGCGGGCGGCGTTGCGGACGGGGGTGGGGAGCACGTCGGCGCCGGCGATCGCGACCAATTCTCGCACGAAGCCTGCATCTTCCGTCTTGCCCGAGGGGCGGCCGCCGAGTTGCTCACCGACGGAGGTAAGAACAGTGCGCAGGGAACGTGCGGCGGTCTCGGTTTGGGGGATGGGTGTATGGGCGAGCTTGGCGCTCAGAGGCTCTTCGATCGCCTGGGCGGCGGCACGGAGATCCTTGGCCATGAGACGGCAGCCGGCAGCGCGGGAATCGAGCGTCTCCCGGAGCTTGGCGTTGGCGGCATCCATCGGGAGCAGGTCGCGCATCGATGCAACGCCCGGGGCGAGGCCGGATTCGAGGTAGTCGGCGGTGCTGAGGGCTCGCTCGGCGGCAGCGCGGATGGAGCGGGACTGGAGGTCCAGAACATCGCGATCTCGCGCGGCGAGGTCTGCGATCAGGGCATGGAATTCCTGCTGACCGTCAGCGGAAGCGGTGTCGAGGTAGCGGAGCTCGAGGTTGCGTGTGGCGTGCTGCATCTGGGCGAGCACATCGCGGATGCGTTCGAGCTGCGGGCGGTCGATCGCGGAGAGCTCTCCGGCGAGCACGACTCGGTAGGGCGTGTCGAGGGTGTCGAGTGAGGCGAGGAGGGATTGGGTGCGCGGTGCAAGCTTGTGCTCTCCGGTTGCGGTGACATCGATTCGGGCGGGAAAACGCTGGGCGAGCGCGTTGAGGAGGATGATGCAGACCAGGACAGCGATCATGCCCAGGAGGGCGATCGATGCGGAGCGGAGGCGTCCGGAGCGTGCGGTGGCCGTCGCTGTGACGGTGGGGGGGGTGGAGGTCATCGCCACCTCCGGGATTCGAGCGTGAAGACCGAGAGGGTGACGAAGAGGGTGGAAGCGGAGAGGAAGAAGACGATGTGGGATGTGTCGATGATGCCCTTGGCAAAGTCGACAAGCCGGGTCTGGATCGCGGCGTGCGCGAGTACAGGACGGAGCCACGAGGGGGCGTATTCGAAGCCGATAGTGGTGGCGAGCAGGAGGACCAGGAGGAAGAAGAGCGTGCCGAGAAAGGCGAGCGTCTGGTTGGGTGTCAGCGTGGACATCCAGAGACCGACGGCGGAGTAGAGCATGGCGAGCAGGAAAAGGCTGAGGTAGCCGGCGAGGATGGGGCCCATATCCGGCGCGGGATCCGCGAACCACCACAGGAGAGCGGCGTGGAGGACCGTGGGGATGAGCATGAGGGCAAGGAAAGCGATCGCGCCCAGGTATTTGCCGAAGATGACCGCGCCATCGCTGACCGGGGCGGTCATCAGGGGCTCGATGGTGCCGGAGCGCAGTTCCTCGGAAACCAGACGCATCGAGATCGCGGGCGCGACGGGGAGAAGCAGCCAGGCGGAGATCGCAAAGAGCGGGCGGAGGGTCGCTGGCTGTCCGGGGTTGAAAATGAGGTAAGCGAACACAATGCCGGCGAGGAAGAGGTAGAGGGCGATCGCAATCCACCCTACGGGGATGCGGAAGAGGGATGAGAGTTCCCGGCGAGCGATCGCGAGGATGACGGTCATTGGCCGCTCCTCGGTTGAGAACGGGCGAGATCATCGTCGGCGGCAACATCTTCGACCAGGTCGACGAAGAGGCGTTCGAGGCTGGCGCGTTGGCGTTCGAGGGTTCTGACCAGGGTGCCGGAGGATTGGAGTGCGCGGGCGATCGGTTCCCGGAGGTCGAGGGTGGAGGCGGAGGTGGCGGGTTCGATGGTGGCGGCGGACCAGCCGTCGAGCGTGGGTTCCTGGCGGATTGTGGCGACGCCGGGGATGGCGTGAAGCTGGGCGGCGAGCCGGCCGTCGGCCTCGGGACTCACGGATTTCCACTCCACGCGATAGCCGGCGGATTTGCCTTCGAGCAGGTCGGAGGGCTTTCCATCGGCGCGAAGGGCGCCGCGGATGATGACGATGATGCGGGTGCAGGTGAGCTCGACCTCGGCGAGGATGTGCGAGCTCAGGAGGATGATGCGGTCCTTGGCGAGTTCGGTGATGAGTCGGCGCATCTCCCGGACCTGCGTCGGATCGAGCGCGTTGGTGGGCTCATCAAGGACGAGAACGGAGGGGTTGTGGAGGAGGGCGGCGGCGAGCCCCACGCGCTGGCGATAGCCCTTGCTGAGTTGGGCGATCCGGCGATCGGCGACATCGGAGAGCCAGCAGCGGTCGATCGCGGCTTTGATCGCAGGCTTTCGCTCGGTTCGCGGCGTGTTGTAGAGTCGCGCGCGGAAGTCGAGGTAGGAACGGGGTGTCATCTCGGTGTAGAGGGGCGCGGATTCGGGGAGGTAGCCGAGGTGGCGTCGGGCGTTCTGGGAGTCGGTGACGGTGTCGCGGCCGGCGATCGCGATCGAGCCGGCATCCGGCGGAAGGAAGCCGGTGATCATGCGGATGGTGGTGGTTTTCCCTGCGCCGTTGGGGCCGAGCATGCCGGCGATCTCACCGGGCTCGAGGGCAAAGGAGACGCCTCGGACGGCGTGGAAGCGTCCGAAGGACTTGGAGACATCTCGGACATGGAGCATTGGGGGACTATAACGGGGAGGGGAGTGGGGGGTGGGCAGTTGGGCGTGGGGAGTAGGCAGTAGGCAGTAGGCAGTAGGCAGTTGGGAAAGGCGTGTGGAGGGGTGTGGGTTTGCCGACGGGGGCGGGGGAGGGGGCTAACATTGCGGCCGGTCGATGGGGATGGTCGGTGGACCATCGGATCGGCGACAATTGGCGTGTGAACCTCTGGAGAGGTGGCCGAGAGGCTGAAGGCGACGGTTTGCTAAACCGTTATACCGGGTATCACCTGGTATCGGGGGTTCGAATCCCCCCCTCTCCGCTTGAGCGGGAGACTCGCGCGATCGGGTCTCCCGCTTTGTCGTTTTGACCGCGATTTCCCGCGAGATTCCGCGAGTCTGGATCGCTGGGAGACGCGCGAAAGCGGCGGCGCGGTCGCCTTCGGGCCGCTTCCCCCGAAAAGTCTCTCAGGGCCGATTTCTGAAGTTCAGAATTCGCGGGTTGACCTACTCGGACCTCGGTGCCGAACCTGGCGCGGGATGAAGTATCAGTGACGAGACCGACGCGGGTTCCGCGCCATCGCCGAACGGCCTGTTCCCGATGCCGCTCATCCTGGGCGTGTGGCGGCACCTCATCAAGAAGTTCCCCCTCCGCTACGACCCGCTCTATTGGGGTGCGGTATTCCCGCTGGGGATGGTCGCGACGTTCCGCTGCGCGGTCAAGGGCGATCCGTGGGCGGGGGACTGGGTCGCATGGGTCGGGTCGTGGGACTGCCTCGCGCGGATCGCTACGGGCGCCGCGGATTTGATGCAGGGCGAAGTCGGAGTACAACCACCGGTGCCGAGCGGCCCCGGGCGTGAGGGGGGCGAGTACCTCGTGCGGCTGCAGGACAACCTCACATCGTGGGACTGCGCGTACGCGGGACTCGAGTCGCTCGCCGACGGCACGCTCGTCGCGACAACCTACGGCCCGTGGGCCGCCGGTGAGCAGCCGTCCATCCTGAGCGTGCGCTTTACGCTGGCGGAACTCGATGCAATGGCGGACGCGACACCCGCTCCGTGAGGCGCTTCATCGCCGCATCGGTGTTCGCCTTGGAACCGGACGAGCTCAGCCCGCAGTCCTCCTTCAATGGGATCCTCCGACTGTTGCCGGTTTGATCGTCATCAAGGTACAGGCGCACCCACCAACAACCCCTCAACCACCGTACTTGCAATCCAGTGGTCCGACGCCCCTGCATGCGGCGGTGGTGGTCTGTGAGCAGACCCAAAGGCTCGTCAAAGTCGTGGTCGGGCCAGCGGCCGAGGATGCTCAGCGATGCGCACATAAGGAACACTATCGCCGGATGGCAGGGACGACTTCGAGGAAGCCCGTCCGCCGGTGACGCCCGCTGGAGTCTGAAGCGAAGTCTATACAGCACGGCCATCGGCAGAAGACCCCCTTCAAGTGTTCGGGCAGAACAGTCGCGCTCTTCGTGCTCGGCGCGGGTGCAGGCCCCGCCGAACATACCGCCAACGGCGTCGTCACGATCCAAGCGATCGAGGGAGAACGTGATATCATGACCGGGGAGAGCCGCGGCGGTCGATGGTACACACTACCACCTTCTGCGCGGGATACTGCCGGCGATGGCCCCACAGCTGTTCGACACGATGTGCGGGCCAGGCGGATCAAAGGGGACCAGATATACCGCGGTGTCGCTCCCGTCGGATCGCGCAATGGCTACTCGTCGCTCTCGCGTGCATGCCACAGGATCATGACACTCAGCCCGCCCGCGATCAGCGAGGCGGCAAAGATCGATATCTTCGCGGCTGCATAGACCGTTTGGTCGGGAAACGCGATGCCCGCGATGAACAGGGACATTGTGAATCCGATCCCGCCGAGCGCGCCGGCGCCGCACAGTTGACGCCATGAATACGCGTCCGGCTTGGCGGCCAGCCCGCTCCGCACCGCGAGCCAGGACGCCACGATGATCCCCGCCGGCTTGCCGAGGATCAGCCCCAGGGCAATGGCGAGGACCAATCGCCCATGTCCGTCGAGCACTCCGGACGACCACGCGACTCCGGCGTTCGCCAGCGCGAAGATGGGCAGCGCCAGGTAGCTCGACCAGGGCTCGACCGACCTCAGGAGTTTGTCCGCCGGGGATTCGAGGCGGGAGTGGATGGCATCCAGCGTACGGAGCGCGGGCCCGGACGGCGCGGTGCGCATCGCTTCACCCGTGCGGCTGTCCTCGAGATGGATCACCGTCGCCGCCTGGGCCAGCAGCGCTTTCAAGTTCGCAGGCGGCCTTGCGGGGATCAGGACGGCCATGACGACGCTCGCCAGCGTGGCGTGAAGGCCCGCCTCGTGGAGGAAGAACCACAGGATGACAGCGCACAGCGCGTACGGGATGGGCGCATACACGCCCACCCTGTTCATGACAACGCCCAACGCGGTCACCACGCCGGCGGCTGTCAGATAGGCAGCGTTGATATCCCCGCTATAGAACAGCGCGATGATCAGGATGGCCACGATGTCGTCGATGATGACCGCGGCGGTGAGGAAAACGCGCAGTTCGATCGGCACGCGGGGCCCGAGCAGGACGATGAGCGCGACCGCGAAGGCCGTGTCCGTCCCGATCGGGATCCCCCATCCGTGCCGCAGACCAGGGGGAGCGATCGAGGCATAGATGATTGCCGGTAGGGCGATCCCACCCAACGCAGCGATCACGGGGAGTGCCCCGGTCCGAAGCGTCGCAAGGTGGCCGACGGTGAATTCGCGCTTGATCTCAAGCCCGACCACGAAGAAGAAGACCGTCAGTAGCCCGTGGTTGACCCAATGGAGCAGCGAGTGCGAGAACGTTCGGTCACCCCATCGAAACCCCAGGGGTGTCTCCCAGAGCGCCGCGAACTGCGGGCCGAGGGGCGAGTTGCCGAGCACGAGCGCGAGGAGCGTCGCCAGCCCCAGGAGCAGTCCCGACGAAGGACCCCACCGGACAAACCCGAACGCGGCCGCTTGAATGCGGTGCCCAAGCGGCGCCAGCATCGCGTCGGCCAGCGCGCTCTCATCCCAGGTGCCCAGATAGCGGCGACCGTTGATGAAAAACGTCGGTGCTCCGCCTGCTCCGCTGCGCTGCGCGCTCTCGACATCCTCGCGCACCCGGGCCCGCGCCGCCGCCAACGCAGAATCGTTCTCGTCATCGGCACCCTCCACGCCATAGCTCCGCGCGACCTGAGCGATGTCGGCGGCGGCCAGCGTGGGTCCGCGCTCCATGAACGTTTCATGGAGTTCCCAGAATGCGCCCGTCGACTCAGACGCGAGCTCAACGATTTCCGCGGCTCGAACTGCGTCCTGCTTTTCCTCGATGGGAAGATGCCGGAAGACGTACCGCATGCGCTCGCCGAAGCGGTTCCGCAGCCCCTCGACCACGGCGTGAACCGCTCGACAACGGAAGTCCGCGTAGCTGCCATACTGGACAAGCGTCATCTCGGCATCGCCCGGCCCCAGCACGTGGTCGCGGTTGGGGTCAACCGGGGGATCGAGCAAGGTTGGTCGGTGACTCAGCATCGGCATTGAAGTCTATTGGCTGGCGCAGGTTGTGGCATCGGCGCGGGCCACGTTGGCGGGGGCGTTCGCACCGATGACCAGAATGCGGGCTCGGGAAGCGGCGGCGTAAGCCGACGCTGTCTATCCCCCATGTCGAACAATTTCGACCGAGCATGTTGCGTTCAGGGCCACGCTTGTCGAAACGCTTCCCAGGAGGAATCGCTCGAGCCCGCGGACTCCGCTCGCTCCAACGAAGATGCAGTCCGCGCCGTCCTTGTCCCACTCCTCCGCCGCGCCCAGCAGCGCGTACTTGGGATCGGCAGGCTTCACAAGGGTGGCAACAGACAGATCGGGGCGGCGCTGACGCACGAAGTCGGCAGCTTCGGAGACCACTCGCAGGGCCGGCCTCCCGTCGGCGGCTGGCGAATCCAGAGCGATCGGTGTACCGCCCCAGATGGTGTTGGGCTCCCAATGTCGGACCATCGCCAGGGGGCCCGTCTCAAAGGCCGCCATGATGATCCGAGTGCCCACCGGCCAAGCGCGATACGCCACCGCCTTCACCGCGGCGTTCGCATCGGTTGAGCCGTCGACGCCCACAAGTATGCGCGGCGGCGCCATGCCGCTGGATGCAGAGGCCAACCGATCAGGCTTGCCCCGGGCAACCCTGACGGAACCCCGAAGCGAGGTGATCACGCGGTGAGCGACGCTGCCCAAGAAGAGCCTCTTGAGTTCACCGTGACCCCGCGACCCAACCACAACCAGGTCGAACGGCCGATTGTCCGAGGCCTCACCATCGCCTTCGGCGCGCTGGATGATCTCCCAAGCGGGGGAGCCAATGCGCACCTCTGACGTGACCTTCCAACTCGGGAACAGTCGCTGGGCCAGCTCCGCGCCGGTTTCGGCCACGGCGAGTTGCCGATCTCGAGCTTCGCTGAAATCTGCCGAAGACTGCCCGCTGAGGCCCTGGTCTCCCGACTCCTTGCGGTCACGGCACGAACGACAATCAAGTACCGACACGACGACCACTTCTGTATCAGCACAGAGGCCGGCCAGTTGGAGGTCGGCCACCGCGATGTCACTATGCGTCGAGCCGTCATACGTGATGAGTACTCTCATGCGGGCTCCCTATCGAATCGCACGGCAATAGATCGATCATACCTGCATGCGGATGGCCGGCCTTCCTACCACGCCCTCCTCAGCGTCTACGGCAGTGTGAGCGTTGACTGTCAGCCGGGTGATCGTGCGGCTCCGGGATCCTCCCTAGGCCGGCGGCGGTGACGAGTGGACGCTTCTGATGATGGCTGCGAGTCTCGACTCGCCATCCGCCATGAAGACAGACATTGGGGCGACACGGGTCGTCCGCGCCGCGGACATCATCGTTCAGCTCGCCGCCGCCCCGACGCTCGCCATCTGTCGCGACACCTCGCGGGCCATCGCTTCAGCTGTAGCGATTTCCTCGACGGTGATCGAGTTCGCACCGGCGCGCAGCGCCACGAGGCCTTGGCTGAGGAACGTTGTTCGTGCGGCGATGTGCACATTGGGTGACAACATCCGCGCCGCCGCGCACGCTCGCACGGCTTCGTCGCCGTCCGGTATCGTGACCGCAAAGACCGCGGCGGTCTCGATACCGGCAGCGCGCAGCACCGCGGGGTCCGTGGCGTCGCCGCACAGTACCGATACGCCCAGTCCTTCCTGCTTGCGGGCGGTAGAAGGGTTGGTATCGATGACCGCGAACGGGACACGGAGTCTGAGAAGCTCCGTGGCCAGAGCCCGGCCAACCGGGCCGTAACCTGCGATGATGGCCCTCGGGGGACCGTCAGCCGCCGGGTCGCTCACAAGCCGTCCGTTCGCAGCGTCAAGGGTGGGCTCCGGGGCAGCCTCCCCATCGCCATGGGCTGATGCCTCCGCTCCGCGACCACGCTCCTGGCGGAACCGACGGCGCGCGCGAGTGTCGCCGCGCTCGGCGACTCGGCTCAGTGCCGAATCGAGCTTCCTCGCCGCCGCGTCGATTGCAGCGTACAGATCGGCGGCACGCGCCCGTACGGCGATCGGGGCGCGGCCATTGACGCGTGCCTCCATCACACAATGAGCATCGTCGCCACTGTGCTTGTGGCCGTTCACGTCCTCGAAGTGCACCTCGACCGCAGTCATCTTTGCTCCGTAACGACGGAACGCACCGGTGAGTTTGCGGTGGACCCACGCCTCGATGGCGGGGCTGGTCTGGAGGTTGCCGGGTCGGATGTGAATGGGCAGAGTGGATGAAGCCTTAGGCATGCCGTACCTCCTGGGCTTTGAACTGAGCTGCTATCGATCGAAGTGACGTTCGCGCTCGGGCTGGTATCGGGCAACGCAGGAATCATGTCCTAGGCGCATTTCGTGCTCCATGCGGGAACTTCCCCAATCGTCTGGCCACGGCCACCGCGCCGATTCCGCGGCCCATCGGCCCTGAATGGAATGGAGGGGGCCAGGCGCCCTGACAGCACGCAGAGTTCGCGGTGCGCGATTGGGGAATCGCACGCATGGAGGGCGCACCAGGTCACCGTGATCATCTCGACAGTCATAGAAGGAGATCCCGAGTGGCTAACCGAGTCGCGATGCTGCCCTGGGAGTCGATGCACTCCATCCCGGTCGGAGGGCTGGCCGCACATGTCACCGAGCTTGCGGGTGCGCTTCAACGCCGAGGCGATGAGGTCCATGTCTTCACACGAATGGGCGAAGGACAGCCGCGGTACAGCTGCATCGGCGGAGTCCACTACCACCGCTGCCCGTTTGACCCCAACACCGCCGACGCCGATCGGATCGGGGCCAATGGACGCCAGGGGGCGGAGACGCGGTTCTCGTGGGACGCCATTGCAGAGGAGATGGACAGCGTGTACGAGCTGATCTGATAGGACCGTACGGCCCGACTCGCTGCCCCCGCGTATTCGGAGACGATCCGTGCATGACCGCATCAACAGGCCTTCAGACATGCACATCGCAGGTGCCCATGCGAGTAATGGACCGTGCATCGACGGCACCGACGGACGAGCACTCTCGATCTGGACGATCGGGCATTCCACCCGAACGAGCGGCGAGTTCATCGACTTGTTGCACCAGTTTCGGATCGCCGCTCTCGTTGACGTGAGGCACTTCCCCGGCTCACGCCGCTTTCCGCACTTTCACGAGTCGGCACTCCGCCGGTCGCTGACCAACGCGGGGATCCACTACGAGCACCTGGTCGACCTGGGCGGGCGACGGCCCGTACGGCCGGACTCGCACAACATCGCTTGGCGTAGCGCCTCCTTCCGCGGCTACGCGGACTACATGGAGACCCATCCATTCTGCGCCGGCGTTGATCGCCTGCTGGAGATCGCTCGCCGTGGCCGCACGGCGATCATGTGCTCCGAAGCGGTCTGGTGGCGCTGTCACCGCTCCATGATCGCCGACTATCTCAAGGTGATGGGCGTGCGAGTCTTCCACATCCTGAGCCCAACCCAACTCCAAGAGCATCCGTACACGTCCGCGGCCCGTCTCGTGAATGGACTGCTCTCATACGCAGGGCCATTGCTCGATCCACCACGGGAATCGACAGGAGACCCACCGATGACACACGCCTTCAAAGTCGGCGATCACGTTGAGTGGAACTCGGAAGCGGGGCGCGTGCGAGGCACTATCAAGAAGATCGTGAGTTCCCCGATCAAGTTCAAGGGGTACACGGTCCGCGCCTCGAAGGAGGAGCCGCAGTATCTGATCAAGAGCGACACGACCGACCATCTGGCCATGCACAAGGGTGCGGCCCTCAGAATGGTCCGAGAGACCCGACCGGTGGCTGGGTCACGCGCTCGATGATCCTTGTAGAGGTGAAAGGAAGACCCGATGGAACTGGGCATGATCGGACTGGGACGGATGGGCACGAGCATGGTGCGGCGCCTGCAACGGGCCGGTCACAGGTGCGTCGTGTACGACATCCGGCCCGAGCCGGCTCGCGCCCTCGCCGAAGAGGGTGCCGTCGCGGCGACCTCACCCCAGGAGTTCGTGAAACAGCTGGCAGCGCCCCGCGCGATCTGGATGATGGTGCCGGCGGGCGTGGTCGAGCAGACGCTGAAGACGTTCGTCCCTTACCTTGGAGGGGACGACGCGATCGTCGATGGGGGCAACTCGTATTACCACGACGACATCCGCCGCACCAAGGAACTGGAGGCCAAGGGCATCCACTACGTCGATGTCGGCACGAGCGGCGGCGTCTGGGGGGCGCAGCGCGGCTACTGCCTCAAGATCGGCGGCCCGGAAGCGGCCGTCCGTCGCCTGGATCCCATCTTCGCATCCCTGGCGCCGGGTGCCGGGGCAGCGCCGCGCACACCGGGGCGGGCGAACCGCGGCGGGAGCGTCGAGCAGGGCTACCTGCACTGCGGGTCCAGCGGCGCTGGCCACTTCGTGAAGATGGTCCACAACGGTATCGAGTACGCGCTGATGGCGGCCTATGCCGAAGGGCTGAACATTCTTCGCCACGCGAATGCGGGTCAGGAGCGCCGCTCCCTCGACGCAGAAACAACTCCATTGCGCCACCCCGAGCACTACCAGTACAACCTGAATCTGGCTGACATCGCCGAGGTATGGCGCCGTGGCAGTGTGGTTGCCTCGTGGCTGCTCGACCTGACAGCGACCGCCTTGCTGGAGAGCCCGGACCTGGCGAACTACTCCGGCCGGGTGTCGGACTCGGGGGAGGGGCGTTGGACGATCGCGGCCGCCGTCGAGGAATCAATCCCCGCGCCGGTCCTCAGCGCGGCCCTGTATGCGCGATTCAGTTCACGCGCCGAATCTGAGTTTGCGAACAAGGTGCTCTCCGCCTTGCGTTACCAGTTCGGCGGGCACGAGGAGCGGGCTGCGCCTCCGGGGAGCCCCCGATGAGGGTCTCTCGTTCGGATGCGCTGGTGCTCTTCGGCGTGACGGGCGACCTTGCGCACAAGAAGATCTTCCCCGCCCTCTACGCCATGGCGAAGCGGGGCGCGCTGAACGTCCCCGTCATCGGCGTCGCCCTTCCCAAATGGAGCTTGCTGCACCTGCGCAGCCGGGTGACGGACAGCATCAAGCAGTCTGGCGGGATCGACAACCGACGGGCCCTCAGCGATCTTCTCTCTCGGCTCTCGTACGTCAGCGGAGACTACAACATCCCGAGCACGTTCGCAGCGGTTAGGCAGTCGTTGGGCGCTGCTCGACACCCGGCCCACTACCTCGCCATACCACCCGCGACCTTCGCGACGGTGATCCGGGGGATCGGCTTCGCGGGGCTGGCCAAGCATGCACGGGTCATCGTCGAGAAACCGTTCGGGCGCGACTTGGCCTCCGCGCGCGAGCTGAGCCGCGTTGCGCGGGCGGTCTTCCCGGATGACGCGATCTTCCGCATCGACCACTTCCTCGGGAAGGAGGCGATCCAGAACATCCTCTACTTTCGATTCGCCAACTCCTTCCTGGAACCGATATGGAACCGCGACCACGTGGCGAGCGTGCAGATCACGCTCGCCGAAAAGTTCGGCGTCGAAGGCCGCGGCGCTTTCTACGAAACCGCCGGTTGCCTGCGCGACGTGATCGAGAACCACCTCTTTCAGGTCGTCGCGCTGCTGGCCATGGAACCGCCGGCCCATCGGGGCTATGGAGCCGTGCACGTCGAGAAAGCCAAGGTCTTCCAGGCCATGCGCCCCCTGACGCCCGGCGACGTGGTGCGCGGGCAATATGCCGGCTACCGGAGGGAGCCGAACGTGGCGAGGAACTCCGGCGTTGAGACGTTCTGCGCGCTGCGGCTCTTCATCGACTCGTGGCGTTGGGAAGGGGTGCCGTGGTACCTGCGGTCCGGCAAGTGCCTCGCAAAAACGGCGGCGGAGATCCTGGTAGAACTGAAGCCGCCGCCGCAGAGGCTCTTCGCCGATTCGGTGCCCGCGACCGGTCGGGCCAACTACTTGCGCTTCCAGCTCTCTCCAGTTTCGGCGATCGCCCTCGCCGCGCGCGTCAAACGCGCGGGCAAGGAGTTCGTCGGTGACCAGCGGGAGCTCCTCCTCATCGAGGAAGAACCCGGCGAGGAAGCGCCGTACGAGCGGCTCTTGTGCGACGCCATGGCCGGCGACGGAGCGCTCTTTACACGCGAGGACGCCGTTGAGGCCGCGTGGGCGGTAGTTGATCCGGTGCTGAAGAAACACCGCCGCCTGCACATTTACCGACGCGGCAGCTGGGGGCCGAAAGAGGCCGACGACCTCATCGCGAAGGACGGCGGCTGGCACAACCCTAAGCCCAATGTGTCGTCGGGATGACCCGAGTGGCCCCGATCCTGTTCCTGTTGGAGCTCCCCTCATGCGCATCCTCGTCGTTGATGTGGGCGGAACACACGTGAAGATTCTGGCCACGGGCCACAGGGCACGGCGCGAGTTTGTGTCCGGCCCGACTATGACGGCCGAGGTGATGGCGGCTGGTGTCCTGAGGGCAGCGGAAGGCTGGACCTACGACGTGGTGTCAATCGGCTATCCAGGTCCGGTCCTACGCGGGCGGCCGGTCCTCGAACCGCACAATCTGGCGCCCGGATGGGTCGGCTTCGATTTCAAAGCCGCGTTCGGGCGTCCGGTCAAGATCATGAACGACGCGGCGATGCAGGCCCTAGGGAGCTATGAGGGTGGCAAGATGCTCTTCCTGGGACTTGGCGCGGGCCTTGGATCGGCCATGATCGTGGACGGTATCGTCGAACCGATGGAACTGGGCCATCTTCCTTATAGAGAGGGAACCTTTGAAGACTACGTCGGGCTCCGGGGCCTAAAGCGCGTGGGGAAGAAGAAGTGGCGGACCTACGTGGATGACGTGGTCACGCGCCTCGTCGCGGCCCTCGAACCCGAAGACGTAGTCCTTGGCGGAGGGAACGTTCATCGGCTCAAGGAACTGCCCGCTGGCTGCCGGGGGGGCGACAACGCGAACGCCTTCCGCGGGGGATTTCGCATGTGGGAAGAGGCCGGACGACGGAAGGTCTCGGCCTTGCCCACCGTTCAGAGGCGGGCGCAGCGGAAACAGATCTGACAGCAACCATGGCTCGCGGGGTGGCCGCAGGCGGACACCCCTAGCCCCGTTGCCGAGGATCCGACCTTGCTGAATCACGGAGTCGCCCTCGTAGCGATCGGCGCTGGTCGGCTCTTTGTGCGTCCTGCTCGTCGGCCGATGAGGGTCTCTTCGGCTGACGTTGGTCGGATCGTCACCTTGAAGTCGCGCCCTTCCCAACGACCCACTTCCGTCCAGAAGAACGTGAACCGGACCGGAGCTCGCTGGTCGGGCAAGAGTCGGATGTCCACGTAGGCATGACCGGTCCCGATGGAAGTGCTCTCCGTATCGTGCGACTGCGTCCATTCATCGCACGTCCAGTGCAACCGGAACGCGGCCGCCGCCTGGATCCGCAAGGTTCCTCCGGCGGGCATCGAGCCCACCTGCCGGTTGAACTTCCAGACCTCCAACGGCGCCGCCGCGGACCGGTTGCGGTAGCGGTCGGCGACCTCCGGGATGAGGTCAAAGACCCGGCCTTCACTCGCGGATCGCACGAGCTTGATGTACTCGGCGTGCGCCCAACACAGAGGCATTGCACCTCCGGTTGGGCGCCCGAGGTACATGTGAGCCTTGGGTTGATCCGACAACGCCCAGACCTGCTCCGGCAACAGCCTTGTGGTGCTGGCGAAGCTCTCCATCGCCCGGATATAGATGTCGGCAGTGCGCCCGGCCGCGACCTCGTAATGCCCGCGCTCCCCGGTGAGCAGCGGCCAAGCGTGCCCATACCCCCAGCTTCGATA
Organism: Phycisphaerales bacterium; assembly: GCA_020847535.1. Taxonomy (GTDB): domain Bacteria; phylum Planctomycetota; class Phycisphaerae; order Phycisphaerales; family UBA1924; genus JAEUJB01. The sequence continues at coordinate 42,781 of JADLBU010000100.1, forward strand.
GGGACCGCCATCTTCCCGCTGCCCGTAGCCGTCATGGTTGTACCGCCGCCAACCGGGGCCGCGGGGCGTGTCCACCCTTAACACCGCGTCCACAACCCGCAAGGAATCTTCGATCAGCGGGTCGCCCGGCGCACGGATGCCGTACCGGACCAGTTCAAGGAATCCTGCATCCACGATGTCCTTGCCGGGAAACGCGAGGGGCACCCCGGGTGGTTGGTTCCGCAAATGGAGGATTCCGTGGTTGGCGTCTTCATTGGGTTGAGGGTCGTCGGCATCCGCGGGGTGTATGCGGATGAAATGTCGACGAATATCGGGGACTAGCGAGCCCTCCGTGGTGACGGTCCACGGTTCGATGTGGGACTCGAGGAAATCGGCGAACTCTCCGAGGTATCGCGCGGTGGCCTCCTGACCCCGCTCACGGGCGAAGGCGGCGGCACAGACCAGACCGGCGATGTGGGCCGCCAATGTCGAGGGCGAGAACCCGCTGTTTTCTTCCCACCGCTCCTGGGGGGTGACTGGCCCTTTCTCAATGAGGTAGCCGGCTGCCCTCAGAACCATCGGATAAGGATCGAACTCCTGGAGAGCACCGGCTAGATGCAGGCGCCGGGCAAGGAGGATGGGAAAGGCGGTTTCGTCCAGTTGGACGCCCTCCCAGTGCGCCTCCCCGTTGATCCAGAAGTTCTGGAAGAATCCGCCATCCTCCTTCTGGGTGCAGGCCAGGTAGATGAGTGCGCGGAGCGGGGCCTCGGTGCTCCCGGCCGCGAGCAGCCCGGTCGCGCTATGATACATGTCCCGTGTCCAAACGAGGTGGTAGCCGCCTACTTCTTCGTCGCTCCTGGATTCGCCCCAGGGGATGCTCAGCGACGCGATCAAAGCCCCGTCGTACGTCTTGTCTTCGTGGGCGAGAAGGATGCTGTGACTGGCGCGGTAGAGGTGGCCACCGTCCGATGCCGCTCGCTCGTTCCCCGGCCGCACATGGGCGGACGCGTGCTGCCACTGCTCAACGAAGCGAGCCCGGTGATGAGCGAACGATGTCCCTAGCGACTGAGCCACCGTGACCAACGCACGGTGGAGATTGTCGCCAAAGGCGAGAGCCAGCACGAACTCCGGGCCTCGCCGCAGATCGATCTCCCCGAGCAGAGCGATATTCCCGTCCGGCGCGCAATCGAACTCCCAGTCCATCCTGAAGTCGTCAGCCAGGTCTCGCCACCCGTCGGTGATCCCCACGTAACCGCAGGAACACCGCACAAACGGTACCGAAGCCGCCAGCGCCAGCCAGGTGCCCCCCTCCCCCGCCTTGTGCGCCGTGAGGACCTTGCCCCACTCGGCATCCACGACGTTGCCGTTGTTGCCGCGGCCACCGATGTCCAGGTGCGGCGCCAGCAGCGCAAACAGCCGAAGCTTGGCGAGCATGGCCGCTTCCGCCTCCAGGCGCGTGTGCATGAGCACGCAGGCCTGATGGGGGTCGGCGATCACCTCCTTGACAATGCGGAAGCGCCCTTGGGGATCGGTGTTGACGATGCGGAACCCGAGGACGCCCGGCCCGATGCACTCCAGCGTATTGTCCAGTTGGCGCTCGTCGTGGAAGAAGGTTTCCCCGTCGGTGATCAGGTACTGCAGGTCACGGATCTGCGGCCGATCGATGGTCGGGTAGTAGACCTCGTTCAGGATGCCCTTGGAGACCGTGAACCAAACCTGGCTCAGAGCTGAATAGGCGGTCCCTATGCCGTCCTTGTCGCTGCGGGTCCAGCGGGGCTCGATCCCGAGGCCACCAGAGGCCGGATGATTTGCCAACAGGGTCGCCATAACGAGTGCGTGGTTCCCGGGGCGTCGCCTGACCGCCCGATTTCCCTTGAGGATCGGTTCCGATCAACCTCGTCCGCAGACGAGCATCGCTCCGGCCGTCCGGCTCTTTCGCGGAATGATCGGCTCGCCGCGGAGCGCCGCGACGCTTCCAAGTGTGTACGCGCCGAGGGCCATGGCGAGATCGCGGACGGCGATGTCGTAGAAACCGGCGAGGGTCACGGCGCCCGCGATCAATACCAACCACAGTGCCACGACGTACGCCCCGAGGCGTGGGAGCGCGGTGAGCACGACCAGCCCCGCGATGATCTCGATGATCCCCACGCCCATCATGAAGGTGTGTGGGCTCACCCGGACGACCTTGGTCATGAACTCGGGGAGGTACTTGGACCAGTCAGTGAGCAGGTTGGTGAACTTGTCCGCGCCCGCGATGATCGGGACGAGCCCGTAGCAGAGGCGGAGGGGCACGTAAATGCGATTGAGGGCTTGGGTATCCATTTCGACGGTCTCCTTGTTCTGCTGAGCTGTTCACTGAGCTTTGGTTACACGATTCCCTCCAACACGTCACATCTGCCACCTGCCTGGACTGCCCGTTCCAACTCCTTGGGCGGGGGGAGCGGGGTGGGTGGAGGCCTCGGTCGGAGCCGCCGTGGTTTCGACGGGTTTGACCACCAGCGCGGAGCAGGGGAGCTCGGCCAGCGCACGCTCGGCGGTGCTGCCCAAGAGGGCGTAGCGGAGATTGGTCTTCCCCTGGTTGCCGAGCACCAGCAGGTCGGCCTTGTGTTCCTTGGCGTAGGCTGTGATGCCTCGGCCGTAATGCTCGTGCTCGATGATGTCGAGCGTGACGTTGAGGGCGGACATTTCGTGCTTGAGCGGCTCGACGAACTTCTCCAACTGTGGCTGCAGCGACGAGCGGTAGCTGTTCCACATTTCCATGACCTTGAGCGGCTGACCGGGCCAGATCCCCAGCGGGTGCCCCACGTACGCCATGTCCATTCGCGGTGGCATGGCGACGTGCATGATGCGCAGGGCGGACTTGTCACGCTGGGCCACGCGTACCGCCATCTGAATGGCCTGGAAGGACGTGTCAGAAAAGTCCGTGCAGGCGACGACGGACTTGTAGGGGCCGCTATGGCCTTCGCGTGCCAAGAGGACCTTGGTGGGGGCGTGACGCAGGCATGCCGTCGCCACGGGCCCGGGGCCTCCCCCCCCGGGGCCGTCTCTGTCGGATTTGTGGATGCCGAGCACGAGCAAGTCGGCCGCGTGCGCCTTGACCGCACGAACAAGCAAATCGATTGGCGAGCCGACGTGAACATCAACCCTGGCGCCCTCAGTCAGCCTTCCCTCCGCGGCGACCTGTTTCGCGAGGCGCAGGGCGTCGTCCCGGATCGCATCCCACGATTGGTCGGTCCCGAGCCCGAGAAAGCCGAGCACGCTGTTGAGCATAGAGCCATCGACCACATGCAGGACATGGAGCGTGGCGCCGTTCCAGGCCGCAATCCGGGCCGCCTGATCCAGCGCCTCCTTCGAGGCGGGCGAGAAGTCCAGGCCGGCGACGATGTTCCGAAGGGCATTCATACCGGGCACTCGCTTTCCGCGCCCCCCTCCACACGCACGGGGATCGGGGCGTTCATAGTGACGATCGCACCCCGGTGAGGTTCCCTCCACGCGGCAACTTCCCCAATCGGTCTCGCGCAGTCGGGATCGCGAAGCCCTCCGAATCGCATGTGGTGCAGGCCTCGCTCTACGATGCGAGTACCGTGCAGAGTGCTCTCCATGTTGTCGCTCACCTGGCCGTTTGGGCGGGTCTGTATGTCGCGGGTGCTGTCGTGTGTGTCTCGCAAGTCGCGGGAATCGATGCCATCGTTCCGATCGGCACAAGGACACGGGCGGCGGCCTTTGCTTTCTGCACCGCGATGGCGGTGTACCTCCTGGATCGCGTGAAGACGTTCGATTCTTGGCTGGATCCAGCCGACGCGCAGGCGCACCCGGCCCGCTTCGCGTTTCTGGCGCAACATTCGACACGGGTGCGCGTCCTGATCCTGTTGCTGCTGACGGCGGCGGTGTGTCTGGGGAAGGGCCTCTCAGCGTGGGCCGCGGCCGTCCCGGTCCTCGCGGTCGCGGGTGTTCTGGTCTACGCCGCGCGACCGCGCACCGGTCGCCCAAGGCCCAAGGACATCGTTCTGTTGAAGAATGCCTACGTCGCGGCCGGAATCACGGGCTTTGCTGTGGTCGTTGCGATTGCCGCCGTCCACCCGGGGGCCGGCCTGAGAATCGTGTGGGAGGTCGCGGTTGCTCACGCCGTGCCGCTGAGTGTCTCATGCGCGCACCTCGCGATGCGTGTCTTCGCCGACGCGGTCCTCTGCGATCTGGACGATGAGGATGCTGATCGCCGCCATGGCACGAGCACGCTTCCAACACATCTGGGGCGTACGCGCGCGTGGAACACCGCGCTGGCAGTTCGGCTCTGCATCGCTTTGGGGCTCGTTCTGATTCCTGTGTTACCTGCGCCGGCTCGGCTGGCGTGGGCGGCGGTGACGGTAGTGTCGTCGGTTTCCCTGCGTCTCGCGGCGCCGGTCCGGGTGCGCGACTGGGTCGATGCCCGGCTGCCGATGGAAACGGCGTGCGTCGCCGTGATCCTCGTCCTGTGGCGATCGTTCGCGGGTTGATGCGAACCGCTCGGCTACGCCTCCGCAAACCCCTCGCGGATCGCCAAGCGAATGAGGTCGGCGCGGCTAGAGACGCCGAGCTTCTTCAGCATGCGGTCCTGGTGGCGATCGATGGTCTTGGGGCTGCGGCTGAGCTCATCGGCGATCTGTACGCGTGAGAGGCCTTTGCCGATGAGGCGGAGAATCTCGACTTCGCGTGACGAGAGAGACGCGAGCGGCGTCGAGAGGCCGGCGTCAGTGCTCCCGCGCGGAGGGCGGGCGATGCCCGTCGTCACCGGCCGGCAGCGCGCCCGCACCTTCGGGCCCATGACGAACGTGCCGGCGGCGCTGCGGGCGACCTCCCCAATGCCCGCGACGATGTCGTCGAGTTCATCCCCCTTGGCGAAGTACCCCCAGGCACCACACTTGTACGCGGCCGCCAGATAGCCGTCGCGTATGTGGGCACTGAGGAAGACAAAGCGCAATCTCGGGTGCGCGTGACGGAGGCGGTCGGCCATCTCGAACACGTCCGGGCCCGGCATCTCGATGTCCAGCAGGATGACGTCAGGATGGAGGCGGGCGATCTCCTCCAACAGTCGCTCTGCGCTCGCCAAGCTTCCGACGATGCGGATTCGGTTCTCGACAGCGAACTTCGCCTTCAGTCCTTCCACCAGCACGGCATGGTCGTCCACGCACAGCACGCGGATGCCGGCGTCGTCCTCTCGCGGTGCAGAGGTACGGGGGGCAACGACCTCGCGCGCGGCGTGCTGCGCAGACCGCCGCGCACCGGTGCGGCTCGGCACCGATGAGGCCGGTCCGGGAAGGCTCGGCTTATTGGTGCGGGGCGGGCGGGCTACGCGTTTGGGCACGGCGAGCAAGCTCCTGATTCAGGAATCGATGATCGCACGGCCCAACGCCGCACCGATGGCGTTCACGTCATCGCGGTTGTCGATTGTAACCGGGTGAAGCGAGTTCCACGCTCGCGTTGAACCGGCCCCAGGCCTACCGAACAGGACCAGCTCCCCATGAGGGTGCTGCGTGCGCCAGACCTTGGCGCCGCTAAGCCCGGCCTTCGTGGGTTCCAAGACCCAGATGTCCGCGTCGGTCGGGTCGCTGCCGGGCGCTACCCGGGCGCCGGACACTTCGAGCAGATGCCGGACCAAGGCCGCGGCGCGTCCGTCCGCCAGTGTGATCACTGCGTGCGGGGCCTCCGACGGTCGGGCCGCTCGGCCACCGATTCCCGCGACGGGAAGCAGGATCGCCACGGTCGTGCCCTTGCCGGGCTTCGACTCAATCTGGACCGACCCGCCGGCGCGGTTGACCACTCTGGCTACAAGTGGAAGGCCAAGCCCCGTGCCCAGCCCGCGCGGTTTGGTTGTGTAGAACATCTCAAGGGCGTTCCGCTGAACCTCCGCAGGCATGCCCTGGCCATTGTCGCTGACACCGAGCCGGACATACGTGCCCTTCTTGGCCGCCTCCGCCCAGATTCGCACACGTCCCTGGCGTGCCTTTCGGTCCGCTGGGATCGCCTCGCCCGCGTTCACCACCAGGTTCAAAACGGCCTGTGTGAGCCCGTGCGCCGAAACGCCGACCTCCGGCAGACCGCTCCGCAGGGACACCGTGACCTTCACGTGCTTGGGCACAGCCTTGGTGAGCAGCGGGCCGACCTGTGACCACCAGGTTCCCAGGTCGGTCGCGGATCGTTCGATATCTTCACCATCTGTATCAAGCGCAAGGAAATGCAAGCCATCGGCCAGTTGCTGAAGGTACGTCACACTCTTGTGGACGGCATCGACGTGTTGGCGCACCTCCGGGACCAGGGCCATCGTGCGGGCGGCCTCGAGGTGGGCCCGGACCGGCATGAGCACGTTGTTCATGTCGTGACCCAGGCCCGCGGCCAAGGCGCCGATCGACGCCAGGCGATCCGTCATACGCAGCCTCAGATGTGCCGATTGGAGGGCGGCGGTCTGTTCGGCGAGGAGTTCGTACAGCCGGGTGTTGTCTACTGGCTTCGTACGCATGCCGTGTGGTTCGGCCCCACGTTCTCCGACACCCTCGTCCCCGGTCCCCCCTTCGACGCGCTCGCTCAGGTCGCGGATGATGCCGACGAACAGGGGCGCCGCCTCTCCCGGGACATCGACGCGCGAGACGGATACTTCGAGCGGGAAGAGCGACCCGTCCTTGCGGACGGCCTCGAACCGTCGGGCGCGGTTCAGGTGTTCGGTCCGTCCGGTTTCGTGGTACTTGGCGAGGTACCCATCGTGGGCTGAGTGATGCGGCTCGGGCATGAGGATGCTGACGTTCCGTCCAATGAGCTCCGCGGGTGTCCAGCCGAACACTCGCTGCACCGAGTCGCTGGCGGACTGGATGTCGCCCGTGCTGTCGATGGTGACAATCGGGTCGAGCGCGGCGTCAACGACCGCCTTGTAGGGGACGGCGTTGGACGTAGGCGGCTTCGTGGCGGCCGACTGTCTCTTGCGCTGGACGTGGTCGGAGGGCATTGGACGAAAGTGTACGCGCACAGGCGGTGCCCAAGCCTCCATTCAGGAGAGCGGTTGACCCGCTCCCACCACGCGTCCGCCCTCGTTTTCCCATCTCGCTAGAGCCTTAGCGGTCGCGGCCGTGCTCTGAGTCTCTCCCTGCGGATCCTTCGGAGGTTCTAGATCCGTCGCATTTGGGATGCGGACAACATCGCCCGAGCTCTGGGGCGACGAGGCTTGCGCAGTACCGGGCCGGCCTCGGCCAGAACCGCCTCGTCGGCGCTTCGTTTCCCGACACATCTGAACTCCTTGTCTGTTCTCGCCGTGAATGAGGGCTTATGGCTTCCTGCCTCTGCGAACCAAGAGATCGAGTTGGGTAGTATTGGGCGGCGCTGTCGCGCTGCGCACGCGGAAACATCCCCAATCGCCGATGTGGCGCGCGTGATTGGGGAAATGCTCGCATGGCGGTCCGCACGTGTTGACGGTAATCCTGATGGGTGTCTATCTGGAGCGGTACCAAGCGAGCGTCGCCGCCGTTGGGCCGCTGCGCGTCGCTCGCGCCCTCACCAAAGGAGCACACCATGAGCCCGACCGCGAGCAAGAACAGCGGAACCTCGTCGAGCCAGCCACGGCTTGGGGCGTCCGTGCTCGCCGAGGTCAAGCCCGAACTCATCCGCCGCCGGGCGTACGAGATCTTCCAGGCCCGCCATGATGGGCCAGGTGACCAATTGTCCGACTGGGTCCAAGCGGAGCAGGAGTTGAAAGGCGCGCCGCAAGACGCGCCCGATGTCAATCGCCCTGGCGAAAGTTGAGCATCGTTCAAAGGTGAGTTCGCACCCCATCCGGGATGACACGTTGGGCAACCGCGGCTGAACGACCTCGTGCCAGCACCACTGGGCGCGTGGGTGGGGCGCGTGGATCTTTGGCGACCGAGCGCCGCCATTCCCTACCGGGGACGACTCTCAGAAGGATGCTGTGCGGTGTGGTTGGCAATGGCGGTCTGCGCTTCCGTAGGGGGCTGCGTGGTGTCCCATGATTCCTCCGCGAGCCCGTTTGCCCGCCGCGGTCTATCGCCCGTCAACGACAGGTAGCTAAAGTCACGGCGAACGGCAGCCTATTGCGCGGCCAAGTAGGTGATGAGGGAGCCGGCGATGGGCCGGCGAAGCCCGTGTGGGCGGATCGGACGAAGCCATGCGGAAGGACTTCACCATCGACGAGGGCCGGATCGTGGAGGCGACGGGCGGGAACGGACACATCCGCGTCTACTCGGCGCCCACGCCCGAAGAGCGAGCGGAGTTGATGGCTTCGTGTGACATCGACGAGCACGCGCTCAACTCGGCACTCGACCCGGAGGAAGTTCCACGCGTCGAGATCGAGGGCGATCAGGCCTTCATCATCTGGAAGCGACCGGACCCCGCGTCGTTCCGCACCGCGGGGATGTTCGAGGTTTCGTCCGTCGGCATCGTGCTCCATCGGGATCGCCTCACCATCGTCACCGCGAACGAACCCTTGTCGCTTGGGCAGAGGCGTCCGCGCCCGATCCGCTCGCTGCACGATCTCGTGCTGCGGGAGCTGTTGGAGATGATGCGCCACTACGTCGACCATCTCCGGGTCATCAAGGCGATGGCGCGGGAGGTGCAAACGAAGCTCAACATGTCGATCGGCAACGAGCACCTGCTGCGAATGTTCTCGCTGGGAGAAAGCCTGGTGTATTACGTCAACGCCATCGAAGCCAACGGCGGCGCGCTAGCCCGCCTCAGAGCGTCGGCAGAGCGGCTGGGCCTTGCCGCCGAGGACACGGAGCTACTGGACGACGTGATGATCGAGAACACCCAGTGCGCCCGCCAGGCCGCGATTTACTCGCAGGTGCTCTCTGGCCTCATGGATGCGCGCGGGAACATCATCAACAACAACATGAACATGCTGCTAAAGAACCTGACTGTCATCAACGTCGTCATGCTTCCGCTGGGCCTCGTCGTCGGCATCGGCGGTATGTCTGAGTTCACCATGATGACCGAGGGTGTTCCGTGGTGGGTGGCGTACCCGCTGCTGATGCTCGGCTTGGTCTGCATCGGGCTGGCCACGTGGTTCGTGATCCATCGGTGGATGGAGCGGGAGATGGGAAGCCACGGCGTTGAGCGCATCGCGCCGATGGTCCGCAATGGCACTCAACCGCCCGTTCCGTAGAGGCCCGTCGTTCGCTGGATACCGAGTCGCTGGACTCCGCCCCGGAGGAGTGAGCCAAGCTCTGCCTGCGCCGAGATTGGGGAGATTGGCGCGCAGAACCACCCCAGCGCTCCGACCATGATGGTCCAGTTGGCGTCGAGTACCCCCGCGCCGACGTTTGGAGGCATCATGAACTACAACACCGCACAACACAGCTCGCGTGAGCCCGCCATCAACACGGCCGTCGTTCGAGCTGCGGAACCTGTTGCGTACCGAGACCTTCCGAGGGACCGGCTCGCAGACGAGATCGAGAGGATCTCGGTCGATGGTCGCCCTGCATATCCGCAGTTGGGGCCGCGGAGGATTCGCCGGGTGATCATGGCGGCGGTCGGTGTGACTCTGATCACCGGTGGGTTCGTGGCGCTGCTGGTCGATGGCGCCATGGGACTCGGAATGATGGCCTTCGGCGTTCTGCTCTTTCTCATGAACCCTGAACTGTGGGCAACGGTCTTCAACACCCGAGAGCGGCGACGGGCCCAGCGGGAAGTTGAACGGACCGCGCTACGCAGGCTGGCGGGGTGTCGTTGGAGACCAAATGGACATGCACCGCAGACACGCTCGAGGGCTGACGTTCCGGCACACCAGCGCCCCACCGGAACCCCAGGCTCAGGCGAGGGCACGATCGACGCCTTCCTCTGCTGGAACGCGTGACGTCATGGCCAGGTCCGATTGGGGAAATCGTCGCGTAGCGGGACGCACAGCCGGAGCGATGATGATCGCATCAGGATAACCGTCGGCATCAACACATGGAGCCGCGACATGAAGCTCGTCATTCGCCCGATTCAAGATCCGCAACGCGAACTCGACGTGACCCACCGCCTCGTCTCAGCGATCGCCGAGGAGCTATGGAACCTGTACGGCGGCAACGACCAGTTGAACTGGATCGAAGCCGAGCGCCACCTCCAGCGGATAGTCGGGCAGGTCCGGGCCGGGGCGCGCGAGACGGAAGTGGCCCTTGTTGTGCCCTCCGGCGCAGCGGCCACAGGGACGGAACTGTTCGGCGAATGGATCGGTGACCCCGACCACACCGAGCAGATGGCACTCGGTCGAGCGACTCGCCGCGCGGCACAGCCTACTCGGCCGCGGCAGCGTGCCGACGCTTTGCGGCGCCTCAAGTCGGTGAAAGCGGGACCAAGCCGCACAATGGGAGGGCTGGCAAGGCCGCAATCAAGAGCGCCGCAGCGAGATCACGCGGCAGGGGCTAATACGTGATGACGCCAGGAACCACAAGGACCGTACTGCTGATCGCGGGGATGCGAGGGAACCGGTGTCGAGAGCAGATCGCGTGTGCACTCGAGTCGGTCGCGGGGGTGAAGGAGGCGGATGTGAACCTCTACCGAGCACGGGCCACCATCACCCACGGTCCGCTGTGCGAGTCGGCGGACTTGATCCGCGCAGTCCGGCAGACCGGATACGGCGCGTCGCTCACGGCAGAACCATGCGGAGGTGATTCGGGAGCGGGGCAGGAACAGGACCAGCATCGATACTCAAGGAGACCCACATGATCTCCACGAACACCGCAACGAAGCCCGAGGATGTGATGGCTGCCGAGCCGCTGCGGCTCGAGGCATCGACGACGATCCGTCACCTCGCCCACGTGTTGTCGGAGAGCAGGATCGCCAGTGCTCCGGTCGTCAATCAGGATAGGGATCTGATCGGGGTGGTCCTGAAGACCGATCTGCTTCGCGCCGGTTCGGCGGCGGCTCCGGGCTGCTCACCCGCGTACTTGTTCGAGGTTCTCATCGAGCAAGGGGGCGAGGACACGGTCGAAGACTCTGCGATGCAGGGCCACGTGACGGTCACGCCGGACACGACGATCGCCGCTGTCGCGAGACTCATGCGTGATAGGCGCATTCACCGTGTCATCCTGGTGGATACGGACGAGTTGCCCGCCGTCATCATCACGACGCTCGACCTGTTAGACGCTTTCCGTCAGCAGCGTCAGGCCCAACACGGCGGTCGTGTTGGACCGCGCAAAGCCTCCCACCACATACACCAAAGGAGCACACCATGAGCACGATCACCACCACAGGCCGCAGGAACAGGAACGGAAGACCGGCGCGTCAGGCGGCGCACGAACTGTCGGCGCGTGTTGAGGTAAAGCCCGATCTCATCCGCAACCGCGCCTACGAAATCTTCCTGGCACGCAAGGGTGGGGCCGGGGATCACCTATCGGACTGGGTTCAGGCCGAGCGCGAGTTGTGCGGTGATTCCCAGGACGAACCCGTTGCCGTTCGGTCCGGCGAACGGCACGGGAGGGAGGCTCCCTTAGAGGCGGCCTCGCAACCCATCCGCGACGGCATCCTGGACAACAGGCTCACGACCGCGGCCGACAGGCCGTGAGCGAGCGCCCTGCACCGCTTCGTAGACACGCAGCATCAGGCGCCGACCGCCTATTCTCCACGCCAAGGCGGGTGTCGTGTCCCGGCCGGCTCTTGATCGGGCGGAGCGGCGTCGCCAGACAACCCCGGAGTGTGGTGTGATCCGTGTCGGTGTAGCCGTCCAGGCCAAACCGGATCCCGGCCGCATCGCTGCGAACCCTGAATGTGCCGAAGACTCTGTCCCAGAGTGAGAACGGGGGGGAGTAGTTCGAGTTGGTCTCGGCGATCCACCGTGAATGATGAAGCCAGTGCATCCGTGGCGTGACGATCAGCCAGCTCATCAATCCATCCACACGTCCGGGGAGTCGAATGTTGCCGTGGCGAAAGATGGAGAGCGGCATCAGCAGCAACTCATAGACCAGGACGTGCTCAACCCGCAAACCCAGAGAGCCGACGACCGCGAGCGTCACGAACGATCCGACCATCACATCGCCAATGTGAAACCGGAACGCGGTCGTGGAGTCCACGGCGTCATCGTGGTGATGCACCGCATGGAATCGCCACAGCAGTGGCCAATGGTGAGAGGCCACGTGCCACGCGTACCTGGCCAAGTCCAGCAGAATGATGCCAAGCACGGTCTCGACCCATGCGGAAAGCGAGACCATTCGCAGCAGCCCGGCGTCCATGCGCTCGGTCGTCGTCGCCACCATGACCAGCGCCCCTGGGAAGAACACTGCTCGGGCACCTCTGTTCAGGAGCCCGAGCATCACGTTCCGCGCTGCGTACTCCCACCTGGGGCGCCTATGCGCAAAGACCGGGTACAGGCCCTCCGCCAGCCAGAGCACCCCCAGGGCAGCGGCTGCTGCCAACGCGGAGAGGTGCATGGTAATCCAGTTCGTCATGAGCATGGAACGCGGCACCGACCAGACAACGCGCCCGCGCAGCGATCATGGTCCGTCGTCATGCGATGATGGCCGGCGCATCCACCCGCTTCGGAGCGGAGACTTCCCCAATCTTCTGGAAGCGCGACGTGTGGGAGGCGCGGTTCGTTGAGCAGGACAACGGGCCGAGTACCATTCTGTTGATGCCGAGGCCGTCGCGGTGCGTGAGCAGGATCGCACGGGTGCCGGGGCCGATGAGCACGTGACGATGTCTCGACCTCGATCCGTTTCAAGGTGGAGCCCGATGACTCAGACTGCTCGACCATCTCACCAACTCCCGATTGCCGGTCAATCGGTTGACGCTGATCCGCCGCTTCGGGAGCCGGAGGCCGAGATCGCTCGGTTGGTCGAACGCTTCTACGCGCTTGGCCGCGAGGATCCCATACTCGGACCGATTTTCGAGAGCAGGGTGTCGGACTGGGCGAAGCATCTGGAAGTGATGAGAGCTTTCTGGAGTTCGGCGATCTATCGCAGCGGTCGGTACCACGGACACCCTCTGGAGGTTCATAAGCGCATTGCGGAGATCCGCCCCGAGCACTTTGTGAGATGGCTTCAGCTTTGGGAGTTGGCCGTCGGACAGGCCGTGAGTTCCGAAGCACGCACGCCTCTGATCGCCATGGCCCGCCGGATGGCGGAGACGATGGCGCCGAGGCTGCCGGGGTCATCACGGTGATGTCGCGCCGGCCCACGACGTCTTTGCCGCTCCTGCGCGAGGTGCGACGCTGTCGGGTGTGCGAGCTTCATCTGCCCAACGAGCCCAGGCCGCTGGTGGTTGCATCCGAGTCGTCACGCGTGCTCATCATCGGCCAGGCGCCGGGCCGGATCGCGCACGAGACCGGTGTGCCGTGGAGTGACAAGAGTGGGGAGCGCCTCCGAGAGTGGCTCGGTGTGACCGATGCTCAGTTCTACGACGAATCGCTCTTCGCCATCGTGCCGATGGGGTTCTGCTATCCCGGCAAGGGCAAGGCGGGTGACAAGCCGCCGCGGCCGGAGTGCGCGACGCTCTGGCATCCCAAGATCCTGCCCACGCTCACTCGGATCGAACTCACGGTTTACGTCGGCCGCTACGCCTTCGAAAGATCCACCATACGCCTTGCAGCGGAGGCTGAGGACTTGACCGAGGGCGTGCGGGCCGCGTGCTCGCTGCTTCCGCGGCGGATCGTGCTCCCGCACCCATCGCCACGCAATCGGCACTGGATCAAGCGGAACCCGTGGTTCGAGCGCGACGTGCTGCCCGCGTTGCGCAAGCGGATCGGGGGCGTTCTCGGCACGGCGGACAAGGCTCGTGCCCTCGCCTGACCTTCCCGCGCGAACGCGGGCAGCCACACCTCCGACTGGTGCCGAGGGACGGCTCCGCCGCCACCGTGATGAGCTGGCACGCTCATGCCAACGGACTTGGAGCAAAGTGGTCATCCGGGCGTCTTCAACTCCGCCCCAGCGCTGGTCACTGAGGGCGCGCCCTTGAGCGCGACGATCGAGCAGCGAGCGTCTCGAACAACCCGTTCCGCCGTGGACCCCATCAGGAAGTCACGTGGGTTCCAAGTGTTGCGAGTTCCCAGGACGGCGAGGTCCACTTCCTCATCGTGGATGAACCGAACCAGTCCCCACGCGTAGCCCTCCCAACCGCGATTGTGCTCGATGGCTCGGAAGACGGCCTTCAGCGCGCTGGCTTCGTGGGCGACGGGTTCGCAGAACTGACGCAAACGCTCCTCGACCGCTTCCCGGTACTTGACCCTGAACTCCGGCATGGTGTCCGCGACCGCACCCCGGGGAGACCGGCCGGCCCACGGATCGTCATAGACATGCACAATCGAAAGAGCCGCGCCATCACGGGCCGCGACGCGGATGGCCTTCTCCAGCACCTCACGCGACGTATCCGCGAAGTCGACGAACGCGGCGACCTTGCGGAACGGACCCTTCTGGCCGCGGCGCACAAGGAGCACCTTGCAGTCGGCGCGGCGTACGCACGCGGAAGCGATCGTTCCGATACCCCTTCGCTCGTCGTCAACGCTGTGCGTCCCCATCACGAGCAGGTCCGCACCGCGGGCGTAACTGGCGATCTCGATCGCCGGGCTGCCGATGCGGAACTCGACCTCGGGCAGGAGTTCACCATCGAGCCCCTTTTTGAACTCTTCGAGCTGATGCTTCGCCATTGCGACAAGGTCGGTCTGCGTCGGAAGGACGAATGGGAGCAAGACTGGCGGAGCGGGCGTGAAGGCCGGCGCATCAACAACATGGATGGCCCGAAGCGCCGCGCCACTCCAGCAGGCGATGCGCTGGGCTTGGCGCAAAGCGTCGCGAGAGGAAGGCGAGAAGTCGAGGGCGACGACGATGTTCTTGTTGTCGATCATGGGAATCTCCTTGGTTGCCCGATGCAGGGCGTCAATCTCGGCTTAGCGCGGTGTTCATGCGGAGGCTCAACTCAGGGCCGCTCGCAATGCCCTGCTTCATGACTGAGTGCTGGTCGGGAGGGAGTTGTTGATGGCGGTGTTCGCGACGCGGATGTCGTCGATCGTGTAGAAGCATCCCGGGTCAAGTTTGCGTGCGGCGCGCACGACGAGAGCTGCGCGGGCGCGACGCACCTGCACGAACAGCATCGATACAGGACCATCCCGACCGCCGCCCTGAAACTCTGTGACGCCGAAGTCCTTGCTGCGAAGGTCCTCGAAGAGCACAGTGCCTTTGCGAGTGAAGATTCGGACAACCTGGTCACCGAACGGCAGCCATCGCTGCAGCGTCACCCCGACGTAGTTGCCGGTCGCGGCCCCTACCGCGAAGGCGACCCCGTAAGCCGGCTCTGTCCGGATGTGCGCGATGACCGCGGACACCGCGAACACCCAGATGATCACCTCGAGGAGCCCGAAGAGCCATGCCAGACCACGGTGGCCACTGACCACCGCCACGGTGCGCATTGTTCCGAGTGAAACGTCGCCAATCCGAGCGATGACGATCACTGCGCAACCGATGAGAATGTCCCAAGTCATGGTTTCTGTTCCTGATTCGCTGTGCTGGGAGGCCCACAGGGCCACACCGCTGACCGTGCCAGGAATCACGATATGAGTCACAGATTGATGCAGCGATCAGTAGCGGCGCCAAACCGCAAAAAGGGTGACACATCGGACAACATCAACGCCCATCTCGGACCGCCAAAGGCGCGCCCAAACCCCTCCGAGAGACCACTTGACGAGTCTAGAATCTCTCTCCGCTTGATCAGGAGACTCGACGGTGTTCGGGTCTCCAGCTTTCTATTTTTTTACCGAAGTTTGTCGGGGAATCCGGACCTAACCGAGGGTTCGAGTCCGAACGAAACAAACGGAGTTCGTCAGGTGGTCCCGGTATCGCGCGAAAGTAGCTGGGGCCCGATTCCGGCAGTTCAGATTTCGCGGGTTGGCCTTCTCGGACCTCGGTGCCGAACGTGGCGCGGGATGCATTGTCGGTGACGCGACCGGCGCGGGTTCCGCCGTCGCCGAGCGGTCCGTTCACGGAAAGCAGCGAGTTTCACATGCTGGAGGAGTCAGACCGCGTGACTTACGCCCCGATGGCCTGGGCCTGGCGTGACCAGTCCAGATGAGGAGCAGGTGGCGTCCGTCGTGGCGCTTGATCTGGATGTGGAGCGTGATTGCCAAGTGCTGGCCGCGGTCTTCGATCTCGGGCGTGACCTGGGCCAAGACCAACATGACGCGGCTGCGGGGGCGGGCGCCACGCGGGCAGAGGCTGATCGACAAGATCCCGCACGGGCACTGGAAGGCGACGACGCTGATCGCGGCACTGGACCTCGAGGGCATGCGATGCTCCACCGTGGTGGACTGGGCGGTCAACGGCGACGTCTTCGAGGCGTTCGTGGAGCAGGTGCTGGGCCCGGCATTGCGCCCCGGGGACATCGTGGTCATGGACAACCTCTCCAGCCACAAGCGTCAGCGAACCCGGGAGCTGATCGAGCAGAGGGGGGCGTGCCTGGTGTTCCTGCCGCCCTACAGCCCCGACCTGAACCCCATCGAGCTGGTCTTCGCCAAGATCAAATGCCTGCTTCGGTCGCTGGCCTGCCGCACCCGCGATGCCCTCTGGAACGCCATGCAGAAGATCCTGGACCTTATCACGCCCTCCGACGCGCAGGACTGCTTCCGACACTGCGGCTACTCGCCACGAGCTGCGTGAGGACGCTCTAGTTGCGCCTGGATGACCGGGCGGCCTTCCATCCAGGCGCTGCAACGGGTACGATGCCTGGATGACTGCCGCCCCGCCATCCAGACAGGCGGTATCCGTCCACGCTTCTCCGGTCACGAGAGCTTCCCGCTCCGATTCGGTTGGCTCGCTACAGGCGTTCGATTCTGCCGGCAGCGTCCGAGCGGGTTCAGCGCGGACGCGATGGTCGATCTCGGCGTCGGCAAGAACATGGTGAGATGGATCCGCTTTTGGGCGTTGGAGGCGGGCATGATCGAGGCCGGCCCTGCGGTTCGATCCTCACGGAGTTCCGCGTTGCAGCCGACGCCGCTCGGTGAACGCCCCATCGGACCCGATGCCAGGCGCGCTCATGGGCGTAGTAGAAGCCGATCTTAACGACACTATCCAGTGCGCCAATCGAGGCGCCGATCCTCGCATCGCCGGTGGCCGCGAAGGCAATGATCGCGGTGCCGAGAGACCCCAGTATCCTGTAGGTGACTCCGTTCGCGAGGTGGCGCTTCCGCTCGGCCGCGTGCTTGTTCGTGAGGTGATGCTCGGTGGGCGCGAGGTGACGAAGGCGCCGCTATCGGACCGCATCAGACGGGATAGCACGAATGCGCCGGGTTGACGCGTCTGCTGACGCTCTCGCCGGCATGGGCTCGAAG
The DNA here is from genome assembly GCA_020847535.1 of Phycisphaerales bacterium. Taxonomy (GTDB): domain Bacteria; phylum Planctomycetota; class Phycisphaerae; order Phycisphaerales; family UBA1924; genus JAEUJB01. The sequence continues at coordinate 60,026 of JADLBU010000100.1, forward strand.
CGCGACTGAAAGAACCGCAGATACTTTGGCTCGCTGACGAATCGCATGCCTTGAACTTCCTTGGCGCGTGATGCCACCTCGATCACCGATTCGGCCGTCACATCCATGTGAGCCTGGGTGTAGACGCGCCGGGGAATAGTGAGGCGGACGAGCTCCAGGCTCGGGAAGACGTTCTCATTGGTGTCCGGATCACGGCCCGCAGAAACCGCGCCGCGTTCCATGGATCGGATGCCGGAATCCACGTAGAGAGCGGCCGTCAGCGCCTGGGCGGGGAACTCTTCTCTCGCTATGTGCGGCAGGATCCTGGCGGCATCCAGGAACACTCCATGGCCTCCAATGGGGCGGACGATGGGGATGCCGGCGTCGATCAGTTTCTGCCCGAGATACTCGACCTGTCCGACACGGGCGCGCACATGGTCCAACTGCACGGATTCCTCGATCCCGATCGCCATTGCTTCCATGTCGCGACCGGCCAATCCCCCGTAGGTGTGCAGCCCTTCGTACACAACCACCAGGTTGCGGGCCTGCTCCGCCAAGTCCGGGTCGTTGACGGCCAGAAAGCCCCCGATGTTGACCAAGCAGTCTTTCTTGGCGGAGTTCGTACACCCGTCCGTGAGAGAGCACAACTCAAGGAGGATTTCGGAGATGGAACGGTGGGCTTGACCGGGTTCACGGAGCTTGATGAAGTAGGCGTTCTCCACCGCCCGAGTCGCATCAAGAAACACGCGTACTCCACGGACGCGGCAAATGTCGGAGACCTGTCGCACGTTGTCCAGGCTGACCGGTTGCCCGCCGGCCATGTTGACGTTCATCTGAAGGCAAAGGTATGCGACGCGCCCGGGCGGGGCGGTGTCGATAGCCCGTTCGAGCTTGCTCGGGTCCACGTTGCCCTTGAACGGCGAAGGGTCGTTCGGGTCGTGCGCCTCATCGCAGATCACATCAACGAAGCGGCCGCCGGCGAGTTCCTGGTGCGCCTTGGTTGTGGTGAAGTACATGTTGCCAAGCACGAGATCGCCGGGCTTGATGCACAGCGTGGACAGGAGGTGCTCCGCGCCGCGCCCCTGGTGGGTTGGGATGAGATACTTGTATCCGTAGTAGCGTTGGACCACCTCTTCGAGGTGGTAGTAGTTCTCGCTCCCCGCGTACGCCTCGTCGCCCATCATCATGCCCGCCCACTGTCGGTCGCTCATCGCACTCGTACCGGAGTCGGTGAGCAGATCGATGTAGACATCGCGGCTGCGCAGGAGGAAGGTATTGAACCCCGCATCGAGGATGGCCCGCTCCCGCTCTTCACGGGTGGTCATCCGAAGGGGTTCAACCATCTTGATCTTGAAGGGTTCGGCCCACGATCGCTTGTTCATGATGACTCCAGGCACGGCGTGTGTTGAGGAGATGCTCAACTGTGGTCCCTAGGCGTCGGCGGAATTCGTTCACCGGGCCGTGTGGGGAGATCTAGTGATCAATAACTGGATACACATATGGAGTATAGCCGGCCCGGATGCTGCGGCGACGCTGGATCGTCTTTCCCGTCGCAATGACCTGGCTCACGCCGAGGCACGCTGCGCGAACCAGCCGCAAACGGCAAGGACGGGCTGGCTCTTCACCCGAACGGGGCGGCGACGATTCGTGTTCTGTACGGTTCATTCTCGCGTGAAGGGCAGGAAAAAACAGCGCCGCGATTTGACTCCGCCTCTGAAGGTCGATATATCTACATAGAACTCTAGATATGGTCCATCGACGATCGACTCGGAGGCTTCGCATGGCAGTTCAAGCTGACGTTGAGCGGACGCGGCCGGACAGGACCCTGCTCTCCCCTGATTGCACGGCGCGCGAGAACGGGACGGCAACCCGTGCCAAGGCACGAACGCCTGACGAGTGGCGCCCGCCGACGGACAGCGGCTTCCGGGAGGTGGGCATCGCGTTCCTATGGGCTTGCCTGATCATGGCCCCGATCCTGGGGATCGGAACCTGGTTTGTGTATGGCGACTGGCGCGAGAAAGAGGATGCGCGTCTCGCCGTGATCTGGGCGGCGCAGGCCTACGAGCGCCTTATCGCCGCGCCCGCGGAAGGCATGGTCCCCGTGTCTGACGCCGTACGGGGGCGCGATCTCTTCACTTCGGCGTGTATTGCCTGCCACGGCCCGCAGGGCACGGGCGTCGTGGGGCTCGGCAAGAATCTTGTCGAGAGCGACTTTGTCGCCGGACGCACGGACGACGAGCTTCGGCAGTTCCTGGTCATGGGCCGACCGAACGCCCGCCCCGTGGCGATGCCTCCCAAGGGCGGCCGCGATGACCTCACGGATGATGATCTCCGGCACATCGTGGCGTTTGTGCGTGGTCTCCAGGATCCCCGACGCATGCCGGAGTTACCGGCAGTTGTCGCTGCGGCCCCATCGGAAGAACAGAAAACGGCTGCGCTCCAGGCTGCCGGTGGAGATGCCGAGCTCGCCGAGTACATCGCCAGCGGAGACAAGCTCTTCCACTCGACCTGTATCGCCTGCCACGGCAAGGCGGGCGTGGGTGTCCAGGGGAATGGCAAGGCACTCGTAAAGAACTCGTTCGTGCAGAGCCTAGACGACGACGGCCTGCTCGCGTTCATCAAGCAGGGCCGCACGCCCACGGACCCGAAGAACACGACCGGGATTCAGATGCCTCCCAAGGGCGGCAATCCCGCGCTCTCCGACGACGACATCCTCGACATCATCTCGTACCTGCGGACCCTGCAGGGGGATAAGCCCGTGACCACGCCCGCCATCAAGTAATCCGCACCCTCGCGGGGCGAACGCTCGCGTTCGAGCCTCTCGCCACCGCCCATCCGGAGAACCGCGCATGAATCGTCCCGTTCGCCACACCCGAGCCACCACGCTTCTCATCGTAACCGTCGCGGGAGCGTTGCTGTCCGTCCTGTCCGGCGAGGCCGCCGCGCAAGAGGGCCGTCGGAGGCGAGGCGGTCAGCAGGAGGCCCAACCCGTCGAACTCCTGCCCGAGCAGGTGGCCAGCCTGACAAAGATCGCCAACGAGCGGAAGCTCAACGTCGACGACCTGATGGCCGCGGCCAAGACGTTCACACCCAGCGGCCGGCACGATGAGTACGTGCTGTTCTCCTCGGGAGGGCAGAGCGGCCAGGTGTACGCAATCGGGGTGCCGAGCATGAGGCTGCTCCGGACGATCGCGGTGTTCACGCCCGAATCGTGGCAGGGATACGGGTTCGGCGGTCAGCACGACCACGTCTTGGAGTCGTTGAAGATCAACGGCACGCCGGTGAACTGGGGTGATACGCACCATCCCGCTCTCTCCGAAACCAAGGGCGACTACGACGGACAGTTCCTGTTCATCGGCGACAAGGCCAACGCCCGGCTCGGCGTTATCGATCTGCGGGACTGGGACACGAAACAGATCGTCAAGAACCCACTCACCATCAGCGACCACGGGGCCGCGTTCGTGACGCCCAACACCGAGTACGTGATCGAGGGCGGGCAGTACGGCACGGTTCTCGGCTACGGCTACGCCCCGCCGGAGGAGTACAAGAAGTCGTACCGCGGCATGGTGACGATGTGGAAGTTTGACCGGACCAAGGGCCGGATCGACGTGGCGAACTCGTTCGCACTCGAGCTGCCGCCCTACTGGCAGGACTTGGCCGACGCCGGCAAGAACGCCAGCGACGGCTACTTCTTCGTCAACTCCTTTAACGTTGAGATGGCTACCGGCGGGGTCGAGAAGGGCAACCCACCCTTCGAGGCCGGCGCCAGCAAACGCGACATGGACTACCTGCACATCATCGACTGGCGCAAGGCCGAGGCAGCGTTCAAAGCGGGCAAGGTCAAGCAGATCAACGGGTTCCCGGTGATCATGCTGGACACGAGCGTTGCCGAGGGCATCCTGCACTTTGCGCCCGAGCCCAAGAGCCCGCACGGGGTGGACGTCACGCCCAACGGGCAGTACATGGTGGTGGCGGGCAAGCTCGACCCGCACGTCACCGTGTACTCGATCGAGAAGATCAAGGCGGCGATCGCCGGGAAGAAGTTCACCGGCAGCGATGAGTACGGCGTGCCGGTGCTGGACTTCGACGCCGTCAAGGAGGCGCAGGTCGAACTGGGTCTGGGACCGCTGCACACGCAGTTCGACGACAAGGGGTACGCCTACACCTCGCTCTTCCTTGATTCCGCGGTCGCTCGCTGGAGTCTCGGAGGGGAGTACGCGTCGAAGCACCCGGAACAGCCGTGGAAGCTGGTGCATAAGACACCGGTGCAGTACAACATCGGGCACCTCTGCGCCGCCGAGGGCGACACCGTCAGCCCCGACGGCAGGTTCCTGATCTCGATGTCGAAGTGGTCGGTGGACCGGTTCCTGCCGACGGGTCCGCTCCTGCCGCAGAACTTCCAGCTCCTCGACATCGCCCAGACGGGCACGACGATGCCGGTGATCTATGACCTGCCCATCGGCGTCGGCGAGCCGCACTACTGCCAGATGATCAAGGCGGACAAACTGCAGACGTGGAAGGTCTACCCGGAAGTCGGGTGGAATCCCCTCACACAGCAGCTGGACCCCAACGCCCCCAAGAAGGGCCAGGAGGGGGTGACGCGCGAGGGCAACAAGGTGCTTGTGAAGATGACGGCGGTCCGCAGCCACTTCGTCCCCGAGCACGTCGAGGTTGACGAGGGAGACGAGGTCACGTGGCGGATTACGACACTCGAGACCGCCCAGGACGCCACCCATGGGTTCTGCATCGGCGCGTACAACATCAACCTCTCGATCGAGCCCGGCGAGTACTCCGAGGTCAGATTCGTCGCCGACAAGGCGGGCACCTACCCCTTCTACTGCACCGAGTTCTGCTCGGCGCTCCACCTCGAGATGATGGGCTATCTGCACGTCAAGCCCAAGGCCGGGCGCGCGGCAGCCGGGGGGACCGACACCACGAGCAAGTGAGTCTTTCTCGCGCCTGCGTGGTGCTTACGCGCCGCGCAGGCTTTTCGATCTGGAGCCTGACGATGACGAATGTACTTCACTCGCTGATTGGCCCCCGCGTGCCTGCGGATGAGCTCCGCGCGCATCGCGGTCGATACCTGACTCCCACGCTGATTTTCATGATCGCGCGGGTTCTGCTGCTGGTCTCCATCTTCTTTCCCTACTGGCATATGGAGCTGGACGCCCCGCAGTATCCCAACGGGCTGTTCCTGACCGCGTATGTGAATCACCTGGCCGGAGATGTCCGGGAGATCGACGGCCTGAACCACTACATCGGGATGCGGCCGCTCGGCGAAGCCGCGGCCTTCGAGCGAGCGGTGTCGGTGTGGATGATCATCGCCATGTTCCTGCTGGTTGAGGGCGCGGCAGTCATCCACAGCCGCTGGGCGGTCTTGCTGGCGCTTCCCGCGGCGACCTTTCCTGTCGGATTCATCGTGGACATGCACTACTGGATGCGGACGTTCGGGCTCAACCTCGATCCCGAGGCGCCACTGTCCTCATCGGTCAAACCCTTTGTCCCGACGGTGATCGGCGAGGGCGGGATCGGCCAGTTCAAGACGTTCGCCGAGTTTGGCGCCGGCTACTGGCTCGCCGTGGCGGGCTCGGTGCTCATCGTCATCGGCTTTGTGTTCCATCGCCGTGCCTACAAGCCGCTGCTGGAGCGGATGCGCCAGGAGAGGCGGGCGGTCTCGTGAAGCCCCGCGCCGTCCATCTCCTCATCGTCGCGCTGCTGGTCCTGGCCCTCGCGGACCACGGCGCGGCTCAGACAAGGAGCTCGGAACATTCCGTACCGGCATTTGCACCCGTACCGTCCGATCCGATCAGACTCGGCGTCATCGGGAAGATGATCGCCGCGGCCGCCGAGGGCGACACGATCGAGGTGCCGGCCGGGGTGTACCGCGAGCACCTCCGCATCGACAGGCCCGTCACCCTTGTCGCGCAGGGGAATGCGGTTCTCGACGGCGGCGGGAGCGGCGACATTGTGGAGATCAGCGCCCCCCGGGTCGCGCTGCGGGGCTTCACCATCCGCAACACCGGCATCGATCTCGACAAGGAGAACGCCGCCGTCCGTGTCCTCGCGCCGCGCGCCACCATCGAGGACAACACGCTCGAGGACGTCCTGTTCGGCATCGACCTGCGGGAGGCCCCGGACAGCGTTGTCCGCGGCAACCGCATCGGAGGAAAGAACCTCGACATCGCCCGTCGCGGCGACGGGCTGCGGCTGTGGCGCTCGGATCGCACCCTCATCGAGGGCAACACGATCCACGACGGCCGCGACGCCATCATCTGGTACTCCACCGGTGTCACCGTGCGGCACAACCGTGCGCACGAGTGCCGGTACGGCCTCCACCTCATGTTCAGCGACGACGTGACGATCTCCCACAACGAGTTTTCTCGGAACTCGGTGGGCGTGTACCTCATGTACAGCGCCCGCATCGAGTTGACGCAGAACCAACTGACTGGCAACCGCGGCCCCAGCGGCTACGGCATCGGGCTCAAGGAAGCGGACCAGTTCGCCATCCGTGAAAACCTCATCGCCGGCAATCGCGCGGGCGTGTACATCGACGGATCTCCCTTTACGGACAAGAAGCCGGGTGAGTTCACCCGCAACACGCTCGCCTACAACGACATCGGCGTGACGTTCTTGCCCTCGGCCCGGGGCAACGAGCTGACCGACAACAACTTCATCGACAACATCAACCAGGTCTCGGTAGCCGGGCGCGGTGCATTGGACGCGAACCGCTTCTGGAAAGGCGAGCGCGGCAACTTCTGGAGCGACTACACCGGCTACGACCAGAACCGCGATGGCGTGGGCGACTTCATGCACGAGTCGCAGACGCTCTTCGACAACATCATGGACCGTCAACCGGCGCTGCGGTTGTTCCTGTTCAGCCCCGCTCAGCACGCGATCGAGTTTGTCGGCCGAGCGATCCCGGCGGTTCGCCCTGAGGCCAAGTTCACCGATGAGGTTCCCCTCATGGCCCCGGTGCCTATCGCGTTCACAGCCGCATCCGGGCGCGAAGGCGCACGGACCCTTCTGCTCGCAGGCAGCGGCGGTGGCCTGTTGGCCGTGGGGAGTGCGATCCTGGCCCTTGCGCGCGGCACCCAGCGGGTTCGGGGCCGGGCCATCGACATGCGTGTGAACTCGACCGGAGGTTCCACATGATCCACATCAAGAACGTGGGGATGCGGTTTGGCAGGACCGTGGCGGTTGACGATGTGTCCCTCGATCTCGAAAGCGGCGACAGTCTCGCCCTCTGGGGTGTCAATGGGGCCGGAAAGACCACGCTGATCAGGTGCCTGCTCGGGCTCCTCCGCTTCCAAGGCCGCATCGAGGTCGCCGGACACGATGTCCGCCGGCATGGCAAGCGGGCGCGCCTGCAGATCGGATACGTGCCGCAGGAGATCGGGTTCTACGACGACCTGGGTGTCGCCGAGGCTGTGCGGTTCTTTGCTCGCCTCAAGGGCTTGAACGGGGCGGACGCGGGCGAGGCGCTCTCGACGGTCGGCCTGACCGGGCACGAGCGCAAGCGCATCCGCGAACTGTCGGGGGGCATGAAGCAGCGGCTGGCGCTGGCAATCGCCCTCCTGGGTGACCCGTCCGTGCTGGTGCTCGACGAGGTCACCGCCAGCCTCGACGCCGTAGGTCGCGGCGAGTTCCTGGCCCTCTTGGTCCGTCTCTCCGGCATGGGCCGCACCATGCTCTTTGCGTCGCACCGCACCGAGGAGGTGGCATCCCTGGCCAAGCGCATCGCCGTGCTCGAGCAGGGGCGCCTTGTCCGTGTCGTGCCTTGCGCGGAGTTTGTAGCCCAGATGGCGCACAAGGCTGTCCTGCACCTCACGATCGCGTCGCCGGTGCGGAGACAAGCGGCCGAGACCCTCAAGACCGAGGGATTCCGGCCGCAGTTCAACGGCGCGGGGCTGCTCGTGCCGGTGACGCCGGAGCACAAGGCACGTCCGTTCCGCGTGCTGGCCGACGCCCGAATCGCCGTTGACGACTTTGAACTGGTATCGCTGGAACACGCCGCCGCGCACACGACACCGATTCCGTCCGAGGAGGCCTACCCATGACCAGCGTTCCGCTGCCCCTGACAATGATTGTTTCTCATGATCCGCCCGGGGCGATCCGCAACATCGCCACGATCGCGCACCGCGAACTCCGCGACGCCGTCAGCAGCCGATGGTTCATCCTGTACACGCTCGCGTTCGCGGTCCTGGGCCTCGCGGTCTCGCTCGTGTCAGCATCGGTGACCGGCAGCACAGGCATATCCGGCTTCGGTCGCACCTCCGCCGGGCTGGTGAACATCGTCCTGCTCGTTGTACCCCTCATGGCCCTCACGGCCGGCGCCGCCTCGATCGCGTCGGACCGCGAGCGCGGCATGCTGTCGTACGTCTTCGCCCAGCCGGTGTCGCGTCTGGAGGTGTTGCTCGGGAAGTATGTCGGTCTGGGCGCCTCACTCCTTGCTTGCCTCTGCCTTGGGCTCGGCGCCTGCGCGCTGATCCTGGTGTGGAAGGGCGTGGCCACACGCCCGGCGAGCATCGTGTGGTTGGCGGGACTCTCCTTCGCGCTTGCCCTGGGGATGCTCAGCTTGGGGATGCTGATCTCGACGCTGGCACGAAAGGCCTCGGTCGCCGTGGGCACCGCGATCTTTGTCTGGCTCACCCTTGTCTTCGTCTCCGACTTGGCGCTCATGACCGGCGCCGTGGCGCTCCGACTTCGCATCGAAGAGCTTCTGGCTTTCTCTCTGATCAACCCGCTGCAGGTCTTCAAGATGTGGAGCCTGCATGCCGCTGACGCATCTCTGGATGTGCTCGGGCCCGCCGGTCTGTACGCCAGCGAGGAGTACGGCCAGCGATTGCACCTGATCTTCGGCTCGCTGCTGTTGACCTGGGTGGTGTTCCCGCTGGCCGCGGCGGCGGCCGTGCTCTCACGGAGATCCCCGCTATGAATCGCACACTCGGGACGCTTGCTTTCCTCACGTTACCCTTGCTCGCTGCGTGCGAGAGAGACGGCCTTAGCGGCCCACCGACGCTCCGCCTCGGACGCGACGAGTGCGCCGAGTGCGGCATGGCCATTCACGATGAGTCCGCTTCGGCCGCAATCCTGGTCGAACAGGACGGCCGGCGAGACTACCTGCTCTTTGACGACATCGGATGCCTGCTCGACCTGGAACGGTCCCGCGGGAACGAGCTCCGTGTGGTCGGGCGCTTCGTACACGACCACACCGGGGGCGGCTGGCTCGCTGGGGAAACAGCGGTCTTTCTGGTGACCGATGGCTCGACGCTCCGCACACCGATGGCCTCGGGCCTAGCTGCCTTCGCCGATAGGGCCGCGGCGGAGCTTGGTCAGAAGCAATACGGGGGCAAGGCTCAGGGATTCAGCGAGCTTGTCGAGACGCGCCGGGCTTGGGCGGAGGCCCGCCGCAAGTCTTCTGGAGGGTGAGGAGCTATCCGGAGACCCGCATGATCTCTCAGACGATCGAATACGCACTGAGGGCCATGAGCAGCCTCGCCTCGCTGCCCGGCACTGCAGCCACGAGCGAGTCCATCGCCACTGCGACGCACATCCCTCAAGCGTACCTGTCGAAGGTCTTGCGTGACCTCGTTCGGGCGGACTTGGTCAAGTCATTCCGCGGCCCCCACGGGGGCTTTGTCCTGGCTCGCGAGGCCGGCGACATCACACTCCTGGACATTGTGAACGCGGTGGATCCGATCCGGCGAACCGCCACCTGCCCGCCGGAGGGCCCCGGTCACTCGGATCCCTGCCCGCTGGACCGGTGCATGGACTCGGTCCTCGCCCACATTGAAGAGCGATTGCGGAGCACATCTCTTGGGAGCGTGCTCGCGAGCCCCAAAAGGGCATCCAGCGGGGAGGAGCCATGAAGCGCCGCGTTCTCTGGGCGTGTCCGGCGATCTGTGTGAGCCTGGGAGGAATCGGAGCCTGTTCGCACGGCTCCCGGGACATCGCCTCTCCCCCCGCCACTCCGGTACGGCGAGCCGCTGATCCCGCGGCCTCCATGGACAGTTACTACCTCAGCACGTGCGCCGTTTGCGGCGGGATGCTGGGCACCAAGGGCGAATCTCCAGAGCTCATCCAAGAGGGACGGAGGCTTCGGGTGTGCTGCGACGCATGCGCTCAAGCTTTCAATCGTGCCCCCGCTGCCAACATCGAGCGCATCGACGCGGTCATGATCCTCGACCAGCGCCCGCACTATCCGCTCAAGGTGTCACTCGTATCGGGTGACCCCCTGGGCCCGAACCCTGAGGACTTCATCTGGGGGAACCGGCTGTTTCGGGCTTCGGGTTGGGCCGAGCGCGACCTGATTCTTGACGATCCAGTTCGCTATGTGCGGCTCCTCGACCAGGCGGTCATCGCCGCCCAGTCGCCGACGTACGGCATGCCGGACAAGTGCCCCGTCCAAGGCGACATCCTTCCAACCGATGAGCCCTTCGACATCGTGGTCGCCAACCGCATGATCCGTGTGTGCTGCGGGCGGTGCGCCCGTGTCGTGCAGGCACGGCCGTACCAATACCTCGGCATGGTCGACTACGCCAACCGCCATCCCAGGAGCCGCGTACAACCATGAAGTATAGCCGCTGGCAACACCCGCGACCCGACGCCGGATATGCGGATATCGTTATCTGGCTCTTACCCTCGGGCGAACGCTCCGGCACGGAGGCTCTGAACCATGCTCTCTCAAACCGTCGAGTATGCGCTGCGGGCGATGACATTCCTGGCCGCGACAGGCCCAGGCGAAGCCCTCAACAGCGAGACGATCGCGGAACGCACCAAGGTGCCCAAAGGGTACCTGTCCAAGATCCTGCGCGACCTCGTGGTGGCGAGTCTCGTCGATTCCCAGCGTGGGCCCAATGGTGGATTCACGCTGAGCCGGCTCCCCGGCAAGATCACCATACTGGACGTCGTGAACGCGGTAGACCCGATCAAGCGGATCAAGAAGTGCCCCCTGGGCAACCCGGCCCACCTGCACCTCTGTCCACTCCACCGCCGGCTCGACGATGCGATCGCCACAATCGAAGAGGAGTTCAGGCGAACGAGCCTCGTCGAGGTGCTGGAAACAAGCGCCAAGACTGGGCCGCGGTGTCGCACGCTGATCGCCCCCACGATCCGCGGCAGCAAACCATAACGCGACGGGCCACAACTGGAGGGGGCTGCTGATGCTTCCGCGCCCCTTCAACCTTGTCTCGCCGGGCCTTCCCGACTTGGCGGCGGATGATCCCGTGATCCTTCTCCGGCGTTGGCTCGAGGAGGCCGCGGAGGTCGCCGCTGAGGACTACAACGCCATGGTGCTGGCGACCGCATCCCCAGCCGGAGCTCCGTCGGCGCGCGTGGTCCTCTGCAAAGAAATCGAGTTGAGGCAGCCCGCCGTGGTTTTCTACACCAACTACGAGAGCCGAAAGGGCCGAGAGCTGGACGCCAACCCCAGGGCCGCGGGCGTGTTCTATTGGTCCTCGCTCAAGCGACAAGCCAGGATCGAAGGAACCGTGGTCCGCACCTCCGAGGCCGAGAGCGATGAGTACTTCCGATCCAGGCCTCTACTCGCACGGATCGGCGCCATTGCCAGCCAGCAGAGCGAGCCCCTCCCCACACGCTCAACACTCGCCGCGCGGGTCGTGCGGACCGCGCTTCAGCCGGGCGCTGCGGGCCGACGCCCCGTGACATGGGGCGGCTTCCGTGTATTCCTCGACCGAATCGAACTCTCGGCGGCGGGCGCTGGACGGCTGCATGACCGGGTGGCATGGACACGTGTGCCTTCAAGTGATCCGATCGTCTGGACTCCGACGCGATTGTTCCCATGACCCAGTTCACCCCGACCACCCTCCTTCACCCCTCCGCGCCGATCTCGGCATGGTTTGCAGGCCCCAAAGCCGAGAACGGCGATTGGTTCGCCGGCGTGGTTCAGCGGATTGTTGCGGACTACCACGCCTGGCGGCGCAACTACTTCCCGGAGGATGGCGTCGCTGTGGATTCGGCCGCTCGTCGAGAAGCGGAGGCGTTCCGCGATGACTTCGATGACCGGTTGATTGAGCTGCTGGCGCGGCTGAAGCATGATGTGCCGTTTCACAGCCCTCGCTACGCGGGCCACATGATCGCCGAACAGACGCTGCCCGCCGTGGCCGGCTATCTCGCGGCGATGCTGTACAACCCCAACAACGTCTCGGCCGACGCCGCGCCGGTGACCGTCCGCCTGGAGCTCGAAGCGGCCCGGATGATCGCGCGCATGCTCGGGCACCCGTCCGACGGATGGGCTCACCTGACAAGCGGCGGGACCGTGGCCAACCTCGAATCTCTGTGGCTCGCCCGCACATCCCGGTACCTCCCGTTGATGGTGGCCGACGCCCGCGCCGAGCTGGGGCTCAGTGATGTCGGGCCGCTGGACTCGTCTCCGTACAGGCTCCTCCGTTGGCCGGCCCACGCCAGCTTCGACAGCTATGCCCGTCTCTTCACGGATGCGGCCTCGGTGTTCGGGGAAGGGAGCGCCACCAACGAGCGAGTCCAGCGGGCGATCCTGCGGTCACGCCACCACCCCGCACAACGGGGCATGGCTGCCGTGATCGATGCCGTTGATTCTTCTCCCGTTCTGCTCGCGCCCGAATCGCACCATTACTGCTTCGACAAGGCCATGGATGTCCTGGGCCTGGGGCGCGATGCTCTCGTCCGCGTGCGCGTGGATGCCGACTTTCGCATGCGCCCGGACCACCTCGAAGCCCAGCTGGCGGAGATCGACCGGCAAGGGAAGCATGTCCTGGCCGTCGTCGCGGTCGTTGGGACCACCGAAGAGGGCGCCGTGGACCCGATCGATCAGGTTCTTGCCCTCCGGGCGGCGCGCGATTCGGCCGGCGAAGGGTCATTCTGGCTGCATGCCGACGCCGCATATGGCGGCTATCTCCGCACACTCACGGTTCCCGATCGGGCGGACCTCGGCGAGCCCCGGTGTACCGTCCGCGTGGGCGACTCGAGCCTGGAGCTTTCCCTCCAGCTGCCGCAACGGCACGCGTGCGATGCGCTGGAACGACTGGGCGAGTGCGACTCGATCACCATCGATCCCCACAAACTCGGCTACATCCCATACCCGGCGGGGTGCGTGTCCTTTCGAACGAACTGGGTCAAGCCCCTGGCGCGGCAGCACGCGCCCTACATCGCCGATACAGCGACCGACCCCGAATCCGATCGTCGCGATGATTCGATCGGCGTGTACGTCATGGAAGGAAGCAAGCCCGGCGCAGCCGCGGCCGCTGTCTGGCTCAGCCACTCGCTCATCCCGCTCGACACCAGCGGGCACGGAAAGCTCGTCCGCGAGACCATCCGCAACGCCTGCGAACTCCACTCGCTCCTTGAGCACTACCCGCGCCTCTCCGCCGAGGCCGGGACCGATGCTCCGGAAGTACGGGCGGTGTGCCTGTGTCCACCCGGCTCCAACATTGTTTGCTTCGCATTCGCGACGGCCGGCGATGCGCCGCCATTGCCGCTCACCCTCCTCAACGCACTGAACCAGAGGATCTACCACCATCTATCGGTGCAGACCGGACAACGGGTCACCGACCAGCCGTACTTCGTGAGCCGTACGACGCTTTCCAACGCGCAGTACTCGGCAGAGACCATCGCTCCATTCCTCGATCGACTCGGTGTTCACATCACAGACTATGCGGAACACGGCGTCTTCCTGCTGCGCTCGGTGCTCATGAACCCGTGGTACGACCAAGCCAAACGCCGCGGCCGGTATTTCCTCAGTGAACTGGTCGCGGAGATGTACCGGCTGGCCGAGCAGGAGCTGCGGGCTATTTGCAAGGCATCTGCATCCGGCGCCCCGGCTGCAATAGGAGAGGCTGGGCAACGGGCAGAACCTCATCATACCTCAAGGAGACTTCCATGACAGAGCACGTTCATTCAGCTGCACCCACCGTCGGACAGCTCGTCGCCCAGCGCCCCGCGCGAGCCCGAGTGTTCGAGCGACTCGGCATTGATTACTGCTGCGGCGGTCGCAAGACGCTCGCCGCGGTGTGCGCTCAGCGCGGCTTGGAGGTCTCACTTGTGCAATCGCAGCTGGACGCCATCGACGCCGAGCCGCACGAGGGTGGCGAACCCGACTGGACCACAGCGCCGCTGTCGACCCTTGCCGACCACATCCAGTCGGTGCATCACGGTTTCCTCAACAGAGAGCTTCCACGGCTGGGCGCCCTCGTGCGGAAGGTCGCGACCGTCCACGGTGACGTCCACCCGGACTTGCGCCGGCTGAACGACGTCTTCGCCGACTTCTCGCAGGAGCTGAGGGCGCACATGGCAAAGGAGGAATCGGTGCTGTTCCCGAGGATTCGGGCGCTGGAGTCAGGCTCCCCGCAGGATCCGTCGTCCTCCTGCCCGCTCGAAGCGCCGGTCCGCCGCATGATGCAGGAGCACGACGACGCGGGCATCGCCCTCGCGGCCATGCGCGACCTCACGCATGGGTACGTCCCCCCGGAGGACGCCTGTGGCAGCTACCGCGTCATGTTGTCGGGGCTTCAGGAACTGGAAACAGACATGCATACCCACGTTCACAAGGAGAACAACATCCTGTTTCCGCGGGCGCTCGCGCTCGACTCATTAGGGCTTGGAGGAGTGAACGCATGCTGCACAAGGCGCTCGTGATCCTCCACCTGCTGGGGGCCGCGGCATGGATCGGCGGCCACATCGTGCTCGTGCTGGTCGTGCTCCCCCCGGCCTTGCGGGCCCGAGACACCAAGGCCGTCCTGCACTTTGAGCGGGGCTACGGCCGGGTGGGCTTGGCCGCGCTGGCCATTCAGATCGTGACCGGCTCCTTACTGGCGAGCAAATGGCTCGGTGGATGGGGAAACATCCTCAACTTCTCCGTGCCCGCCGCGCACTTGGTTCTGGCCAAGCTCGCGTTGCTAGGCGTGACCTTGGTGCATGCAGGCTACGCCTTTCACCGACTCTTGCCACGCCTCGCCGCGGTCCACGACACCAACGGCCCTGCCGCGACGAGTCCTCTGCGGCGGTTCGCGCTGCACGCCTGGATCACTACCATGCTTGCCGTGCTCCTCTTGATCGTCGGCGCCTCCTTCCGTCTGGGAGGGATCTTCTGACCCCAACCTATCCGTCGTCGAGTGTTTCCCCTCCGCGGAGTATCGCCTGGTGAGCCACTTGATCGAACTTCACCTGAAGTGCCGCGTCGATCCCGCCCGGCGCGCCGACTTCATGGCATTCTTGCGCGAAGCTGTTCCGTTCTACGAATCGCCGGGCGGGATCAGTGTGCGAGTACTGCAAGAGGTCCACGACGAGCATCGCTTCATCGAGGTGGTGGAGTACCGCGATGAGGCTGTCTACCAGCAGGACCAGGTACGGGTCGCGTCCGACCCGATTGTGAAGTCCTACCTGGAACGCTGGCGACAACTCCTGACGGAGTCTCCCGTGGTCGAAGAGTATCGGCACATCTCGATTTGACTTGATGGCCGGGACCGACCGCCGCCAATCTACAGCCGTACACTCTACCGTCAGTGTCGACGAAGTGCGGGCAGAAAGCACCTGAGGACGAAGAATGCGCACATCGACCAGAGAACCCATACGCGCGGCACTTTGCGGAGCCGTCGCCGCAGTGCTACTCGCAAGCCTGATTGCGATCGGCTCTCGCAATCTTGCGCACTTCGATGCGGCGCTCGTCGGCTACACCTTCGCGACGCTCTTCGCGGCCTTTGGGATCACCTACCGCTATTCGATGTGGCTGCAGCGGCCGCCGACGGCGATCTACTGGAAGCGCGGCTGGCAGGTATTCCTCTCACGCGAGCGTCTGGCGGGCAACCTGGCCGCATGGCCGAAGCGAGTTATCGGGGCGTTTGCGCTCAACAACTTCATCTTCAAGCGAGGCAAAACGCGATGGGCCGCCCACTGGCTCATCATGTGGGGCTGCTTGCTTGCGGCGGCGATCACGTTCCCGCTGGTGTTCGGCTGGATTCACTTCCAGACACCGCCTGACGACTTCGAGCGATATCGGGTCTACGTCTTCGGGTTTCCGACGTTCAGTTTCCGAATCGGGAGCCTGCTGGGCGGGATGATTTTCCACGGCCTGGTATGGGCGTCGTTCCTGGTGATCGCTGGCGTGATGCTCGCGATGCGCCGCCGCATGCGAGACCACGGCGCCGAGGCGGTGCAGCAGTTCGGGGAAGACTTCTTGCCCCTCTTCCTGCTCTTTGCGGTCAGCATCACGGGGCTGATGCTAACGGCGAGCTACACCTGGATGAAGGGGTACGCATACGACTTTCTGGCCATTATTCACGCGGCATGCGTCATCTTCACGCTCCTGTGGCTTCCGTTCGGCAAGTTCTTCCACATCTTTCAGCGTCCCGCGCAGCTCGGCGTGACCTTCTACAAGGACGCGGGCCGGGCAGGGGAGCCGGCCATCTGCCGGAACTGCGGTGAGCCGTTCGCCTCCAGGATGCACGTCGAGGATCTCATTCGGGTCGAACGCGAGCTGGGGTACTCGTACGAAATGCCTGGTGATGCCGCGGGCCATTACCAGTTTGTGTGCCCCCGGTGTCGCCGATTGAGCATGGCGCTGGCGCAGGGGCGACTGTGGCAGGCCGGCCGGGGCCGCGAAGTGACGGACCGCCCTGGCATCGTCGATGTCGCGGCGATGATGGACGAAGCGGCAGGATCTGCGGCCGCGATTGAGCGAGCGTGACTGACTGGAAGCTTGAGCATGTCCAACCCTCCTCCCAACCTGTTGCCGATTCTGGACCGATTCGGACCGCACCTGAACCGGTCGAGTCCCACACGTCTGGCGACCGACACGGAACCCGACCGGCTTGTGAAGACGCACTGCTGCTTCTGCGGTCAGCAGTGCGGCATACAGCTCAAGGTCAAGGACAACGTGGTGACGGGCTTCGAGCCGTGGTATGACTTCCCATTCAACCGAGGCATGTTGTGCCCCAAAGGCGTCAAGCGGTATCTTCAGGGTGCACATCCGGATCGGCTGCTCACGGCGTACAAGCGAGACCCCAGTGCCGCCGAAGGCTTCAGCCCGATGGGATATCAGGAGGCGATTGCCCGCGTCGCCTCTGAAATTGACCGCATCCAGAAGGCCTACGGCCATTCCGCGATGGGCGTGCTCAGCGGCGCGAGTCTGACCGTCGAGAAGGCCTACCTGATGGGCAAGTTCGCCCGCGTCTGCCTCAAGACGCCCTACATCGACTACAACGGCCGCCTATGCATGGTGAGCGCAGGAGCGGGGAACAAGAAGGCATTCGGCATCGACCGCGCCGCCAACCCGTGGAGCGACATCCCCAAGGCCGAGGTCGTGTGGATCAGCGGGGCCAACGTTGCCGAGTGCGCGCCCATCACCACCGAGTACGTCTGGCAGGCGCGGGAGAACGGCGCGAAGATCATCGTGGTCGATCCGCGCATCACGCCGCTCGCGCGCACCTGCGACCTCTTCCTGCCCGTCAAGCCCGGGCGCGACATCGCGCTCTTCAACGGCGTGCTGCACCTCATGATCGAAAAGGGGTGGATCGATCGCCCCTTCATCGAAAACTTCACCGTCGGGTTCGACAAGCTCGCCGAGCACGTCCGCGACTGGTCGCCGGCACGGACGGCCGACGTCACGGGTATCCCCGAACGGCTCATCCGCCAAGCGGCGGAGTGGTGGGGCACGGCCAAGTCCAGCTTCCTCATGCACGCCCGCGGCATCGAGCATCACTCCCACGGCGTGCAGAACGTGCTCGGCGCGATCAACATCGTGCTCGCCTCCGGCCGCATCGGGCGCGAGGGGTGCGGCTATGGCACCATCACCGGCCAGGCCAACGGCCAGGGCGGGCGCGAGCACGGGCAGAAGTGCGACCAGCTCCCGGGATGGCGCGACATTTCCAACCCCGAGCACCGGGCCCACATCGCCAAGCTCTGGGGCATCGCCGAGCCCGACATGCCCGGCCCGGGCGTCGATTGCTACGAGATGTTCCGCAAGATCGACAAGGGGGAGATCAAGGGGCTGATCTCGCTCTGCTTCAACCCGGTCGTCTCGCTCCCGGACAACAACTTCATCGCCCGCGCCCTGGGCAAGCTCGAGTTCTACGTCGCCATCGACTTCTTCATGAACGAAACCGCGCGGCACGCGGACATTGTGCTTCCAGGCTCACTCCAGGAAGAGGACGAGGGCGTGGTCACGCAGATCGAGGGCAAGGTCATCAAGATCAACAAGGCCGTGGAGTGCCCGGGCGACGCGAGGCAGGACTGGAAGATC
>JADLBU010000101.1 GCA_020847535.1 Phycisphaerales bacterium
GCCGTTGCAGCTCAGCCCGATCCCCGTCCCGTCGCTCGCGCACATCCATGGTCAGCCTCCTTGCCGACCGCATTGTCACAGCTCTGACGCCCTGGCGCAACTAACGAGCGCCGAACAGCGCGCGAAAATCAGGCGGGATCCGTATCAGTTTCGACCAATAGGTGGACCGGTATCGCCCGTGTGCGCTCGGCGGCATCCCCCCCGGGCCACCGCTGGCAGTTCCTTGCGGCACCGTGCCACCAAGCAAATCCGCACTTACTCTTTCCGGCGGCGCGGTGAATCTTTTGTATCTTGGCATCCAACGAAAAGCCCTTCGATATGTACGTCGAAGGGCCTGTTCTCTCGAAAAGTCGGGGTGACAGGATTTGAACCTGCGACCTTCTCGTCCCGAAGTCGCGAGCGCACCGGAGGGAATCGCGGAATCGACTGTGTTTGCCGATGCGATCGCGTCATATCCGGGTATTTCGACGTTCCGGCGGAATCGTGGCGTGATCGGTTGCCTGGCTGCTGGCATCGCTTTACCTCACCGCGTCGGTGGTGGCTCCCTTGCGCCACGACCAGAAATAGCTCTCGTATTCCGGGTTGTACTCGTCGCCCTCGGCTGAATGAATCCCCACGGCCAACAGGTACCAGCGGTGCACGCCCTGGCCCCCGTCGCTTGCTGCGCGCACGATGCCGATGATGCTGGTGTACCGATCGCCGGCTACGAGCTTGGATGAGTGCCAGGGAACGACTACGTACACCGGCAGACCCCATCCGGTGACCGCGAAGTCGGTGAAGAGCACAAACTCGTTGCCGGCCTCGGTGGTCGTTATGCCGCTGGGCATGCCCTCGAAGGCAACCCGGAAGCCGTCGTATCGCTTCGGGTTCGAGTCGATGATCGACACATCCCGGTAGTCATGTGTGGGGTAGGTGGCCGTGCATCCGGCGAGCGGCAGGCAAGACAGGGCGGCGGCGATCGTGGTGCGCATCATGGCCGCGGCTCCGGCTGAGCCGTCGGCTCTGGCTCTTGGCTGGGCGGGGTCGTCTCTTGATGCCTTCGGGACGATTCCTGCTTCAACTCTTCGCGGGCTCGATCAAGTGCCGAGGCCGCACTCTTTATCGCTGCGGTTGCCACGGCCATCGAGATGACCAGGCATACGCCGATGAACGCGAAGAGCCCCATCATTACCCCGCCTGCAATCGTGAGAGCGCCGGGGATGCGCCGATGGATGCGCACCAGATTGGCGTCCATCCTCGCGAGGCGATCTTCGAGAAGAATAAATTCGCGTGACGGCTGCTGATCGTTCATGGTCAACCCCCCTTCGTGTTCCTCCTGGCTGGTCGCTGCGTCGGCACCGGACCGATCGGAAGGCCCGCGAAGCTGGCCATGCCACGGAGCAGGTCGAGAACGCGAACCTCGCCGACGTTGTCCAGCAGATCCTCGACCATCATGTGGGCGTGCATCCGTGGTGCCGGCATTGACTCGTACGCCTGCGTGAGCAGCACGAGCCATGTGTGTCCGGATTCGTGGAGCTTGCGCACCGTGTCGGCGTAGCGGGCAATGCCGGTGCCGGCGGCCCATTGCTGGGCTTCTGACTCGGTGAATGGTGCCGACTTCGCAAGTGCGTCGGTAATCGCCTTCACGTTTGAGGGGCGCAGGTTGCACTGCTCACGCTGCTCGGCGCGGAAGATTGAGCTTGTATCCATGCCGGCCTCGGCGGCCAGGTCGGTGCGTGAAAGCCCTCGGGCTTCGCGGAGGGATTCGAGGGTCTTGCCGAAATGAGCCTTCCCCATCGAACCAAGCGTTTGCACGACCCCTCCCCAGAAAAACTGCCCGCATTGTGTATTCACGATCAATCTGTGCCGATACATTTGACGCAGTGCATATGCACTGCTAATCTGTGCACGCTGGTCCGCGGGGACCGAAGGGAAAGCACGCGGGGTTCGGCTTCACGCCGGTCCCGTGTTTTCGAGCCCGGTTTGTCAACTCCTGCCTGGCGGCGAACCGCCGGGCACCAGGCCCGCCTGTGTGAGTTCCCTTCATGCAGCCGACTGAGATCCCCAGCACCCGCCCGAGTGCGCCCCTTCGTATCCAGCCGTTGAACGCCCGCCTCCTCGGCGGGTTTCTTCGTGCACTTCGGTGTGACCGTGGGCTGGAGCCTGCCGACGTTGCCCGCCTGTGGTTCCCTGGCGAGGCCGGCATCGAGAGCATCGAGCAAGGCCGGATCGCCGATGCCGCCCACTTGGCGGTCGGCGTGGGCGTCATGCTCCACGTGCTTGGCGAAGTGCTCCCCGTTGCCAACTCGGACGTCGAGCACTGTGCCGCGCTGCTGGGCGTTCGCCCCGTATGCCTCGTGGGCAAGCCCGAAACGCCGTTCCGGACGGTTGAGGTCATCGAGCCGTGGAGGGCCGCGGCGTGAGTTCCCTCCTGACCGTCAAACTCGCCACGGAAACGCGATCGTTCGCTGGGCTTGATCAGGCTCGCGATTACGTCCGAGAGCTCTTCGAGGTACACGGCCGAGCGGAGCGGGCATATCGCGATTCGCGGATGCGTTTGGGCCGGGTGCTGATCCAACTCAAAGCGCAGGTAAGGCACGGCGAATGGCAGACGTTCGTCGGCACATTGGGCGTGAATCTTCGCACGGCTCAGGCGGTCATGCTTCGATCTGAAGCGTTCACGCATGAAGACGGCACCCCCAATTATCTCGCCCTGGCTCAGCTCCAGGCGGAGTACCGTCAGGCATCCGTTCCCCAGCGAATTCGTGATCAGCGATTGGTAGACACGCCCGCTGAGGCGCTCTCGCTTCGGCAGATCGACGGCTTGTGCGATGGTCTGAAAGCTGCAAAGGCGCAGCGCGCTGCGCCTTTGAGCGACGATGAGGCAAAACGGCATCGCGCTGCCGTTTTGAACCCGGCTTCGATTCCTCTCGTTCCGGATGAGTTCGATCCCGAGAACATGGAGACCGGCTTCGTCGATGAGCATGGCGGCTTTACGCCCTGCGATTCGCCCCAGGCGGCCGCCAGCGGGGCTTCCGCTATCTCGGAGGCTTCCACGCCCGGTCCGGCCATCGAGGCCACCACGGCCCCTTCTCGCCGAATTCCGGACTCGCCCATCACGGGGCCGCAGATTCCGCTCTCCCGGATGTACCAACAGGCGGCCGCCGAACGCCGTCGCTTGCATGATCGCGACAGCTTCGCAATCGAATCCCTGAGCGCCGACCAGGCCGAGCGGTATGCCGCGGCGCTTGGCAACGTGAACCGGCTCCTTGATGAGTTCGGTGTCCCCAACGCACAGATCACGGAGGTTTGATCCATGAGCAACCCGACCACCGATGCCGCCGCGGCAAAGGCCAAGCGTTCCCAGGATGCGATCGCTGAGGCTGAGGGGCACATTGACCGCGCTCTGCGGATCGCCGGGGACGGCGAGAACGACGACACGGTTCGGCCCGCCGTCGCCCGCAAGCTCGCCGACGCGGCCGGCCAGTTCGGTGACTTGGCCCTCCGGGCCCAGACCTGAACCCCGCCATTGCCACCACCCGCGGCGCCGCAATCGGCGGCCGCACGGAGCTTTCCCTTGCCTCCTCCGAGAACACAGCAACGTTTCATCAGGACACACCTCGAACCGCCCCTCACACTCGACCGGGTTGCCGAGCTCTCGTGCTCCAGCGGCGAGCCCGTTCAGCCTGACCGTGTTCGCCGCTGGATCCGCCAGGGCGTGAAGGTCCGGGGATTTCCGACCCGCATCAAGCTGGTCGCCACGCAGTTCCCCAGCGGCATCGCCGTTCGCCGCAGCGACTACGAGGCGTTTCTGCAGGCTCTCACCGATGCCCGCGAGACGGGGCTTCGGCGCCGCAAGCCAGGCCCTGCGGTTGCCACGACAGAAGCCGTGAGCCGGCCTTCGAGGCGCTCTTCCCAACACTTCGGCGTGCCGGTCGGCGAGCGGTTCACTCGCGCCAACGCATCCGAGCTTGGTTCCTATCCAGCCCCGCGCTTCGGGCGGCAGGCTCTCCCTTTGGCCATGACGGCCAGCGACACAGGTATGGACGCCGCTGGCGCCGGTCGGATCGGTTCCGACAAGCGCCAGATCACCTGACGCCCGGCACGGCCCGCCAGCCTTGACCGGGATTTCTCTTTCGCCAGTTTGTGGAGCCGGTTTCATGCGTGCATTGGACACATCTGCACACGGGAGCGCAATAGAGCGTTGCACATCAATGCAGCGGCCCGGTAATACCTCCCGTGGCACGCCCGACGGGCCCGGTCGGCGAGCTGGGCTGGGCGGAAATTCGACCACGCCCCGGGATGCACGCGATCGCCGGATCTCCACGCGGCACAAGACGGTGATGGGCAAGCTCGGCCGTGCGTTCATGCACGAACTGGTGAGGGTGATCGCCGAGAACCGCCTCGACCGATTCCGGATCGCCAACGGGCTTGGGATGAAGCCGCACACGTTCACGCAGTGCATGGCGCCCAGCAGCCCGGCGTGCTTCCGCATGGATCATGCGATCGACCTGCTCGTGCGTGAGGATCTGCTTTCGGCGCCGGCGCGTGATCGCCTGGCTGAATGGCTTCTCCGTGAGATGGGGCGTGTGACGGTCGATGCGGGACGCGCGGATGCGCAGGATGCCCCGCTCGCCCAGCAGCTCCTCGAATTGCACGCCGCCGGCGGCGATCTCGCCTCGGCGGTGCGGACGGCGACGTCCGCCTCGAGTGCGGGCGGCCAGGCCCTCACGATCGATGAAGTCATGGACCTGCTCGCGCGGGCCATGCACACGCAGCGGGAAGTGAACGAGTTGGTGGCCACGCTCGCCGCGGAGCGTGACCGCCTCAACGCGCGGTAACGCGGTGGAGATTCAGATGAGCAAGACGAAGCCGGAAACAAACGATCGGGTGCTGCTCTTCAGCGATGCGTGGGTCGGGCCTCGGCCTGGCATCGTGATGTGCGAGATGGGCAACGAGATCGCGGTCAACATCATGCTGAACGGGGCGACGGATCCCGGGTTGCTCGCGGCCGTGCGGGCCTCGCCGACAGGAAACACGCTCCTGAAGGTTCCGCTCTTTGACTGCCTCGACGGCGGTCGCAGGCAGGACGCGATCAATGGGGCCGGAACGCAGGAGCACGGCTGGAAGGTGATTGCGGAATGGCCGGCCGTGGTTGATGTGAACGAGCTGGTTTCCCCGCTGGTGGCGAACACCGTGGTGGACTTCGCGGACGGGAAGCTGGACTCGATCGTCGCCGTGCTCGGCGAGATCCGCGACACGATGAAGGCGGACCTGGCCATGCGGCAGGAAGCTCGTGATGGGTGGAAGTCTCGCATGAGCGCGGGTCCAAACGTTGGGGCTGGTGAGTCGCTTGCCGGAAACGGCAATTACACGCTTCGGCCGGGCGACACTTCGAGTGCGACCGCTGAAGGCACGGGCCGTCCGGTCAGTGAAGTGATAAGCGAGGTTGCGGCAACTGATGCTGCGGCGAATGCGGTCAAGCCCTCGAACGGCGCGAGCGCCGAGATCGGTGCTGCGGTTGGTGCTGGCTCAACGGCCGGCTGATTGATCGAACCCCCACGAGACCCGGTGCTTTGGATTCATCCAGGTGCCGGGTTTGAGGCAGTAACCGGCGGCGAGCTCGCGAGGCTCGTTGCCGGGTTGAGAGCACGGTTCATGTCCCCCTCTCCTATGGCCCGGCGCTGGATGGCCAGCGCCGGGCACCCCGGAGCACTTCCATGCCGCAGGCAACAAATCACGAGCAAAGCCGATCGACCACAAGCATCGGTCGCTGGCTCACCTGTGAGTGCTGCGCCGGTGAGCACTCCACGTGCGATCGGTGCTATGGGTCGAGGATGAGGCCGGCCATCGTGTGCGGCGCGTGGCACGAACGCAAGCGGTGGAGGAAGGCCAGGCGGAAGCGCATCGACGATCTCATCAGCTCCGCACTGAAGCGGATGTTCGGGCGGCCGATCGAATTGCCCTCGTCGCGTGTGCCAGGCAGGCAAGCGGAGAGTGCGGCATGACCGGCGCCTTGCCTTCCATCCACGGAAAGCAGCTCCGCCTCAATCGCGCGTACGTCGATGCGGCCAAGCGGCTCTATCGCGAGGAACTGCAGAAGGCATGTGTCTCCGGTGATAGCTCTCGCTATCACGAATTCAGGGCCGGCGGCATGCGGAGCACTCTCCGGATGCTCGACCTGATGACCGCGGAGGAAGCCGAGGCCGACGTCGCTGAGCTTCGCAGGCGGAGGAATCAACCGTGAACCGTGCCCGCCTTCATCGCCGGCTGAATGCCCTGTTGATCGTCGTGCTCGTATGGGTGCTGTGGCTTGGCGGGGGCGTGACGGTGGGTACGTGGTGTGGACTGAGTTTCGGAGCGTCGTGCGGCCTGGCGATCGCCTCGCCGTGCGTGGCGGTACTTCTCGCGGCCGTCCTGTGGCCGCTGTTCACCAGGTAGGAGATGGAGCATGGACGCAGATACGAGCAACGGTGCGATGCGTGGCAAGGTGTGGGGCATCCTGATGATCGGCGGCGCAGCGAAGGCGGACGATCGCGGTCTGTCGATTCACGACACCGTGCGGCACTATGGGTATACACGGTGGTTTGAGCAGGCAACCCGCGCGGCGGTGATGTTCAAAGGCAAGTACGACATCGGCGGGTTCGTCATCGATCGGCCGTTTGGCAACTTCGGCACGCAGATGCTCATCGACGATCGCGATCGGCTTCTCCCGCTGATCGAGACGCGGAAGGCCGTCGAGGATGCGATCGCCGCGGGCATCCAAGAGTTTGTGCGGCAGGTCGGCGTGTGGCCGTGGATCTATCCCGGCGGCGTGAAGTCTGCGTACTGGCAATCGCTCACGTCGCCGCAGCTCCATGACCGGCTGATGGAGTACATGCGGCCGTTCGTTGGTTGCGGCGTGGCACTCGATGACATCGATCAGGACACCGCGCTACGGGCGGCGGACATCCTCGAAATGGAATCGTTCCCCGTTGGTTACGAACCGATCGATCGTGCCGGCGGCGGGTGGGCGTTCAGCACGCGCCGCGCGTTTGTCACCTCGACACACCTGGAGCAAATCGAAAGCGGCAGCACCTACGAGGACGTCGATGGCGGCCGCAGGCTCATCCAGTGGGCCGACGTCGGCATGATGAACGGTCCGAAAACGATTCTCGTAAAGGCCAAGACCGGACAGCCCGAGCCGAAGATCGCGTGGGTGCATGATCGGCTCGAGCGCGGCTGGGATGTGGCGCTCGGTTGCCTGAACGGTACATGGCGCCCTGGCGACAGCTCGAAGGGAATGACCGCTGGCGAGATCGACCAGGTGCCGATCGGCACTGGCGTCGGCGCCGGCGTTGGCGGCGGTTGACCTATCACGCGAACCGCGCGGTGCACGGATGCATCTCGCGGCCTCGTGTTGCATGGATGCGGAGATCGGCCATGTACACCGAATCGGCAATGGTCCGTGGGATTCGCAAGCGGCGGATGACGTTGCCCGCGGGCATGGAGGACACGCCGAAGAGCCGTTCGATTCGCCTCGCGTTGATCGACCGCGTGCACTCGGCCAGGCACCGTGCGGGGCTGGAAGGCAAGCAGGATGCGGAGTTTGAGGGGATGAGCAACGGGCAGATTCTCGGCCTCGAGCGCGACGCGCTTCGCAGGCTGTATCCGGACTGAGCGGCCGCGGCTCGTGACAGCGGCAAAGGAGTTTTGCGAATGGATCAGGTACCAACGGTCGGTCGGGCGGTGCATTACCGCCCGAAGAATTCAGGCCCCGGCAGCAACGCGGATCGCAAGGCGCAGCCCTATGCCGCGACCATCACGCACGTGAACACCGACGGCTCGGTGAATCTGATGGTGTGCGGCGACGTCGACTATCCGCTGGACGGGACTCACTACCCCGCCAACGTGATGCAGGGTGACGGCGCTGGTCAGTGGTGTTGGCCGCCGAGAGTGTGATCACCGGCCGCGGAGCGAGAGCTTCGCGGCCGTATTTGTTTCTGGAGGGCTTGGCTGTGATCGATGTGCCGAACACAATCCGCGAGAAGATCAACGCCGGGGCGCTTTTTGTATTAAACGACAGCGGCGGAAAGGACTCGCAGGCCATGCGGATTTGTCTCCGCGGCATCGTGCCGGGCGAGCAGATCGTGGTAATACATGCAAGCCTTGGTGAAGTGGAGTGGCCAGGTGCGTTGGAGCATGCGCGAAGCGGGGCAGAACGAGATGGACTGCCCTTTGTTGTCGCGACGGCCGTAAAGACGTTTTTCGATATGGTCGAGCATCGATTCAAGGTGCGGCCGGGTCCCAATTCTTCATGCTGGCCATCGGCCGCGAATCGGCAATGCACGAGCGACTTGAAACGCGGCCCAATTGAACGAGAGACGCGTCGGCTATTGAGGGAGCGGGGCCTACGTGAAGTCGTCACGTGCATGGGGATACGGGCTGATGAAAGCGCCTCCCGAGCGAAGGCTGTGGACCTTCGCCGGAGCGAGCGTAACTCTGTGGCGGGGAGAGATTGGTGGGAGTGGCTTCCAATTCATCGGTTGACACGAAGCGAGGTGCTGCGGGTGGTTGCCAATGCGGGTGAGTCGCTGCATCCAGCCTACGCCGCTGGCAACCAGCGCCTGTCCTGCATGTTTTGCATCATGGGTAGCCGGAATGATCTTCGCAACGCGGCGATTGCAAACCCCGCTTTGTATGGCCGATATGTCGAGCTTGAGCGGCGAACCGGCTACACGATGCACCAGTCGCGGATACCCCTCCCGCAGCTCACGGGAGTGCCTGCGTGAAGATCACCGCACTGGCACCCTGGTTTGGTGGGAAGCGGTCGCTCGCCCCGCGGATCGTGGCCGAGCTTGGCAACCACCGCGCGTATTGGGAGCCCTTCGCCGGCGGCTTCGGGGTGATCTTCCAGAAGCCGCCCGTTGCGCATGAAACCCTGAACGATCTCCACGGTGACATCGTCAACCTGGCCCGCGTGGTGGCGTCCGACGATCTGTCGCCCGAGCTCTTCTCCCGGACGATGCGGACGCTCGTGCACGAGGATGTGCTCGCCACGGCCGACGCGGCCGTGCGCGGGGATGCGCCGGCGGATGGCGCCCCGAACCTCGATCGAGCCGTCGCGTTCTTTACGAGCTGCTGGATGGGCAGGAATGGCGAGGCTGGGCTTGCGAAGTCCGAGAGGGGTCGAACCCTTGCCCTGCGGAACCGGCCCAACGGCGGGGCTCCTGGTCAGCGATTTGCCGCGGCGGTGGATTCGATCCCCGAGTGGTGGCAACGGCTCCGCGGCGTGTGCATTACCAGGCGGGATGCCTTCGAGTTGATTCCGTCGATCGCGGATGAAGAGGGCGTGGTGATCTACCTCGACCCGCCGTACATCGAGAAGTCGGATCGCTACCTGCACGACTTCACCGCGGGCGGCATGTTCAGCGAGTGCGATCACGAGCGGCTCGCCGGCATGCTCCGGGAAAAGACTCGAGCCCGCGTCGTGGTGAGCTACTACGACCACCCGCGCGTGCGGGAGTTGTACAAGGGCTGGACGTTCGTCGATTGCGCCAAGCACAAGGCAATGGTGAACATCGGCGTCGGCGACGATGGAGCTTCGGAAGCGGAATCGGCCGTGGCGCCTGAGCTGCTCATTGTCAACGGGCCGAGCTTCACCGCCGGGAAGTGGGCGGCATGAGTTACACCTACCCGTTCACTGAATGTGAAGCAAAGGCCGCTGCAGAGTCGTGGGGATGCAACTGCGGGCCTTCGGCGCTGGCGTTCGCGTGCCAGGTCGGGCTTGATGCAGCGAGGCATGCGATTTCCGGATTCGATGAAAAGCGGTACACCTCGCCGACGATGATGAAGGGCGCGCTCGAATTCCTCGGCCGTGCATGGACCAATGAGAAGTTTTGTAAGGGCGAGACTGAAGATGGGTTGTATCTGCGTGAGCACCTCGCGATGTTCACGCACAAGATTGCTCTTGTGCGAGTGCAGTGGGGAGGACCTTGGACTGAACCGGGAGCAAATCCGCGGTGGGCTTATGGGCATACACACTGGATTGCCACTTGGTCCGAGCGTGATGTGCCGCTGATCTTCGATGTGAACGGGGGTATTCGGAGCTTTGTGAGTTGGCAAGATGAGATTGCGCCTGTGCTGATGGGTATGTCGCCGAGGCGGAGTGGCAAATGGTGGCCGACGCACATCTGGAGGCTGGTGTGAGCGTGCTGCCCATCCCATTTAGGCCGCAGATGATCGCGTCGGTGCGTGATGGCGTCAAAACACAGACGAGGCGAATGCCGCGTCGGCAGCCGAAGCATCCGCTGCACGGCTTTATGGTGACCAAAGAGCGTGGACGCCTATGGGCACTCGAACATGGACCCGACTACCCGGATGCGTGGCCTGGTGACTATGTGCGGATC
This sequence comes from Phycisphaerales bacterium, assembly GCA_020847535.1. GTDB lineage: Bacteria > Planctomycetota > Phycisphaerae > Phycisphaerales > UBA1924 > JAEUJB01. Next base: position 10,368 of record JADLBU010000101.1, read on the forward strand.
CCATATCAGCCGGGTGATCGCTTATGGGTGCGTGAGTCGTGGAGACCGTATCTAGGCTCCGATCCACGCATCGAGTTCCAAGGCGGCGGTGTCCTGAATCTTGATCGTGTCGGCGTGGGGAAGCTGTGCGCCACTGTCAACTTGCTACCCGATACTCCAGCCGGTAGCAGGCAGGCGGAAGCTGAAATGGCCGGGCGGCGACACACGCCAGCATGGCGCCCGGCGATGTTCATGCCGCGTTGGATGAGCCAGACGATGATCGAAGTAACGAAAGTGCGCGTCCAACAGGTACGTGCGATCACGCAGCGAGATGCTCACGCTGAGGGATTCGCCAACGCTGGAGCGTTCCTCGATTACGCATGGCGACTCAACAAAGCCAAGTTGCAGTGCGAATTTCGAGAGTGGCTTGCGATGTGGACGCTTGCGTACACCTTCAAGCTCGTATCGATCGATCATGCCGAGGTGCAGCGTGTGATCAGCGAGAGTGTGGTGATGACACGAACAAAGGAGTAGCCCAATGACGGTGAGGATCTTCCTGGACAGGGATGCAAGCGGTGAAGAATACGACGAAAGGCTCGCCGACGTTCAGTCGGGGACCGACTACGAGCATGGCACGGAGTTCATCTCGAAGGTGAAGGGCACCCACGGCGGCAACCCCTGCGTGATGATTCGCTTTCGCGCGGCAGCACCAGGCTCTGATGTGCCCTTCTGGGTGTGTACCGTGGTCACGCTCAAAGAGTTGCTCGGGGTGGCACAGGCGATGCAGGGAGCGCACGGCTCTCCTGACGGCGTGCTCGGCATCATCGGGACCATCAGCGGGGATGTGCACGTGGGGCACAGCAAGACGTGTGGGCTGCGCACGGGCGGCCTATGCAACTGCGAGCGCCCGAAGCCAGTAGCACCGGCACCGGCGGTCGTCGTCACCGTTCCCCTGCAGGATCAGGGCCCGAGAGGTCCGCAGCATCATGATGGATCGAAGCCGTTTGATTACGGCGACAAATTGCCGGACGGCCAGCACTTGAGGCATCCCACCAATGTGCCGGCCGATCGCACATTCGTGCGACCTGTGAGACTGAGCTACATCCATCAGAAGTGCGGCGTGAAGACGAGCATGCCTCAGTCGATCGCCGAGACCTACGCGGCAAACCCCGCGTTCTATGGTCGGACGTTCTGCTGTGGTTGTGGTGATTACTTCCCCGTCGGCGCCAACGGCGATTTCGTCTGGGATGACGGCAGTGGCCAGAAGGTGGGAACGTGATCGCAGGCGTGGCATATGGCGCAGCGCTGAGCCCGTGCGGGAAATACCGGTACGAGCTGACGCGATTCTGGGATGGCCGCAAGCCTGCGATCGCGTTCGTAATGCTCAATCCGTCGACCGCTGATGCCCAGGTCGACGATCCCACGATCCGGCGATGTATCGGTTTCGCGCAGGCGTGGGGATACGGCGAGCTTCGGGTTTATAACCTCTTCGCCCTCCGCGCCACCGAACCGGCTGAGCTGCTGGGGGATACGGATCCGGTCGGACCGGACAACGCCGCGTATCTGGCTCGCGCCGTCAAGTGCGAGCGGATCGTGTGTGCGTGGGGTGCGGCAAAGATGCCTCGCAATCACCAATTCCATGCGTTGCTCGTGACGGATCATCTGATGGGCGCGGAGTCGCGTTCACTGCATTGCCTCGGATATACGGCCGACGGATCGCCGCGGCATCCGCTGTATGTGGCGGCCGACATGCAGCCGGTTCTGTTTCCTCGCCGGTAGGTGGAGCTCGCGGCCGCTCGAAAGCGCTGCTGCGGGTTTGCCAGCCTAGCCCCGTTCGCGGGTTGGGCGGCTCTCAGGATCCAACACATGAGCGACCAGGCCCGTCCGGGTGGTCACGACGACCTACGCGATCGCATCCTCGAGCGCCTCGCCAGCGGTGGGCACGAGGCGATGGTGCACGTAGTCCGCTGGCTGGGCTACAACGGCGTCCACGAGGGCCCGGAATACAAGATCCTCTGTCCCTTCCACAGCGACAGCACGCCGTCGCTGTGCATCAACGGCCACAGGGACAAGGCTCCTGACGGCCGTGGCATGTTCAAGTGCTTTGCCTGCGGCTGGGGCGGGGACGTGTTTCGCTTCGTCCAGGAGGCGGGCAAAGTCGACTTCCGCGGATCGCTCAAGCTCCTGGCCGAGATCCTCGGGCTCGGGGAGTCGAAGCACTCTCCCCCTACATCGTCATCAACCCCGGACCCCAACACAGCCTCCGGCGGTGATCGGGTGCCCCCCGGCGCGTTTGATGCACCCGCAGACCGCGTGCAGGATGAGACCGACGACGCCAGCGAGAAGTACAAGGCCGATGGAATCGAGAAGGCGAAGAAACTGTGGGCTAGAGCGAGCGCCGACCACCCGCGCGTCGAGGCGTACTTGAAGGCCCGCGGCATTGACGTCGCCAGGCTGGCCAATGGGTTGATACCGAAGTCTCTGCGTTTCGCCTCGGATGTGGATGACACATGCATCCCGCTGGAGAAGGGCGGGCAACGTCGGCACGTGCGGCATCCGGCGATGATCGCGGAAATCTGCGAATTCGCCAAGGTCGATGGGCAGTGGCGCCGGAATATCACAGGCGTGCACCGAACCTTCCTCGATGTGAAGGGTGAACCGAAGAAACGAGATCCGGGCTGGGGGAGCTCGAAAAAAATGCTCGGGGATTGCACAGGTCGGGCTGTTCAGCTCAGCCGCACCACGCCGAGCGGTGTGCTCATCCTGGCCGAAGGGATTGAAACCGCTCTCGCCTGCATGACGCCCACGAGCATGGCGGCTTGGGCCTGCCTCGACGCGGACAAGATGGCCGACGTCGTGGTGCCAAAGGGCTTGGTGCGTCCCGATGGCAAGGCCGCGGTGCACACGATCATCATCGCGGCCGACTTCGACCCCGGCGTGCTCGTCGGCAAGCACCGCGAGAATTTCATCACGCGCCAGCGGGCCCGGATGCCCTGGATAGATGCGGCCACGCTCGACCTGATCGCCGCGAAGCCCACGGGCGAGCGGGCGGCGTGGCGCCTGAAGGTTCGCCTCGAGCGCGACCTGCCCCATGTGGCCGTGTACGTTCGGGCGCCGGGCCCGGAGTCGTGCCCGCAGGCGTTCACGTTCGAGGCTGGCGACCAGGTCGAGGTCGATCCAGCCGCCCCCGCCAGCAAGCCTGTCCCCAAGCTGAAGGAAGGCACCAAGAAATTGGATTGGCTCGATGTGGTGCTCTTGGCGGGGCACGAGTCGGCCCGTGAGGGGTTGCTCGGCGGGATCGATCTGGAGGGCAATAAAGCCCGCGCAGCGGCCTGGCTTCCTCCGCCTGAGTGGTCGTGGGACGACCTGAGCGTTCAGCCGAGGGCGAATGCGGGGGGATCCACCCCGGCCGGCGGGGGTGGCAGTGGGGGCAGCGGGAACGGGGACAAGGCCGGATCCAAGGGTGCGGGCCAGAACGATGGGGGTGGTAAATCGACGGCGACGGCCGGTGGTGGCGCCAAGGGGCCGGATGCGGACGGGTTCGTGGAGCTGGATAGCGGCGAGCGGCGGCGACTGATGGGAACAGAGGATCTCACGCTCGCGCGGATGTTCATTGATGAGCACTACGCGCCGGCGGAAAAGATCACCGATCGGGCGAATTCGCGGCCGACGATCATTGCCCTGGTGATGGAAGAGACCCAGCGGGGTCGAGGCTTCCAGCGGTTCGACGGCGCTCGGTGGCGGGACCTGTCGGATGCCGAGGTGCAAGCGCAGATTCGCCGGTGGCTCACGCCGTGCGCCCGAGCAAAGGTGCACAAGGATGGCGATATTGAATACGTGCCCTACAACCCGGCGATGACGAAGGTGCGTGCGATCATGCACGCGATCGCCGACGAGGTGCTCGTAAGCACCGACAACACGCGATTCTGGTCGCATCCGATCTACGACAGCCGCGGCATGGCCAGGTGGGTGCGGCGCTCGCACGAGATCGAGGTCGACGATCCGGTGGCCGCAGGGCGGCTGAAGCCCGACGAGGTTCTGGGGTTCCTCGACTACCAGCTTTCCATCCCCGACTTGCTGAAGAAAAAGCTCGTCGTTTGGAAGCCAACGCCGCTGCTCTGCCAACGCACGTGCTTTCCCTACAAGCTGCCCGTCGATGAGCTTCGGATTGCGGTCGAGCGGAATGAAGTGGCGGATTGGGAGGCGTTGTACCGCAAATACTGCCCGACCTGGTCGGGAACCTTTCTGCCGGGATTGCGGTGGACGCCGGGTGAATACAACCTGCTGCAGGTGTTCTTTGGTTACGTGCAGCAACCGATCACCAAGTACAAACAGGGCAATATCGCCATCCTGCACGGTGGCGGCGACTCGGGCAAGACGTGTGTCGAGGAAGCCCTGCAGAATGCGATAGGCCGTGAGAACGTGGTCGATACGTCGCCGGCCAAGCTCGCCGATGAGTTCCACCTTGCCAGCTTCGAGCACAAACTCCTGGCGAAGATGAGCGAGAGCGAGTCGGGCAAGTTCACGGACAACCCCGAGGCGGTCCGTGTCCTGAAGCAGCTCGGCGACGGCAACACGATGAACCTCCGGAAGCTGTTCCAGAATCCGCGCACCAATGTGCGTCTCTTCGTGCGGTTCCTCATCAGCGTCAACAAGATGCCCGACTGGAAGGATGACACCGGAGCCTTGCTCAACCGCATCATCGTGTTCGACTTCCGGAAGCTGCGGGGCACGCTGGATCGTGGCATCAAAGAGCGGATAATCACGCAGGAGGGACTCGGCCTCGTGCTGTGGGGATTGGAAGGGCAACTGCTGGCCCATGAGCTGCGTGAGAACGGGGTCGATCCGTTCTCGCAGCCGGCGGCCAGTGCCAGCCCCTTGAACGTGTACGCCGAATACTCCACGCCCCTGAAGGGATTCGTCGACCAGTTCATCGAGTTGTGCGATGAGGAGGAGATCTGGGATCCTGATGCGAACCAGAACGTCCGGAGGATGCCATTCCTGACCAGTGAGGAGATCCACGAGGCGTGGTGCGTGTCGATGAACCGCTGGCCGCCTGAGCCCAGCCAGCGGGCCAAGATCAATCGGGCGATCTTCACGGCGATACGGCATGCCGGGTGGACAGGTGAATACTCGCAGCCCACGGTGGGCGGCCAGCGATCGTCGGGCTACACCAAGCTCCGGATGACTGGCAGCGGCCGTCAAGCCGTGGATGAGTTCAAGCGTCGGATGAACAGCGGCGGCTCCGGCTCTTCCGGCTTGTATTCCGCCCCGGACCCCGACGCTTCGTATTAACGCCTTACTCGGTGCAGTGGATGCAGGGGCATTTTGGCCCAGCTATCCCACCTCACTTGCATTCCGCCATCCTTGATCTTCCTGCATCATTCTGGATCATCACTCATGTGTATTTCGCTTCGCTCGGGGAATAAGGGCCTTTATCCCCTGCATCCTCTGCGGATCGGCGTGCATTCCCGCCACGCGGGCCGCCAGCGGCGTGCAGTGGGCACCGGAGGCCGGCTGACGCGCCGAACGGGCCCCGGTCGGGGCGGTCGGGCAGGGGGGTGCCGACCGGGGTCCGAACGGGGGTCGGCAAGGTACTACCGGAGGGGGCCGGTGCATAAGACGGCAACAAGGCTCCGTGGTGGGGTCCGTTAGGGGGTAGTGGAATCGGCAGTGCACCTTGCGCCACGGCCCGCCCCCATGCGGCGTGGGCGTACTAACGCCGACCCCAACAAATCGTGCCAGGGTGGTAAAGAGCCTGTTGACGCGCGCGCGCCGACCGATTACCGTTCGTGCGGCGGCGTCTAGGCTGATCCGATGGCGGTCGGGTTGGCGGACAGGCACGTTCGATGTTCGGTCCCTCCCGTCTCGTCGGGTTCACCCGCTCGCTGTTCATTTCGATCATGGCCGTGGCGGCGCTGCTCGCGTGTGTTGCGTGCCAGGAGGTCGGCGGCGCTTATCGCCAGGACGCGATGAGCACGAATTCTCGGCCGCGAAGTCCCAACCGAATCGGGCTCGCCCAGGCCGAGGGCACCCGCGGGCGCGATTGGAACTACAACCTCGAATCCGCGGGATCGGCGGCCTACACCGAGTTCAATCCTGATGGCTCCATGACACGCGCCGCGCAGGGTACTCCCACGCGCGATCTCTTCGTCACTCTCCCCAACGGCATGAAGATGACGTGGAGCTCGGGCGCCGACATTACGCTCAAGGGCTTGCACATCGAGCAGCAGGGGGCGAACGAGTTCACCGCATCGGCGGATGAATTCGGCACCTCGACCAGCGGTCCGCAGCGTGCGATGAACGAGGCGATCGCCGAGCTCGTGCCGGCGTGGGTGTCGCTCACCGACGCGGAACGCGAAGCGCACCTGGCCGATCTCGAAGCGGCGAAGGAAGCTGGCGACACGCTAGCGCCGATCCTGCTGGCCATCCTGAAATCCATCGGCGTCTGAGCCGCGGCTGTTTGCGCATCACCCGGGGAGCCGCGCATGGACGCACAGGCATTCACACTCATCATCCAAGGCGGGAGCTTCGGGCTCCTGGCGTGGTTCTTCGTCTTCGGCTTCCGGATGCTGCTCGATCGCTTTGACAAACACGCGGACAAGCGGGGCGAGGAGCACAAGGCGGTTGTCGGCGAGCTCGTGACTCAGTTTCGTGAGGACCGTCGAGAGGATCGTGAGGCGCTGGCGGAGCACGGCAAGTCGATCGACCGCCTCTGCGATCAAGTCGGTGAAGTGACGCGAGACAAGTGCAAGGCCGGTGGCTGAATCAACTGAACGGAGTATTCGGCGATGGCGGACATTTTCATCGATGGCGAGAATGGCAATAACGCCAACGCGGGCACGGAAGCGTCGCCTCGCGCAAACTTCGATGGCCTCACACTGAGCGCCGCGAATAACTACTGGGTCGGCAACGATATTCGCCCCAACACTCTCGGCGGTGTGATCCTGAATGTGTCCGGCATACCTGATATCAAGATCAGGCAATGGCGTCGCAACGGCATCAACCGCGGTGTGCTCCGCGGCGACATACCGGTAACAACCTGGACGAAGACGGCGGGCAAGACGAATATTTACGAAGCGGCCATCGGCTTGAGTAAAGGCTTGCAGTCGACTCCATCGACGACTTCGGTGATGCTCGGAGCGGGCATTCGTGTTGATAGTTGGGGCGATGATGCCTGCTTCCTCCGCAACGTCGCCTTTACAACAGATCTCAATACCACTCTCACATCGCTGGATTCCACCAACTGGGGTTATTACTACGACGACAGCGGTTCCGGCAAGCTGTATGTGAACCTCAAGGGCGCCGTGCCCACCGATGCCAAAGGTGTGAACCAGGTCACATACACCACTGCAGGCATCAACCTCGTGACATTTGCCAACTGCGATCGGCTCTTCCTCGAAGGTTTCGCAGTGCGGTGGGCCAACGACCAAACGGCCGGTCTTGGCTATGGCATCAATCTGCAGACATGCCTCGATGTTATGTTGTTTGATATTGAGGCTTCTGGATCCGGCTATCACCCGTTCGGCGTGACGGGTGGCAAATCGACGGGCCGTACTGAATACTGCGTCTGGCGCGGCTCTTGCAACTCTGGATCCTGCGCGGTGTGGTATGGCCAGAACACCAGCGTCGGAGGCATCGTCAACTTCCAGTCGATATTGCGGCCGCATCCTCGCATCGATCCCGATGGCATTCCGCATAACACCACATCCACGATCCATGGCGCTATCAGTCATACGAGCGACACGGCGAATCCGCCTGTGACCTACACCATAGACGATGTCTGGTGGGACCACACTGTGTGCTATGGCCGGCCCGATTGCGGTGGAGGCTTGACGGGCTGGACGGTCGATCAGGCCAAGCGCCCGAGCTCGCGTGGGAACGCGCGAATCTCTGACAACTACGGCTTCCATGTGGTTGATTCTGCGTACCTTCGTGGTGTCTCGCTCGTTGGCGGTGACTCGATCGACTACATCCGGACCAAGATCGTACTGCTAAATTGCTCGGCATCTAAGGCCAGCTACGCAAGTGGGACCGGGGCTGGCACGGGCGCGATCAGACCGACCCGCACTCTCAACGGCGACAATTACATGCGGTTCGATTCCTGTTTCATCTGCTTTCAGATGGATCAGGATCCGGGCTCGGTGGGAGAGCGCGGCTTTGCGATGGTGGCGCAGCCTGGCTCAACTGGCACGGGTCCGGATGGGGTTAGCATCGCCGAAGTCGTTGTGATCAACAGCACCATCATGAACACCGGTGTACCCACGCCCAACGGCGTGAAGGCTCTGGTGTTCCAGCAGCAGGCATCGAACGCTCGGACTTACATGTCGCCGCTTCAGAGCATTTGGGCGCATGTGAATCCGCGGGCATCGGGCGAATTCCTTCGGCTGATTACCAATGACAACAACTTGCCCAACGACCATGTGCCCTTCCAGGACTGTGTGTATTACGGGATCGCCACATCGAGTGCGGCTGGTAATCCCTATTCAGCGAACGCGACGAGGCATATTCAGTCGGAATGGCTTGCCACGGTCGACATCGCGGGAATTGCGCCTGGCAGCTCGCCTTTCTTCTATGGCGGCGCATCGCCGTGGTATCAGCTCGCAAGTGCGTTTATCCCAACAGTCAAGAACGTGGGTGGCGCAACGGAAGCTGGTATCAAGCAAACGCGCTACACGGGCCAGTACGGTTGCGATCAATTCGGCCTTGGAATCGACGACTTGTTTGCGAGTTCTGGCTCCATCGCCGACCCGCGTGTGATCGACTTGCTTCAGGGAGAAACCATGAACAGAACGATGGAAGCGTTCGGCTACTCCGATTCGGCCGACGCATCGGGGGCAGGATATTCGTCCGTCAACACTCATTACGCAACGGTCGATGCCGCACTGGCTGCGATCGGTGGATCAGCGTATGTGCCGATGGGCGAAGTGAATGGGCCGCGGCGTGCCGACCTGCTCTTGGTAGGTGTCGGCGCAGACGCGACAACGGTGCGAGAGAAGTTGTATCGGGTGACATCGAGTTCCCCGGCGATCCCAGGCTCGCAGATCATGCTGGAGTACATCGGCGAGCACACGGCGACGCTGGGCACCGATGCGGTGACCAACGGCCGCGCGAATCACGTATACGCGAAGTCGGCGTCGTTCGCGGGATCGGGGCTGCTGAACAAGCTGGCCGGTGTGGACGAGAGCAACCTGGCGTTCGGCGTCGGCGGGGCGGGATCGCCCTGCGGCATCACGCTCCCTCACACCGCCAACGCGATCGGGATCCTGCGCGTTCGCGCCAAGGGCGCGTCGAGCCCGGCGACGTCGGTGGGTGGGATGCACCGGCGATGGACGCCTTGAAACCTGGGACGGGTATGCACGGAGGCAGACATGCAGGCTGGTGATCAAGTTCTCGTTGGTACACCGTCCGACGCGACGGCGGCCGCCCTCACGGCGCTGGGAATCAAAGCAGAGTTCGGCTTGCGGGCCGTTCTCGTCGAGATCCAGCTCCCGGAAGAAACAGGTATCAGGGCTGGCGACTATCTGATCGTCGCCGATGGCTCGGCACAGGTCGGCGACCAGGTGCTCGAGCGCACGGCCGCTGGGTGGGCGGTGCGGAGATTGGACGCCATATCGCCGAAGGCTGAGCCGGGCGCGCACATCCTTCGCGCCCTGGTCCGTTCCTATCCCCGATCCAAACGGCCATGAGCGATGATGGCGCCTCAATCACCGACAACCAAGCGGCCGTAGATCCGGGCGAGCCGTGGGTGGGCGCTGCGCAGGTGAAGGCACATACTGGCTTCCAGATCCGCGCCGTCTACACGTGGCCTGGCCTTGGCTGTCCGCACCGAAAGATCAGGCAGGGCAGTCGTGATCGGATCGAGTTTCAGATCTCGGCGGTGGAGGCGTGGCGCCGTAGCCAGGGACTCGACGTCGCCAAGATTGCGGCAGGTCAGACTGCCGGCAGCGTGGCGGCTACGAAGCACACGCGCGACATGTTCGAGACGATGAGTCGGCAGCCGTCAGGCGCGAATGGACAAGCGCCGAAGGCGGAACCGGGCCCGTCCGATCTGCGTCAATCCATTGCCGATGTGATCACCAACCGGCCGCTGCTCGGCGATCCGGCGGCGATCCAGCGATGGGCAACGGCGGTGAGCAAGCTGCAGGTCGAGATTCGGCGGCTCGACGATCACGAGTTCCGGCTTGATCAGCGGCGGGGCAAGTTCATCGAGCGTGCCCGGGCAACGGATGTCGTGCGCTCGCTATGCGAGGCGCTCGTGAGCGCATTCGAAAGTGTTTCCGAAACGCTCTCGAAGCGGGCATGGCGCGAGCTCTCGGTCCATCCCGAGGCGGCGGGCGACATGGATGTATTCCTGGGGGTAATGCAACGCGCCTTCGGGGAGGAGTTGGATGCGAGCCGCTCCAGGCTGGTGTCAGAGCACGAAACGCTCCTGACTGGAATCGAGTCGGCCGGCAGCGAGATGCTCGCCGTGTCGGTGGGCGAGATGTTCAGCGAAACGGCTTCTACCGAGGAGGCGGCCTAGTGGTCATGCAGGCCGCATCAAGCTCATCACCGATCGCGAGGGCGCACGAGCGCCTGCGGTTGGACCGTCACGATTGCCGCATGCTCCGTCGCGGGCTCGAGGCGCTCCGCCCGCCGGAACGCCTCCGGCCTAGCCAGTACATCACCAAGCACATCCGTCTCTCGAAGAAGCAAACCACCGAGCCGGGGCCGATGAACCTCGACCGCTTCCCGTGGTCGATCGACCTGGCGGATATCGAATTTAACTGGCCCACCAAACGCGGCGTGATCGCAAAGAAGCCGTCGCAGTATGGACACACGACCATTCGTATGGCGGCGATCGCCGAGATGACCAGGCGGTATCGGGGTGACGCGCTCTACATCATCGGGAAGAAAGACAAAGCCACGGAGAAGGCCGACCGCGACTTTGCCAACATGGTGAAGGAATCGCCTGATGTGCAGCGTCGGTTTCAAGAGGCGCAGGACGACGGCGAGCGAACGACCCTCACTTCGATTCCGCACAGCAACGGCCGCGTCGACTTCATTGGCGCCCGATCTGCCCCGGACCTGAGCTCGACGCCGTATCGCTTCGTCTTCGGGGATGAGTACGAGCAGGCGATGGATGCGTTCCCGTCCGGATACGGCGATCTGTACATCTTCATGACCGGCCGCCAGAGTTTCTTCTCGGGATTCACGTGGCTGGAGTTGTGGAGCCACCCGCGGTACAAGGGCCAGGGCATCGACCTGAAGTTCACGACGGCTTCGACCGAGCATGAGTGGGCGTGGGATTGTCCGCATTGCGGCGAGCCGGTTTTTCCGCGGTGGTCGTGCGTGCATCACACGCGAACCCGCGAGGATGGCCGCCCCGATCCGGAGTCGGCGGAGTTCCGTTGTCCATCGTGCGCGGCGGTGATCACCGACAACGAGCGATATCGCGCGGTGTGGCCGCCGCGGCTTGGCGGCACGGGCCGGTTTGCCACGAAGCTCTCGCCGGAGGAGCAGGCGGCCAGGCCCTACGTCGGCGTGTGGTATCACGGGTTGTCAAGCCCGTACAAGACGGTAAAGCACTTCGCCCGGCTCATGGCTGGCTGCAGCACGGCGAAAGAGCGGATGACGGTTCTCAACCTGCATATGGGTGAGGATTACGAGCAGGCACTCGAAAACGTCACCGTGGTCAACGTGAAAGATCGCGTGCAGGTCGCCGAGCGGATCGTCGTTCCGGGCGGCCCGCTGGGAGTTCAGTTTCTTGCGGTGGGTGTTGACGTTCAGTATCCGCCGGAGCGGCCAACGCTGTATGCATCGGCAATCGCGTTTGCGCCCGCGATGGCTTACGTCGTGGCGATGGAGCGGATCTCTGGTTTTGCCGCGATGTTTGATTGGCTCGGCATGCTGTCGATTCCCGTGGCTCACCCTCCAGGATTCGCCGGGCCCGCGAACCTTGGCGTGCGCATAGCCACGTTCGACAGCAAATGGGAGACCGGCATCGTCTGCGACAACCTGCGCGGGCAGAGTCGCTATTCGGCGGTGAACAACTCGCGTATTCGCCTGCTGCCGGTCCAGTTCGAGGCTCACCTGCATCGTGCTAATCCGGTCGTCGAAGTGCCGCTCGAAAAGCAGATGCATCCGATCCATCGGCAGCTTGGCCCGCTGGAGCGCTTCCAGCTCAACCGGCACACGTTCGTCGATCGCACGATGAGGCGGTTTGCCGAGAAGCAGGTCGTCGTGTTGTGCCGGCCGCCGGACGACTTCGAGGCCCACATGACCGCGAACGTCCTGGTACCGAAGAAATCGCGGCACAACTTCGATACCGACGAGCTCGTGTGGGAGCTGATCGACAAGCGCCACGACGACTGGTGCATGTCGATGGTTTACGCGGAGGCGGGCGCCGCGATCAAAGAGGGACTCGACCGTTTGCATCAGACCGAGCTGCTTGAAGCGGAAGCGGCGAGGCAGCGCGACGCGCGGGAGCCCGCGCGTCCGTCGTATTTCAGCAGGCACCGCCGCAGTGGCGGGTATTGGAATCGCGGAGGTTTCTAGCACGGAGTCGAACACATGATGTCAAGCAATCCGAAGGGGCCGGGAGATGGGGATGGAACGCTGCTCGGTGGCGCCGGTGGTGGAAGCGGGCAAGGGAGTACGGATCAGAAGGCCGCTGGGGATGGAGAAACCAAGCCCGGCGGAAACGCTGATGCCAAACCCAGCAACGGCGACCCCAAGGGTGGTCCTAAGCCGCCCGAAGCGAAAATCCCGGATTCCAAGCCACCCGAAGCCAAGCCGCAGCCGTCGGCGAAGGCGGCGACCGTCAAGTGCGTGATGTGCCAGAGCCCCCGGTGCGCCACGTACAGCAGCAAGCCCATTGCGGGCGGCGGCACGATCAACTACCGCAGATGCGAGCAGTGCGGACACCACTTCAAGACCCATCGCGGCCTGAAGGGCGCGGAGTCGTTTGCCGGCTGATGAGCGCTTCCTCCCCATCCTTGACCGCGCCGTTCCCCTACTTTGGCGGGAAACGGCGCGTCGCCGAGATGGTGTGGGAGCGTCTCGGTGCCAACGTCGACAACTACGTCGAGCCATTCTTCGGATCCGGGGCGGTGCTCCTGGCCCGCCCTGGATTCGATCCCAGCGATCCCCCGGTCGAGACCATCAACGACGCCGACTGTTTCGTGGCCAACTTCTGGCGGGCGGTAAAGGCCGTTCCGCAGGAGGTGGCGGCCCTCTGTGACTGGCCGGTGAACGAGGCCGATCTGGAATCTCGGCACAAGTGGCTTGTGACCGCCTCGCGGAAGGCCGGGCTCGAGCGCTCCTGCAAGGACGATCCCGACTACTACGACGCACAGGTCGCCGCGTGGTGGTGCTGGGGGCTCTCGTGCTGGATCGGATCGGGATGGTGTGCGGGCGAGTGGCACGGGCCCGGCGATGGCCGTAATCGAGGCAGCGGAATCAATACAATTGGGGCGGACAGCGGACAGCGGACAGCGGACAGCGGACAGCGGACAGCGAGGGGCGGGGGCACACGCCCCGAGCTCTACAGCCGGCACGGGATCTTCGTCCGCCAAGCCGCCGGCTCCCACACCTCACCAGCGAGCAGGGAATCAGGCAAGTCGGGTGGGCACGCAGATCCCCGACGTCACGGGGAGCCGCGGGGTGTTGCGAAGGCGACCGCCCCAACACACACACACACACACACACACACACACAAATCAGGCGGAAAAATGCCCGACGTCTTCGGCGATCGCGGCATCCACGCCGGGAGGGATCGAAGTCGGCGAGGGTTCTGACCTGCTGGATTGGTTCGATGCGCTGTCATCTCGGCTCCGTCGAGTGCGTGTTGTCTGCGGTGACTGGTCCCGTGTCACCGGCCCGAGCGTCACGGTGCATCATGGGATCACCGCCGTGTTCCTCGATCCGCCGTATGCGGACACCGCGGACCGTGATGAGGGGATCTACCGCTGTGACGACCTGGCGGTGGCCCATGCGGCTCGCCGGTGGGCGATCGAGAACGGCGGCAACCCGATGCTTCGCATCGCGCTCTGCGGATACGAAGGCGAGCACGTGCTTCCGCCATCATGGGAGTGCGTGGCGTGGAGTGCGCAGGGTGGGTATGCCAATCGCAGCGAAGGCCAGGGAAAAGCTAATCGTCACCGGGAGCGGATCTGGTTCAGCCCGCATTGCGAGAGGCCGTCAGAGATGCTGTTCGGCGCAACATAAGTTTGTAGGTGTTCCACGTGGAACATCATCGCGGGATCACGTTGTAAGGTTCGCCTAACACGCGATACGAACGCAAAATGGTAAATTAGGTGTACCTAACATGCAGATATGCTTACCACTCTGGTAACGAGGCTCTTGAATTGCAGCGCGCGCAGAGTAGATTCATCGCGCGATGGCAACCGTTGATGACATTCAGCAGCGGATCTCCGAGATTGATTCGCAGATCGCCGCGATCAGGAGCGGCGGCCAGAGCTATCGCACCTCTGATGGGTTGTTCGTTCAGCGGCCCGATCTCTCGACGCTATACGCCGAGCGGCGCACACTCGAATCCGAGCTTGCAAGCGCCAAGGGCGGCGGAGGGGTCGTCACGACGAGGCTCAGCTTCCGGAGGCCCGCGTGACAAACACCCCCGTAAAGCGAGGTGCTTCGTCGCGCGGGAAGCCTGCGCCATCGCGAAGTGGGGCGGTACAGCGTCGGCCGCGTGCCTATGAGGGCGGTGAGATCCGTCGCACCGATCCCGACTTTCTGCCAGCCTTGTCTGGTCCGAACCTGGCGGCCGAACGCACCCTTTCCCTCCTCCGTCGACGTTGTCGCGCTCTGTGTGATGATCACGACCTGATTCACGGCGCCCGCGAGACGTGGATCAATGAGATCGGCACCCATTACCTTGAGCCCAACACCGGTGACAAGGATCTGGATCAGAAACTCGCCGCGTTGTTCTGGAAGTCGGCGGAGGCGATCGACCCAGGCCGGGAGGAATCGCTGTTTGACATCCAAGAGCTGGCCCTTGCCGAGCTCTTCGCGGTGGGCGAAGTTCTCTCGTACTTCCCGGTTGTGCCCGAGTGGCGTGGGTTCAAGCCCTCTGTCGGCATTGACTTGATCGACACTGATCTGCTGCCCCTCGACACAGGCTCGGTCATGTACGGGCTCAGGCCCGCGGCCGAGGCTGAGCGGGTGAGGCAGGGAGTTGTGTTCGACCAGCTTGGCCGACGGATCGCGTATGAGATGTACGCCGAGCATCCGGCTGATGGCTGCTGGTCGGGCTACACCGCAGGTGAAACTCGTCGTCTGAACGCGCTTGACGCGAACCTGATGGTTCTGCGGCGGCGTCCGAAGCAAATCCGCGGCGTACCGTGGCCTGTCGCCGTGGTTCGCACGACGCGGATGGAGGATGCGTACAACGAGGCGGGTATCCTCCTCGCGCAAGCGGCGGCGTACATCGGCGTAGTGTACAAGGGAGTGCGGCCGCCGGACTTCACCGACCAGATCTCATATCCGGTCGATGGCCGAGGCAACCCGGTGACCGAGCTGGAGCCGGGCGGTCAGACCTTTATCGGTGACAATCCTCACGCCGACGCCAAGATCATCGGCGGCAACACGCCGGGCCCGTCCTACAAGACCACCCTCGAAGTGCTCCAATGCCGGATGGCGGCGGGGCTCAACCAGAGCTACACCAGCCTGGCCCGCGACAGCTCGAAGGCGACATTCGCCGCGCAGCGTGCCGATTCGTTGGCCGACCGCAAGGGTTGGCGCCGCAAGCAGAAATTCCTCGCCCGCAACGTGACGATGCCCTGGTGGCGCCGTCGCGTGCGGTTCGCGGTTCTGACGGGCGATCTTCAGCTCACGCCCCAGCAGCTTGATATGTACCGCGCTGATCCCGACGCGCTGTGTGAGGCGTCGATCGTGTTCGAGGGATGGGAATGGGTGAACCCCGCGCAGGAAGCCGCGGCCGATGAGGCCAGCATCCGCATGGGGATCGCGAGCACAAAGGAACTGGCCGCACGGCGGGGCAGGCACGTCGATGACTTGATCGCCGAAGAGGTTGATTACCAGGTCAAGCGCCGCGCGGCGTGGCGTGCAGCGGGACTTGGCGAGCCTCCGCCCCTGTCTCCTCCGTCGAATGCGGCGCCTGTCCCCCCGGGGGATGGAACCGAACCCGACGAGCAGCCGGCGCCGTCCGAGGATTCGACCGAGAACGAGAACACGTCGAAGCCAAGGCCGCCGCGCGGCCGGCTCTCGGCCAACGGACACAGGGAGCTTGTCCATGCGTGACGCTGCAATCCTTGCATACATCGCGGCCACACCCTTGGCGGTCACCGATGCGCTCTTTCGCAAGATCGATGCGGTCGTCACGCGGCACGTGATGGGCGAACAGCTCGTCCGGCACGACGTCGAGGGCATTACCGAGATGCGGGCCGACGGTGGCAAGCGAACGCCCGCCGAGAAGGGGTACGAGACGATCGGCTCGGTCGCGGTGATCCCGATTGCCGGCCTCATCGCCAAACACGCGAACATGGTAAATGGGGATTGCCAGCCTCGTGGCACATCGACCGAATCGGTGCGTGCGGCCCTTTTGAACGCCCGTGGGGATGACAACGTCGGCTCGATCGTGCTCCACATCGAATCCGGCGGTGGTTTCGTCGACGGCGTGAAGGCTCTCTCTGATGACCTGGCGGCGATGCGATCGGAATTTGCCAAGGGGACTGGCAAGCCGATTCACACCGTGTTTGATGACATCGGCGGAAGCGCCGCGTACTGGATCGGCAGTCAGGCCGAACGAGCCTACGCGAGCACACCCACCACTGAGGTCGGCTCGATCGGTGTGTACATGGCCGTGCCTGATGCGTCCCGCCGTCTCGACCGCGACGGTGTCACCATGAAGGTGTTCCGGTCTCACGAGAAGAAGGGCGCCGGTGTCTATGGCGCGCCGATCACGCCCGCGCAAGAGAAAGTGTTTCAGGAGCGGATCGACTCGCTGTACACCTCGTTTGTTGCCGACGTCGCCCGTGGCCGCGGCGTGAGTGTGGAAGCGATCACCCCGGTCGCGACCGGCGAGGTCTTTGCCGGCGATAAGGCGGTCAATGCCAGGCTCATCGATGGTGTGAAGCGGGTCGAGGAAGTGATCGCCGATCTGGATGCTTCCTATCCGGCGCCTTCGAAGTCCCGCAAAGGTCGGGGCGCAACCGCTGCGGCTCCGGTCAGCACGCCCTCGGCAGCGGTCACAAGTTCTGGAATCTCCGCATCCAGCCCGGCAACGTCGCCGGCCGCCGGAGCGCCAGCCTCCATTTCCATCACCAAGGAGCGCATCATGGATCCCGTTACGACTCAGGCGGCCGCCGGCGGTACCACCCCGGTCGGCAGCACCACCATTCCCACGACTCCTGCCGCTCCGGCGTCGGCCGCGGCGCCGAACCCGGCCGATGTTGAGAGGATCCGCCAGGAGGCCAATCGTCTGGCCAATCAGCGGGTCGCCGACTTGAGCAGGCTTCGCGCCGACTTCGGCCACGTCGCCGGCGTCTCGGCCGTGATCGACAAGGCCCTCAGCAATGCCGATGCCAAGGTCGAAGACGTGAAGGCCGAGGTCGTCAAGATCGCCACCGATGCCCTCCGTCCGACCGGCGGCGTCGAGGTTGGCGCCGAGGAATGGCGCGACAAGCGGCGCCCGGCGATCGAGCTGTCGCTGGTCCTGCATGAGAGCCCGGATTTGATCCGGGCCCTGGAGGAAGACGATCCCAAGGACAAGGGCAAGGGCGCCCGTGTGGCCCGGGCCCTTGGTTTCTCGAGCGCTGCGGACGCGTCCAAAGCCTTTCGCACCGCCGAGGGAGCGGGCCTCCGAGCGATTCGGCCGCGGGACCTGGCCCGGGAGGTGCTCGGCCGATCGGGTGTCCGCTGGGGCTTGGGCGCGGATGACGAGGCCCTCTACCGGGCCGCGATGTTCGGCCAGCTCCCTGCCGGAATCGGCGGCGGCATCATGGGGGCGGGCGGACACACCTCCTCGGACTTCCCCATCATCCTGGGCGTCCTGGCCAATAAGACCGCCGCGGCGTACTTCGCCATGCAAGCCCTCACCTGGCAGAAATTCTGCCAGCGTGGCACGGCTCGTGATTTCAAGGGCCGCACGCTCGTTTCCCGGGCGGAGCGCGGAAGGCTCAAGCTCATGTCCGAGGGGATGGACGCCGAGCGTCTCTCGGCCCCCAACGAGCGCAAGGAAGTCGTTCTCATCGACAACTACGGCGGCACAGTCGAGTTCACGATGCAGATGATGCGAAACGATGATCTCGGCCTGCTCGTCAATCCGGCGCGCGATCTCGGTGAGTCGGCGGCGATCCTGCCTGAGGACCTGGTGTACACCGCGCTGCAGGCCAACCCGACGATGAGCGACGGCACGGCGCTGTTCGCGTCCGGGCACAACAACATCGCCGGCTCGGCGCTCACTCTCTCCTACGACAACTTCAATACGGCATACACGGCGATGCGGCGCCAGAAGAGCTTCGGTCCTGAGAAGCGGCCGCTCGACATCGTGCCTGCCGTGCTGATCATCGAGCCGGGCAACATCGCCACCGCGAACGACATCCGCAACAACGCCAAGCGGCCCGGTACGCCGAACAACGACCTGAACGCCTTCCAGGGTAAGTTCGACGTCATCGACAGCCCCCGCGTCACGAATACCGCGGCGTGGTGGCTGGTTGCCGATACCTCGGTGCCGCTGTTCGTGGTCGACTTCCTCGACGGGCGTGATCAGCCCGTGATGATGATGAAGCCTCAGTCGAGCTCGACGAAGGTCGAATGGGAAGGCGTGGTCACGTGCGGCGTCAAGGCCGCCAACTTCGAGGCCGGCTGGTACAGCGGTCAGTAATCAGTTTGTGAAAGCGCGTGGGCGGGCAAGGGGCCCGCCCACGCGATTGCTCATGCCCATCAACCCCGATGATCCCCGCGATCCTCAGGACCAAAACTCGAACGAGTCAGGAAACACAGCCATGAAAAACACAGTTCTCGATCATCCCGCCGACTGCGGCATCGTCTGGACGAACGGCACGGGCGCCGATGTGAGTGCGGGCGACGTCGTGCGTGTCGGTCCGCTTGTGGGTGTTGCGGAGGTCAACATCGCCAGCACCAAGACCGGCGCCGTTCTTCTCGACGGTGCGTTCACCTTCAATGCCAATAGCTCCGATACGTGGAGCCAGGGCGCTGCTCTCACCTACGACTTCACGAACAAGAAGATCGTGGTTGCGTCTGCCGCTGGCCCGGCGTGGTTCGTCGCCCGCACCGCCAAGCTCAACGGCGAAACGACCCACGTGGCGTCCATTCGCCAGAGCCAGTTGCAGTTCGCGTCGATCAACCGTGTGCCGACTGGTGGCGAAGATACGGCCAATCAGATCGACTTTGACACCAAGCTCGGTGTCATCCCTTCGCAGATCAACGTGATCATCATCAACAGCTCCGGCGTGGTTCGTTTCCCGACAACCACCACCGCCGGTGTTGCGGTCGGCACCGTGCGTATCACCGATGCCAGCTTGGTCACGTCCGACCGCGTCTTTGGATTCTTCCTGCCCTGATCTCCGCGCGAGCCGGCGGACCCCACCGGCCTCCGTCCGGCGACACCCGCATCCGGCGGACGAGCAATCGCCCGCCGGGTTTTCCAACGATGGCCCTCTCCGCGTTCCAACTCCAGGTCCGTGCCGATGCCGTGGGCATCCTCGCCGTCCACGGCGTGAACGGGACGTATACGCCCAGGGCCGGCGGCACGGGCGGCCCTGTTCGCCTCCGCTTTACCGGCGGCGAGCACGGGGCCCAATCGCCCGGGCGGGCACAGGGCCAGCCATCGCCCTCGCTGCGGCGTTCCTTCCAACTCATGGCATTGGCACCCGATGCCGGCGAAGCGGTCGCCAACGGTGTCACTGCAAGCGGCGCCATAGGCGACCTGCAGGATGGCGATTCGATTATGGTCGATGCCCGCGAAGCGGGGGTCGGCACAAGCGGTACCGCCACGCTGAAGGTCGGCAAGGGTGTGCGGCTCGACGAGGGCGTCGTGTGGCTGGCGGAGGTGTATCCGTGAGCCAGATCACCGGTACAACCTCGTCAACCAAGCGGCCGTTCATCGACATGGTGGTCGATGACATGGGCTTGGTCGACTTCTTCATCGCCATGCCTCCGGTGCTGGCCGCCACTCTCGGCGAGTACAACTTCGACACCGTCGATCACATACGCCGGTCCGCGATCAAGCGCCACGGCCTGCACGATCGTCTCGGCGGCCAGCGGATGATCGCTTCGCGGTTCTACCGCTATGGCTCTCGCGGCGGCCGGGTCGTTCCCAAGTCGATCTCTGAGATTCGCGGCGAGGTGTTCGGCGTTGGCCAGCAGGGCAAAGACGAGCTCGGCCTGCTCGAAGAGGGCGGCGAGGTCAACGCGGGCGAGGCGATGGCCATCCCGATGGGCAGGGGCTTGACTCAGGCGGGCGCCACGCGCGGCCAGTTCCGCGACTGGCTCCGCAACCGCCAGCTCGTGCCCGTCATGCTGCGAGGCCGGCTCTTCCTTGCCCGCAAGACCGGGCAGGGGAAGTCCCGCAAGCTCCAGTTTGTGGCGCGACTGTCTCGCCGGCGATTCCAGCGGCCGCTGCTGGGCTTCTTTGCCAATGCCAATCGTGTGGCCGGCGAGAAGGTCGCCAAGTACAGTCGGGCCATCGAGCTTGCGCAGACTGAGGCTGGGCGTGCCACCCTCGAGCGCGCGTTGCCGTCGCTCACGGCGTATGGCACCACCTTCCGAGCCATGCTCGGTCGCCGCAAACGCAAGAGCGCGGGCGGCGGCAACATCACCGAGGCGGATGCGAGGCGGCTTGCGAAGCAGGCTGCTGCCCGCGTGCGTGCCGAGCTACGTGCCCAGAGAGGGGGCGACTAGCCGTGGAAACGGTCCGCACCCGCATCGTCCGGGAAATCGTGCTCCGCCTGGCGGCGCTCACCGATGTGTTCGGCAAGGTCGTGCGTGGGCTCGACGAATCTCTCGAAGTGGCGAGCGTGACGAACGCTGGCAAGGCCGTGGTCGAGGTGTTCATCGGCGACGACCAGGAGCTCGATCCGCAGGAAAACAGCGTGTCGAGCTTTGCTTTTCAAGTTGTCCTGCTCATCTACCTGCCCGAGCCCGGTGATTCGAGTCTTGCCGCAGACTGGGATGGGGTCGCCGACGCCGTGCTGCAGGCCGCGTATAGCACGTTTGCCGGCGGCAGCCAGCACACCTTCGGAGGTCTCGCGCAGGACACTTCCCCCGCGGGCGGCGGAGGGATCTCGTTCGGAGAGAACGGTGAGCCACAAACCGCGTGCATGTTCCGAGTTCAATACGGCCACGTGATCGGCGACCCCACATCGCCAAGCTAGCCCACCATGTCAAGCCTGCTCGACCAGCTCATCGACGCTTGGCCCTTCACCGAGGGCGCCGGAACCGTTGCGCACGGGGCACTAGGAGTGATCGACCTTCCCCTCTCACGCGCGGATCAGTTCAGCGGCGATCCGCTCCCCGCGGGATCGGGATGGGATACCGACGGTGGCGGCCGGCCCAGCTATAACGGTGGCGGCGTCGCCGACCTGGTCTCCGCTGGGTTCTCGCTGCTGGCGGCCGATGGTGATGCGGTCACGCTCGCGTGCCGGATGTGGATGGGCGGCGGCGTTGATGTGCAGCCGTCCTACGACGAAGAAAAAACGTGCATGATCATGGGGCTCCGCGGCCACACAAACGTCGCGGACTTCAGCGACGAGAACGGCTGGAGGCTCTATTCCTGGTCATCGCCATTCCCGCTCGATCAATTGATCATTGAAAATCCATCGAGCGGCACGTGGATTCCATCGTCGTGGACTTTCCCGCTGGGCAGTGCTCCGCGCTATTCGTCCGTCCTGTTTGTCATCACGATCGTGCGAGGCGCCACCGACGTGTCTGTTCGGCTCGCAGTCAACGGCACATTTGCCTCCGAAGCCCTGACGAACACGTTTAGCTGGAGCGATCCGACGAAGGCAAGTTTCGGGTGCATTCACTGGGCTCGCGGAGCGGTGACGCAGGCGGCGATGTGGTCGAGGGCGCTTAGCGATGATGAGGTCGGGTCGCTGGGGAGCAGTCTCGATAGCCTGTTCACCCTGATTAGTGAGAGCGATATCCCGCTGCTGGATGCAGGCGGCAATTCTCTACTTGTTTTCGTCCACCCTGCCGACTCTGCACGTCCCACGCCTCTCATTGTAACAGAATATTTCAAGCGTGAAACCCGATCCCGGGGCGGCCGAATGCCTCGTCGGTACACACTCAGGACCCGTCTGAGCTCTGGGGCACAAGTCGATGCGTTGATGGATGCGATCGACCAGTGCGCGTACGGCGCTGGCTGGATTCGTTTCCGCCACCCCGTGGACGACGCGCCGGGAACGCCGGACAACGCCCCCCGCTATCGCCTGCTCAATGCGAACCGCCTGGCGCTCACACGCACGCGCGGCGGGCAGCGCGCGTCATTTGAATTGGAATTGGAACAAGTTTGAAGTTGAGAACATTCATTCAAGATCGAGGTGACATATGCCCGGCCGCATCCTGACCCGTCAAGCGCAGTTCGCGATCAAGATCGAAACGACCGAGGGCACGGCCGAGACGCTCGCCGCGGCCGATGCCGCGGGTGTGCACGCCAACCTGACTGACGAGCGCGGTCCCGAGGCATACGAGCAGAACGCCTCGCGGCCTGGCCTCGACTCCGAGCCCGATATCAAAGGCTCACGCATGCGGAAGTTCAGCGGCGAGACGCAGCTTAAAGGCGGCGGGGCGTCGTCGGCGGCGAAGTGGCACGAGATCATTCAGGCGTGCGGCCTCTCATCGGTCACCGGGCTGAAGGTCTTCTCGGTCGGCACGATCACCAGCGGCCCGTTCACGCTGGGCATGAGGATCGGAAACAACGCAAGCGAAGGATCGGCGACCAAGACCGGCGTTGTCGTTGCCCAGCTCAGTGGTCCAAACCGCCTGGTGATCAAGCCGGTGACCGGCACGTTCACCAATGGCGATTCGATCTTTGGGTATACGGGCACAACGCCGAGCTCGTCGATCTCCTCGACCTTGTCCGCGGCGGGCTGGGCGTTCGAGCTCCAGACCGAATCGCCCTCCGCCGGGCCGCCCTCGGTCACGGCCGAGGAACGCGACGGTGGGCAGATCTTCCGCGTCGTGGGCGCCCGCGGCGACTTCTCGCTCATGCTGGAAATGAACAAGCCCGCGCTCCTGAAGTGGGAGTTCACAGGTTGCCCGGTGCTGCAGAACGACGCCTCGGAATTGACCGGATCTGCCTTTGCGAACGTGTCCACGCTCGGTGCCCCACCGCCAGTGTGCAAGGGTTGCGAGCTGGCAATCGACGGGACGGCGCTCACCACCACCACGATCACCCAGGTGGAGCTCAAGGCCGGCAACACGATTTCGCCGGATGAGACGATCGCGAGCAATGACTTCGCAGCAAGCGGCAACCGCGGATATGTGATCACCGATCGCAAGCCGACACTGAGCTTCGATCCTCGGCGAGAGGTACCGGGCATTAATGCGACCGGGAAGCTGTATGGCGGCGCCACGTTCTCGGCGTCGGCCAAGGTCGGCAACACGAGCGACACGCACGGCCAGGTGATCGCCTATGCCCCCGCGGCACAGGTGAGTGGCGCCAGCGAGGGAGATCGCAACGGCATGCGTACCGACCAGGTCGAGGCGAAGTTGACGGGATCTGGTGATAACGCCTGGTCCCTTTACCACGTGTTCGCGGCTTAATCAGAGCGTGCGGGCCTTTCCCTTGGCCTGCCATGTGTTTCCCAGGACGAGACGATCGAAGAGCGAGGTGTCAGGATGGCAAAGGGATATGTGCCGGTGTACGCGACGACGGAGCGGTTGCTGCTTGATTCCGGCGGATTCGCGGCGGTGAGGCAATTCCGGCCGGGGGCCTACGCGAAGGTCGCCCGGCTGACGAGTTTCGTGGTCGGCGACGAAGGGACAAGCGTCGAGATGCAGCTCCTCACGGCGCGTTGGGCGGTCCAGTCGCTTGAAGGGCATACCGACTACCAGACCGGAAAGCCGGTGGAGTTCGTCGGTGAGGTTCATCCGGTGCTTGGTGACATCGCCAGTGCGGCCATTGGCGACTCGTTCACCATGAACGACCTTGCGAGAATCTACGTCGAGACGATGAAGGGGCTCTCGCTCGAAAAGGCCGCCGAAAAAAACTCAGGCGGGCCGCCCGCCGGATCCACCGGCTCCGCGGCCTGACCGGCGATGAGAGGGGAGTGCGGGCAACCGCGGCTCTCCGGCCGTGCTCGTGCAACCCAGGCGGCAAGACACCGTCTCACCTCCGCCCAGACAACTGCGCCGGCTGTGGCGGGAACGGATGGGTTAAGCCAAAGCGAAAGGGAGTTGCCGCGGCAAGTAGGGCGGTTTGGATGGCAGAGGTTGGAGATTTCCTGGCGGCGTTGCGAGCCGTTGAGCGGCATGGGCTGGATGCTTTCGAGAGGGTTTGCGGCGAGGTCGATCACCGGTTCATGCTCGCGATCGGCGTGTACGACCGTGAGATGGCCAGGCTGGATGATGAGGAGCGTCGGAAGGCGTCATGACGACGAAACAGATCAGCTTCGCCATCCGCGCTCAAGACCTGGCCACCGGCACGGTCAAGAGCGTCACCGGCGCCATCAAGGGCATGCTCGCTCTGCCCGTAAAGGGCTTTGCGTCGGGGATGAAGTCCCTGTTTTCGTTCCCGGCACTTGTTGCCGGCGCCGTGACGGCTGGTGCTCTGCACAACATCCATGAAGCGGCCAAGACGGCTGACCAGATCGGCAAGCTCGCAAAGCGGCTTGACACACCCGTTGAAACCATGTCGGCGCTCAAGTATGTCGCCGACCAGGGCGATGTCGAGTTTGAGAGCTTTGCCAAGAAGATTACCGTCGCCGCGAAGAACGCCTCCATCTTCGCTCGCACGGGCGGAGGTCCGGCCGCAGATGCGTTCAAGAAGATGGGGGGCCAAGCCGAGGCCCTCGCCCGCCGCGGAGCTCCCATTGAGCAGCTCCTCCCCGCGATCGCGCTGGGACTCTCCAACATCGCCGACGAAGGCGAGCGGATCGAGCTGGCCGATTCGATCTTCGGCAAAGGGGGCGGCCAGGAGTTTCTCGACATGCTCAACGATGGGGGCAACCTCATCGACACCATGAGCGGCAAGATGGCCGAGGCCCGCAAGCTCGGTGTTGTGTTCACCAAGGAACAGACCGACCTGCTGGGCGACTACGGCGATGCGATCGACCGCATCGGTGAGGCGTGGCTTGGGGTTCGTGTAAAACTGCTCTCGGCGGTGGCGCCGTATCTGATTCGGTTCGCCGATTGGATGTCGTCGGCCCTTGCCGTCACTCCCGAGATTGCCTCCAACGTGGCCCAGAGCATCCGTCTTGCCTTTGGCGATCGCGGCCAGGCCGGCGCCGAAGCAAGGGAAGCGTGGGAGAATCTGGGGCAGGAGGCTCTCAACGTCACGAAGGCCACGCTCCGGGGCGTGGGCCGCATCGCGATCGCCGGCGTTCCCGTGATCATGGATGCGGTCGGCCGCATTGGCGAGGGCCGGCTCGGGATCTGGGGCAAGAGCTGGATTAAGTCGGTGTGGCTGTACGCCAACAGCGCGTCGGCCGACTGGCTCACAGCGACGGCCGATCTTCTCCCGGATGCGATGAGGAAAAAGGCCCTCGATGAGATCCGCCAATGGGGCGCGACCGAGCGGAAGGAAATGAAGGCCATCGAGGACGAGCGGCATCAGGCGCTGACCGCGATGGGAAGCGATACGTCCTGGTTCACGCTCAGCTCGACCGACTGGCCGGAGTTCGGGAAGATCGCATCGGACACCGCGAAGGAGGTCGGTGTCGCTGGGCAGAGTTTCTTTCAGGCGGCCGACAAGGTCGCGGGCTACTCGAAGGCGCAGGCGGCCGCCGGAGAAGGCGCCCAGCAGACGGCAGAACAGATCGAGCATCTTACGGGAACGATTAGGCAGCTCGACGCAGCGATGCCCGAAAGTGAAAAGCGGTGGAAGTCGTTCACTGGCGGGATGCAGACCGGGTTCAAGACCCTGACCGATGAGGCCAACGACTTTGCAGGCACGGGACAGCGGGTTGTCGAGGATAGTGTTCATTCGCTGTCGAATGGCCTTGGATCGGCGCTGGTCGAGTCCGAAGGGAACCTGAAGCGATTCGGCAAGGCCGCGATCTCGGTACTGGGAGACACAGCGAAGGCCGTGTCAACGGCCATCTTCCAGTTCCTCATTCTCCGCGCGATCACGAGCGGCATCGGCGCGCTCTTCGCCAGCGGTCCAAGCGTCGGTCCGATGGGGAAGCTCGACGGCGGCGCGATCGGCGTGGGCGGATCCGTCGACTATGGCGTGCTTGCCGATGGTGGGTACATCGGTAAGGGCGGTCGTATCTACCGGTTTGCGGCTGGCGGCTCTGTACCGGGCGCAACCACCAACCGCGATTCCGTGCCGGCACTACTCATGCCGGGTGAGCGTGTTCTGTCTCGTGAGGAGGTCCGCGACCAGGCCCGCCGCTCCGTCAGCGGGGCGCCATCCATCACCATCAATCAGACCATCAACGTCCAATCCACGGGCGGGAAGTTCGAGCGTCAGAGCGTGCAGCAGATCACGCGGGCGACACTCGAGGCGCTGCTCGCGGGCCTGTCGGCGAATCCGGCTGGCCGCTCTCGTCTCAAAGCCATGCTCGCGTAGGAGCTTGATCGCCAGTGGGCACACCTTCGGTCCAAGTCCGGCTCGCGACGCGCTTCGTTGGCGCCGATCCGATCACGCCCGTCGATGGCGTGGATGGCTTCTATGGGCTTGTGCCTGTCGCGGAGCCCATCTCGGCAGGTGAGCCTCCGCACGAGCCGGATCTGCTCGACAACTTCGGGTACGAGATCCCGCGGCGGGACGCACGCTCGGTGAGCAACCACCTGGCGGGGGCTCTGCTCGATACCGCGAAACGTCCGAAGCTCACGGTACGGTGGACGGCTAGGGCGAAGGCGGTGCGTGATGATGTGCTCTCGTTCCTCGATACCGAGTGCCGCAATGGTGAGCTCGCATTCGACTATCGCCCTGATGGGCCCGGCACGGCCGTGATCAAGGTGCGGGCGACGTCGCCCGCACGGGACAGCAGGATCGGCAAGGGTGCGTACACGATCGAGGTTGAAACTGAGGAGGTCTGGTAATGGCCGTTTGGCAGCCGCACAATCTCGGCGACACTCTCTCGGGGATTGCGTCCACCGACGACGTGCAGGATGGCACTATCCGCTCGCATGAGCGTGGCGCTACAACCCCTCCGAACGCCGTGGTCGGCCAGTTCTGGGCCCGCACGGATGACCCCGACGTCGGCGAATCGATCCAATATCGATCGGTCTCCGGCTTCGTGCTGTTCGCGGACCCGCTCTTTCCCCAGATCAACGCCGGCGCCACCGTGCCCTACCAGGCTGACCAGAGCATGGGCGGACACAAGCTCACCGATCTGGCTGCGCCATCGAGCGCCAATGACGCGGCCCGCCTTGCGGATGTATCTCCGGCGAAGACCGGTCTGTTCTGGTATTCGCTCGATGGAGTGGACCCGCTTCAGATCACCCTTCAGACCGACAGCGCTCCGGCGACGTCGTTTCAGGAGGTCGGATTCGTCCCGCGCGTGCTCTACATCATGCTTTATGGCGAGGTGACGAACCAATCCGATTCGGCGGTTCTGGGAACGCTCTCCACGCCCACCGAATTTCAGTTGCGTCGATACGAGGGCGACGACGGATCGGGATACCCCGGCACGTCTGGCGCCACAAGAAATCTGCTCGGCACCTTCACCGTCGGAAGCGACACGATCTATGTGGTGGTCGAGCATTATTTCGATCCGCCCTACGGCTTCTGGCTCTCCCTGCACAAGACCAGCAGCACCGGCCCGCGCGTCAATATTCAGACTCGCCAGGGCATGGCGATGAACGGGATGCTCCAGTAGATGCCGAGAATAGTTCCATCCTCGCTCGCCGAAGTAATCAACCGCCTGATCGCATCGGGGGCATGGATCGCGCTCATTCAGATTGAGAGGAACCCCACCGGATACTACAGACTCGCGCGATCGTCGCGGCACGTGGTTGCGGGCGGATTCACGTGGGGAGCGGCGGCCGCCACGTTCGAGGCTCCTGAGGAGTCGATCGACGGCGGGCACGGCGAATTGGTCGTGGGCGTCCCGAACGTCTCTCGCATCCCGCTGGGGCTGGTCGAGAACGAGAATCAGCTCCGCGGCCGCGAGCTCACCCTTTGGTTGCACCACACGAGCCTGACGGAGCTGGTGCCCGATCTGTCCATCCGCCAGGTGATTACCAAGGTGAACGCGACCGAGGGCATGCTGAAGGCGACGTGTGGCCACGCGGCCGACGGTCTCTTTGTTCCGTGGCCGGTATACGACCGTGTCGAGTTCCCGCAACTCCAAGGGAGCTGGTTCTGATGGCGATCGACTTCGCTCAATTCGCCGGCGGCCTCATCGGCAAGTCCTATGCCGAGGTCGGCGGCTGCTGGGGCCTGGTGCATGCGGTGCTGGCCCGCGCGGGGATCGTGGTTCCGCCGTCGATCGAGGGAGCTCTGGCTGCGGCGGATGCGATCGCCGACGTCGTGCCCGATGACCAGGCCGCGAGGGCGGGCGACATCCTCGTCATGTCATGGCCGCCGGCGGCGAAGCGATCGCCGCACGTGGCATTGTGCCTCTCCGCGTTCGAGGCGGTGCACGCATGGCGGGAAGATGAAACGACAAGCAAGGGCGAAGTGCGCCGCACGCCGATCGGCACGCTGTTGCGGCTGGGTGCTTCTTGTGAGCTGCGGCGGGTAAAGGCGGTGGTGCCGTGACCGTTGCCGCTCTTGAATCACCTGTTGGCGCCGGCCTCGTTACCGCGGCCCTGTTCGATGACCTGATTGGACGGACCGGCCGCTGGATGCGGGCCGTGCCGGTGGGATCCTGCGGCGCCACGGCGGGGGAACTGCTGGAGCTCGCCCTGGCTGAAAGCGGTAAGGGCGTACTCTTCGAGGGGGCTTGGCAGAACCCGTGCGTGATGGTGGACCAGCAGCCCGTCAAGCTCGACGAGCTGTACACCACCGTCGTGCCGGCCGGGTCGTCTCTCACGGCTGCTCCGCGCCCCGGCGACCTGGTTGATGTGGTGCTGATCGGCATCGCCCTTCTCTCTGCGGCGGCCTCGGTGCTCATCGCGGGATCGGTGAAGATTCCGAAGATTGCCGGCGGCGGCGAGCCCAAGGAAAAGCGATTCGGATTCGGCAGGTTGGCGCAGCCGGCCTTTGCCGGTGAAACCAAGCCCGTGGTCGCGGGCCGGATCACTCGCTATGGCGGCCGAATCATCGCTAAGGTCCCCGTCGAGGGAGAGGACGGTCGCGAACGCCTCAAAATCCTAGTCGACCTTTCCGCGGGCACTGTGGAACAGATCGGCAACTACACAACAGCCGTCGACCTGGCTTTGGCGAGCATCACCTCGGGTGTCTACCTGCAGGATCAGCCGATCGCGAATTTCCCCGACGCCCGCATCTCCACGCGGCTGGGCACCGGCTCGCAGTCGGTCATACCCGGCTTCGCCGACACCGAGGTGCTCCGCGAAGTGGGCGTCGGCGGCGTCGTTCTCCGAAACACCAGCGGCTCGGATCGCACCTCCTCGAGCGCCAGCGGTGAGGCGTTCCTGTTCACGACCTTGGCAGCCGTGCACGCGGTACGAATCCGGGCCAGGTTTACCCGAGGGCTCTACCGCATCCTCTCGAGCGCCCAGGTGGATTCGGTCAAAGTTCAATACCGCTGGCGGTGGAGGCTCCACGACGTCGGCGGCGGTTCGCCTGGCTCCTGGTCTGCATGGACGGTGGTGTCGGTTGAACGTGCGGAGCAGAGCTCGTTTGTTTCATCGGTCCGCGGCGACAACCTCAATAGCACGCCCGCCGTCATCGACGTGCAGCTCGAGCGCATTACCAAGGAACCGACCACGGCCGACGTCGCCGATGAGGTAGCGTGGGATTCCCTTGTGGAGATCAACTACAGCCAGAACAGGTACCTCGGCCGTGCCCTTCTTGCTGTCACACTCGTCGCCGGCGAGCAGCTCACCAGCGAGCCGCAGATCTCTGTCGATGTGATGGGGTTGAACAACCTCCGCCTGTGGGATGAGATCAGCCCGCCGACATCGCCGGTGTTCACGAGCGGGTATTCAGTCAACCCCGCCGATCTGGCTTTGGAGGTGATCACGAATACCGCGTGGGGCATGGGCGCCCGCTACACCGATGCGGAGGTTGACTTCGAGAGCCTGCTCGCGTGGCGGACCTACTGCGCCGAGGCCGTGCCGAAGCTCGCCGGCGGCACACGGCCGCGGTTTGCGATCAACCTCGCCTTGACCGAACGGCGTGAAGGCTGGGAAGTGCTCAGGTCGATCTGTGAGGTCGGCCGATGCGTGCCGATCGAGAGCGGCGGCAAGATCCGATTCGTTTACGACCGTCCGCAGAGCACTCCGGCTGAGATCTTCAACGATGGCGTGATCGCGGTCGAGAACCCGGAGGATCCTGCTTCGGCCGCCGCGATCGAGTATGAGGCACTTTGGACCGAGGCGGGCTTCGCGGTTGAGAATCGTCTCGTTGCCCAGGTGATGAACGAGGATCGCGATTGGCAGACCGAGGCGGTCGCGTGGCCGCCCACGGGCACGCTGTGGCTGGCAACCGAGCCGGTGCGTGAGAAGTCGGTTCAGTTCGCAGGCATCAGCAACGTGGAGCAGGCTGTCAGTGAATTGAAGTACCGGGTGAAAAAGCGCCGGTTCATCACTAAGAGCGTCACTTTCCAAACCACGAAGCCGATCGTCGTGGTTCGCTCGGGCGATCGGTTCGACCTGTCCACATCTCTTCCTGGCTGGGGCCTTGCGAGCGGCCGACTCGACGGTGCCGGCACATCCACCACGGTGAAGCTGGATCGCGAAGTAACGCTGGCAGCCGCGACCACTTATACGGTGACGGTGATCCATGACAACGGGACGGCCGAGACCCGCACGGTAACATCGCCGGCGGGAACATACGCGGCTGGATCGGCGATCGCGGTGACTCCGGCGTTCGCGTCTGCACCCGGTGAGTACGAGCAATACACGCTGGGCAAGAGCGGCATCGCCATGAAGCCGTTCCTGTGCACACGTGTGCGTCCGATCGCGGCCGAGGAATTCCGCTGGGAGATCACGGGCGTCGAATACGCTGCCGACGTCTACGACGATGCGGCCGAGTCGGTGAGCATCCCCAATTATTCGACGCTTCCCTCGGCATCCACACCGCCGGGCCCGCTGCTGGAGCTGGTTGCCTTCGAGCGTCGGGTGAACGGCGTCCTGCAGGTGCATCTTGCATGTCGACAAAGCGTGCAAGACGCCGAGATGACTGCCTCGTTCCGGATCTATCGCCGGCGGGTTGGTTCGGGCGTGTGGATCGCGGTTCCCGATGCGGCGGTGGGTGTTTCTCGCCGCGGCGCCGTGGTTGAGCTGGCCGATGGCGACTTCGGATATCAGTTCATCATGGTCGCGGTGAGTTCGCTGGGCTCGGCGCTCTCGCCCGACGATCCGCGGCATCCGATCGCCGTGCTGGTCTATGGGCTCTCGGCTCCTCCTCCGCCCGTGCCTGCACTGGACAGTCCGGCGACGGTGCGCGATGGATCCACGGGCTCCTATGCGCTTCACTGGCTGAGCTGGGAGGAAGCCTTCGTCGGGCCGCCCCCGCTTCCAGATGCCACGCCGACCGAAAGCTTCATGGTGATGTTCGGCACGCGGGCGTTCCTTGGCACCGTAACTCCTCCGGGTGGCTTTGCATATGACACCTACTCCCACGCCAATTGTGTCATCCAGAGCCGGCCGGGGAAGACGGTCCGGAGCGTGACCGGCCTTCGCCTGGCGGTTGGCCAGCCGTATAAGTTCTACGTTCGATCGGTGGGCGCCAACGGCCGCATGAACGTCGGCATCGAGCTTCCCGAGTTCTCGATCGCATCCCCGGTCGCTCCTCCCGGTAAGAGCGTGAAGGGCACGCGGACGTTCGCGCTCAACAGTGAGGGCACGCTCACGAATCTGACGTGGGACGGCACGAACGGATGGTTGCGGCAAACCTCGTCGGCCTCGCCGGGCATCTACCTGTCGCCGGAAGTGGACCTGACGACGGTCACGGCCAGCGAGCTGATGGTGTGGTTCAATCCCGGCAACGCGGCCGAAGATCCTGCACTCAACACCAACCCGTTCCAGGTTCCGTCGATCGAGGCCGATCAATGGGGCGTGGTGAGTGTGGGCCCGGCTGTTGTGAAGATGCTCTGCCCGCCATACCCCGACGATCGCCAGGCCCTGCTCGTCGAGGCACGTACCTACGACGGCGCGGTGTGGTCCGACTGGACCGCGATTGCAGTCGGTCAGTCGATCTCCCGGCTCTTCCGGAAATACCAGATTCGAGTCACCCTCTCCCGTTCCAAGACGCCATACCGCCCGGCCCTCCGGGGCCTGGTTGGCGTTGTCGTGCACTAGGAGCATCCGTATGCCCGCCGAAGTCACTCAGGAGCAGATTGATGCTGTGACGACCGAGTTCGCTGACGCGGGCGTCCCCGCCTCGCTCTCGCCCTCGATCTTCCAGGCGATCGATGCCGCGGGTTACACGCTAGTCGAGAAGGACTCGGGCGATCCGGCGTCCGTAATGGATGAGGCAACTCTGGAGATCGTGCGGCTCGCCGGCAAGCCCAACTGCTGGCTCGTTGGCGTGCGGATGCCGGGGCGCGGGTGGTATGTGTGGCGTGAGCGGACGATGCCCGATGGCTCGACCGAAGTGTCGGCGCCTTCGTATGTGGATGGTGATCGCGAGAGCCTGCTTGACACGGCGGCGCCGTGAGGTTCGCTAGCCGACCCTCCTGACCGCGGCGATTGCCGCGCGGGCTTGCACCTCTGCATAGCGCTCCGTGGTGGTCACCGAGGCGTGGCCTAGAACCGTGCGAGCGACGTCAATCTTCATCTCGCCGGCGACAAAGGTCGCCGCGTTGTGCCGGAGCCGGCCTGGCGTCCACCAGCGAGCTTTTGCCTCGGGTTCGTTTCCGAAGGCGGCTTCGCACGCACGATCCACTGATCGCCGGTACGTCGAAGTCGAATAGTGTTCGCCCCATTTCGCGTGAGCCTGGCCACGGCGTTCTCTGCGGGCGTCGGCCCCGTGGCTTTCCCATCGCTTGCTCTTGCGCATCGCACGTCGCTGTGCGTTGCGGGTTTCCTCATTCCGGCGTGGGCTGAAGATGTATCCGCCGCGTGCCTCAGTGAGCAGTGGCTGCAGGATCTCGAGCGCCTTGGGGCCGATGTATACATTCCGCTGCCAGTCGGCGGCGTTCTCTTCGTGCTCTAGCTTCCACACTTCGGGCGGGACTTCATAACGAAGCACGAGTGGATCATCGGTTTTGTGGAGATCTCGCCCGCGCATGTGCACGAGGGCACCGGGCCGCATCCCGGTCAGCATCTGCACGCGGACCATCGCGGCCTGCATGGGTGGCAGGTGCTTGACGACGGCCTCGAAGTCTTCCTCGGGCACGGCGAGCACCTTCTTTTGTTCGCGGCACACGGCGCCGGTCACCGGCGCCGGCCGGTGTTTCTTCAGGGGCGGCACGGTGGTGAGT
The DNA here is from genome assembly GCA_020847535.1 of Phycisphaerales bacterium. Lineage (GTDB taxonomy): Bacteria > Planctomycetota > Phycisphaerae > Phycisphaerales > UBA1924 > JAEUJB01. The sequence continues at coordinate 43,997 of JADLBU010000101.1, forward strand.
GCCTGCAGCACACTGGCGTCGATGATCTCCTCGCTTACCGCCCACCGCATCATCGCCACCACGTGCCGGACGATCTCGTTAATTGTCGTCCGATTCCACCGCTGCTCCGGATCGCCGGCGAGCCAGCCTTGGAATCTCTTCAGCGTCAGGGGCCTGAGGTGCTCTGGGGCTCCCTCCATGAGTCCGGACCGGTGGAGGAGCTCGACCGCTCGCTTGGCGTTCTCGTAGGTCTTGGTTGGCTTCCCCCGCTTGCGGAAATACCGCTGGGCGTGGTCGAGGTAGAGGTCGGCGAGCTGCTCCAGCGTGTCGATGGCCGATCCGTTGCCCACACGGAGCAGGGGAGCTCGGCCGTTGGCCAGCCACGCGGCGATCAGCCGGTCGTAGTTCTCGACGACTTCGGGGGAGCTCCAGACGCCCAAGTAGAAGTCGCGGCCGTTGAGGGTTACGCGAGCTTGGCCTGAGCTGTGCAGCCGCATGGCCGGGAGGTTCGCCGGAGCGCGTCGGCCGTCACGAGTTGTTAGGGGCCGCCCCTTCGACGTGGGCAGTGAGCCGGGTAGAGTCACAGGTTCAAGCCCGTGAGGGGGCTGCCGAAGGGAATCGCAAGTCGCTGCATCAACAGGGGCTTGCGTTGAATCGGGGTGACAGGATTTGAACCTGCGACCTTCTCGTCCCGAACGAGACGCGCTACCAAGCTGCGCTACACCCCGGGTGTGCGTGGGCAACTGTAGGCGGCTCGCGGGCGATCGGGCCGGCGGCCTGCCCGACGTGGAACTGGCGCCACATCCACGGTGGATCGGCGTGCTCGATGCACGGTCCAACCCGTAGCCACGCATCGGCCCCATGCATGCACATAAATGTTCGCGACCCTCACACACAACCAGGAGAGCCGACAAACCTCCGCGTACCGGGCTCGCCTAATACGACGAAGATGGTGGGGGATCAAACAAAGCCGTCTCCTCAGGGAACTCGGGCAGCGTCGTGTAGATGTTGTCCGCCCTCTTCCCCGGATCTCCATCCGGTCCGGCCGAGTAGAAATACGGCCGCCGCGTCGGGCACAGGCCCTCATCGGCATCGCCGGTCATCCTCACCAGGTCGGCCGCGGACGCCTTGCTGTCGTCGAACGGCTGATAGCTCCGGCGGAACGCAAGCTGCGGTGTCTTGTCCCCCCAGCGCACATACACCGTCTGCTGCTGCGGCCGCTTCTCACCGTCGGCGTTGATCAGCATCTTGCCGTCACGATCGAAGTACGGCCCCGAGGGGCCATCGAAGAACTCCTGACCGCCGAACCCCGGATGCACGAACCGCAACGGCCGGCCCCACGCATCCAGCACATCAAACGAAGTCACATCCACCTGCTTCTTCGTGTCGTCGCTGGTCACCGTCAGGATGTCGACCGGGGTCGCCTGCGCGTTGTCCGTTCCTTCGTACCACTGGTCGAGGTATCGCGTCCGCACGAACTTGCTCGGCACCACCTTCAGGATCGACTCGGCGAGTGAAGAGTCCTTCAAGATCGCCGCGTAAGTCGCCACCGATGGCACCGTCGCATCGTACTGGTTGTACCAGTTCTTGCCCTTGGGGATCCCGGTGAAGGTGGTTCCACCCGGCCGGGCATCGATCGCCGGGAAATCATAAAAATTCTGCTTACCCCCCACGTTGACCGCCAGCGAATAGAACGGCGGCGGCATCTCACCCTTGTCGGCGACGTACGAGTCCAGCGACTGGTCGAGCGATGTGATGAGCTGCTCGGTCACCCGGGCCTTGCTCCCGCCGACCACTTGCCGCCCAACGACCATCCCCAGCGCCATCAGCGCGGCGATGATCCCCAGAACGATGAGCAGTTCCATGAGCGTGAAGGCCCGCCGCCCCGAGGCCCGGCGAGTTGCCACCTGAGCCGCGCACGAGGTGTTATGAAACCCGACATCTGAACCAATCCCGGCAGGGGTATGGATCCCGGTCGTTGTCTGGACCATGGAAGGCGACTCCGCAACCGATCCGCGTCACACCGCGTTCCGGCGATATTCCCCCCGTTCCGCTCTGCTGCGAGGCCCGCGTGCCAGCCGGGCGCGGAGCAAACCTCGCACCACGAGTGTACCACGGCAGCGGCGATCCCAAAACACAATACGCGGCTCACCGCCTTCCTGATTCCGAACTTCGACCGGGATATACCCGGAATGTGAAATGGTCGGCCATTTACACGATTGTATTGACAAGACCCCCGTCGATCGCCTACAAGCATGGATACGCCTTTAGCTAGGCCAAGACAAGCCGTCAGCCGGTGAGCCCGTTTGCCGCTGAGCAAGGCGTACCCACCACCCTTTCCATAGGTTTCTGACATGCAAACAACAATGATCGAACCGCGCGGGGAAACACTCCCCTTCACTGCGGAACGCCCTGTTGCGGACCTGACCCTCGTTGAGATCGCCGAGCAGCTTGAGAAGGTCACCGGCTGGATCGAGGCCCAGCGCGTCCGTGAGCGGGATGCCCGTCGTGCCTATGACCAGATCGCCCATCAGGTCGAGGCCAACGTGGACCAGATCCGCAAGTACGCCAACGACCTCCTCGGCGCCCAGCGCCGGCGGATGAATGCCTTCGACGGTCTCCTGGGTCGCCAGCCTGAGGCAACCACCTCCCGCTCGGGCAAAGCCCCCATAATCCCCTCAGGCGGCGGAAAGAGTGCCAAAAAGAACATCGTCGAAGCGATTTACGATGTCTGGGCCATCGATCGCTACGCAGAGCCCCTCACCACCGAAGAGATCATCGCCGCCTTGCCTGATACCGGTTATCAGTCCAATGCCGCGGCCTCATCCCTCAAGTCCAGCGTCAACCAGGCGCTCGCCAAGCTTTGCAAGGTCGGACGCGTCGTCCGCCTGCGCGCCGATGGCACCGTTATCCCGCCCAAGGACAAGACAAGCCGGGCACGCAAGTACCTGGCCGCCAACCGGCTCCCGGAAGATCAGGTCCTTTGATTACGGTGCTCGCATAGGCCGGCAGACAGGATCGCTTCACGAACAAGAATCGCCGGGGCGCTGCAACGCATCGGCGATTCTTCTTTCGTTAGCCAATCGGGTCACGCACGCGATTGATCATCGTCGGGGTTCTCTTCCTCCGGCGATCCCTGTGCCGAGGGCCCCGGAGGCGGATTGATTCCCGGCGCTGGATCCAGGCCCGGGCCGCTGATCGATCCAAGCCCGGGCCCGCTGATCATGCCCCCGCCGGCAAACGGACCGGAGATCGAGGCTGGTCGGGCCGCGCGGCCGCCGCCGCCAAGCATCGCCGCTGCCGATGGCTGTGCGGGCCGCGCCTGGGGCGGGAGCTGCGGCGAGAGCTTGGCCTTGAAGACGTAGTCGGTCACCTGGTCGCGCACCGAGTCGAGCATCGACTTGAAGAGCCTCGATCCTTCGCGCTTGAAGGCGATCTTGGGATCCTCCTGGCTGAACGCCCGGAACCCGATCGAGTCCCGCAGCTTTTCCATCCCGTAGAGATGGTCCTTCCACGACTGATCGAGCGTCTCCAGAAGCACCGTCCGCTCGAAGTGCAGCAGCTCGGCACGCAGGATGTTCTCGATCCGCGCCCGGATCGCGTTCTCGCGCTCCTCACCCTCCAGGAAACGCATGTACTCGGTGATCCCGACCCCGTACCGGGCCTGCAGATGCGCATCCAGGGCATCGTCGGTCTTGCACGCGATCGCGTCGGCGATCGCCTTCTCCAGCTTGCCCTCGGCGACGAACTTCTGCGCCTCATCGGAAAGGATCTGCTGGATCTTCTGCGGCGGGCTGGTCTTCATCTGGTCCATGGTCCACCCCAGCGCGAATCGCTGGTTGGCCCACTTCACCAGGTACTCGGCCGCATCCTTGGGCGACTGGCGCATGAGCATCTTGGTCGTGTCCATCGCGAACCCCACCGGGTACTCGGCCTCGCGCTGCGTGTAGAGCTGGGTGGCCTTCTCCAGAATGAGGCCCGAGACACTCTGGTTCTCGCTGTTCTGGGCGGCGGCGATCTCCTGCTCCGTGACATCCAGCAGCAGCTTGTTCTTCACCCACCCGATGAGCTGCAGGATCCCGTACTTCTTGTCGACCAGCTCGTCGATGCCGGAGAGGTCGGCCTCCTCGATCTTGGCCTCCGCCGACGCCACCAGCATGTCGCGCACGTGGTTGCGCTCCTTGGCGCCGCCCTCGCGCAGGTCGGCTGTATTGATCTCGACGTTGAATCGGGATCTGGCCCAGTTGATCAGGCCCGCCGAGTCGAAGTCCACGCTGATGTCCGAGCCCTCCATGGGCATGAACTCGCCCAGCGTGACATCCACCATGTGCCGGGCATCCGCCTTGGCGTCCTCCCGGATGGTCTTCTCCATCTCGTCGCGATCCTTGCCCTTCAGGCGCAGGGGATCGATCGAGCACTCCAGCTTGCTCTTGGCAAACTCTGCCGCGCAGGTCGCCGGGTAGTCCGGATCCAGGTACGTGTCGCACGCATCCGTGACGGCATCCCCCACGAACTCGAACATGAGACCCTTGACGTCACGACCCTCCAGCACCCGTTGCCGCAGGCCGTAGAAGTACTGCCGCTGGTGCTCCATCACCTCGTCGTACTCGAGCACGTTCTTGCGGATCTGGAAGTTGCGCTCCTCGACCTTGCGCTGGGCGCGCTCGACGCTCTTTGAGAGCATCGGGTGCTCGATCGCATCACCCTCCTTCATGCCCAGTCGGGCGAGCACCTTCATGGTCGTCTCGCCCGCGAACATCTTCATGAGGTCGTCATCCAGCGCGACGAAGAACCGGCTGGACCCCTTGTCCCCCTGCCTGCCCCCGCGCCCGCGGAGCTGGTTGTCGATCCGCCGGGCCTCGTGACGCTCAGTGCCGATCACGTGCAGGCCGCCCATATCCTCGATCGTCCCAAACCAGCGCAGGCGGTGCAGCAGGAAGCGCCCCGTCGAGTCCAACTCCTGCCGCAACTGCTCGGCGTTCATCCGTTCGATCGCCTTCATATCCGCCCACGTGCTGCGGCTGGCCCACTCCCGGAGCAGCTCGATCTCCAGCTCCGCGAACGGCATCTCTTCGATCTCGCGCTTCTGCTTCTTGAGGTACTGGGAGCCGACCTTGCGGTAGACCGCCTCGCGCACCTGCTCGTCGGTCGCATCCACCGTCAGCGTCCTGGGCGCCAGCCCGCGCTTGAGCCAGTGATCCAGCAGCGCCTGCCGCGTGATCTTCCCCAGCTTGATGTCGGTGCCTCGGCCGGCCATGTTGGTGGCGATCATCACCTGGCCCAGCTGCCCGGCGTTCTCGACGATGTGCGCCTCGCGCTCGTGCTGCTTGGCGTTGAGCACCTCGTGCTGCACCCCGTGCCTGCTCATCAGCATCTTGGAGAGGAACTCGCTCTTCTCGACGCTGGTGGTGCCCACCAGGATCGGCCGCCCGACGTCGTTGAACGCCTTGATCTCGTCGGTGATCGAGTTCCACTTGTCCTTGTTGACCAGGAACACCATGTCGTCGAAGTCGCGACGCACGACGGGCTTGTTCGTCGGGATCGACACAACATCCAGGTGGTAGATGTCGTGGAACTCCTGCGCCTCGGTGTCCGCCGTGCCCGTCATCCCCGCCAGCCGCTTGTACATCTTGAAGAAGTTCTGGATCGTCACGGTCGCGACCGTCTGCGTCTCGTCCTTGATCGGCACCGCCTCCTTGGCCTCGACCGCCTGGTGCAGCCCGTCGGACCACTGCCGACCGATCATCGCGCGACCCGTGAATACATCCACGATCACGACGGTGGGGGACTGCCGGCCCGTGTACTGGTCCGGCGTGTTCATGATGACGTAATCCCGGTCTCGCTGGTAGACCACGTGTGCCCGCAGCGACTGCTCCATCAGGTGCGGCAGGTCCATGTTCTGATCGACGTAGAACGACCCCACCTGCGCCACCCGCTGGGCCTCGGCGACCCCGTCGTGCGTCACGTGCAGGCTCTTGCGTTCAAGCTGCGTCTCGTAGTACTGCGTGAACTTGTCCCGCCCCGCCTCCAGCCGCGGCAGCTCCGCCTTGGCCGCGTTGAGCTGCTTGGTCAGCTCCGGGACCTGCGCCTTGTCTCGCGCCTGGCGGATGTCGCCCTCGATCCCCTTGATCCGCTTCTTGCACTCCTGGACCTTCTCATCTTGCTCGGCCCACGGCGCGTTCTTGCTCACCAGGTGCCGCGCAAGCTGGTCGGCAAGCTCGTATCTCGGACGGTCCTGGTGCGCCTGCCCGGAGATGATCAGCGGCGTCCGCGCCTCGTCGATCAGGATCGAGTCCACCTCATCCACGATCGCGAACTGCCGGCGCTTCTGCACCTGCTGCTCCACCGACCGCTTCATGTTGTCGCGCAGGTAGTCGAACCCGAACTCGGCCGTCGTCCCGTACGTGACATCGCAGCGGTACATGAACCGCTTCTCATCCTCATCCTGCATGTGCTGCGGGTGGATCGCGCCCACCGTCAGCCCCAGCGCACGGAAGAACGGAAACGTCCAGTCGCGGTCACGCTGCACCAGGTAGTCGTTCACCGTCACCACATGGACCCGCAACCGCTCGCAGGTCGCCAGGTAGGTCGCCAGGGGCCCCACGATCGTCTTGCCCTCGCCCGTCCGCATCTCGGCGATCTTGCCCTGCGTCAGGACCATGCCCCCGATCAGCTGCACATCAAACGGCCTGGCGCGGAAAGGCGGCCGGCTCTCGGGATACAACTCCCGGATCGCCTCGTACAGCTCCGGCGGGATATCCACCTGCATCCAGCCCTCGACCAGCCCCATGCACCCCAGGAACTCGTTGTTGGTATCGGGAACCGCGTTGGGAGGCGGAGCGGCCTGCGAGGCCGTCGGCTTGAAGGTCCGGGGCACGATTGGAGCGGTGGCATCCATCTGCGCCTTCACCCCCGCGTACAGGTCCCGCATCTCCGGCTTGAGCCGCGAGGGATCAAACCCGTGCTGCGGGTTGAACGCCGACCGCAGCCCCACGCCGCGATCCATCGCCTCGCGAGCGACCGCGAAGGCGTCGATCATCATGTCGTCCGCCTTGGCGCCCTTGTCATGGCGGGCACGGAACTCGGCGATCTTGCCGCGCAGCTCCGGATCCGTCAGACGCCGCATCTGCGGCTCGATATTCGTGATCTCGCGGACGCGCTGGTTGTACTTCTTGACGAAGCGGTCGTTGCGGGTGCCGATGATCTTGTTCAGGATCGGCCCGATGATCGGAATGCCCTGGTCGGCCATGATGATGCTCTCGATTCGTACCGCGCCCAAAGGCTCGCGGACACGACCCGCGCGTGGCGGGCCGGATGTCATGTATGAGAAAGTGTTCCCGAAGCAGGCGAGCCCAGCGCATCGCTCTGGCGATGCAGAACCCACCGATATCAATGGCGACGGGGCGCAGAACCCCGTCGATTCGCCGTGTCAGGCGAACTTCGGAGGCGGCAGGTCGATCAGACCCTCAAGCAGCCTGCCGCTGCTCCATGCCCCACCAACGGGACAAACCCGCGACCAGCGCCGGCGTGCGATCCCGTATCGCGGCGTCCGGATCTCGTCACTCGGCCGCTCGCGCTGGATGCGCGACCGGATCAGCCGACGCACCACCCGGTGGATCGCCAGCGTCAGTTGCCGCAGCGGCATCTTCTCAGGCGAACCCGAACCAAGCGTCGGTCCCGCCGCCCGGCAGGTCAGGTTGACCGCCAGCGCCAGCGCCATCAAGACCGACATCCCGCCCGCGATCAATCGCATGCCGCCACCGCCGCCCCCACGGGAGGGCGAACAGGTGCTTCTGAGGTTGGCAAGCTCCGCCTGGCTGGGCATTCGGAAGTCCGCAGAAGTATCGACCGGCTCCCGATCCCGAGCAAGCGCATCAGGCCGGATTGGCCGGGGTTGTCCGGCAGGATCTGCCGGTCCAGTCTATCCGGCAGCGCAATAAAGGACTGTACACCACTATTGGGGGCCATCCTTCACGATGCCCCCGATATTGTGTACGTTCGCTCTCCCCGCACCCGATACCTCCCCTCGCCATTCTTCAGAGTCGGACGGTCCGCACCATTCATCCCGCGCCCCCGCTGATCCTCGCCGGCGATCCGTGCCCCTACGTTGTCGATGCATGGACCCCCAGCCTCCCGCGCGACCGTCCGAGGGATCCGACAAGACTCCGGCATTCCCCGGAGAGGAACACCCGATGTTCGCCGTACGAAACTCACTCCCCGTCACGCGCGAGTCCATCACCCACAAGTTCTCGATCGCCCGCCACGAGGGCTACCTCACCATCGGGCTCTACCCCGACGGCCGACCGGGCGAGATCTTCATCAAGATGGCCAAGGAAGGCTCAACCATCTGCGGCTTCTGCCAGGCCTTCTGCCGGGCCTTCAGCCTGGCCATCCAGCACGGCCTGTCCATCGAGGATGCGATCGCCCGCTTCAAGAACATGCGCTTCGAGCCCCTGGGACCGACCAGCAACCCCGACATCCCCGAAGCCCAGTCCGTCATTGACTATGTCGCCCGGTTCATCGAGTTGCACTGGGGCAACCCACGCGATCCAAGCCCGCGTGCGAGAGAGTGAGCGATCGGATGCGGCGAGGGATCGCGTGTTCTTCGTGTTGCGCGGCTCAACTCGCCGTCAGCGCCGATTGCGGTTGCATTGCCAGCGCTCCCTCACGCCGTGCCGCTGCCGATGAGGGCATGCCCTCGCGCTCCAAGATCGGCACGCGCCCTCGATGTTCACACTTCTGTAGACACTCCGCCCGCGTGCTCGATTGTGTTTACGACGCAGTGAACACGGTCCCCTCCAGTTGTCCCTCAACTCAGGCAAGCTCAATGATGATCCGAGCTGCGATGGGGATGGCTCGATGGCAAAGCCACCTCGTGCAGACCACAGTGTTGTGCCCCGTCGGGCGCGAAATTGCGGTAAAGGCTGAAAATGAGAACAAAGGGTTGCAACCGGGGGGGGGGGGGGGTAGCGTAGAGTAAAGCACTGAC
>JADLBU010000102.1 GCA_020847535.1 Phycisphaerales bacterium
GCGCATTCAGTAGCGGCTCCTTCAAGAGGGGTGTCCGGCCGTTGACGCGACCGGACGCCCTTGGAGCCGCCATCCTCCACGCTCACACGGCGTGGATCAACTTCCCACTATCGCTGGGACACCCTCCGCGGTCGTTCACAGATTTGTGAGTTCGCCCGTGCGATCGACCAAGTCGGCGCTTTTCGAGCGATGAAAGCTCGCATGTACACGCTTTGTGCGCGCTCCAAAGCGCGCACAAACATGGACTTGCACCACGATCGACGCTGAGCCATCCGGAGCACATGCCCGCTACCCACGGCCCAACCCGCCAACGGCCGCTCAGCGAGGCTCCTATGCCAATTGGCGGGATCGATCTTCGGCGAGCACGTTGCTAATCCACTTGCCGCGCCCAACTCGTCGAATCAATCCGGAACGCCGTCATCACGAAGCACGGCGGAGAGCCCGTGACCAGCCGCGTCATCGAGACGATGGCGGTGTCCCCGATCGTCACGTTCCCACCGGCGACGATCGTGCCGATCGCCGTCAGCCGCTGATCAATGATGATCGCTCCCGATGCGTAGACCAGGCCGTGGATGATCGAAGGGAACCGGTCGACCTGATCGCTGTCGGTGACCCCCAGGTACGGGTTGCCGGAGGGGTTGAAGTTGACGCCGAAGCTGGCCTCCATCAGGTCGAGCGTGAGCATGTTGAACCGCACGCTGCCCGAGACCAGCAGCGCAGGCAGGCCCGTTTCAGAGGGGGTCCAGTTCACCGAGCTGGTGACCTCGAGGCTGCTGCAGTTGGTCACGATCAGGGTTGCCGCGATCCGGCAGTCGAAGATCTGGAGCGGCTGGTTGCCGCAATCGACCAGGTAGACCCCGCGCGAGTTGGTGCCGCCGCCGTACGGGTTTGACGCCGCGCTGAGCAGGCAGCGTCGAATCCTGCCCGAGGCCAGCGAGTTGTACGGGATCGTCGTGGCGATCCCCGCGTACTGCGTGAAGACATCGCTGGGCGGCATCACCTTGGCGGTCACACCTGGACTCTTTGCCCCGCTGTAGGTGCTCCCGTTGATCGTTCCGGCGGAATAGACATCTGCCTTCACCGTCGATCCGGTCGCCGTCACGTTGCCGTTCGCGCCGATGGGCGTCGCCGAGCGCACGATCGCCGAGCCGATCGTCATCGCCCCGCCGGCGTGGATCCCCCCATCCAGGCAGGTCAGGTAGGAATCGCTCACCGACGCCGTCAGCTTCATCATCTGCCGCGAGGCCCCAGCGAATCCCGTGCCCGTGATCGCGATGCTGTCGGTGAGGTTGTTGGAGAGGTTGCCATCGACCGGATCGGTGACGCTCGCCGACACCCGCCCCTCACCCAGGCTCAGGTCTGTGAAGAGAGGGGCGGCGGCGCTTGTTCGCCAATAGACGGTGTTTTGCGCGTTGGCAAGCGCCAGCTCGACGGCCGAATACGCAAGGCGCCGGGCCCCTGCCTCATCGCGCTGCGCGATGCGGGCGACCGCATCGGTCCGATTCACCCAGATCGCCCCGATCGTGAGCACCGTGATCGTCAGCGCGGTGGAGAGCACGATGATGTAGATGCTGCCCCGGCGTGCGGTCTTCATCGGCTAGTCCTTTGCGGCATCCCAGGCCCGGCTGCGGAGGAACTGGATCGAGTACACCTCCGTCGTGCCGCGCAGGACGCGGACGGTGATCCGCTTGACGCCCGTCTCGGTCGTGCCGGTGCTGGATGGGGCCGATGCCGAGGCGCGCTCGACGGTCGTCTGCCTCCGCCAGCCCGTGCTCCCGCTGATCGCCCCGCCGCTCGCGCGCACCGGCGGGATCTCGGTCAGGCCGTTGTACTGGTCGATGGTGGTCACGGCGGCGCGCGAGCCGCTGATGAACAGCGTGTCGGGGATAGTCCCGCTGCTGGTCGAGCCGTAGCCCTTCTGGACGATCTCCTCGTGCAGGTCGTTCGCCAGGACGGCGGCAAAGTCGCGATCGCTGGCCGTCTGCCGCATCCTCGCCGAGACACCCGCCGCGTTCAGGGCGGCGACCAGGAGCAGGCTCACCAGGAAGATGCTCCCGATCGCCTCGACGAGCGTGAAACCGCCCTGATGCCAGTGGCGGGGTCGGTGGGGTTGTCGCACACATCCATGCCGCACGTTTGCCTCCAGGACCGGGTGAGAATGCCGCGAGGGTTGGTGGTCACGGGGGCGTCGGCAGCGCTGCGGCATACGCCGGGCGCGGCAGCACCACCGCCGTCGTCCTGCAGGTGTTCGCGTTGGTGACCGCAAGCGTGATGTCCACCTGATCGACGGTCTGCACGGAGGACGTGGAAGTGCCGGTCGCCGTGATGTACCCGAACACCTCGATGGCGATCGCGTTGTCCCAGAGGATGTCCCACGAGGAACCACCGTTGGTCGTGAACAAGACGCTGACGCCATCCTCGGCGAGCGTGTTGGATGTGTGGAGGATCATCCCCGCCGAGGCGGAGCTCCCGAGGGTGAAGGTTGCCAGACCTCCGACCAGGTTGATCGACAGCGCGCTGATGGACACCACGATGCCGGCGGCGTCGGTGGGCGCCAGCGACATCGCCCCGAAGCTGTAGGGCTGCCAGCTGTACGTCGTGCCAAAGGACAGCTCGGAACGACCCACGCTGCCGAGCACCGAGCCCGACAAAGCCCCGGTCACCTGGTCTGCCTTGTAGATCTGGAGACGCGCCGAACTCAACGCCGAGCCATCGCGCTTGATGTACAGGTTGGCCCGCGAGATCCGCCAGGATGTCGCGTTGGCGGGGAAGACCGGCCGGATGACCTGGACCGCCAGCGACGAGCCATTCAGCGAGAAATCCAGCGATCCCCCGCTGGTGACGTCGTAGCAGGCAAAGAGCACCTGCTCGGCGCCCTCCACGGCAGCGGACGTTGTCTTGGTTGATCGTGTGCCGGTTGTGAACCCGAGCTGGAAGTTGGTCACATCGGCGGCGATCTTGACCGTGGAGCCGTTGAAGGTGCGTGTCAGGGCCTCTCCGGCGACGCCCGACCACGCGTAGGTGATCGTCTCCGCCGCGGCATCGCCGGTCCGGTCGCGCACGGTGAACGTGATCCCCTTTTCCGAGGCCGACGAGATCGCCGTCGCCTGGGAAAGCTCACGGGCGATCTCCTGCACCAGCGAGTTGGACCGCACCGTGAGTCGCTCCGGGCTGGTGTCGCTGGGGGTCGCCTTGGCCGCGACCACCAGGGCCGAGCCCACGGCGGCCATGAGGATTCCCATGATCGACGCGGCGACCATCAGCTCGACAAGCGTCATGCCCCGACGTGCGATGTGCCTTGTCGGATTCATCCAGGTTCTCACTGCAACGTGACCGTGGGCGCCTGCCAGTCCGGGTCGACTTTCACGACGCAGGTGTACTTCCCGCACTGGAGCGTGACCGAGCCGGAGCGATCCAGCGTGCCGTAGCCGTTGGCGATCAGCTTGGCATCCACGCCGAGTGTGACATCGGTGACCGTGGCGGCCAGCGGCTCATCGGTGAGCACCACGGTCCAGGTGATGCCCTTGCCCGAGGCGTCCTGTCCGGTGACAACGTAGGTGGAGCTGGACTTGGTGAACGCGAACGTCCAGGGTCGGCTGGTCGATCGCGCCGAGGCGGAGACGCGCTGGATATCGGCCGAGATCCTGTGGCCGGCCTGCATCACGCGCTGCCGGCACAGGAGGCCCGAGACCCGCGGGACCGCGAGCGACGCGAAGACCGCGACGATCGCCATGATGATCACCAGCTCGACGACGGTGAACGCCCGGGAAAGGACAAGGCCCCGCCACGGACGCGATTCGCCGTGATCGGGGCCTGATTGCTTCATGGGGCGGATTCCGATCGGTTCAATAGGCGTTGTACATCTTGCCGGTCTGCGGGCTGGTCTCGGTGTTGGGGCAATTGGCGAAGATCAGCTTGGCGTGGGTCTTGTCGTAGATCCAGCCGGCATCATCTCCCAGGGCAGCGCCGATGGTCGTCTTGCCCTGCTTGGCGCCGACGGGGAGCGGGGGGACATCCCGGAGGTAGGGACCGTACTTGGGGCCGGTGGTCCAGGCCGCACCCGTGACATCGGTTTCGGTCGTGAGCTGGGTGGTGATGGTCGTCGCCGAGGTCGGCAGCGTGCCGCCATGCTCGTTGCTGAACATGTCAACCGCGTTGCGGAGCACCGCCAGGTTTCCGACCAGGGCGGACTCCTGGGCACCCTGCGAGCCGCGGCTCATGCGGGGGATCGCGATCGCGGCGATGATCCCGATGATGACAACGACGATAACGAGTTCGATCAGACTGAACCCGCGACGAATGGATCCTGTGGCCTGCATGGGACGCTCCCGGTGACGTGGATGGTCTTCCTGCGGCCGACGGATGGCCGCCCGGCCTGACCATCGACATTCCCGGAGCATGGGTTGAGCGGCAGACGAGCGCAGACTTCAACAAGCCGGTGAAGGAAACCCGGGCGGCGAGTTATCGCTCTTTGAGCGGCTCAACGATCGGGATGATTTCCCGCTGGCCATTGACCTCGATGAGGGCCTGGGTCTTTTCCACCTTGAGGAGCCGTATGCCGTCCTTCGCCTTGCCGCCGAGGCGGTGGAATTGCCCATCGATCACCGCGGTAATCGCATCTCCGCGGCCCACGACGCTGGTGATGCGGTGGCGGGGGGCGGATTCCTTCGCGGGGGCGCCGGCGAGCCCCGGCGCATCGGGCTTGGCCGGCGTTTCCTTGGGCATCCACGATGCGGGGATCACGAATGCATCCGTCCCGACTTCGGACTGGATGGATTCGAGTCTTTTTGCGACCGAGACGACCGAGGAGGTCTTGGGAACCTCCGCGTCCGGCTCCTCATCGAGCATCGCCACGGGGGTCGCCGCGGCCGAGGCCGTCTTGGGGCCCGCGCTCAGCCAGAGGCGATCGACCGCCACACCGGAGAGGCCGAGCCCGAGAATCGCCAAGTAGATCCGCCGTTCCTTGGTGAGTTTCACAACCACGACTGACGATTCACCGCGTGGACAAACCACCTCGCGGACGGTTCATTTTGGAGACGAGGCCGCGCCATCCTTGGAGGCGGCGTACCACTCAAGCTCGAACGCAAACGCGCCGGCGGCGCCGTTGGAGCCGGCGGCATCTCGCCGGTTGGCCTCGGCCGAGAACCCGGCGACCACGACGTCCGGGAACTGCGAGTGGATGCCGGTGAGGAACTGGGAGATCTGGAGATAACCTCCAGCGCCGCTCATGGTGAGCGTGACGAGCTGGCACTGCTTGCCGTTGCGGAAGTTCCCGGGTGTTATCTGGGGAACGCCCAAGCCGCACTTGCCGGCCAGATCGACGAGGTCCAGCATGCGCTGGTTCAGGTAGCTGTCGGGTTGCAGCTTCACGTTGGAAGCGGCAAGCCGCTGGTCGATGATCGTCTGCTCCAGCCCCAGCTTCTGCGTGGTGTTCTCCAGTTCCTGTGTTTCGGTGATGGACTGCTCGATCGCCCGCTCGATCTGCTCCCGGCCCATCGCCTCGACGATGGGCGGGCCGACACCCAGCAGCGCGACCAGCGCCAGGATCCCGGCGATCGCGCCCGCGCCGAGGGCATCGTTCTTCCCCCACGTTGCCGGTTGCGTCCCGTCACTCATTTGGCGGATCCCCCTGCATCGGGCCCGGGCGTCGCGTCGGACCTGGGCCCGATCCGGCACGTGAACTCGAACTCCAGCAGTTCGCGGTCCCCGGTCTTGACCGACTGCACGCGTTCCTGGCGAACGGAATCGAAGAGCTCGGTCTTCTCGAACCCGCGGGCCAGGGTGGAGATGTCGCGTTGGTTCTCGGCCCGGCCCTTGATCGTGACCACGAAGGCGCCATCGTCGGTCGGGGGACTGCCCGGCGGGCTTCCGGGCGGGGGCTGCGTGGGCGGAGCCTTCTTGAGCGTGAGAGCATCCACGACGGTCGAGTCGAGCCTGGCCTTGGCGATCACAGCCAGCAGGATGCTCCAGTTCGGCCGGTCGGCGAGCCCACCGACGGCGATCAGTCGCTGGTTGGCCTGCATGAGATCCGACCTGGCGCGGTCAACATCTAGGGCTGCGGCATCCCGCCTTGCGGTGGCGCGCGTGAGCTCATCGGCCAGTCCGCGCGGATCGCGCAGCGAGGCCCTCACCCCCAGGCTCACAACGAGCCCCAGGGCCGCGACGGCAGCGCCCGCGGCGATCCATCGCTTGCGACGCACGTTGACGCGGCGCAGGACGACGATGTCGGCGGGGATGAGGTTGATGCAGACGGTCACTGTCGCACCTCCGACCACATCGCCAACCCCCGGGCGACTCCGTGACCCTCGCATACGACCTTCCAGACGGCCTCGGGCTCCTCGGCGGTCATGCATTCGAGGAATCGCTCGGTCAACCACGGTTCCCCGACGACCAGACGAGCGACATCCCCGGGCGTCTGACCGTAGCGATGGCGGTGGTACTGGAAGCACTGCCCGACGCCGCGGACGACGGCATCGATGTATTCACGGACCGCCCTGCCGACGCGGGGGACGATGAAGGAGACCGCGCGGCGATCGGGCGGCTGGCGGAGCGGGATCAGTTCGGAGAGCTTCTGGGCGACGAGCGGATCGCAGCGGCAGTCGGCGGCGATCTTCGACATCAGCGCATCGATCGTGATGTCGCCGGCCTTGTGCTCAATGACGACACGGCCCTCGTGGGCGATGATGACGGTCGGTACACCGGCGCTCAGATCGCAGACGATCTGCCATCCGAGAGGCACATCGGCGCAGACGCCGCGCGCCAGGGCCAGCGCTCTGGAGTCGATCGCGACAATCTCCAGGCCGGCGGCATCGGCTCCGCGTTCCATCGCCCTCAGCAGGGTCAACGGACACCCGACGCTCATCACAGGCCTGCCCGCTCCGGCGCGGACGGGGTTGGGGACATCCCACCAGGCCGACTCGATGCCGGCGGCATCCACGCGGTGCTCCCGGGCCAGTTCCATCCGCACGAGTCGGGCAATCGGGACATCCTGGGTCTTGTGCGGCATCTCCAGCAAGGCGCTGACGCACCGATCGCCAGGCGCCGCGACCACGATGCGATGCCCAGCGAAACCCCGGCGACGCATGATCGCGGCAACCCGCGTGAAGGTCGCATCCCAATCGGTGCTGGACCGTGGTGACACGGGAATCCGCACCTGCCGGAACACAGCGTCGCCCGACGCGCCGGCTCTGCCCATCTGGCAAAGCTCGATCGCCCGCGCGGTGATATCCACACCGATGGGAGTGCCGGCTTTCATTCCGACCGCCCCCGCGCTCAGCCCCGTACCTGGCCCCGATGCGTTGGACGTCAGTGTCGTCATCATCCGCCCCCCCCCCCACCCGCACCGCCCGCACCGCCCGCAGCGGCAAGGTCAAACAGGGGCAGGAACATGCTCAGCGTCATCACACCCACGACCAGGCCCAGCACCGAGAGGATCATCGGTTCGAGCATGCGTGTGGCCGACCGCAGGGCGACCTCGTTGTCTTCATCGAGGGCATCGGCGACGCTGAGCAGCACGGGGCCGATCTGGCCGGTGCGCTCGCCGCTGCGCATCGCCTCGCTGACGGCGATCGGGAAGAGCCGAACGCCCTGGACGACAGCGCCGAACGCGCCGCTGGCGCCCTCGCCGCGCGTGACGGCCTCCTCGGCGGACTGCATTCCGCGAGCGTACAGCGAATTGCCGATCGAGCCCTGCACCAGGCGCAGGCACTCCAGGAGCGCGACCCGGCCCTCGATGAGCACGCCCATGACGCGGGCGATCCGGGCGGCGTAGAGGCTGGTTGCCAGGTGTCCGACCAAGGGGGCCTTGAGCATGAGGACATCGCGCCAGAGCTTGCCCTGTCGCGTGCCGGCGATAATGAACACGGTTGCGACGATCACGCCGAGCGTGAGCCCCGCGGCCCACCAATACTCGCGCAGCCAGTTGGAGAGGCTCAGCAGCGCCTGCGTCGACCCGGGCACGGGGCGATCCAGGCTCTTGAAGAGGCCCTCGAATCTCGGCAGGACGAAGCCGATCATGGCGACCAGCACGCCCAGCGAGATCAGGATGAGCACGCAGGGATAGGCCATGGCGCCGATGACCTCGCCGCGGATCTTCTGCTGCTGGCGGACCAGTGCGGCGAGGCGGGTCATGACGGCCTCGAGCTTGCCGCCGGTCTCGCCCGCGCACACGAGGTTGCGGCAGACGGCATCGAAGCACTCGGGGTGGAACGCCATCGCCTCGGAGAGCTGCTTGCCTTCCTCCATGCGCTTGCGGAGATCCTCGAGGATCCTGCTCCACTCTGGATCCTCGGACTGCCGCTCGAGGGATGAGACGGCCTCGACCAGCGGGGTGCCGGTCGAGACCAGCACCGACATCTGGCGCAGGAATCCGGTCAGGAGCCGCAGCCGCCGGCCGGCACCGAAGCGGCGGCCGCTCGCGGCGCGGGCCTGGAGGATCTCGGTGTTGGATTCGCGGGCTGGTTTGACTTCGGAGACCAGGAGGCCTCGCTTGCGGAGCAGCTCGGCGGCCTCGGCGGCGTCGGTCGCCTCGATAGTCTCGGTGATGCTCTTGCCATCCTTGGAATAGGCCTCGGCGGTGAATCTCATGCCGCCTCCCTGGTCTGGGTTGGTGTCTGCGGGGATTTGCTGCTTGGCGCAGCGGGCTGGTGCGGTACGGGTGGTGCTGGCTTGACGGGCACAGCGCCCGCACCGGGCGCGGCCGATGCCTGCTTGATCAGCTCTTCGACATCATCGCTCTGCGTGACGCGGAGGATCTCTTCGAGGCTGGTCTTGCCTTCGAGGGCGATCAGCACGCCCTCATCACGCAGCGTCAAGCCGCCGTGGCGCTTCATCTGTTCCCGGAGCTCGTGGGTCGCCTTCTGGAGGTGGATCATGCGCCGGAGTTCGGGCGTCACTTCCATCACCTCGTAGACGCCGACGCGGCCCTTGAAGCCGGTGTCGTGGCAGCTCCTGCACCCGGCGCCCTTGCGGAAGGGACGACCAACCTTGTCGGCGAGCCCGCCATCTTCGAGCACGCGCTCGGAGGGGTAGTACTTGGTGGCGCAGGAGGGGCAGATGGTGCGGGCGAGCCGCTGGGCGACCACGCCGTTGAGGGAGCCGCTGAGCAGGTAGGGCTCGATGCCCATGTCGTGGAGGCGGCTGACCGCGCCGGGGGCATCGTTGGTGTGCAGGGTTGCGAGCACGAGGTGGCCTGTGAGGGCGGCCTGCACGGCGACCCGCGCGGTGTCGTGATCGCGGATCTCTCCCACCATGATGACATCGGGATCCTGGCGGAGGATGCTGCGCAGGGCGCGGGCGAAGGTGAGCCCGATGGGCTCGTTGACCTGGATCTGGTTGACCTGCTCGAGCTGGTACTCGACGGGGTCCTCGACGGTCAGGAGGTTGACCTCGGGCCCGCGGAGCAGATCGAGTGCGGAGTAGAGCGTGGTGGTCTTTCCGCTGCCGGTGGGGCCCGTGACCAGGGCCAGGCCGTGGGAGAGCTCGAGGGTGCGGCGGAAGGCTTCCATGGCGCCCTGGCGGAAGCCCAGGTGCTCGAGGCGCACACGCAGGTTGGACTTGTCCAGGATTCGGACGACGACCTTCTCGCCCAGAAGCGTGGGCATGCTGGAGACGCGCAGGTCGATGTCCCTACCCTCGGCGACGATTCGGACGCGGCCCTCCTGCGGGAGGCGTTTCTCGGCGATGTCCATCTTGCCGATAACCTTGACGCGTGAGACGATCGCGGCGTGCATGCCGGCGGGCGCCTTCATGAGGTCGCGCAGCACTCCGTCGATGCGGTAGCGGATGCGGGTGCCCTTCTTGTCGGGCTCGATGTGGATATCGCTGGCCTTGTCCTTGACGGCGGTGAGGAAGGCGACGTTGACGAGGTTGACCACCGGAGAGCCGGCGACCATCGCGGCAAGGTCGGTGGATGGCCCTTCATCGACG
Organism: Phycisphaerales bacterium; assembly: GCA_020847535.1. Classification (GTDB taxonomy): domain Bacteria; phylum Planctomycetota; class Phycisphaerae; order Phycisphaerales; family UBA1924; genus JAEUJB01. The sequence continues at coordinate 9,928 of JADLBU010000102.1, forward strand.
GATTCACGCTCGACGACCTCCACATCGCGTTCCCCGAGGCTGGTGAGGAACTCATCGATGTCCGAGCCGCCGCCGGAGTACTTCTTGATGTACTCCAGGACGTTGCTCTGAAGGGCGAAGATCGGGCGGATCTCGCAGCCGGTCAGGCGATGGAGCGTGTCGATCGCGGGCAGGCTCTGCGGCTCGGCCATCGCGACCGTGAGCGTCTGGCCGAGCTTGAACATGGGAATGGCCTTGAGCCGCTCAGCCTCCTCCTTGCCAATGAGGGGGAGCAGGGCCGGGTCGATCAGGCCGTGTCGCAGCACGCAGCCGGGGAGCCCGATCGCTCGCGAGACGGTCTGGACGAGAACGAGGGCCGGAACCAGGCCGCGCTCGACGAGGAGTTCACCCAGGAGCTTGCCGCTGGATTTCTGATCGCCCAGCGTCTGATCGAGCTGGTCTTTGGAGATCAGCCCCTGGTCAACGAGCAGATCACCGAGGCGGAGCCGGCCGCGATCACCACCTCCGCTCCCTCCCCCACCCGGTCCCGGTGCGGCGGGGCTGGCGGTGGCGATCAGCGGGGGGCCATTGCCGCCGGAGTTTCCGCTGCCGGCGGGCTGAGGCGTGCCTGGCGGGGGTTGTTGTGAACCGCCATCGATCACAGGAAGCTCCTGACCGCGGTATTGACATCGATGCAGAACTCGAAACGCTCGGAGACCCCGACGAGCTCAAGAACCTCGCGAACGGTTTCGTTGGCGCCGCAGAGGCGGAGTGTCTGGCCGGCATCGGCCATCTCGTTGCTGATGAGCACGAGGGCTTCGAGCCCCTGGCTGTCCATGTAGGCCATCGCCGAGGCATCGACGACGAAGCGTCCCAGGCTGCGCGTCTTGGCCTCGATCGCCTTGAGCTTGAACTGGTCGGCATCACCCAGCGCGAGGGGGCCGGCGGGCTTGAGCACCGTCACCGCACCCTGGCGTGTCTCGATGATCTCCATCGCGAGAGCCTCCGGTTACACACGCTCATGCCGCGGCCCGCGATGGGGCGGCGCCGGTTCCCGACTTGCCCACGGGCAACGTCAGCGTGAACGTGCTGCCCTTGTCCACCTGCGACGAGACGGCGATGTCCCCGCCGTGCAGCCGCACGACCTGCCGCGCGATCGCCAGGCCCAGCCCCGAGCCGGTGATGCCCGTGATCCGCTTGTCCTTGGCCCGGTAGAACTTCTCGAAGATCAGCTCGGCCTCCTCGGTCTTGATCCCGATGCCGTTGTCCTTCACCATGATGACCAGCTGCGCGTTTTCCTCGGTCACGATCACTCGCACATCTCCGCCGGCGGGGGTGTACTTGATCGCGTTGCCGAGCAGGTTGTGCAGCGCCATGGCGATCTTGTCCCGGTCCCCATCCAGCACTGGGAGCTTGGGTGGGAGGTCAAAGTGCAGGGTGATCTCTTTGTCGGCGGCGGTGGCCTTGTGGTCGGCCTCGATCTCCTCGAGGAGGGCATCCATGCGGACATCGTCGTTGCGGAGCATGATCGATCCGGCTTCCATCTCGGAGACCGAGAGCATGTCGGAGACGACGCGTTCGAGGCGGCGGACCTCGGTGGAGAGGACGTTGAGGCACTTGGCGCGGACCTGCGGGTCGTTGGTCTCATCGTCAACCAGGGTCTCGACGTAGAGTCGCATGTTGGTCAGCGGGGTGCGCAGCTCGTGGGTCACCTGGGCGGCGAACGAGTGGCGGGACTCCTCGGCGACCTTCTGCTGGGTGACATCCTCGATGACAATGAAAGCAGCGCCGGTGTCATCCTTGCGCAGCGACTTGACCGAGTACTTGAGGGTGCTGCGGCCGGCGCCGGGGGTTTCGACGATCTTCTCGTGCAGGACGCGGTGGCGGCAGCCGCCGCCGATCGCCTTCCCGAGGAGGTTGACGATCGGTTCGTCGGCCAGAACCTCGTTCGCCTGCCTGCCGGGCATGTCCTCGCGCTTTCCGTTGAGCATGGTCGCGGCAGCGCCGTTGCAGTAGGTGACGCGGCCCTCGGTGTCGAAGATGAGCAGGCCCGTCCACATCGCATCGCACAGGCCGCCGAGGGCGTTGGGACCATCTCCGGTTGACGAGGCGGCGAGCACCTTGGCGGCACGCTCCTCGACCTCGCGGCGCCGCGCGGTCTCGCGTTCGGCGATGATCGCGTTCCACGTCACGGCTTCGGCGCCGAAGCCCTCATCGATCCGCAGTGCCTCGGCGGCGGTCTCGCCCCGGGATTCTGCACGCAGGGCATCGCAGACCATCACCACGCCGGCGATCCGGGTTCCGGCCCTGCGGCACCATGCCAGCCAGCCGAGCCCGAGCATCATCCCCGCGCCGCCGACGATCCAGACCGTCGGATCGTCCCACAGCGCTGCGGATTGGGGGCTTGCGGTCACCGTGACCATCACATCACCGCGGTCGGGGATGCTCGCGATCACCATCGCCTCGCGGCCGGCTGATGCATCGGCCGGGCGGTTGGGTGCGACTCCCCAGGACTCGGGCAGCTCTTCGATGGCGCCCTGTGTCCCCTGGCTGGATGCGATGATCCGGCCGTCGGGGAGCGAGAGTTTCCATTGCGTCAGCTTGAGCGATTCGGCGGCCTGGATGAGGGATTGGCGCGCCGCGATCAGATCGTCCCCGGTCAGGGCGCTCTGGGCGGCGAACTTCATCGCCATGACATCCTGCCAGGCCCTTGCGCTGGCCTGCTGATGGGCGACATCGGCGTTGCGCCACCAGATAGAACCCACCGAGACCACGGACGATGCGCACAGCGCCACACCGATGCCCATGCCCGCCGAGGCGAGCAGGGCGTCCCAGCGTTGGCGCAGGCGACGCCCGATATGTCCGGGGTTACTCACGGGGGCCAGACTCCGCGATCCTATTGAGGACTGGATCGCAGAGGAACTATCGGTCACGCGGGGTCACGGCTGGACCGAGTTCCGGACGGGGGCGCGCACATCCGCGCCGGTCGGTGGGTATAACCACGAGCAGACGTGCCCTAACCCTCGGGATTGCCCCTTTCCGGCTTGACCCTCGGCTTGAATCGCGCGTACTTCACAACGACGACCGCCAGTGCGAGCACCAGTGCCACGCCTGCAATTCGGCTCATCGTGTCTGTAAATGCAAACGTGCCGGAGGGTGAGGCGCCTGCACCGCTTCCGACAGGCCGGAACCTGTAGCCGTCATCGAATGCGAACGACTTGATCGATGCCTCGAGTCCGGGAAGCTCGGCCTCGAAGGTGTCGGCATCGGTGTAGAAGTTAAGCTGGATGTTGCCATCGAGGCTGAGGAATGTCGCGGCGACCGCGATCACGCGCTCGCCGGCGACGTTCAGCTCGATGCGGGTGGTGATGCGCGAGTGCTCCCTGTCGAGGATCGCCTTGCCCATCTCAACAGCCCGGAGCATGCCCTCGGAGCTCTCGGCGACCTCGCCGGCGGCCTTCTGCATGGTGGCGGCGTTGAATCCTCGCTCGATGTCATCGAACGAGAGGTTGGCCATCGGCATGCGCATGCGCTGGACGACCAAGTAAGGACGGGCGAACGAAGTCAGTCCCGTGGGCAGCTCCGTCAGGACGGGTTGACCCCGGGCGGCGGCGGCGATCCACTCCACCATTGCGGCGTTGTCGCCGATCTGCCTTTTCATCATCGAGTTGAAGTCGTCGACCTGGTCCTGTGCCGCGCGGTTCCATCCCGGGGGAAGGTTGAACTGGCAATGGTCGAACTCGAGGCGCACCGATTCATCGATGGGCGTCGGGGCCGAAGGCTGCGCGCAGGTGATCCCGGGCAAAGCGATCGCGGAGGCGAGGACGGCAACAGCGAGTTCGCGATGCGCCATGCGTTCGATCCTCGCCTGGACGGCTTCAGGCGCCCTTGGTGACGGTTCGGACCATCTCATCAAGGCGTTCAAGTCCCGCGGTCAGGTTGCCCATGGGCGGCCCGAAGCTGAAACGCACGAACTGGGTCAACGGTGAAGTTTCGTGCCGGCTCTTGCCAGGGTTCACATCGAAGAACTCACCGGGGACGGTGAGCACGCGATGCTTGAAGCCCATGCGCATGAAGCCTTCGCCGGTGTTGATCGCCGGCGGCAGGCCGGCAATCGATCCGAAGGCGTAGAAGGTGCCTTCGGGGCGGCAGGGGAAGGTGATGCCCATGCCTTCGAGCATCTTGACCGTCAGGCGCTGCTTCTCGGCGAACACATCGCGGACGGCGTTGGTTTCCTGGTCGGCGCGCTGGGGCTTGAGGATCTCGATGCCGGCACGCTGGATGGGGCGCGAGGGGCCGCCATCGAGGAAGCTGCCGGCGGCGGTCATGCGCTGGATGACCGCCTTGGGGCCGACAACCCAGCCGGATCGCCAGCCGGGGTAGCGGAAGCACTTGGTCAGGCCATCGACGAGGACGACGGGGTCTTCGTTGACATCATCGACATAGGCGGCCGCGCTCACGGGGCCCTTGTGATCGGGGGTGTAGACGTAGTGCGAGTAGAACTCATCCATGAGCAGGGTGCAGCGGCGATCACGGGCGAGCTGGACCCAGGCCTTGAGTTCTTCGCCGCGCAGGACGATGCCGGTGGGGTTGCACGGATTGCTGATAAGCAGGGCGGCGAGCGTGTCGGCCTGGATGCGGGCATCGAGGGCATCGACGGGGATGCGGAAGCCATCGGCGGCCTTGAGCTCGATGTGGATGGGCTCGATGCGCTCGAAGGTGTTGAGGGCATCTTCGTAGGCGGTGTAGTCGGGCGTGAAATAACCGACGCGGACGCGATCGAGTGCGGCGAACAGGCGTGTGAGGGCTGCGCGTCCGCCGGGAGCGATCGCGACGTTATCCATCGTGTACTGCGAGGACTTGCCGACGCGGTAGAGGCGGTTGTAGTGGTCGGCGATCGCCTGGCGATACTCGGGGACACCCTCGACGGGGCCGTAGGCGTGGTCGCCGGGGTCGATATCGATTCGTGCATAGCGCGCCGGAGCGCCACGGATCTCCCCGACTTCGGGCTGACCCTGGCCGAGGTTGGACCAGTTGGGATCCCCCATGCGCCAGCCGGCCTTCATCGCCTCGTTGTTCACGCGGATGACACCCATGAAGGGCAGATCCCGGAAGCCGAACTGCGAAGAAACGCTGTCGGGCTGCCGAGCGGTGGATGACGGCGTGGCGGTGGAACTCATGTCGGGCAGATGCTAGGCGTCGGGGGTGCTTAGAGTTCATCATGCCCGCGAGGGTGTAGAACGAGTAGCCACAGGCTGGAAGCACTGTGCCACGAGATTGGGTAGGGTCCAACCATGAAAAAGCTGCTGATCTTCATCGTCCTTCTGATCGTGCTGGTGATTGCCGGGGTGCTGGCGATCTTCTTCTACATCGATCGGATCGCCAAGGTCGCCGTGGAGCGCGGAGGGACGTACGCGATGGGGGTGGACACGACGCTGGGGAGCGCCGACATCGGGCTGCTCTCGGGCTCGGTCTCGCTGCGTGATCTGAAGGTCGCCAACCCGCCGGGGCACAAGTCCGATCGCTTCCTGGGCATGGGGGGCGGGGATGTCTCGGTATCGCTGGCGACCCTGCGCCAGCCGATCGTCGAGGTCCAGCAGTTCAAGCTCTCGGACATCACGATCAACCTGGAACGTGCCGCGGGCAAGGCCAACTACCAGGTGATTCTCGACAACCTCAAGCGCTTCGAATCTGGATCCAAGACCGAGCCAAAGCCCGCGGATGAGAAGAAGTTCGTCGTCAAGCTGCTCGACATCACCAACGTGAAGGTGCATGTCAACCTGCTCCCCGAGGGCGGGCAGCTGACGACGGTGAATATCCCGATCGACTCCATTCAACTGAAAGATGTCGGCACCGCCGGGAAGGGTGTGCCTCTTTCGGAGCTGATGAACATCATCGTCAAGGCCCTGCTCGCGGTGATCGCCGAGAAGGGGCCGGGGCTGATCCCCGGCGAGATCCTGGGGGATCTAACCACCGGGTTGTCGCAGCTTCAGAACCTGGATCAACTGGGGGTCAAGCTCCAGAGCACGCTGGGAGATGAGGCCCAGAAGCTGGTGGACCAGGCGCAGGGGCAGGTGGACAAGGCCGTCGATGACGCCAAGAAGAAGGTAGAAGAAGGTCTCAAGAACCTGATCCCCGGCAGCAAGAAGTAGACAATCGATCTCGCGTGCCCACCGGCGATCCGATCGCGGTCGTTATCATGCACATCATGCTGATGATCCTTGAGCGGGAGCGGGATTCGCCGTGATGCGCGGATGCCGCGGGCGTCGCTGTTCTAACAACGGCATTCAATGGTCGGCATCGATGTTGGGCATCATCTGCTGCGTCGGTTCGCCGAAGCGTCAAGCCACCCAGTTTACTCCTTGCGCATCCCAGACGGAACAGATGGAACGACCGGGCAGGTGTGTGCCCGGGTTGTCCACTGCGTCCGGAAGTCGCGGGGGTCGGCGACCGATGAGGATGCACGCGACACGGCAGTCGCGGGGGCCTTCCGTGGATGGATCCCGGATGGCAATGAAGAGCATGGAGGCTGGTATGAGCCCGTCAAACAAGGCATATAACGAGGTGAAGGCCATCCTCGGCAAGCTGGACCGGTCGATCGACGATGCGCGCAAGCGCCGGCTGGATACCAGCCCGCGCGGCAGCGCCCCGATCCCGGCCGCGGCGAGCCCGATCTCGACGAACGGAAGCACATTGCTGGGCGCTGCCCCGATCGCCCCGGCAGCCGCCACGCCGGCGAACCGGCCGACCTCGATCTTCGGACGGGCACAGCCGCTGCGTCCGAGCGGGAATTGATTAAAGACTGTTTCAGAACTTCGTAGCAGAGCGGTAGAACACAGGCAGGATGCCTGTGCCACGAGATGGGGTAGGGTTCTGAAACAGTCTCTTAGGGAAGTCACGAAGTCACGGAGCGGGATTCGACTGAAATCTGGGTTATCTGGCACTGGCCGCCTATTGGGCGGCCAGTGTTATTTCGGCGATCTCCGGAGGGACGCCGATGCGGATGGGCATGATCGACATGCCGATTCCTGCAGAGACGATCATCGGGCAGGCTGAGGATCGCACGAGCCCGTGTGCGAACCGGCGGCCGTACTGGCTGGGGACGATGGGTGGGCCGTAGCCGGGGATGGCGACCTGTCCGCCGTGGGTATGGCCGCTGAGCTGGAGATCGATACGCGGGATGGCCTGATCGCGGCCGGCGAGCATCTCGATGCTGTCGGGGTGGTGTGCGAGCAGGATGCGGGGGATTGACTCGGGCACGTTTCGAAGCGCAGCATCGATATCGACGGTGCCTTCGAGGAGGTCTCCGACGCCGGCGATGCAGAGGGCATCGGAGGCGGGAGGTTCATCGAGCAGGCGGTTGTCACCGGCGGTGATGAATGTCCGCGAGTTATCCAGGACTCGCACACCAATGCGGGTCAGCTCGGCGGTGATTCGATCGGGATCGCCGTAGTGGTCGTGGTTGCCCAGGACGGCGACCACTCCGCAGCGGATCGCCTTGGAATCGATGAGTCTTGAGATGAGTTCGACCGCGGGTGTGATGTACCAGGTGCCCATGTGGATGTAATCGCCGGTGAGGGCGACCAGATCGGGCTTGAGATCGACGGCGAGCTCGATGGCGCGGGAGATGTGGGTGCGCGGGATGCGTGGACCCAGGTGGGTGTCGGAGATCTGGACGATGCGGAGGCCATCAAAGGCGAGTGGCAAGCCCTGGATCGGCACGCGATAGCGGGCCAGGCGGGTTTGCCAGGGGAGGACCATGGTTGAGACCGCGCTGGCGGGTGCGGCTGCGCCGGCAAACGTGAGCATGCCAGCGCGGGCGAGGAATCGGCGGCGAGCGGGGTTGGTGGCGAGCGTGCGAGTGGTGGCGGTGGACGCTGCGGGAGATGGGCGCGCCGACATAGCCCTTGGCTGCGGCGGGTCCTTCCATCGCCGAACCGCGCGGTAGATCACCAGCAGCCATGTGCCCCAGCCCAGCGCGTTGGCGAGCAGCGTTGTCGGGAGATCCTGGAACCGGCCCATGAACTTCCAGATGAGGATCCAGGCGGGGAGGATGAGGAACTGGATGGCGTTGTTGATGAGCTTGAGCGTGGTCTCTCGCGGGTAGCGGATCGCCGAGCCTTCCGCGAGCGGAGGGTTCCAGACGAAGTAGTGGAAGATGGAGCAGCCGAGCGTGATGAGAACCCAGGCGAGCAGCCAGGGGCGGATGCGGAGGTAGGTGGTGCGGTTGGGGGTCATCGAGAGGGAAGGCGTGATGCTCGTACGCCGAACTCCTGAGGAAGGATCGGTGAAAGAGGGACTGACCGGCCTTCTCTGACGGCGAGCTGCGCGAATGCCCTGTCGCCTGCATTACCGACGGGAACGCAGATCGGAGCTGATGATCCAGCAACCGACCTGAGAAGTCTGGAAGTGCAAAGCCACCTCGTGCAGACCACAGTGTTGTGCCCCGTCGGGCGCGAAATTGCGGTAAAGGCTGAAAATGAGAACAAAGGGTTGCAACCGGGGGGGGGGGGGGGTAGCGTAGAGTAAAGCACTGAC
>JADLBU010000103.1 GCA_020847535.1 Phycisphaerales bacterium
ATTGTGCGCGATCAGGTTATCGCATTCGCCGATCGGTGGCACACGGTGGGTGAGGTCGACCGTGCGGTACGGTTTATGGCCTTGACAGGCAAATCTGACTTCGCCGATCGTATTTGGCCTTTACTGGAGAGCTCAGGCGATCAGGCGTATCTCGTCTTACGAAGCACCAATCCGTTCCGCCTTTCGGTTCTCGGCCCGAGTGCGAAAGAACGACTGACCGCATTGCCGGACGCACAGCGAGGCTCGATCGTCGCCGAGATCGCTCATCAGGGGGGATATGACGGGATAGAACTGGCAACGAGCATTGCCAAGGCGGAGCCAAATCCAGCTGTGGTTGTCGAGATACTGGCCGCGCTGGACTTTCGGCGGGCTACCGGTCATATCGCCGACGTTCTGACGACGGCAGAAAACGCTGTGTGGCAAGAGTTCGCCAAGCAAGGGCACTTCTCCGATCTGGCCGACGACGCACAGCGTACTCGCCTTGCGGAGATCGAGCAGGCACTCGTTGAGAATGAAAACGATCCGCTGAAGCAGGCTCGGCTGCTGCTGCGACTAGGCATCGATGGTACCGACGCCGAGAAGAGCCTGCACGAGGTGCTGATTTCCGAAGCGGTTCTCGCCGAACCTGACAAGGGGCGCTCCCTCTTCGCCGAGGTTCATCGACGGTATCCGGATGTTGCTGCTGCAGCCCTGGTGCGTCGCCTGGAAAGTGGAGTCGAAGTGCCCTCTGGCTCTGACGAGATTCTCGATTCCGCAGCCGTGGTGGATACCGGGCCCATCACCGAAGCTGCCTTGAAGCCGGAATCGCCAAAGGCGATTTCACGTGCGACTGTCCGGCTGATCGGTCCCAACACGGTCGGCAAGTTAATCGATACGTACGTGACGTTCGGCGCCAAGTTACTCCAGGCGCAGCAAGAAGGTCGATCGGTCAGCAGGGCCGACGCAGACCAGTACTTCGGCTATCGGGATGTTATCGGGGATTCGCGGCAAACGTCATTCCTTCCCGCCGTCATCGAGCGCGCAGGCACGAAGGACGTCCACGCGATCCGGTCATTGGCTGAACTGCTCCACCTGCACGGCCGAGCCAGTCATCGCGAACCGCTGGTCCTCGCGGAGGGCGATCGCACACGGCTCATTGCGATTATTCTGGGCTGGAGCGACATTTTGCTGGCCGCACCCAACGCCACCCGCCACGACCTTGCTGAGCTCCTGGGGGCAATGAGCCGGCTTCCCACGCCGGAGTTTGTGCCTGTCATCGAAAGAATGCTCGATCGGGAGCTTGCCGGGATAGCCCAGGAGAGGAAGGAGTGGGAAGAGCGGCGGAGAATGTCGATATCGGTTTCGCACCGCATGCAGTATCGCTTCGCGCTCGTCGCCATCGGGGGAGACACGGCAACTGAGCTGGCACAAAAGTACTTGGGTGACGTTGAGTTCGGCGCCGAAGCGGCTTACGCCCTCTTGGACATCTGGAATCACAATCAGCCCAAGGAAGAGGAGCGTGGACTCTCGCCATGGCACGACTATTCCAAGGTGAAGGCTCGGCGTGAACAACTCACCACAGCTCCGCCAACGAGCGGTGATTCCGCAGAGGCGATTTTCAGCGTCGTACGCGCCCTTGGTGCCGTAGGCAAGACCGCCAAGGAGCAGCTGCACGCCGTAACCCTCGCGAGCGTTGCCATGCAGATGCCATTTGGCGTCAACCGACCCGAGCTCGAAGGTCTCCTTGCTCTGCCGCTTCCGTACGAAGCCAAGAAACGACTCTTCGTAGTTGCCGCCATGTCGGGCAGAGTTCTTTCAGCTGACAAGCTGATTGAAGCGGTACGAGAGTATCTGCATGATGCTAAAACGAAAATGTGGATGCTTGACCACCAGCACCAAAGCGGACTGATGACCTGGATTGAACTCTTCGCATTGTCCGACCGTCCGCTCACCGTGCTTGAAGCCATTGACCTACTGCCGACCCACGTCCGCGGCTCCCACGCTTTCGGCCAGCTGCTGAGAGCCCTCGGCCATAGCCCTCACACCGACACCGTAAAGGTACTTACGGCATTGGCACAGCGGGACGGACAGATCAAGGACGACGACGATTGGCTTGCGGCGTTGATCCAGCTGAACACGGTTGAAGCAGCACGCACCGCTCTAGAGGCCTTGTGTGAGGGCATCCAAAAGGCAGGTTCTCGTTCTCGCCACCAATGGTCTTACCAGCTGGCAATCTTCGCACGTTCTCATTCGACGTTCAAGGCCGACCTCCTTGCCTGCTACGCGGACGTGAACAGATGCAAGGCGCACAACGCTCTGGAAGGAGCATTGCTCGAGATCGCGGAGCCGGACACGGTCTTGGCCGTCATCCGTCAGATGGCATCACGTGGGCAGAAATATGACGATTTGCTGTCCAAGGCCATTGAAAGCCTTGCCGTCGGACAGAAGCCCTCAGCTCGCTGGATCAACAGCGTCGAACGGTTTAGCGTCCAGCTGACGGAGTTTCGGAAGCAGCTGTTTGGGATGCTTGAAGACAAAACGCTGGCCCCGCTCGCGCGCCAAGCCTTGGAAGAAATCGAGGAGCTGCGCGACGAGTATGGCCGCCTGACCGACGAGCCCCGGCATCCCGACATTGTGAGCGGCAAGCCTTGGCCGATCGTTCCAGATACCACTAAATGACAATAGCTTCTGTCACGTAGGCACCAACCGATCCTATGCGTCCTGAAATGCGTACTGACCGGCACGCCGACCACTCCCAACTCGCACCCGACTGGCGCCGGCAAACAGCGATGACGTTGTCAGGAGCGCGGTGTCCGTTACGGGGGAGGCGGTATTTCGTCGCCCGGCTCGTCCTCTCGACCCGGTGGTCACGGCAACAGGGCACTTGGCATCTGTTGGAGTGCGAATCCCGTCCGAAGACCCCGCGAGCGTCGCCGACTGAGTCCGCAGCACACAAATCTGTGGCGTCTACTCCCCCAACTGCGGGAGTCCGTAGCCGTGCCAAGGAGCTGTACCGGTTCGGTGGGAGTCTCCGTCGAGAACCTGGATCCGCAGTTGCTCGAGGATGAGTATTCCAGCAGCGGCCGTAGCGCCGCGACGGTACCCCGGCCTGCTAAGGTGGCGCGCGGCAGGAGTAGGGCCTCGACTGTCGATGTGTTTCGCTGCATTCGAAGTGGTCACGATCGACGGGGTCCTCGTGGAGTATGCGACTTATGTGGACGGACAATGACACCGATCGGGATGCCCTGAACTTCACCGGCGTGGCGGACACCGTCGCCGAGATCATCGCCAGCGCGGGCGGTGAGCCGGTATCGGTGGGTGTTGCGGGGGCTTGGGGGGTCGGGAAGTCCTCGATGATCCGGCTCATCCGGCGTTCTGTCGAGAAGTCGCAGCCGGAAGAGGGTGGCGGCTATCCGTCCGTGATTGTCGTCGAGTTCAACGCCTGGTTGTACCAAGGGTACGACGATGCACGCAGCGCGCTCATGGATGTGATCGCCGGGACGCTCGCCGACGAGGCCAAGAAGCGTCAGAAGGGAATCGACAAGGCCAAAGCGTTGCTCAAGCGGCTGAACTGGCTCCGCTTGGCCCGGCTGACCGCGACCACCGCGGCCTCGTTGGGGCTGGGCGTACCACCGGTCGGGGTCATCGGGGATGTCGTAGCGCTGGTGAAGGACACGGTGAGCAAAGGCCCCGACAAAGACACGCTGACGCGCGCGGGAGAGTTGGCGGGGCAGGTCCGTGAGGAAGCGGAGGGCCTTCTCCGGCCCGCGGAGGAGCGTACGGCGCCGAAGGAGATCCAGGCGATCCGAGATGACTTCCAGGCGACACTGGAAGAGCTCGGCGTCACGCTCGTGGTGCTTATTGATGACCTCGACCGCTGTCTGCCAGAGACCACCATCTCCACGCTGGAAGCCATCCGCCTGTTCCTGTTCCTGAAGCGCACCGCGTTCGTCATCGCCGCCGATGACCAGATGATCAAGCACGCCGTGCGGAAACACTTCGAGGGTGTTGATGAAGAGTTGGTCGGGAACTACTTCGACAAGCTGATCCAGGTCCCCATCCGGGTGCCACCGCTCGGCACGCAGGAGGTTCGAGGGTACATGATGGTCCTTCTGGCCGAAGCGAGCTCGCTGAGCGCCGAGCGAAAGACAGCGATCAGAGAAGCTGTCTGCGCTCAACTGGCGAAGACATGGCAGGGGGCCCGGGTGGACCGGACGTTCATCAAGGGTGTGGACAAAGCCCTTCCAACCGACTTGCTTTCGCAACTGGAGGTGGTCGACCGGCTCGCTCCGATCATGACGACCGCCAAGAAGATCCGGGGGAATCCTCGGCTGATCAAGCGGTTCATGAACGCGCTCGCCATCCGCAAGTCCATTGCGCGGAGGCACAACGTGACGGTGGACGACAGTGCGCTGACGAAAATGCTCCTTTTCGAACGGTGTGGCCATCCGGACGCGTATGCCGAGCTTGCCGCCGCAGTGAACAGCAGCGCCAAGGGCGAGGCCAAGTTCCTCCGGGACTGGGAGGAGAAGACAGAGACCGGCAAAGAACTTGAGCTGAAGGCGCCGTGGGACGACCCGTTTGTGCGGGAGTGGCTCGCTCTGCCGCCGATGCTGGCGGGGATTGATCTGAGGGGCGTCTTGTACGTGAGCCGTGAGCACCTGCAGATCGTGACGCCGCAGGACCGGCTCTCCTCCGACGCGTTGGCAGTCCTGGACGCCCTTCTCTCCCAGCCGAACATGGCGAAGCAACTCCGCGACAAGGTGCGCGGGCTGCCGCGTGCGGACCTGCCGCTGATCATGGACCAGCTGCTGCAGAGGGCCGCTCAGGAACAAGAGTGGGGAACCCCGCACATTCTCACGGCCTGCATCGAGCTCGCCGAGGCCGACACGGCACAAGGCGAGAGGCTGGCGGGCTTTCTGTCAGACCGCCCCCTTGCTCAGGTGGACCCGAGCATCGTCCCGCTTCTCAGCGACCGGGCGTGGGCGAAGCCCGTGTTGGACAAGTGGCGCACAACGTCGGTTGCGACTCCAGTCAAGAAAGCCATCGAGAAGCTCGGAAGGTAAACCTTCATGGGTACATCGCAGTCCAGCAAGGGAGCGCCTTCGTCCGTGCCGCTGGTGCCGCCTTGGGTGCCAGGCGCCGGAGCCGGCGCGAGCGCGGCGTCCGGAGCGGAAGGACCCGCGGGCCCGCATGCACCCCCGCTCGCGCCCCCGGCTCGATTCGGGGCGGCGCGTCGCAGCCTCGGGACGTTCGCAGCGAGCGGCTCCAAAGAGAGCATGAAGTCGGGCGTCGGGCACTACTTCAAGCGTGGCCTGGGTGGAGGTGGCGGAGGCGGAGGCGCAGCGGCGCGGTTCGGCGGGACCGCCCGGACCGCGGGGAGCTTGTACGCCGCGCTGGCGGGGAAGAGCGACGGGGCCACCCAACGCGGAGACGCCGCCGTCGACCCATCTGTGCTCGAAGGCCGTGATGTCTCGGATGTGGTGCGTGCGGTGGTCGAAGCCGTTCGGCCGGTCGACGGCACGCAAGACGCGGAGGCGAGCCGTGAGGCCATCGGTGAGGCGCTGGCGGAGCTGCTTAAGCAAGACCCTGAGGCCGACCTGCAGCAACTCACGGACGAGCAGAGGCTCCAAGTCGTTCAAGAGTTCATTGCGGGCGACATCTTTCACCGGCTGGTGCTGGACGTAGGCGGTGCCATCAAAGCCCGGGCAGCGACGCCGAAAGTATACCTTAAGCGGCTCGACCAGATTCGGTCATACTTGCGTCAGGGAATCGCGGCGGCGTTCCGACGCCTCGCGACGGCGGGCCAGACCGTGACCCGGTCGCGCGTCGCCGACCTTGCGCGCAAGGCGATCGCGGATGCGATCAGCGTGTTCGAGGAGTACATCGCGTGAGGCTTGTTTGCGCCCCTCCCAAGCACCCCTCGCTGAACGAGGTGGTTCGCGGCACTCCGTGCGTGATGCTGTTCGGCCGGTCGATCAAGGCAGGAGTCATCAGCACCGGGCTCGGCATCCTGCAGACGATCGACCACCTTCGGTTGGCGCCGGCCCCCAGGGCATGGGATTTTCTGTCGGTCGCATTGGCGGTCAATGCTGCGGATCAATCCCTCCCGCGGTCGAAGAGCCCGGACGGGTGGACCCGCGAGATCGAACTAGGGGTCGCGGTCCAGGACCAGAAATTCTGGAGTTCAAAGCGTGCGGATCTCGAAGCACTGCTTCGGTTCTTGACGACAGACATCTGGAAGATGACCTTCTTGGACGGCGGGCAACCCGCGCCGGAGGCCAAATCTCTATTCGCGCCCCGCGAGAACAGCGTTTGCCTGCTGTCCGGCGGTCTCGACAGCCTTGCCGGAGCGATCGACCTGGCCGAACGGGGAAGGAAAATCTTGGCCGTAAGCCAGGTCGCCGCGGGTGACAAGACGCACCAGACGGAGTTCGCGGAGCGCATTGGCGGCGGCCTGTACCACCTTCAAATGAACCACAACGCCCACGGGTGGGCCAAGGGTGAGCGGTCGCAACGGGCGCGTTCACTGGTGTTCCTGGCGTACGGACTGCTCGCGGCGACGTCTCTGCAAGCGCATCGCAGGGGGAACGAAACGACGCTGTTCGTCCCAGAAAACGGGTTTATCTCCATTAATCCTCCCCTTACACCCGACCGTCTGGGGAGCTTGAGCACGCGGACAACTCACCCGGTGTTCATGGCAGGGCTGCAGGAGCTGGTGGCTTCCGCTGGGCTCAAAGTCACAGTCGAGAACCCCTTCCAGTTCGACACCAAGGGCGAGGCGCTGCGTCGGTGCGGCAACCAGCGGCTGCTCCGGGACCTTGCTTCGTCGTCCACCAGCTGCGGGAGATTCGCCCGCAATTCCTTCACCCACTGCGGACGGTGCGTTCCTTGTCTCATCCGACGGGCTTCGTTCTACCGGTGGGGCCGACCGGATCACACAAAGTATCGATACGAGCACCTAGGCCGGCAGGACCGCAAGCATGCTCTCTTCGACGATGTGCGATCGATACAGATTGCGATCGAGGCCGTCCGCGCCGAAGGTGCGCCCTTGTGGATGGGCCAAACGTTGTCGTCGAAAAGGATAACCGAGCCCGCCAAGTATGCTGCTGTGGTGGAGCGGGGGCTCAAGGAAGTCAATACTTTTCTGAGAGCGCAAGGCGTACGGTGATCGACTTCCACTGCCACCTGGACCTTTACCCGGACCCCGCAGCCGTCGTGGCCGACGCCGTGCGGAACGGCGTCTACGTCCTGGGCGTTACGACCACGCCAGCCGCATGGGACGGCGTCCGGCAACTTGTCGCGGATGCCCGGCGTGTTCGCTTAGCAGTCGGAATACATCCTGAACTGGCCCACACGCGGCACGCGGACGTCGATCGATTGTCGGCTGTACTTGCCGAGACGCGCTACGTCGGTGAAGTTGGTTTGGACGGAAGCCCCTCGCTGCAAGAGCATGCCGCGATGCAAAAAGATGTGTTCGGGCGGATCCTCCGGGCGTGTCGAGACGCCGGCGGGAAGATCCTCTCCATACACAGCCGAAGGGCGGCCAACGAAGTGCTCGACTGTCTCGCACACCATGGGGATGCAGGCACGCCCGTTCTGCACTGGTTTAGTGGGACACCAGCGCAACTTCGTCGCGCGGTCGAGATGGGCTGCTGGTTCAGCGTGGGTCCTGCTATGGTGACGTCGGGGACTGGACGTGAATTCGTTCGCCTCATTCCCCGCCATCGCCTCCTCACCGAGTCTGACGGTCCATTCGTGAAAGTGGCCTCCAGGCCTGCCACGCCACTCGACATGGAGCTCGTTGAGGCCGTCCTATCTGAACTTTGGGGAGAATCTTCAGCCGACGCTGTACGTGCGTCACTTCAGTCAAATTTGCGATCGTTGGTGTCGAGTTCCTAGTGCGCTCCTCACTTACGAGGTCGCGGCACGCAGCGGTTCATCCAATCGTGGTAGCTGGAAGTCCTGTCGATTCGGTGTTCGGAGCAGCATGGTCCATCGGCATGCCGTTGGGCTGCCGCGCCCGTTTACGGCTGCGCACCGTGGCCATCGACTAGGCTGCATCGCTACGAGGCCCAGGGCACCTGTTCGACTTCCTCTCCGCGCCAAGCGTTTCTACGGAGCCGGTTCGAGTAGTGACCGCGGTAATCGAAAATCCGCAGAAGCACGAGCTCCAGGTACCACTGGCCAAGCTGCCAAGCGTCGCATCTGACGCCGAAGCCTCTGTCGAGAATGCGCCGTCTTTTGGAGGGGTTCGCATGGACCAAGGCGTTGCGAATTTCCGTGACGGCGGCAGGCCCATCCGGCCACTGGTACTCCTTCGTGAGCGATTGGAGATCGTCAAAACCTGGAGGTACTGCCAGCGGAATGCAGCATGTGGAAAGCAAGAGCCTAAGTTGATCGGCGGCAGGAAGTTTCTGAATGCCGTCCTTGCTGAGAACACCGCGTTCCTCGACAAGCAGCGTCCACGCCAGTAACTCGAAGGCAGCCTGCTGAAGGATGATCGCGCCCTCGACATTGTCGCGGTTGGTATTGCACTCCACATACCAATGGATCGCAAGGCCTATGGGCTCGCTCCACAGCTCAGCGGTGTAAAGCTTGAAGAAGCCCGCAAAGGCCTCGAAGCCCTTGGTGGAGAACCGGTTGAACCACGATCCCGCACCATCTCGCGCGTCGATGCGGCCTGTGCTCCATGAATACCACAGCGGCTGTTGGCGGGCATCGTGCCCGATGAGGAGCATTGGAGTTGTCCACGCACCGCGGCAGAAGGAAAGAGATCGCCATAGGGCGGCGTGAACCTGCTTCAGTTGCTCCCCGCAGAAATCGGCCCCATCGACGCGACCGATCTGGCCGACATGGGTAATCAGATAGGTCCCTTCGGGGTGCTTGCGTCTCTGGCCATGCCCCTCTGGAACTACGCGATCGAGCGTGATTCGCCAGCCATCGACCTCGACCATCGCTCGGCCGGCGGCAGTGCACGTCGCGGCTTCGTCACGGATGGAGGAGCCGATGAAGTCGAGGAAGTTCACCAAGTGGAAGGTGACGGTCGCGCAGCGCGCGCACTGTTCCAGTTCAACTGGTTCGATAAGACCGTGCACGACGGGCTTCTCGGCGCCGACACCGCTGGCGATGCTCCAATTCGTGGGCACGACAGTGAGCATCTCGCTTTGTCCGGGCAGTCGGACCTTGAACTTGTTAAATGCGAGCGATTCATCCGGCTCGAAACCATCGATGTGGATGACGACCTGCGGCCTGGGAACCCATACCAGCTGGATTCGGCAAGGCCTCGTGACGAACTGGCTTTGCTTCTCTACCTCAATAGGTCCTGTATGCAGTTCAATGGGCACATCTGGAGCCGCCATGCGGTAGCTTGGGGACAAGCCCACCGGAGTGGTATCGGGAATGAACGGATTCGGATGGCGAGCGGAATCTGGCATAATGCAGTTGCCCAGTGTAGCGAGTGGAGAAGCATTGACGGCGTTCGCTGGCCTAGACCTTCTTACCGCTTGGAAAT
>JADLBU010000104.1 GCA_020847535.1 Phycisphaerales bacterium
ACGCCTCAGCAAAGACTACGAGTTCACTACCGCCAGCAGCGAGGCGATGATCTACATCTCCATGATCAACCTCATGCTCCACCGGTTGGCGCGAGGGTGAACCGGCTTCTCACACAGGCTCTTAGAGACTGTTTCAGAACCCTACCCCATCTCGTGGCACAGGCATCCTGCCTGTGTTCTACCGCTCTGCTACGAAGTTCTGAAACAGTCTCTTAGGACACTTGGGGTGCTGGTCGGTTTAGGCCTGGTGATCAGGTACTTCGGGGGCATCATCGTCGCACAGTTGACGCGGGCGGGTTCTTCGTTGCACTAACACGCGCTGCGTGCGATCGTGGGCGCTCTGACCGCCTGCTGAAGCAGGCGGCTCCGATGGACGCAACGCTTCGATGGACGGACGGCTCCGATCGGTCCTGGCGCGATCTATCATCCGGTTCATGGATCCCACCCAACGCATCGCCCAGTTCGAAGCCATGGTCCGACCCGAGGCCGATCCTGAGAACGACATGGCCTGGTTCAGCCTCGCCAGCGCCTACCGGGATGCAGGCCGGCACGGCGATGCCGCCAAGGCGTACATCCGCTGCTACGAACTCAACCCGGCGATGTCGAAGGCGTATCAGCTCGCCGGTCAGTCGCTGATCGATGCAGGGGATACCGCGCAGGCGGGCAAGGTGCTCACCGAGGGGTACACGGTCGCCGCCGAGCGCGGGGACCGCATGCCGATGAAGGGGATGGGAGAGCTGCTCGCCAAGCTCAACCTGCCCGTGCCGGAGATCAGGCCCGCAAGCGCCAACGCAGGGCCGGGAGCGGCCGGCGCTGCGAGCGGCGGTTTCATCTGCAAACGGACCGGCAAGCCGGGCACGAAGATGGTCAAGCCGCCGTTCCGCGGAGCGATCGGGCAGTGGATCGGGGACAACATCACCAGCGAGACCTGGAACGCGTGGATCGCCCAGGGCACCAAGGTCATCAACGAGCTGCGTCTGGATCTGTCTCGGGATGACGATGCCAACACGTACGACCGCCACATGCGGGAGTACCTGGGGATCGATGACGACCTGTATGCGCAGCTGACGGGGGCCAGCCCGGCGTAGGACGCAGGCATGCCCGCGGCCGCATATCCTGTCGCCGATCCATCCGGATGTACCAGGATCGGATCACGGCAACGGAGTGCCCGTTTCATGGCAAAGAAATCGTCCGCCGCACCGGCCCGGTCCGCCGCGATCACCAAGCGGCTCAAGCAGCGAGACACCAACACCAAGGACAAGATCATCAAGCTCGCCGACGGCGTGGTGAAGACGACGTTCGCCCGCAAGGAACCGGTGATCCCGATCCCGACGCGAGCCAAGTCCAACACGATCTGGAACAGGAAGCGCGGGATCCTGGAGATGGGCGATGCCAAGCAGTCGCGCGAGCTGTTCAACCTCAACCAGGCCAAGCAGTTCATGCAGACGATGCTGCACGCGAGCACGATCAAGGAATTGATCGATGCGGACAAGACGCTGAGCCTTCGCGGTGTGTTCTACAAGGCCAAGCACACGGTCGCGGGGACCAAGGAAAACACGTTCGATGTGCAGGATGAGAGCGATCCGATCCTGGAGGACCTGGAGGTGGCGCTGGGGGCCCTGCGCGAAGAGCTGCACATCTTCGCCAAGAAGGCCGGGACGATGGTGGGGAACATCACCATCATCGACAACGGGGCCGGCTCGGCCGATGAGATCGACTGCCGGCGCATGGGCTCGGGCGGGTACGCGGTGCCGTCGATCGTCGAGCCCGACATCATCCAGTTCAAGAAGTGCGAGGCCAAGTTCGTTCTGCACGTCGAGAAGAACACGGTGTGGTCGCGCTTCAACGAGGACCGCTTCTGGGAGAAGCACAACTGCATCTTGACCGAGGGCGGCGGTCAGCCTCCGCGCGGCGTTCGCCGCATGCTCAAGCGGCTCAACGAGGAGCTGGGGCTGCCGATCTATTGCCTCCTGGACTGCGATCCGTGGGGGCATTACATCTTCTCGGTGATCAAGCAGGGATCGATCTCGCTGGCGTTCGAGTCGGAGCGATTAGCGATCCCGCAGGCCAAGTTCATCGGCATCCGCGCCAAGGACTACGACGAGTGCGAGCTCTCGGAGGCGGTGAAGATCGACCTCAATGACAACGACACCAAGCGCGCCAAGGAGATCGCCGCGTACCCGTGGTTCGAGCACAACAGGGGCTGGCAGAAGGAGATCGCCGGGCTGCTCGACAACGGGTTCAAGATGGAAGTGGAATCGCTGATCACCAAGGACATCAGCTATGTGACGGAGGAGTATGTGCCGCGGAGGTTGAAGGAGAAGGATTGGTTGGATTGACTCGCGATATCGCCGATGCGCCCAACACCATTAATTCCAGATTGGATCAAGACCTTTCGACACCGTGACTATGTCAATGTGTACGAGCGAATCCCGGGCGAGTCTCGACTTTTTGGAACAGAAACTCTGTTCGGAGACTGGAATGCACCTGTGCTCTTGCTTGCCCAGGACTGTGGAGTCGTGGAAGATCTTGACAAACGGATTGCATCTGGTCATCCGACACCACACGGACATGGCGTAGGGTTGCCCACAAATACAAAGCTCATTCGGCTGGCCGGCAGCATCGGGCAGCCAAAGCTCTACGGGTCAGCACTTGCGAGCCTATGGAGGCGGTGCGGTGGAAAGCGCAGAAAGCCGCCTGCATGGAACGAACTGCTGAACGCTTTTGTGATCCCTGTTATCAGCTGGGTGGCAACACAGGCAGACTTCAAGGCGATAGCCTGTCTCGGCGAGTATGCTTGGCAGTCCGTTCTGCTTGCGGGCGACATGGCAGAAGAGGCGGATCGATGGCAAGAATATCGTGATCATGGAGACCACATCGACCTCGTGTTGGGCGGCCGGCGCGTACGAGCCTTCGCGATGTACCACCCTGCGTGCCCACGCGGATATGACCTGCTGGGTAAGAACTGGCCAGCACTGGCTGCATATCTAGGTGAGAAAGGACGACGTGCATAGAGCCACGTAACCGCATTGCCTCCTTCTCCCTCCATTTTCGTCCTTGCCGGACCAAACGGCGCAGGCAAGACCACGGTCTCACGCGACGTACTTGCAGGTACACTGAGTATCACCCAGTTCGTCAATGCCGATGCGATCGCCGCTGGCCTCAGCGGCTTCGCTCCCGATCGCACGGCGTTTGCCGCCGGACGCATTATGCTCGCTCGCCTGCGGGAACTCGCCCAGGCACGTCAGAGCTTCGCGTTCGAATCCACGCTCGCAAGCCGCACATTCGAGCCGTGGCTTCGGTCACTCGTGAACGAGGGCTATCTCGTCAACATTGTGTATGTCTGGCTCCGTTCGCCGCAGCTTGCCGTTTCGCGCGTCCGCACCCGGGTTCGCGAGGGCGGCCACGGCATCCCCGCGGACGTCGTGACTCGTCGGTACTACAGATCACTCGTGAACTTCTGGACGCTCTACCGCACGGTGGCAACGACTTGGAGGGTCTACGACAACTCGGCGCCCATGCCAACCTTGATGGCAGCGGGACGATACGATAAGGTGTCCGCCGCAAGTCGGACATTTCTTCGGAGCGTCGACCGTGCGATCGAAAAAGCCAAAGGATCCGACCGCGATCATGCTTGATGGCCGTCTGATTGATGCCGCTGTCAGGCGAGCGATCAAGCGTGTGACCGGAGGTGGTCGTGCTGCGACACGCCGTCCGGCCTCAAAGCCTCGGAAGGCATCCCGCTAGCGGTGGCCCCGGTTTGTTGCACATCGCTCTTATCTACGGCCGCGAGAACAGCACCAGCTTCGCATCATCCTCAACCGCCAGCGCTCGCGATGATACCGAGACAACCTTGACCGTCCATGCCGGCTTGGCGGAAGGCTCGCCGGGCTTAGCTTCGCTGTTTGCCGCCGACCCCCCACCGCTCGCCGCAGGCTGGCCGGCACCAGCAACGGCCGTGTCCTCGGGCGTGAAGGTGATGACCACACCCTCGCGCTTCCAAGTCCCGCGCTCGATCACGGGCTTGGCCGGCGCGGTCGCGGCCGGTTGGGAAGCAGGCGTCGCCGAGGCAGGCGCGGGAGCGCTGCGTTCGTAGGTGCCATCGTTGTGAACCACGATCGCGATCGAGCGGTCGGGATAGGCGCTGATCCAAGCGCCCATGAGCGAATCGCGGCGCGGCGGGCTTCCGGATGCGGATCCGGCCGCGGGCTGGCCCTCGGCGGATGCGACGGTTCCCGAGGGCTGGCCGGTCGCGGGCTCGCCAGCCTCTGTGTCGGCCTGCTCCTTGGCGAGCTCGCTGGCGATCGGCATCTCGCCGGCAGGCTCGACGTAGTCTCCTCCCAGATCCAGGAACGGGATCACCCCATCGATCGCCGCCATCGACTTGCGCAGCCCCGCCAAATGCTGATCGACGCGGATCAGCGACTTCTCGATCGAATTGAGCATCGCGAGCTGCTGCTCGAGAGTGGTCAGCGAGGTGTTGGTGTTGTCGATGCGGCCCAGCCCACGCTCGACGTTGTCGATCAGGAGGTTGGTCTTGTCCAGCCGCGTCAGCCCCTCCTCGACGCTGTCGAGACGCTCGTTGGTCTTGTTCAGAAGGTCGTTGGCCGATGCGAGGCCCTTGTTGGCCTGGTCGAGCCCTTCCTGCACGCAGACGAGCTGGTTGTTGGCGTTCTGGAGCTGGTCACGGATGTCCCAGACAATGCAGCCGGGAAGCCCAAGGGCGCATGCAAGCAACCCCAGGAGCATCCCAACGCGGAGAGAGGCGCTCGAGGTGTTCATGCCGCCAGTGTACTTCCCAGATGGAGAGGCGGGAAGGAGAAACGCAGGCGAAGAAAAGACCTGGATGCCAGGATCATGAATACTGACCGTCGGCGTGGGACATCCGAGCGGCGGAGTCGTTGATTGGTGACACAGGACTCAGGATTCAGGACAGTCTTAGAGACCGTTTCAGAATCCTACCCGACCTCGTAGCACAGGCATCCTGCCTGCGTTCTACTGCTCTTCTACCTCATTCTGAAACAGTCTCTTAGAAGTCCACCGGGATCTCGCTCATCTTCAGCAGCGTTCGGAAGCTTTCGCTGAAGACGAAGTTGTGCTCGGGGAAACCCATGCCGGACATGTTCTGGTCGATGAAGCTGAACATCAGGTCGATCTCGGCGATCCGGGTGGGATCGGCGGAGATGCCCGAGCGGAAGGCATCGACGGTCCCGAGGGTGGAAGCGCCCATGGCATCCAGGCGATCTACCACAGCGGTGTATCGCAGGGTTATGCCCGGGGAGACATCTGCAGAAATCTCGGCGCGGTTGATCTTGGCGAGCACGACCTTCTGTCGGAAGTGCTCGGCGTGCCCAATCAGAATGCCGGCGGTCTGGGCCATGCCTTCGAGGATGAGCGAGCCGGGCATGACGGGCATCGCGGGGCGCGCCACGCCGCCGGCCTCATCGGCCGCGAAGTGATCGTGCAGGTGATCCTCGGCGAGCGAGATGTTCTTGACCGACACCATGCGGCGCCTGGGCTCAAGCTCGATGATGCGATCAATCCACATCCAGCGCACGCGCGGCACCTCCGGTTAGCAACGGCCGGTTTTCGGTGGGAGACAGGGAAACGCCGGTTCAGCCCTTGGCGGCGACCTTGGCCTGAACGAAGTTGACGATCGCATCCACGGTGAAGATCTCGTGGATCCTGGAGAGCTGAGGGTCCTGGCGGAACTTGGTGAAGTCAAAGTGCGGGAGGCGCTCGACCAGGGCAGTAATCCCCTCGGGCGTCACCTTACCCTCCTTAACGTATTTTGGATCCTGAGCAACACCCTGGGGGAAAAGTTCGTTCTGCCCGATCTTGAAGCCGAAGTTTTTCTCGAGCTGGAAGCTGATATCGAGGTAATCGATCGATTCGGCGCCCAGGTCTCCCTTGAGGGTTGAGGTGGGCTGGATGTCGTCCTCATCGACGCTCAGCGTGTCGGCGAGGATTTCACGAACCTTCGAGTAGATCTCATCGCGGGTCATCAAAAGCCGCCTCCGCAGGCCGGACGGGACCTGGAAGGGGGTCCCCATCACGGGCACGATAATAGGGCGGGAGGGGGCGGGAGTCCTGAGTCGTGAGTCCTGACTAGGGATCCGCGCGGCTGGATGACTCAGGATGCAGGCCAACCGGACTCCGGACTTTCCCCGCTCTGCCGCGGCCTATCGTCCGCCCATGCACTTTTCCCTCATCGATCGGGTGATCGAATGCTCCCCGGATCGCATCGTGGCTATCAAGAACGTCTCGGCGGCCGAGGAATACCTGGAAGACCATTTCCCGACATTCCCGGTTCTGCCGGGGGTGTTGATGGTCGAGGCGATCGTGCAGGCGGCTCGGCACATGCTCGAGAAGCACTACCCCGCCTGCCGAGGGATACGGATGGTGCTGGGGAGCGTCCGGGCTGTCAAGTACGGACGGTTCGTCAAGCCGGGGGAGACGCTGCGGGTCGAGGTGAGCCTCTGCAAGCAGCTCGAGGGCGGGGCCTTTGAGTTCAAGGCCCAGGGAACGGTCGCCGCGACCGGGATCCAGCCCGAGCCCAATGGGGAGCCTGCCAATTCGGCGATCTCGGGGAAGTTCATCCTGAGGCCGGTCCGCGAATTCGCCGCCGCCTGAGATCGATCAACTTCCCCCCAACGCGCTGGCGACCGTGAACGGGATTCATCGCGCGGCCGCTACGCTCTGTTCAGATGCCCACGGCAAAGGACCAGGCGATCTGCATCCGTCACTGGGACTGGTCGGAGACCAGCCAGACGGTGTCGCTCTTCACCGCCGAGCACGGCATCGTCCGCGGGCTCGCCAAGGGTTCCCGCCGCGAGAACGCGCCCTTCTCCGGCGGCATCGAGCTGTTGACACGCGCGGAGGCGATGTTCATCCTCAAGAACACTTCTTCTGAATCCAACGCGCTCGCCACCCTGACCGCATGGGATCTGCAGGAGCCGTACTCGGGCCTGCGGAGATCGCTCAAGCCGCTCCACACGGCGATGTTCTTCGCCGACCTGGTGCATCACTCGCTGCACGAGTTCGACACGCACCCGATGCTCTTCCGCGGTTTTGCCTCAGCGCTGGGTCGCCTGGAGCGCGGAGATCCCCCACTGCCGATCACGGCCGAGTTCCTGTGGCTGATCCTCGCCGAGACGGGTTATCGCCCGCAGGTGCTCGTCGAAGTGCGCACGGGGGAGGAGTTGCCGGCGATGGCGATCTACCAGTTCAGCCCCCAATTGGGAGGACTGGTGGGAGGGCTGGTGGGCGGCGACAAGGTCCGAGAACTCGGAGTATCCACCCCCGCGCCCGCACGAGGGGCATCCATTCCCGCCGCCTCGGGGGCGCACGAGGTCTGGAAGGCCCGTCCCGACACCGTGGAGGTGCTGCGGACCCTGGCGCGCTGGGGGGAAAGCGTGGATTCCCCCGGGCCGTTGGCCGATACGAGTGCGTCGGATGAGGCGATTCTGAGGTCATGCGCCCTGCTGGCTTCGTACTTCCGCTTCATCCACCAGGTCTGGCCGCCCTCGATCCGCTGGATCCTGCCCGATCGCCTTCAGCAGCCCCCGGGGCCGTCGGGCGCTGGGTCAGGAAGGCCGGCGAAGGGTCGCCGCTGAGCGGTGGTCGGTGGAGAACAGGGAAGATCGGCATCGCGGCGCCTGCTCGCCGCATACGCCGGGCCGGAGCCACGGATGGAAGTCGCGCAGCTTGAAGAAATCCTTGCATGCCCCTCGTTGCCCTCGCTGCCCGCGGTCGCGGTGCGAGTCATCGAGCTGACCGCCGACAAGAACGTCTCGCTCAAGGAACTGGCCGACACCATCCAGAACGACCAGGGGCTGAGCTCCAAGGTCCTGCGGACGGTCAATTCGAGTTATTACGGACTCCGCACCCGGTGCGCCACCATCAACAAGGCGCTGGTCATGCTCGGGCTGGGGCCGGTCAAGGCGCTGGCGCTGGGCTTCTCGCTGGTGGATTCGCAGCAGATGGATCCGCGCTGCGGATTCGACATGGTCGCCTACTGGCGACGCGGGCTCTACACCGCCGTCGCCTCTAAGTCGATCGCCGAGGCCGCGGGCCAGACCTTCGGTGATGAGGCCTTCCTCGCGGGGCTCTTGCAGGACATCGGCGTGATGGCGATGTACCGGGCCCTGGGAATGACTTACCTGGACCTGATGAACGACACCGATGGGGACCACAACAAGCTGGTGCGGCTGGAGCTTGAAGCCTTCGACATGCAGCACCCCGAGGTGGGCGCCATGCTCGCCGAGCGCTGGCGCCTCCCCAAGGAGCTGGTGATGCCGGTGCGCTTCCACGAGCGCCCCACCGCCGCCCCCGTCGAGTGCGCCGACATCGTGCGCTGCGTCGCGCTTGGCAACATGGCCCACGACGTGCTGACCGAGACCGAGCCCAGCGCTGCCCTCAAGCGCTTGTACGCCAAGGCCGAGGCCTGGCTCAAGCTGACACCGACGACGATGGATGAGACGCTCCGGCTCGTCGCCCAGGCGACCAAGGAGATGTCCAGCCTCTTCAGGCTCGACACGGGCCAGGGATCGGATGTCGATGCGGTGCTCGCCAAGGCGCACGACCAGCTCTCGCAGATCCGCCCGCCGATGATCTCCAACTCCGATGCGGAGGATGGCCTGGCGAAGCTGCTGGTGGGTGATTCCAACACCGATCCATTGACGGGGGCGATGGCGCGGTCGGCGTTTGATACGGCGATCAAGTGGGCCTTCGGAGTCTGCAAGACCCAGGGCGGCAACGTGGGCCTGGTGCAGGTCAGCGTCGACTGCCTCGAGGCGGTCCGCCAGCACGGCGGGAACGAACTGGGGGATCAGGTCCTCGTCGGGATCGCCACGCTGCTCCACAAGCATTTCATGCCCCTGGGCGGGGTCGTCTGCCGGCTCAACGGCGGGCTCTTCTCGGTAGTGCTGCAAGGGGTCAGCAAGCCGGGGATCGTGCGGGCGAGCGATGAGTTCCGCTCGGATCTGGAGCGCGGATGGCCGGGCTGGAAGACCCAGACGGGTGTCGCCGCGAACGGGATTGCCGTCAGCGTCGGCGTCGTGAGCCGGGATCCGCAGGATCCGGCGGGAGTCGGCTCACCCACCGAGCTGATCATCGCGGCGGCAAAGGCCGTGCAGAAGTGCCGCGAGGACGGGTCCGATGGGATCCGGTCTGCGATGGCGGCTTGAGCAGATAGTCAGATTGCAGATGGCAGAGGGCCAGATCTCATCACACGGCGGCGTAGGCTTTATCTGGCCATTTGGCCCTTTGCTATCTGGCTATCTGCCCCGCTACCACGGCAGCGTCTTACCGTCATAGTTGAAGAACGTCCCCGTGTCCTCGGGCTTGAGGCCGTCGATGATCTTGAGCAGGCCGGTGACGCTCTGCTCGGGAGTCAGCGTCGCGTTGGGGCCGCCCATGTCGGTCTGGACCCAGCCAGGGTGTGCCATCACGCAGCAGAAGCCCTCACCCTTGAGTTCGTGGGAGAGCGAGACCGTGAGCTGGTTGAGACCCGACTTGCTCGCCCGGTAGGGATAGCTCGATCCGCCCTTGTTGTTCGTAATCGAGCCGAGCTGGCTGGTGATGTTGAAGATGGTCTTGCGCTGACCGGCCCGCAGGTTGGGCATGAGGGCCTTGGCGACCAGGAGCGGAGCGAAGGTGTTGACGCCGAAGACGCGCTGGAGCTCGGCGAGCGTCACCTTGGCGAGCGTGTTCTGATCGGAGCCGACGCCGGCGTTGTTGATGAGGACATCGATGGGCCGGCCGGAGAGTTTCTCGGCGAACGCGGCGATCGATGATTCATCAGCGACATCGAGGGCGACCACCTCGTGGACGAGGCGGGCCAGGTCCTGTGCGTTGGCGGGCTCGCGTGCTGTGGCGACGATGATGGCATCTTTGCCGCGCTGGGAGAGCTGTCGGGCGAATTCGAGGCCGATCCCGCGGTTGGCGCCGGTGATGAGGTAGGTTGTGGGGGTCGTTGGCATGAGGGATTATTCCAGTGGTGGGTGCTGAGTGCTGAGTAATGAGTCGCGGATTGAATCGAACTTGGACCCGGGACAATCGGGCCCAGGACACTTTCTCAGTTCACTCTCACCAACAGCAGCGTCTGATCATCGATCTGCTTGCCGTGGTTTCTGGCCATGTCCAGGAGGGACTGGTGGAGCTCGGGGAGCGGGCGATCGATCAGTTCGGCGAACCGGGCCCGGATGCGCTCGAGCCCCATTTGCCGGCCGTCAGCGCCCATCACCTCGGTCAGGCCATCGGTCAGGAGCAGGAACGTATCCCCTGATTGGCACAGCAGATCCTGCTCGCTGTAGATCTCATCCTCCCCCACTCCCAGCGGCAGGGCATCGTTGGGAAGATCCCGGATCGTGCGGTTCTGTGGTGAGCAGAGCAGGATCGGGAGGTGACCGGCCAGCGCGAAGCTGGCTCGCGTGGGGCCGCCGGGGTTCGCCGTAAACCGCATGCACGCAAACGTGGCGAACATCCCAGGCTCGATCGTCTGCTGGAGCACCGCATCCAGATCGGCGAGCAGACCGCCGAACCCCGAAGCGTTCCGCAGCCGCATGCGGATCGCCGCCTTCACCATCGCCATCACAACCCCCGCCTTGACGCCGTGACCGGAGACATCGGCCAGATACACATCGACGCGAGCGCCCTCGGTGACGACATCGATCAGGTCGCCGCCCATCTGGCTGCTGGGGACCGAGCGGCCGATGATGTGTACGGTCGGCGTCGAGACATCGATCGCCGGCACCAGCGTGCGGTGGATCCCCGCCGCCAGGTCGAGTTCGGTGCGGTGACGGGTGGCATCTCGCTCCTGGAGCTCGGTGTAGCGGATGATGAGGAAGTACCCCAGGATGATGAACGCCAGCGTCATGATCGCCAGAGTCAGCAGGCGACCCTGGGGCGACACCGACGAACCGACGTTCAGCAACTGCGCCCGTGCGGACCACATGAAGAAGAGCGGCGGCAAGGTTCCCTGGCAGATGATGAGCGGGACGAGATACCAGAACTTGCGAAAGATGAAGATGGAGGCCCAGCAGATGGCGATCAGCCCGGAGTAGATCGCCCCGAGGAGCCCTGCCATCCACGTGCCCGGGGGGTGGGAGACCATCCACATGAGAGTTCCGACGGGCGCGAAGCTGCAGAACGCGCCGGCGAGCACGACGACCAGTCGCCAGCCCTGTGGTGGAGGATTGCGAAGGATCCGCTCTTTCACGGCGGGCAATGTACACGATTCGCAGGGCGGGGCTCAGCGGAGGGCCTGCAGCCGGGAGATCGCCTCGCGCAGCGTCTCATCCTTCTTGCAGAACGCGAAGCGGGCGAGCGTGCGGCCGTGGGCGGGGTTGTCGTAGAAGACGCTGGGCGGGATCGCCGCGACTCCCAGCTTCTCGGTCAAGTGCCGGCAGAAGGCGACATCGTCGGTGAACCCGAATCGGCCGTGGTCGGCCATGATGAAATAGGAGCCGGCGGGGTTGAAGACTGTGAAGCCCAGGTCGGAAAGAGCGCCGGCGAGCATGTCACGCTTGCGGATGTAATCGGCGACCAGGGATCGGACGTACGGCCCGCCCTCGCGCAGCACCTTGGCCGCGCCAAGCTGCATGGGGGTGCAGGTCGCGAAGGTCAGGAACTGGTGTGCTGCCCGGACGGCCTTGCTCAACTCCGGCGAACTGATCGCCCAGCCGATCTTCCATCCCGTGAGGCTGAACGATTTGCCAAGGCTGTTGAGCGTCACCGTGCGATCGGCCATGCCGGGGATGCTCGCGATGCTGATGTGTGGGAGCGTGGGCTCGTAGACCAGTTCGCTGTAGACCTCATCGGTGATCGCCAGGACATCGTGCTCCATGCAGAGGTTGGCGATCAGCTCGAGCTCGGCTCGCGTGAACACCTTACCGGTGGGGTTGTGCGGTGTGTTGATGACGATCGCCCTGGGCTTGGCGGCCATCGCACGGCGGAGCTGGGCCTCATCGAACCAGAACTGGCCGTTGCCACCCCCACCCTCGCGCGGGGCGTTGAGCGTGACGAAGCTGGCCAGCCCGCCAGCCATCGAGACGCAGGCGCGGTAGGAGTCGTAATACGGCTCGAAGAGGACGACGGTCTCGCCGGGATTGATCAGCCCCAGGATCGCCGCCGGGATCGCCTCGGTGCAGCCGCTGGTGACGGTGACCTGCGTATCGGGGTCGATCCTCCGGCCGGTCTGCTCCAGCCAGCGATCGGCGAGCACGGTGTTGAGGGCCGGATCTCCGAAGCTGCGGGCGTATTGATTGCGGCCGGCGCGGATGGCATCGATCGCGGCGTCCTTGGCGAGCTCGGGGCCGTCGAAATCCGGGAAGCCCTGGGCGAGATTGACCGCGTTGTGCTGGATCGCCAGGCGCGTCATCTCTGTGAAGATGGTGGTGCCGAAGGGGGCGAGGCGAGCGGCAACGGGGGACTGCTGCGGCATGGTGGACACGATAGCGGAATGAACGGCGAACCGGGGGGGTGGGGGCCGGGGATCGCAGGCACGCATACACTGCCGCGAGCATCCCGCTCACCGAAAGGAATCGTCCGCATGGGTCTTCTGGATGGCAAAACGGGCCTGATCGTGGGGATCGCCAACGACCGCTCCTACGCGTGGCACATCGCCAAGGCGATGACCGACCACGGGGCCCGTTGTGCGTTCACGCACCTGCCCGGGGAGAAGAACGAACGGCGAACGCGGCGAGCGGTTGAGGAACTGGGGATTGTCGATCCCTGGCTCTTCCCGATGGATGCCGGCAGCGAGGCCGACATGGATGCGGCGTTCACGGCCTATGCCGAGAAGTACGATGCGATGCATTTCCTTGTGCATTCGATCGCGTTCGCCGACCGGGAGTGGCTCCAGGCGGGCAAGTTCGTCGAGACGCCGCGGGACTCGTACCTGGGTGCGATCGACAT
This sequence comes from Phycisphaerales bacterium, assembly GCA_020847535.1. Lineage (GTDB taxonomy): Bacteria > Planctomycetota > Phycisphaerae > Phycisphaerales > UBA1924 > JAEUJB01. The sequence continues at coordinate 12,919 of JADLBU010000104.1, forward strand.
CTCCGCGTACACGCTCCTGGGCATGGCACGCCGGGCCAAGGACGTCATGACCCGCTCGGGCGGGGGCTCGATCATGGGGATGAGCTACTACGGGGCCGAGAAGGTCGTCCCGGGGTACAACGTCATGGGGGTCGCCAAGGCTGCGCTGGAGTGCACCGGCAGGTACCTTGCCTCGGAACTCGGGCAGTTCAAGATCCGTGTGAACCTCATCTCCGGCGGCTATCTCCGCACGCTCGCCAGCTCGGCGGTCGGCGGGACCGACACCATGTCCGACAAGGTCGCCGAGCGAGCGCCGCTGCGCCGGAATGTCGAGGGTGGGGATGTCGGCAACACGGCGGTGTACCTGGCGAGCGAGCTGTCGGCGGGGGTCACCGGAGAGACCATCTATGTGGATTGCGGGATCAGCACGCTGGGGGCGTAGCGGTCCCTGAACGGCCGCCAAATCAGGTGAATCCCGCCCCGTTGCAGGTGAATATCCGGGGCTTAATACACAACTCACGCGGTGTTGCCGCGTTACACTGCCGGTGGAGGAATCCCGGATTGAACGCCGCACGCATCGTCAAGATCGCCAAAGCCCTGGCCGACCCCACGCGGTACAAGATGCTGCGCGCCATCCGCACGGCAGGTGAGCTCAACTGCTCACAGGTGTGCGAGAAGTTCCCGCTCTCGCAGCCGACGATCTCGCACCACGTGCGGACGCTCGAGGAGGCGGGGCTGATCAGCATTCGGCGCAAGGGGCAGTATCACATCCTGGCGATCCGGTCGGAGGCGCTGGGTGAGTTCGCGATGGGGCTGACGGGACCTGCTGAGGCAGGCGGGGCCGGTTCATCGCGCAAGCGTAGAAGCAGACCTCGAGTCGGCAATCGCACGGGCTTAGTGCTGCTGGATCAGCCGGCACGGTTGAGGCCGCTTTCGCGGAGATAGTCTGAGACGCTGCGGTAGCCACCTGCTCGTGCGGCGGCTTCGAGGCGTAGTTTCTCCTCGGCGGAGACTCGGATGTTGAGCTGCTGATCGCGCTTGCCTTCGCGGGATGATGCGGGGGGCGTCTGGCCCTTTTCGAGCATGTACGCGATCACGAACGTGGTCGCTTCCAGCACATGACGTCCGCACGCCTCAAGTGTCTTGCCATCGCCCATGACGGTGGGCATTTCAACGGTGCTTCCGAGATAACCGAGATCGGAATCGCGCTCGAAGAGCAGGCGATAGGTCTTGACGATCTCAGCGGCTTTCTTGAGAACTGCTGGGGCGAAAGGTCGCGACAGGTGCGCCCGCTCGGCGGCGGTGAGACCATCATCCACGGATCGTGATCCCGTGGATACGTTCGATTTTGCGGATGTACGACGGCTTGACCCGACCTTTGTGGACTGGGACCGAGATGTGTCGGATTTCGCCCACCTTGACGAAGATGAAGTGGGATCCCGAGATTCGGTCGAGCGTCCAGCCATGTCGTTCCAATTCTGATCGGACGTCCCGGAGGGGAACTTCAGAGGGCATCGGGCGCTCCTGAAACTGCGGAGCACAACGAAACCGCTCCGAGTTTCCGCCCGGTCGGCTCCGCCGCGTTCCGCAGTCTCAATCGCGCCTTACCGACCCGTCGGCGAGGTGATGACTGCTGTAGCGTCCTTGATTCTGCGGTCCATCTTGGCGCTCAAGGGCAAACGCCAAACCGCACGTTCCGCGGGTCGGAACGGCCCCATTGCTGCAACGATGACGACCCGGAACTATCCGCATCGCCAGTTTCGACTGACGACGGTCGCAACTCGACATCGCGTCAACAGTGTATAGCAATCGATATACGCGGTCAAGCCCATACTAAACAACATCGAGATATCAACATCTCGCACGCGCCTGTGAGCAACGTCCCTACTTGATCTTCTTCATCACCGTCGGCTTCTCCCAGAAATCCTCGCGTGGGCCGTACTTCTTGAGCGCCGCGACGAAGCGGTCGATGTCGCCGGTAATGTGGATGCCGGGGGCGTCAGTTTTCAACTCCGGCTCCTCCGGCAGCGGCTCGGGCGGTGCATCGAGCCACTGGACATCGGGGAGCCACGCGATCCGGGTGCGCGGGCCTCGGAAAGTCAGCTCATCGCCGTTGCGACTGATCTTGATCGCCTGATGGATCGGCAGCACCACCCCGCCGAGGTGCCCGATGCCCATCTGCTTGGTCGAGGGCTGGAACACCAAGAACTTGATCCCGTTGACTTCGATCAGGAAACCCTTGAACTCGATGGTTTCCGATGCCGTCTCGCTCGCGGGAAGCACCAGCGTACCCGTGTAGGCGTTGAACGGGCCGGACTTGGGTCGCTTGGCCTCATCAAGAAGCTCGGGCTCGATGCGCCCCCCGTTGATGTTCAGCCGTCGAGCTTCGAGCTTGAGGTCGATCACTTCTCGTTGGGGCTTTCCATCGACAACCACTCTGTCGGTGCTTTCGTGTCGCCAGGTGCCGACAAGCTCGGCGTCGAACGCGAGCAGGTCAGCGCGATACTTGGGCTCCGGTTCGTTGCACCCGGGAAGGATGACCGCGCACAGGATCGCCAGAACAAGAGTTGCAAGCGTTCGCATGGACTGCCTCCGGTCGGATATGCAAAAGTGTACCGGATGCCGGGCTGTCCGCGGAGCTACTTCTGTTCGCGAACGCTCTGGATCTCCGTCAGCACATCCGCCTGATGATCCGCGTGATAGCTGGACCTGACCAAGGGCCCGCTCTCGACGACCTTGAAGCCGCCGGCAAGCCCGATCCGCTTGAACTCGGCGAACTGCTCGGGGGTTACGAAGCGGTCGATGGGCAGGTGGTTGCGCGTCGGCTGGAGGTACTGGCCGATGGTGAGGATGTCGCAGGAATCGAAGGCACTGGGCACTGGGCACGGGGCACTGGTGGAAGTCACAGCAGCCGTCTGGCCATCCGGCACCAGTGCCTGATGCTCAGTGCCCAGTGCCTTCTGCGCTCTGGTCGCCCCCTGTATCTCCTCGATCACCCCCACCACTTCTTCATCCTTCTCGCCGATGCCCACCATGATGCCGGTCTTGGCGACCAGACCCTGCTCCTTCACGCGGCGGAGGAGTTCGAGGGAGCGGTCGAACTTGGCGCTGGGGCGAACCGCGGGGTACATGCGGCGAACGGTCTCGAGGTTGTGGTTGATGATGTGGGGCTTGGCATCGATGACCATCTGGAGGGCGGGCCAGTTGCCCTCGAAGTCGGGGATGAGGACTTCGATCGAGAGCCCGGGGCAGGCCTCGCGGCTGCGGGCGATCGTCTCGGCCCAGATGCCAGCGCCGCCATCGGAGAGCTCGTCCCGGTTGACGCTGGTGATCACGATGTGCTTGAGCTTGGCGCCTTCGTACATCAGGCGGAGGGATTCGGCGACCCGGCGGGGCTCATCCTTATCAAGGACCGGGGGCCGGCCCGTCTTGACGTTGCAGAAGCCGCAGGCCCGGGTGCAGGTGTCTCCCAGGATCATGATGGTCGCGACGCCACGCGACCAGCACTCACCCATGTTTGGGCAGCCGGCCTCTTCGCAGACGGTGTGAAGCTTGTTCTCAGAGAGGATTGATTGGAGCCGGTTGTACCCCTCACCGCCAGGGACGCGAGCGCGGATCCAGGAGGGCTTTCGCTTGGGGGAGAGGTGATCGACCGATCCGGCTTGGTTATTGAGGATCATCCCGGTGAGGCTGTGGATGGGCTTATCCACGCGGCGGAGCGGATCTCCACCCAAGGGGCGGGGGTGCCGGGCAAGCGTCCGATCAAGCGCTGCCTGGCTGAAAGGGGCGAACGCCGGAGCGCTTGCCTCCGTAGATGCCGCATCGACCGGCCGCGCTTGAGTGCCGGCATGCACATCCGTATCCAGGGGAATCTCGGAGGAATTAATGGTGGAGCCGTGTTGGCTGGGGGGGGTCGCCCCGGATGCTTCGGACATCAGGCAAGTCTAGGTGCCGCGAGCCTGACCTTTGGCATGCAGGGTCGATTGCCGGTGTCTGGCACGCGAATCGTGCGCATTCCCGGCGGGTGCTTGCCGCCAACCCGACCATTTCCCTTGGCTGAGGTGTGAAAATACGCTGGCTAGGTAAACCGCCGGGATGATGGCGGTCGATGCAGTTGTCGGACTCTCGCGCGGCAGGCGAAAGGAAGCCGTATCCGCAAACGGGGGTCCGACGAGGGATTCGCGGGGCCGGGACCGGTCTTGCGGATCGCTTGGCTGGAGTTCGTGATCGGTTGAGTCTTCGTTTCTATGATGAACTGCGGGTTTTCGTTTGGGTTATAGAAGGGTAGTGGTTCCGTCGCTGTTTTCGGACGTGACCGGAGCGACTCCCTCGCGTTGGTAACGACAGGAAAGTGAGTGCAAATGGGATCGGTCGAGCAACGAGAGAGCACATCCGAGATCCACTGCCAGCACAGAGCCGCGCGGCGGCTGATGGGCCGCGCCGGTCAGGCAGCGATCCTGATCGGGAGCGCCGGCCTGCTGCCTGGATGCGCATCATGGGATTCGTTCATCGACCCCAGCATCGTCGGCCGCTGGGAACCGACGCCCACGAGCGTTCCGATCCTGGACCGCATCAGCGTCATCGAGGATGACATGGGAGACCTGGTCGAGCACAGCGAAGTGCTCCCGGATGACCTGATCCCCGACGCCAAGGAGTATCGCGTATCCCCGGGCGATCGGCTGCTGATCACGCTCTATGACCTCGAGGATCGCCAGGGCGCGACGGAGTTCCCGCGCGATGTCGATCTTCAGGGCAACATCGATCTGCCGCAGCTCGGGCTGATTCACGTCGGCGGTATGACGATCAGCGAGACGCAGGATGCGATCATCCGCGCGGTGTCGCGATTCATCATCGATCCCCTGATCTCGATCGTGCCCGTGGCGCAGCGTCAGCAGACGTTCGCGGTCGTCGGCGCGGTCGAGTCACCCGGGCCGTATTTCATCCCGAGGCCTGACTATCGCCTGCTCGAAGCGCTGACGGCTTCGGGGCGATTCCCCGAATCGACCGAAGAGGTCTACGTCATCCGCCAGGTGGCGCTGGATGCATCCGTCAACTCCGGCGTCCCGCCCGTGGCCCCGACGCCCGCCGATTCGGGATCAGAGAACCAGACCACCACACCGACATCCCCCACATCCCCCACATCCCCCACAGCTCCCCCGGCTGACAAGAAACCAACGGAAAACTTCGTCGATCTGATTGACCAGATCGCTCCCAAGCAGCCCGGTGAGCAACCAAAGCCCGCGCCCGAGCAGCCCGCAAGCCCGGACAACAAGCCCGCCGAGCCGAAGCACAGCTCTCCCTCGGTGCTCACGGCCGTGATCGATCGCAGCACTCGCCAACCGGCCGACTCTGCGCAACCAACGACTCCTCCCACCCAGCCCGGGCCTGAAGATCCCCCGATCGACCTTGAAGGCACCGAGGGCCCTGCCGCCACGCCAGCGGGGGTACAGCCCGCGCCGGCGAAGCAGGAGGCAGTGATCGAGCTTCCGCAGCAGCCTGCCGAGAGCCAGACGCCGGCGATCGACCTCTCCGGGAACGACTCGGACCCGACGTGGGTCTTTGTGAACGGCGAGTGGGTGATGGTCAAGAATCAGAAGGCCGCGGGCGCCCCGAAGGGGGCGGCGGCCGCTCCGGGAACCCAGGCGGCTCCGGACTTCGGGAACCTGGTGACGCAGCGGGTGATCCGCATCCCGACCAAGCCCCTGCTGGCCGGTGATGCCCGATACAACATCGTGGTGCGCCCCGGGGACACGATCCGTGTGCCCATGGCGGTCGCTGGCCTTGTCTATATGACGGGCCAGGTGCAGCGTCCGGGCCCCTACAGCCTGCCGGATGTGGGCAAGCTGACGCTGCTGCGGGCGATCGACTCGGCGGGCGGGCTCTCGGCGATCGCGATCCCGGAGCGTTGCGACATCACGCGAATCGTCGGGAAGGATCGCCAGGCGACCATCCGGCTGAACCTGCGGGCGATCAACGAGCAGACCGAGCCTGACCTGTACCTGAAGCCCGACGACCGGATCAACATCGGGACGACGTTCTGGGCGCTGCCTTTGGCGGTGCTTCGGGGCGGGTTCCGGACCAACTACGGGTTTGGCTTCGTGGTGGACAGGAATTTTGGTAACGACATCTTTGGCCCACCGCCCGAGGATCGTTCGTTCTAGCCCGATGGACGGCTGAACTGGGCCTCTGGACGTCCCGTAGTGACTTGGGACTCTCCCCGTGTTCTCTTGCCGGCCATCGATCAAGGTGTGCCGGGCTCTCCGAGCGGCGCAGGTGGGAAAGCGCCGGCCTCGGCCGGATCGGATGCCTATCGCCGGATCCTGCAAGGCAGACCGGCAACGAGTGTGGACCGAGTTTGGATCGAGCTTTGATCATGGCGACCATCAGCACGCCATCGACATCTCCCGCCTCATCGCTGGCTCCCCCGGCCAAGGATGCCCCGCGCCGACCCGGGATCGCCAGCCCCGCGGGGATCGCGATGCTGTCGCTGCTGGTGGTCGCGTTTGTCGCTCTGTTCTTCCGCTGGTTCATCAAGCAGCACCACATGAGCATGGACAAGCCCGAGGACTGGGGCCATGCCTACCTGATTCCCCTGGTCAGCGCCGGGCTGGTGTGGCTGAAGCGAGAGAAGATCTTCAAGACGACCCCGACGGTCTTCTGGCCCGGGCTTGCCCCCTTCGTGCTCGGGATCGTCGCCTACTTCTTCTGCGTGGTGGGCATCCCGAACCACATGCTCCAGGGCTTCTCGATGATCCTCACGATCTTCGGGCTGGTCCTCCTGATCATGGGCCCGCAGATGATGCGATGGCTCTTCCTCCCGATCGCCTACCTGGGCTTCGGCGTCACGCTCAGCGAGATGATCATGATCAAGCTGACCTTCCAGCTACAGCTCATGGCATCCCAGGGCGCCGGCGCGGTTCTCACGGTGCTGGGCGCCCTCTTCGGCTTCGATACGCGCATCGACGGAAACACCATCTACGTCACCGACTCACTGGGCAAGGTCAACCCGCTCAACGTCGCCGAAGCGTGCGCGGGGATGCGCATGGTGATCGCATTCATCGCCCTGGCCGCCGCGGTCGCCCTGATGCGGTGCAAGTTCTGGTGGCAGCGCATCGCGCTGGTCATGCTCTCGATCCCGGTCGCGGTGGCGCTCAACGTCGCGCGGGTCGCGGTGCTGGGCCTGCTCACGCTCAAGGATCCCAACCTCGCCGCCGGCGATGCGCACATGCTGATCGGCACGCTGCTCCTGATCCCAGGGTTCCTGCTCTTCCTGGGCGTGGTGTGGGTTCTCGAGCGGATCGTCAAGGATGACACGGACCCCGCGGCCAAGCCGGGCGCGAAGGTCAAGCTCAAGACCCAGGCGGCGGCCAAGGTCCGCCTGCACTGGCCCGAGTGGTTCGCGCGGCCGGTGGCCTGGACCTCCCTGGCGCGCGGGTGGTACATCGTCCCGGTGGTGCTGCTGCTCCTGTCGGCGGTGGGCTTCGGCGCCGGCATCCGCATGGCGGGCATCTATCTCCAGAAGTTCCCGATCCAGGCCCCGGACAACCGCTCGGTGCGTGCGATCCCCAACATCACGGCGAGCTGGGAGCAGATCGGCCAGGACCGCATCGAGAAGGCCGAGGTGCAGGAGTCGCTGGGAACCGAGAACTACGTCACGCGCACCTTCAAGGAGCGCAACCCCGCCGACCCGCGCAACCCGGGGATCATCGAGTTGCACATCGCCTATTACACGGGCATGATCGACACCGTGCCGCACGTGCCCGACCGCTGCTTCATCGGCGGGGGCATGAGCATCCTGTCGTCGGCGCGCCTGGTGCCGATACCACTGAACCAGTCCGAGTGGACGCTTGACCAGGATGTCCCCGAGAGCATGAAGGGGCACGTCTACCGCGCCCCGGCCGTCAACCAGCACGGGGCCATCATCGAGCGGGTGCGCCTCCCCCGCGACCCGCAGTCCATCGAGCTCAACGTCTCGCGCTACAAGGCCCCCGGCACCGCCGACCGCCCCGAGGGGATGGAGCTGACGGCGGGCTACTTCTTCATCGCCAACGGCGGCACGGTCGCCCGCGCCGAGCGGGTCCGGCTGCTGGCGTTCAATCTCGAGGACGACTACGCGTATTACATGAAGGTGCAGGTCTCCAGCCCCCTGGTGAAGTCCGCCGAGGAGCTGGCGGCGCTGGCGGGCCGGCTGCTCGACGAGCTGCTGCCGGAGATCATGCGCTGCGTGCCCGACTGGGTGAAGGTCGAGCGCGGAGAGTACCCGGCGGACAACCCGCGGAGGAAGCCCGACGCCGGGGGCGGCGTGGCGATCATCCCGGGGTCTCCGGGCGGCAAGGACCGGAAATGAAGTTCGGGCGCCCGGCAATCGCCGGATCCGCCAGTTAGGGAGTGAGTTCGATGGCGGCAAAGGTCAACACCAAGTTCGTCGCGATCCTGGCCGGGACACTTGTTCTGGTCTTCGCCGGTACAACGGCCACCTGGCTGTGGCTCAAGAACAAGTCCGGTGATGACAACGAGCGCAAGGGCGATGTGCTCATGGCCGCCGGCAACTTCGAGGAGGCCGAGAAGCTGTACGGCAAGGCGGTCAACCGCCAGCGTGCCAACGTCACGCGTCTGGAGAAGTGGCACAAGGCCCTCTCGAACCTGATCCCTCCCACGCAGACCGCCTACGAGCAGAAGTTCCACACCGAGTACACGATGTCGACCAAGGAGCTGGCGCGGCTCAAGGGCACCGATATCGCTGCGCACCGCGCCTGGCTTGAGCTGCTCATCGAGCGCATCGCGGGGTCACGCTTCGACACGCAGAACTACCTGCAGGTTCTTACCGAGGTGGACAACGCGCTGGCCAGCTTCTCTCCGCCCAACCCCGACGGCCCCGAGCAGATCCTGCGTCGATACAGCGGCCTGGCGCTGGTGAGGATCATGGCCAGCGCGCCCGAGGTCACCGACGAGCAGATCAAGCGCGCCAAGGAAGACCTTGACGCCGCAGCCAAGGCCGATCCCAAGGATGTCGATGTCCAGCTCGCCCGGGTCGGCTGGCACTCGACGCAGGCCGGCCGCGCCAACCGCGCTCGCCGGCCGGAGCAGGAGAAGGCCTGGCGCGAGCAGTCCAAGCAGTTGTTCGCCGAGGTGGCAGCGCAGTTCCCCGACGAGCCGCGCGTCCTCGTGATGGGGATCCGGGAGCACGTCGACCAGGTCTATCAGCAGGCCGGTCTGAGCGACCCGGGACTGTCCGAGGCGGACCGCAAGGCTCGCTCGGCCCAGATGCAGGAGAAGATCAAGGCAATGACCGCCGAGCTCGATGCGGTTGCCGACAAGCTCGCGGCCGCCAAGGACCTGGACTCGCAGGTCGTCTCGGACTTCAGCACCTTGGAGCTGGGGATCGATCCGGCGTCAAAGTGGGCCCGGACTCAGAAGATCGCGATCGCTCAGCTCCAGGCCCATCCAGAAAACGCCATGATGCACAACCTGCTGGCCGTCACGCTGGGCGAGATGGGCCAGGTCTCCGAGGGGATCGCTCAGTATCAGAAGATCATCGACCTGCCGCCCAGGCCGCTCAGCACCGCCGGCCTTCGGCTGTTCGCCGTGCAGGCCGGCGCCACGATCGCCCAGGCCGACCTGGCGCTCCAGGAGTGGTTCACGCTCGAAGATGATGCGAAGAAGCAGGAGGTGATGACGCGTGTGAAGGGCTACCGCGCCAAGGTCGCCGAGCGCGGCATCAGGGACGATGTCCCCGCCGTGATGCTGGTCGATGCGAAGATCAAGGTCAGCGAGAACGAGTGGGCGGCTGCCAACAAGCTCCTGGTCCGGTTCTTCGATGCGATCGGAGGTGAGCGGCACCCCGACGCCCTGCTGATCCACGCCCAGGTGCTGCTGCAGCTCAACCAGCCCGGCGCGGCGATGGCCGCGGTCAACAAGCTCGAGCAGCTCGAGCCCAACAACCTCACGGCGATGACCATCCACGCCCGGGCCCTGCACGCGCTGGAGAACAAGCCCGAGGCAATCAAGAAGCTCGAGGAGGTCCTGGCGCTGGCCCCGGACAACACCGAGATCCAGGGGATCCTGACGGCGTGGCGCGAGGACCTCAACCCCGAGACGATCAGCGACCCGATCGCGCGGGATCTGACAATGCTGGGACAGCCCCGTCCCGACGGGGTTCCCAGAGACGTGGTCGCCGAGCTGCAGGCATTGGCGGTCAAGTACGAGTATGACCCGCGCATCGTCGGCCAATTGGCCCAGTTGCTGATGGAGAAGAACGACAAGGCTGGCGCGGCCGACGCCGTCGCCAAGAGCATCGCCAAGAACCCCGACAACAAGGGGCTCCAGCAGCTTCAACGCGCGATCTCCGCCGAGGACACCGCCGGCGCGCTGATCGAAATCGTCGATGCCGCCAGCTACCCCGATGAGGAGAAGGTCGTCCGGAAGTACGCGATCATGCGCTCGTACGAACGCAAGGATGAGGCCTCGCAGCTGCTCAAGGGGGCGATCGCCAAGCACCCGAACGACCCGCGGCTGATCGAGCTGGCGTTCCTCGAGGCGATCGAGCGGCGGGACGAGACCGGCGCCAACGCACTGGCGGAATCTGCCGCCAGGGTCGATGCCGATTCGGCCGAGGGCCTCACCTACCGCGCCAGGGTCTTCATCATGCAGGAGCGGTTGCCCGACGCGGCCGCGATCCTTCAGCAGGCCACGTCTCGCCGCGTCGTAAGCCCCGAGGTATGGCGCCTCTTGGCCCGTGTGCAGGCCAGGCTCGGCCGGGACCTGGAAGCCGTCAAGGGCTACCAGGAGTCGCTGCGCCTGCGACCCAACGACCGCTCGACGCTGGTCGAGTACATCGACTACGTGGCCGGGTTTGACGGCCCGCGGGCGCTGCAGATCGCCAACGAGTTCATCAACTACGGCAAGGGGGATCCGACCTTCGACAACATCCACCTGCAGCTGCAGGGTCGCGTCGGGGATAAGAACGCGGCGATCGAGGCCCGCAAGAAGCTCGCCGAGACCAAGCCCGACGACCTCAACAACCTGGGTTCGCTGGCGACCCTGTACTTGGACTTGAAGCAGTACGACACGGCCCGGACGCTGATCGACAAGATCAAGGTCAAACAGGACTCGGTGGCGATCACGCTGCTGGAGGCCCGCTGGTACATCGAGCAGAGATCCCTCACCGACGCCAAGAGGGTGATGGAGGATTACCTGGCTCGCCAGGACCAGTCCAAGCTCACGATCGACCCGTTCCTGTCCTTCGGACAGTTCCTGGTCCAGCACAACCAGCCCGATGAGGGTCTGGCGATGATGGACAGGGCCCGGCCGTTCCAGGAGGCCAAGCGCGCCGAGGTGGACCGCACGCTGGGGGACACGCTCGCGGGGCAGGGCCGGGCCGAGGCGGCCGCCGAGGCGTACGAGCGCGTGCTCGCTGCCGGTGGCGAAGACCCCAAGAACCTCGTACACCTGCGTCTGGCGGAGATGTACGCCCGCCAGGAGAAGTTCAAGGAGGCCGACGAGATCCTGACCAAGATGAACGCCGCGGGCGACAAGGAGAGCGCTACCGCGATCCTCCTGGCGGCGGATTGTGCCGCGGGCGTCAAGGATGAGAAGCGAGCCCGCGACCTGCTCAACCGGGCCGTGGCGACCTTCCCCGACGATCCCCTGGTCTACGTCAAGCGCGCCGAGTTCCTGGCACAGAGGCCCGAGGAGTTCCGGGATGCCATGAGCGACTTTGACGCGGCCCTGCGCGTGCGACCGGGCTTTGCGCGCGCCTTGCAGATGAGGGCGGCGATCTATCTGCAGCGAGCCGACCTCGACAAGGCGTTCGCCGACCTCCAGGCCCTCGTCCGCGCCAACCCCCGGATGGTCGACATCCGGGACACCCTCATCTCCGACCTGCTCAAGCGAGAGCGCGGTGTGCAGGCCGTCCAGATCGCCGACGATGCGGTCGCGGCCAATCCCGGTGATGTGCTCACGCTGGTCCGCATGTCCGACCTCTTCCGCGCCAACGAACAGTGGGCCGAGGGCGCCCGCTACGCCAGGATGGCTTGGGAGATCAGCAAGCAGTACGACGTCGGCATCCGCTACCTCGATGCCCTCCTCAACGACCCGGCGGGCAACCTCATCACCGCCGCCGACGTGCTCAAGGTCTTCCAGGACGAGATCGCCAGCCGGCCGGCGATGCTCATCTCGCGCGCCAAGCTCGCCGCGCGGCGCAACCCCGCCGCCGCGACCCGCAATCAGCAGATCTTCGACGACATGCTGATGGCCCTCAACCTCATCCCTCCGGAGCGGCTGGACCAGCTCCTTGCCTGGCGCCGGGATGCCCGCCGCATCTTCGTTCAGCCCCGGGATGCGGTAAAGTTCTACGCGGACATCGCCGCCAAGAGCCCGCTGCGTGACTGGGCTCTCTACTTCCTGGCCGACGTGCTCATCACCACCGAAGCGACGTTCATCGACGGCCTCAAGAACCTCGATGCGCTGGCGCAAGGAGCCGCGGATGAGAACGTGCGCGTCCTCTCCCACCGTCTCAAGGGCCAGGCGTTCCTGGCCGGAAAGAAGTACCAGGAGGCGGCGGATGCCTGGGCCGCGGGCCTGAAGGCCTATCCCGAAGACTGGGAGATGAACAACAACATCGCCTTCGTCCTGGTCCACAACCTGGGCAAGGCCGAGGAGGCGCTGCCCTACGCCGAAGCCGCCGTCAAGAGCAACCCCACCAACGCCGATGCGCTTGACACGCTGGGCGCTGTCTACCTGGCGCTCAAGCGATATGACGAGGCTGACCGGATGCTCGAGCACGCGATCATCCGTGCCGGCTCGGCGATCACCCGCCTCTCCCCCACCATCCACATGGCCGCGCTTAAGCTTGCCCAGGGCGACAAGGAAGCCGCGCAGCGGATCGTCAAGGAGGTCGAGGCGATGCTCCTCAACGTGGATCGGGCCCAGGCGACCGATTACCGAACGCAGATCGAGGGAATTCAAAAGCAGATTGACGCGAAATAGCCCCTGGAGGCCCGAGACGCGAAGCCGCCATCGGCCGATGTTCGTATGGAGACATAGGCGCCGGAAGAGTCCGAGAACGCGCCCCGACAGGATCGACAGGAATACGCCATGACAAGCATCCCAGCGCCAGCACGTCTCCCGGGGCCCCCAGCCCGCTCTGCGGCCCCCGCCGCGCCCGCCGTGGTCGCCACCATCGACCCGGTCAAGATGTTCCGCAAGTACAAGTGGGTGCTGGCGATCACCGCGGTGCTGGGCATCGTGCTTGGCGGCGGCCTGCATTTCGCGTGGATGAACATCTACCCGATGTACAGCGCCCGGACGATCTTCCAGGTGTTCGCGGTGCAGGCCGACCCGACGGCCGCCCCCGAGAGCCAGATGATCGACGATGTCGCCTTCGAGCGGTTCATGCAGACGCAGCGCTCGATCATGACCAGCGAGCTGGTGCTCCAGAAGCTCGCCGAGGATCGCCGGCTGCCGACCGAGGCCCCCGCCTGGTCCTCGGGCTTCGTCGAGGGCAACGCGTTCAACTCCGCCGAGGCGGCCGAGGAACTCAAGAACATGGTGTCGGCGCGGCTGATCCCCCAGACGCGGTTCATCGCGATGGAGGTCGGCTGGAAGAACCGCCAGGACGTCACCGCGATCGTGAAGCTGTGGCGCGAGACCTACCAGACCGAGCTTCAGCGTCAGGTCCGTGAGAGCAGCGCCTCGCAGCGCGAGGCGGTGCTCGGGGCGATCGACACGCTGAACACACAGGTCAACGACGCCCAGGCCCGCCGGCGCAAGCTGCTGGTGGACAACAACGTGGACGTCATCACCAAGCAGAGCACCGACTCTCAGCAGCAGCTCTCGGTGGTCAACAGCCAGCTGGTCAACGTTCTGCTGGACCTGGAGGCCCTCAGGACCCGCTTCAAGAACTTCGAGAATGAGCTGGCCAACCCCGGCGGCATCAACTACGGCGAGGCCCTGCGCGACGATGTGATGTCGATGCCGGAGATCCAGAGCATCAAGCAGACGATCACCTCGCTGGAGTCGCAGCGCCAGGCGCTGCTCCTGAAGTACACGATGGAGCACCGCCTGATCCGGGAGCTCAACACCCAGCTCACCGGCTACAACGCCAGCCTCGAGACCAAGGTCGCCGAGCTGCTGGACCAGCGCTTCCGGGCGATGGTGGACTCGACCCGCATGGGCGTCTCGCAGCTCGAGGCCCAGCAGGCCGAGCTCACCAACAAGCAGAACAACCTCACCGAGCGGCTGCGCGAGCTGACCAAGACCCAGGCCGAGCTCGACGACATCGACCGCGCCGTCCAGCTCACCATCGAGAGCAAGAGCAAGATGGAGCTGCGGCTGCAAGAGCTCAACGCCCTGCAGAGCCTCGACAGCTTCATGCGCGTCCAGGTCTTCCAGCAGGAACGCGTCCCCAACGAGGTCAGCTTCCCCAAGCTCAAGTTCATGCTCCCCGCCGGCCTCTTCCTCTCGCTCATGCTGGTCTCGGGCTTCCTGGTCGGCAAGGAGCTCCTGGACACCCGTATCAAAGGCCCCTCCGACGTCGCCATGATCCCCAGGGCACGCGTCCTGGGCCTCGTGCCCGCCGCCTCCGAGGATCCCTCGGCCCCCGGCGCCGTCGAGACCGCCTTCCGGGACCGCCCCAAGGGCGTGATCGCCGAGAGCTTCCGGCAGGTCCGCAGCACGCTCTCCAAGCGCATGGACCTGGCCGCCCACAAGACGCTGGTGGTGATCGCCGCGACCCCCGGCTCGGGCGCCACCTCCGTGGTCGCCAACCTCGCGCTGGTCGGCGCTGCCGCCGGGCAGCGCGTGCTGGTGATCGATGCCAACATGCGCCGGCCGGCCCTCCACCGCATCTTCGGCGTCAACGAAGGCCCCGGACTGGGTGATGTCATCACCGGCAGCGCCAAGATCGAGGGCGCCGTCCAGCGCGCCGGGGATGATCGCCTGCACGTGCTCGCGGCCGGCTCCCGGGACTTCCGCGCCGGGGAGCTGCTCGCCACCGACGGGATGACCAAGCTCATCCGCCAGGCACGCGAGATGTACGATGTCGTCCTCATCGATGTCGCGCCCGCCCTGGTTTCGGGCGACAGCATGGCGATCGCCAACCGCTGCGATTCCTCGATGCTGGTCGTCAAGGCGATGAGCGAGACGCGCGGCATGGTCGCCCGCCTCATCAACGACCTGAACGACGCCCGGGCCGAGATGCTGGGCGTCCTGGTCAACGGCGTCCGCTCCTCGGCGGGCGGTTACCTCCGGTCCAACATCAAGGCGACCCACGACTACCTGAACACCTGAACCCAGCGGTCAACCTAACCCAGCGAGCCGTGAGCAGTTGGTCGCCCCTCCGGAGTCATCCCCGATCCCATCGCCGCGTCACTGCCTCGTCAGCGGCGGCGCGGGGTTCATAGGGTCGCACCTGGTCGAGCACCTGCTGGCCCGCGGGGATCGCGTCACGGTGGTGGACAACCTTTCGACGGGCCGGCGAGCCAATCTCGACGAGGCATCGAAGGCCGGCGGGACGCATCTGCGGTTCATCGAGGCCGATCTCTCCCACGCCCTACAGGCGCTGGGAAAGGGTGAGGTCTTCGACGAGATCTACCACCTGGCCGCCGCGGTGGGCGTGCGTCTGGTCGTCGAGGAGCCCATCCGATCCATCGAGACCAACGTCGATCAGACGGCGGCAATCCTGCGCTTTGCAACCACCCACTCGGCAACCAGCCGCAGGGACGGCCGGGTGCCGATCCTGATCGCCTCCAGCTCCGAGGTCTACGGCAAATCCACCCATTCGCCATTCCGCGAAGACGACGATGTCACCTACGGCCCCACGACCGTGTCGCGCTGGTCGTACGCGTGCTCGAAGGCGATAGATGAATTCCTTGCGCTGGGCTATAGCGCGCAGCGCCAAGTGCCCGTGGTGATCGCCCGCTTCTTCAATACCGTGGGCCCGCGCCAGATCGGTGACTACGGCATGGTCCTGCCGAGGTTTGTGAAGTCGGCCCTGCAGAATCTGCCGATCGATGTCCACGGGGATGGACAGCAGTCCCGGTGCTTCTGCGATGTTCGGGATGTGGTCACGGTCCTGCCTCGACTGCTGGCGGATCACGCTTCTCACGGGCGGGTCTTCAACGTCGGGTCCGATCAGCCGATCTCTATTCGAGATCTGGCCGACCGCGTGATCGCGACCTTGAATTCCCGCTCCCAGGTGCGCCTTATCCCGTACACTGAGGCATACGGAGCGGGCTTTGAGGATCTCCGCCAACGCCGGCCGGACTTGACGCGCGTGCGCGAGGCGGTTGGGTTCCGCCCTCAGATCCCGCTGGAAGAGACCATTCGCGCCGTCGCGCGATCGATCACGGAGACCGGAGAGTGAGCTGGCGTCAGCCACAGAACCCCATCACCCCGCCGACGGCTCCCGGCGTCACGGGCCCGACCACGCCGCCGTTGATACAGCCATCCACCGAGGCTGCGTCGCCCAGCGCCGCCCCGGCTTCACCCGATTCAGTCTCCGCCGAAGCGGCCGCGACCCGGACACAGGTGCAGGCCGTCCGGGATGATGTTGCGACGCTCTCCAAGCGCATCGATGAACTCGCCCAGACAGTCGGTGTGCCCGGCGCCGGCCAGCCGGAGATCTCACGCCTGGAGATCTTCCACAACTACAGCCCGATCCTGGTGATCGCATTCCTGGTCACGCTCTTTGCTACGCCCGTCATGCGCAGGCTCGCCGTCAAGCACGGCGTCATCGACCGGCCCGATGAGGCACGCAAGATTCATCGCCAGCCGATCGCCTACCTCGGCGGGGTCGCCGTCTTCCTCGGGCTCATGGCCGGCATCTTCTACAGCTTCCTCGCCCACGCCTTCGACGGACTCATGGTGTTCCACCCTTCGACCAATCCCAGGCACTTCGATGAGGATGGCCATCTTTTCCCCGTGCCCCCATCCATCCTGCTCGGGATGACCGCGATCGTCCTGGTCGGACTCCTTGACGATGTCATGGGCATCAGTCCGCGCGTCAAGCTCGGCGGTCAATTGCTCGCCGCCGCAGCGCTGGCGATCGATGAGGTCGGTGTCAAGGTCGCCGGCGGCATCATGAAGCCGATCGGGCAGATCTTCGGTGATCCTAACCTGATCTACAAGATCCCGCTGGGGGTCGAGATCCCGTTCCTGGCGCCGACGGGGCAGCTCACCATCGACCTGGTCTACTGGACAGGAACGGCCGTGATCGCCCTCTTTGTGCTCGGCGCCTGCAACGCCTCCAACCTGATCGACGGCCTCGATGGCCTGCTGACGGGCGTCACGGGGATCGCATCCTTCGGGCTGCTGGTGATCGCCCTGGGCATGGCGCTGGCCGATGACGGCCCGCGCGATTCGCAGCGGATCATCCTGTGCCTGGCGCTGCTGGGGGCGTGCCTGGGGTTCCTGCCGCACAACTTCAACCCGGCGAACATCTTCCTGGGTGATGCCGGCTCGCTGCTGATGGGGTTCACGACGATCGTGATCATCCTGACGCTGGGCGACAACGCACAGACACAGCTCGTGCTCGCGGGCATGATCATCTACGCGATCCCGTTGATGGACACCACGCTGGCGATCGTGCGCCGGAAGATGGCCGGCAAGAGCATCTCCAGCGCCGACAGCGATCACCTGCATCACATGCTCAAGCGCGCCTTCGGCGTCAAGGGCGCGGTGATGTGCCTGTATCTGCTTGGCGGGCTGTTCGCGGGGATGGGCATCTGGCTGAGCATGAGCCGGGCGCGGGTGGTGTACATCCTGGCCCTGGTATTCGCCTCGTTCATCGGCGTGATGGCAATCAAGATCGCCCGCCGCAAGCAGATCGAGGAGCAGATGACCGAGACGAACAAGGCCAACGCCCCGGCGCGCAAGGACGGCCAGCCCCCCGCCGGCGGACCCTCCGGCGCCCCCGAGGAAACGCCCATCCCCGCTGCCGACAGGGCGATCACTGCGGTCGCCGAGGTCGCCAAGACCGCCTGAATCCACCGAGAATCCTGTGAGTTCCGGGAGCCGCGCACGCCCGCCGGTATACTTGGCCCATGCCGGCCCCAGCCGTTCGTCCAATCCGTCTGATCGCCCTGATGAACCAGAAGGGCGGCGTCGGCAAAACCACGACCACGGTCAACCTCGCGGCCGCGTTCGCGCGTGCCGGCCGGCCCACGCTGGTCGTCGATCTGGATCCCCAGGCGCACGCGAGCCTGCACCTGGGCGTCGATCCGGCCCAGGACCAGCCTTCGGTCTACGACCTGCTGCTGGATCCGGCGATGGATGCCCGTCAGGCGATCCGGCAGGTCTCCAAGAACCTGGCCGTCATCCCGGCGCACACCGACATGGCCGCCGCGGAATCGGAGATCGCCTCGGCACCCGACCGTTTCCAGCGCCTCCAGCGTTCGCTGGCGAGCCTCGGCGATACGTACGAGTTCATCCTGCTGGATTGCCCGCCATCGCTGGGTCTGTTGACCATCAACGGACTTGCCGCCGCCCGCGAGGTTCTGATCCCGATGCAGGCCCACTTCCTGGCGCTCCAGGGCGTCGGTAAGCTACTGGAAACCGTGGGGCTGGTCACCCAGAACCTCAACCCGCGCCTCCGCGTCTCGGGCGTCATCCTCTGCGCCCACGATCCGGGCACCATGCACGCCCGCGAGGTGGTCGCCGACCTGGATGGCTTCTTCGAGAAGGCCCGCGCCGATGAGGTGCCGTGGAAGTTCGCACGCGTGTATCGCCCGGCGATCCGGCGGAACATCAAGCTCGCCGAGTGCCCCTCGTTCGGACAGACGATCTTCGACTACGCCCCCGATGCACCCGGCGCTGCCGACTACGCAGCGCTCGCCAAGGTGCTGCTCACGGATTGGGATGCGATGCTCGCCCGTCTTGGCGAGCAAGCCCCGGCCGGCGCATTCGCACCCGCGGCAGTCGTCATTCCCACCGCCGCCGGAGCCAAGGCATGATCCGGGTTCGCGGCCGCCGGACCCTACAGTTTGTCTTTGGTGTGTACGCGGGCATCACGCTGATGCTGACGCATTACCCGCAGCTGACGATCCCCGTGCCCGGCAGGCCGGACCTGGTGGCACACATGGGCCTGTTCGGGCTGTGGACTCTCTTCTGCTGCGCGTGCGGGTGGTTCGGGCCGGCGCTGTCCGAGACCAACATCTGGCGATCGGGAGGGGTGTCGCTGGTTTACAGCGGGCTCGATGAGTGGTCCCAGGGGATCCCGGCGATCCGGCGATTCGCAGCGCTGGACGATTTCGGGGCCAACGCGCTGGGAGTGATCGCCGCGACAGCGCTGATGCTGCTTGCAGGTCGAATCCTGGGCACCCGAACCGGTGGATCCGGTACCATGCCGCCCGCATGACCGGACACGATCTTGCACATCCCAGGAGAAGATTTCACGGCCCGCTCTGCTGGGTGATCACAACACTGGCGGGGATCGCGGCGGGCTTTGCGCTCGCGCGGCTGGCGCCGGCGAGCTACGACGGTCCGATGCCGGTCATCCCGCTGTGGCTTGTGATCCCGTTCACAGCGCTGCTCCTGTCGGTGGCGCTGATGCCCTTCATCAGCTCACGGTTCTGGCATGACCACTTCCCGGATTTCTCGTTCTTCGGCGGGGCGCTGGTCACAACCTACTACCTGCTGGCGCTGGGACAGCCCGGGTACAAGGATGGCCACTCCTTCGGCGGATACTGGTTCCTTCACACGGGGATCGAGTACATCGCATTCATCGCCCTAGTCGGCGGGTTGTATGTCGCCTCGGGCGGGATCAGGGTCGAGCTGAGCGGGAAGCCCACACCTCTCTTCAACACCGCACTGCTTGCAATCGGCGCGGTGCTCGCCAACGTCATCGGAACCACCGGAGCTTCGGTGCTGCTCATCCGCCCCTTCATTCGCCAGAACACGACTCGCCTGCGGCCGCTGCACATCGTGTTCTTCATCTTCATCGTCTCCAACTGCGGCGGGTGCCTGACACCCATCGGAGATCCCCCGCTCTTCCTGGGGTTCATCAAGGGAGTCCCCTTCTTCTGGACGCTCGCCAACCTCTGGAAGCCCTGGATGCTCGCGGTCGGGCTGCTGCTCGCGATGTTCTACATCTACGACCGCCGCTGCGGGGCGATCCCGAGCGCTGAAGCCTCAAGGCCCGAACCTCAAGATCGATTGCGGGTCAGGATCCACGGCACTGTCGGCATCATCTCGCTCCTGCTCATCATCGCCGCGGTTTTCATCGATCCCCTGATCACGCGAGCCACCGGCAAGCCGCCGGCCTTTCCGATCGGCGCTGCGGTGCAGATCGTGCTCGCCCTGCTCGCGTACTTCCTGACACCCAACGCGGTCCACAACGCCAACGGCTTCTCTCTCTTCCCGATCAAGGAAGTCGGCATGCTCTTCATCGGCATCTTCCTGACCATGATGCCGGCGCTGGCGTACCTCTCCAAGCATGCGCCCGGCTGGGGTGTGGATTCGCCAACCGCGTATTACTTCCTCACCGGATCCCTATCGGCGGGGCTGGACAACGCCCCGACGTACCTGAGCTTTCTCCAGATCGCCTTCGGGGATACCCCGATCGATGCCGGGAGCGCGCGGCAATTCCTGTCAACACCCGACGGCATCTACATCCTGAAGGCGATCTCGATGGGCGCGGTCTTCTTCGGTGCGATGACGTACATCGGCAACGGCCCCAACTTCATGGTCAAGTCAATCGCCGAGGGGATGGGTGTGCGGATGCCATCGTTCTTCGGATACTTCGGCAGCGCGCTGCTCCTCTTGGGACCCGTGCTGGTCGCGGTGTGGCTGGTGTTCCTCAGATAGCAGCCTTGCACTATAGTTTCCCGATGCCCGCGTTCCCCATTCTCATCTCCTCCTGGAACGGCTTGCCGGCGCTCTCCCGCGCAGCCGGCCTTGCCGCATCCGGCACGCCGCTGCTGGATGCGATCGTCGAGGGCATCGGCCTGGTCGAGGATGATCCCGAGGAGATGTCCGTCGGGTACGGCGGGTTGCCCAACGAGGATGGCATCGTGGAGCTGGATGCCGCGGTGATGCACGGGCCGCTGCACCGCGGTGCGGCGATCGCCGCCCTGCGCGGGGTACGCCGGGCCGCCGCGGTGGCGCTCGAGGTCATGCGAAGGACCGAACACTCGCTGCTGGTCGGCGAGGGCGCACATCGCTTCGCCCTGGCGCTGGGGTTCAAGGATGAGGACTTGTTGACGCCCCGCGCCCGCAAGGCGTGGCTTGATTGGAAGGCATCGCTGAGCGATCGGGATGCGTGGCTGTCGGAAAACCAGGCCAGCAGCGGCTTTGGGCAGGCGCTCTGGGCGGGATCGACCGGGCCCAATGCCAAGGCCGATGCGCCCCAATCACCCGCGACGACGGGCCACTCCGACGGACACCCCGGCGGACAGACTCCCGCCCCGGGCGATTCCCGCCAGCACGCGCCCAAAGTCCCCTTTACCTTCGGCACGATTCACGTCTCCGGGCTCGATGCCAACGGAGATCTGTTCAGCTGCACCAGCACCAGCGGCCTGAGCTACAAGATCGCGGGGCGCGCGGGGGATTCACCGATCTTGGGCGCGGGGCTCTACACCGACAACGGGATCGGCTCGGCGGGTGCCACCGGTCGCGGAGAGGCGGTCATGCAGGTCTGCGGGGCCCACTCGATCGTCTCGGCGATGGAGGATGGGCTTACCCCCACGGGTGCCTGCCTCAAGGTTCTCAAGAAGATCGCCGACCGCACCCGTGAAAAGCGCCTGCTCGCCGCCGATGGCCGGCCCAATTTCAACGTGACGTTCTATGCGATCCGCAAGGATGGCGTCACGGGCGCGGCATCGATGCACCAGGGGTACGAGCATGTGGTGCAGGAAGGGGCGAGCGGGCAGGTCCGGCCGTGCGCATACCTGTTCGAGAAGTCAAAGAGTCCTGGGTGCTGAGTCCTGAGTACTGGGTCAAGCTCTCTGCCGGTGAATGAAGTCCCCAGGTGGGTTCGCGACTCAGGGCACAGGACAGCAGGACCCAGCACCTGTCTTGTTTACCGCCTCTGGCGTTCGATCTTCACCCGCCCGTTGTTCTTGATGCTGACCGAACTGCCCGCCATGTCGCCAGAGAGCGTGAACGCCTGCACCTGGTGCATCGAATCCAGCGCACCCGCCTCGATATCCCAGATGTACGAGCCCTCGTAGCGCGTGTCCTTGAGCTTGAACGCCTGGTTCTCCAGTCCGCTCTCGGTATCCAGCTCGATCTGGCCCCGGAAATCGACGGTCGCCTTCGATCCCGAAAGCGATCGCAGCGTGTGATCGGTCGTCAGCCGCAACTTGCCCAGCAGCGACAGGTCCAGCCGGTCCACGTGCTGCCACTTCTCGCCCATGCTCGCCGATGTCTTGGCGCTGCGCACCGAGAAGATCGGTCCGAAGAGATCCTTGACGCCCTGCGGATCGATGATGGGCCCGGCGTACTGGCCCACCAAAGCCCTGCTGATCTCCTGCCCACCCGTCACGCTCGTGATCGTTCCATCGGGCGCAACCGTCAGCGTCATCTTCGTGCCGATCAGGGGCTTGAGCGCCTCGATCATCGCTGCCGATGCATCCGGATCGGTATCGGCCGGGGACGAGTTCGCGGGCCCCTTCGCCGGGGATCGCTGGTTGGCCGGGGCGCCGGGCTTGCCGCCCGCGGGCTTCTTGCTGTCATACTCGAACTTGTTCTCGCCCGCATCGATGTGGATCTTCAGGGAGTCGTACACCAGCTCAACCGTCGAGCCCTTCTCGGGATCGGTCGAGATCGTCTTGAGATGGAACTCGATCTGCTGGTTGCTGGTCTGCTTGCTGGATTCGATCCCGGGCATTTCGGTCGCCCCATCGTTCTCCAGCGTCATGACATACCTGAGGTCATCCCCGAGACGGAACTTGGGACGCAGGTCGGCCTCTCGACCGCCCGTGCGGGGCTGAGGCGCGGTCGTCTCGCGTGGCTGCTCGCCAGCCCCAGCGGCGACGGTTGGCCCCGCGCCCATGAGCACCGCGCTGGCAAGCCCCGCCGCGATCCATAGCCGCATCTGGATGCCCATACCGCCTCCGTTGTTGGGAAACACCGAGCAGATACATGTGGTACCGGCGAGCCGATCGCCGGTTTCATATTCAGAACCGCAGATGAGCCGGCCGCTCGTCGGGCCCCTTGACCCCCAGGATCGCCCGTGCCAGCACCATGTCCCCCGGCAGCGTGATCTTGATGTTCCGGACATCCCCGGTGACCACCACAACTTCGCGCCCCAGCCGCTCGACCAGCATTGCATCATCGGTGCTCGAGAGATCCTTCTGGCCGTAGGCCTCCATCAGCAGGGATCGCTCGAAGACCTGAGGCGTCTGGATCGCGGACACACCCCGGCGAGCGATCGTCTCGCGCACGGTGCGCTTGTACCTGGGTGCGGCATCGGCGTCGGTCCCCAGGATCGCGGCGAGCGGATCCTTGTGGCCCGCATCGGCGGTCTCCTCGGTCCGCTTGAGCGTGTCGGGGACTTCGATCCCCGGCACGACCGCCGGGAAGCGAACCGCCGCATCAAAGAGCCGCTCGATCATCTCCAAGGGAGCGCACGGGCGGGCGGCATCGTGGATCGCGATGTGGGTGTGACCCTCGGGAATGTGCTTGATCCCCGCCGCGACCGTCTCGTAGCGGTGCGTCTTGCCTCCACGGCAGAGGACGACGCCCAGAAATCCCAGCCGATCCCCGTGGCGGGCCTTGAACTCCTCGAACGCGGTATCCTCGTGCGGGCCGGCGACCACGACCGTGCCGACATCCCAGTCGGGCGATTCAACCTTGCTGAAGAGCTCGACGGTGCGCTGGAGGACGCTCTTGCCGCCCAGGTCCTCATCGAGCTTGGATCGGCTCGCCCCTGCCTCCATGTAACGCGCTGAAGCGCCCGCCGCCGGGATGATGACAGCGATCCGAATCGTCATGCCGAACGCTAGCCCGCAACCCAGCGGATGCCAAACGGCGTTGACCACCCGGATTCGGGCGCATACGTTGGGGGCCATCCACCAAGGGGAACCACATGCTGCTCGCCCTGCTCCAGGACGCCGCCGAGAAGTCCGCCGAAGCATCCAAGACCCCCACCACCACCGCCGAGCCTCCGCCAAATGCGGGGATCGACGTCGCCCAGGCGACCAGCGACCTGGTGAGCGACCCCGGCAAGACGGTCGCCCGGTGGGTGGATATGGGCTGGACGCTCTTCCAGCAGCACGCCCCGGGCATCATCGGGGCCTTGGCGATCCTGGTGATCGCCTACCTGATCTCCAAGTGGGTCCGCCGGGTCGTTCTCAACGCCCTGCTCCGCGCCCGCATCGACATGACGCTGGCCAAGTTCTTCGCGAACCTGGCCAAGTGGGCAATCATCATCTTCGCGTTCGTCTCCGCGGCGGGGACCGTGGGCATGTCGACTGCCGGGTTCGCGGCGATGATCGGCGCGGCGGGTCTGGCGATCGGATTGGCGCTCCAGGGCAACCTGGGCAACATGGCCGCGGGTGTGCTGCTGCTCATCTTCCGGCCCTTCAAGATCGGTGATGCGGTCATCGTCGCCGGGCAGGCGGGCGTGATCGATGGGATCGACCTCTTCACGACCAACGTGGATACGGTGGACAATCGCCGGGTGATCATCCCCAACGGCGCGATCTTCGGCGGCGTCATCGAGAACCAAAGCCACCACCCGCGCCGGCGCATCGATTACAACGTGACCGTGCCCCCGACCACCGACATCGACCGCGCCCGCGGCGTCTTCCAGGGTGTCATCCGATCGCTCACCAGCGCTGGCATCGGCGTGCTCGAGGATGGCGCGCACGGCGTCGCGCTCACGGAGATCGCCCCCAACCAGGTTTGGACGTTGAGCATCTGGGTACGGACCATCTCGGTGCTCGTGGTCCGGGAGCGGATGCTCATCGAGCTCCGCCGCACCATCGATCGCGAGGGTCTGGGATTCCCGATTCCGGTGCAGCACGTCCGGCAGATCACCTGAAACTGTGCTCCGGCACGCCCCTGGGATAATTTCGATCCCGCCAGTTCCCCAGGTTTCCCAGTCCCCCACGATGACCCAGGCTGTGCAGGTGGTGTAAGCGCTACAACCGCGATTCCGCGTGACCAGCGGCACCGGGGATGCGTTTATATCCATGGAGGCAGCCCGCGGACCGCAGTGTCCGCACACGTGCGCCAGAGCCGCCAGGAACACCCCTTACCGGGCTCCTGGAACAGGCTCGCGATGGCATACGTAAAGGCTTGTGGCACCATGCCTTAGAGACAACCGGAGATGCGTACATGTGTGCGAAGAACCCCGTCAGAAGGACTCGGGTGGGGTATCGGTGCGCGGGCACATTTGCCAGCGCAATGACTGAGACATCGGGCAGCTTGGGTGGTCAGGACGATCACGCAACAGCACCCGCAACCCCCACAACCCCCACAACCCCCACCACCCGATCCCCACGAACCGCAGCGTTCGGCAGGATCGGCATGGCGGCGATCCTTGCGGGATGCGTGGGATTGGCGCCCGCGCTTGCGAGCGCCGAGATCGCCGTGATGGTCCCCGGCAGCGCCAATATCTTCGGCGCGGGGCACGACACCGCGCCCGATCCGGGGAGTTACGGACCCGGCACGCTGCCGGTCCGGGTCGATCTCTTCTCCGCGCCGACCGCGCGTGAAGTCACGTTTGATTCCATCACCGGCGAGGTCTCGTGCCTGCTGCGGCTGGGGTGGTGGAACGGCGCGGATGGCGGCTCACACGCGACGGGCAACACCGACATCCTCTCCTATGGCGGAATTTCGGGGATCATCAACCAGAAGGCGACCATGTTCCTGGTGGGCGTCTTCACCGATGGCACGGAGCCGTCGGGCCCCGGCCCCGCGCGCCTGGATGTGACACACCGCATGGAGGATGGCGAGTACTCCCCGCTGCTGTTCCAGACGTTTTTCATAGGGGATGGCCGCTCGACCAGGGGCCTGCGCGCCCAGCAACTCTTTCACGTCCCGACCGCCGCGACCACGCTGTACTTGGGCTTTGCGGATGCATACGGCTTCGGGCATCCCACGGACCTTCCGGGCTCGTACAACGACAACGCCGGGGCGCTGGATGTGCGGCTGACGCTCGTGCCATCCCCGGGCACGGTGGCGTTGCTGACGGCCGGATCCTGGTTGCTGCTGGCCCGCCGCAAGCGCTGAACCCGGCTGGTTCGGGCGACGTACAATCACAGGTTCAACCACGGGCTGCCCGACGGCAGCCCTTTCTTTGACAATCTGGGGCCGAACTGGATTCGACCGGGCATGTGATGCTGGGTGTGGCGCGTCGAAGCGCACGTGGACTTCGTAAAAAGCGTGCAAAACATTAATTGGCAACACCAATTACGCTCTCGCGGCCTAACTTAGGCTGCAATGACCCCGCCCGACGCCTGATGAGGCGGGGTCATAAAAACATCAGGCTGGCTCCTGCGCGATGCCTTCGGGCGCAGGAGTGAGACAACTCCGCGGGCTGGGTGCCGGGGAATGCTGCTGGTGGCAGCCCCCGTCGCCGAGATCAAACTGCCAGACACACGCGTAGAGGCGCTCAGCTGACTGACCTGGGACCGGGGTTCGATTCCCCGCGGCTCCATTGAAGAACATCGCGATTCCGCTCGCGCCCTGATATCGCCACGCTGTTCGCCGGCGATGGGACCACACCGTCCGCGAGCAATCCGGGCATCAATGCCCGGATTCGGCGAGGCCCGGCTTCCCGCAAGCGGCCTACTCCACCTTCGGCAGCACGAAGATCGCCGATCGCACCCGGGCGCGGATCTCGGCGACCGTGTTTGTGACCGGGAAGCAGCTATCCAACCCGATCGGGTTGCTGATCACCTCGGCCTCGAGCTCCTCAAGAACCTCGATGACGTTCCCGTAGTTGTTCGCATCGAATTCCGCCTGGGCGTGGTCCACGATCGGCAAGAGCCTGTTCGCGGCCGGGTCGTTGATGCACAGATCGGTATCGATGAACGTCCGCAGGCCCCAGAGCTTCTGGCCGACCAGGTCTCTCATGGGTTCGGTCACGCGCACGCCCGCCAGGAAATAGGACATGGCGCGCGTCATGCCGCGGATGGAGCCGCATCCCGTGGAGACATCGATGAACCTGGCGCCCTCGACGATGGGCGGATCGTTGGCATCGGGCGCCCAGAAGAGGAACGGCTGCCGGGTCAGATCCTCATCGTTGCAATCCGGGTCGTACCCGAGGATCGGCGTCTCCTCCACGAGGTGGTCCAGCACGCCGAAGAAGTTGCCGTTGCTCTGGACCTCGATGAGGATGAACGAGGGAACGCCAGTCTCCTGATCCCCCAGCCGGAACGCGCGGGCCCACGCCGGGATCTCGATCGCCGGCAGATCCGCCCGTAGCTCGTTCAGGTACAGCGACCGGTGCAGAGGAAGATTCGGCGGGATCGACTGCTCCTTCTCGCGCGGATCGGGGAATGTCGTCACCTTGGCGTTGACATCACCGGCGGTAATCACCTTCTCGATCTGGGTGGTCATGACGGTCGTCGGCGACACGGTCACATCCTCACCGGGTGGCGCGGACGATGTGCTGCTGTTGGACGATTCCACTCCGACGGGCGTCTGGAAGCCGCTGACGACCGCATCCAGGCTTCCAGTGCCGTCGGGCGTGAATGAGTATCGGCGCAGCACACCCGCCTGCTGATGGGAGATGAGGGCCCGGTTGGTGCCATCCTGAAGCCCGACGGCGATCTTGAAGTCGCCGGAGCCGGCGCCGCTGGTGAAGTCAACGAAGCCGTTGCCGTTGGAGCGGCGATGACCATCGGAGTCGTAGATGAGCACGCGTCCATCGGACACGGCGATCAGGAGTTCACCGTTGGGGCCGAAAGCCATTGCGCTGGGCACAGCGCCGGCGGGAAACTTGCGACTGGCGGCGACCGAAGCAATCGCGGGGTGAATGATCGTGTCGGGAACCAATGGCGCGGGCGTCTGTCCCAGCGCCATCGCGGCCAGGAAGGCCTGCACATCGGCCGCGTGGTAACGGACCAGGGCGCCGGGCGTCACCAGCACCAGCAGATCACCGGCCTGGAGGATTCCCGAGGTCGAACGCCCGACCAGCGATTCGACCGCCGATCCGGACCGCAGGTTCGCCGGCGCGTTGTTGATCAGCGTGGCGATCATGATCTTCGGATCGATGAACCCGAGCGGCGCTGCGTATCCACCGGCGAGGCACTCGGGCCCACCGGGGCAATCCGGATCGCGCCGGATCACCCAGACCTGGCTGTTCTGACCCGCCGCGGCGGGGGCCGACCGCAGGACGAAGATGTTCCCGGCGGCATCAAGGGACATGCCATCGGGGTTCTTTGGCCCGGGCATGGCGCCGGCATCGAAGATGATCTGACCGGGTCCGGCGGAGTTGGCGTGGAACGCGATCCGGCCCGTGTTGCGGTCACAGAGGATCAGGCTCATTCCAGCGAGCCCATCATCCCGGAGGGCGATATCGCGCACCTGCGTCAGCAGCCCGACATCGTTGATGACCGTGGAAGTCGAGATCGGATCGAACTCGACCTCAAGCACGCTCGTGGTCGCCGAGTTGGCGACATAGACCTTGGCGTTCTGCGCGATCGCGGATGGCGAGCTTGCCAGAGACGCAGCCATGGCGAGCATCGCGGACCGCTTCGCGCAGCGCAGAGAAAGCGTTTTCAACTCGACTCGCATGGATAACCCTCCGGAAGCCACCACGGTTGAGATGGGGCATTAATGTACACAATTGTCGGGGGCCGACGCAAGCAATCGCCCCATAATTACCGGGGGGAAACATCGGCAGGCTTGGTCGCCGTGCGGTAGGGCGCGGCAGAATCGGGCTTGTTCCATGCCTCATAGAGCCCTATCAGACGGCGTCGGGCATCCGCGAGATAGATCGCAGCACCCTTTTCACTCTCAAGGGCTTTGAAACTGGATAAGAGGAGCGGCTCGGCCTGGTCGAACCGGCCCAGCCCCGACAACGCTGCCCCTTCTACCCCATCGGCGACCGCGATCCGCCAGTGGCCTTCCGGAAACGCCTTGACGCAGGCGAGCCGGGCCTCCTTGGCGGTGGTCAGGGCTTCATCGAACTGGCGGGCCTCGACCAGCAGATTCGCCAGCCCCGTCTGGCTCTCGGCGACCGATGGGTGCTGATCCGTCAGCAGCTTTCGGCGCATCGCGAGCGCTTCGCGGAACATCAACTCGGCCTCGACCAGGTCCCCGCGATCCTGCACCCAGCGCGCGAGGTTGTTGAGCCCCTGGGCGATGTCGGGGTGCTCCTTCCCATGCACGCGCCGGCACATGGCGAGCGAATCGCGCGCGACTTTCTCGGCCTGGGGCTGATCGCCCTTGTCGTGGAGGACGGCGGCCAGGTTATTGAGCACCTTGGCGATGTCGGGATGGTCTTCGCCCAGCAGCTTGCGCTGGATGACCAGCACATCCCGGTACGTGGCCTCGGCGGCGTCGAACTCCCCGTTGTCGTGGAGCACGAACGCGAGGTTGTTCATCGCCATCGCGACGTCCGGGTGCATGTCCCCGACAAGGCGCTTCTGAACGCCCAGCGCCTCACGGAAGAGCGGCTTGGCCTCCTCGATCTCCCCGCGCGTATAAAGGACCAGCGCCAGGCTGTTGAGGCCCTCAGACACATCGGGGTGGACCTGGCCGAAGAGCTTGCGGCGCATCGCCAGTGAATCCCGCAGCAGCGGGATCGCATCGCTCGCGTTTCCCTGGTCGAAGAGGTTCATCGCCAGGTCGTGCAGCGTATCGGCGACCGCCTTGTTCTCCTTGCCCAGCAGCCTCTGGCGAACATCGAGGGCCTTGCGGTACAAGGGCTCTGCGCCGGTGAAATCTCCCTTCAGGCAGAGCAGTGATGCCAGGTCGTTGAGGGTCTGCGCGCTGTCCGCATCGTCCTCGCCCTTGGTCACTCGATAGATATCCAGCGCCTCGCGGTACAACGGCTCGGCGGTGTCGTACTCGGCCTTCTTGACGAGCAGGTTTGCGTAGTCGTTGAGGGCCTGGGCGACCTTGGGATCAGGTCCGGTGGCGAGGCTTCGGCGCAGAGCCACCGACTTCTGAAGCAGCGGCCCGGCCTCGTTGTAGAGACCCAGGCTGCCGTACACCGTTCCCATGGTCGCCATCAGCGTGGCCTGGGATTCCGGCTGCCCGGCCAGGTCGGCCTCGATCCGCTTGGCGCCCTTGTCGAGGATCTCCCGGGCCGTGACGGTGTTTCCCCGGGCCTCGCTGGGATCGACAACCTCGAAAAGACCGGCGAGGAACCGCAGCGCCTCATCGGAAGTCCGGGCCTCCCGGGCGGCGCGTCCGGCCTCCGAGACGGCGAGCTTCTCGGCCCGCATCGCCCGGAAGAGCGACACCGTGGTCGCGGCGACCCCCAGCGCCAGAGCCAGCGCCACAAAGGCCGCGGCCGTCACGCCGAACTTGTGACGGACGACGAATTTCTTGATGCGATAGCCCGCACCGGGCGGCGCGGCATGCACCGGCTCATTCTTGAGATAGCGCTGAAGATCCGATGCGAAGTCGGCCGCGGAGCCGTAGCGCCGCGTGCGGTCCTTCTCCATCGCCTTCATCACGACCCAGTCGAGCTCGCGTCGGAAGGCATGGCCGTTGGTCCGCCGGTCAACCAGCGACGTCGCGGGAGCCGCCTCCGCCCCGCGGGTCTTGGGCGTTTGGACTCGCGCGGCGGTCGTGATTGCGCTGAGCCGGGTGCTGGGCCGGGGCGGCTCGGCTTCACGGATCATCTTCGGGATGTCATGCGCGGATCGGAGGGTCATGCCCTCCAGGGGGGTCGTTCCGGTCAAGAGCTCGTACAGCACCACGCCCAGCGAGTACACATCCGTCCGCGTATCGATATCCAGGCTTCCCTCGGCCTGTTCGGGACTCATGTACTCCGGGGTGCCGATGAGCTGGTGGTGCTCGGTGAAGAGTGTCTTGTCGGTGAGCTTGCTGACCGTGGCCTTGGCGATCCCGAAGTCGATGACCTTCGCCAGCGGCTTGCCATCGTGCGCGGAAATCAGCACGTTGGTGGGCTTGATGTCCCGGTGGATCAGCCCCTTGGTGTGGGCGTGCTGGATGGCATCGCAGACCTGGGCGAACAGCTCCAGGCGGCTTGTGACGCTCAGGCTGTGGCGATCGCAGTAGGAGTGGATCGGCTCCCCGGTGCAGAACTCCATCGCAAAGTACGGCCGACCGGCATCGGTGGCGCCGGCGTCGAAGACCTTGGCGATGTTCGGGTGATCGAGGATCGCCAGCGCCTGGCGTTCCTGCTCGAAACGGGCGACCACCTGGCGGGTATCCATCCCCAGCTTGATGATCTTGAGCGCAACCTTGCGCCGAACGGGTTGCAACTGCTCGGCCAGGAACACCGACCCGAACCCGCCTTCGCCGACCATCTGCAGGATCGTGTAAGGGCCGATCCGCGTCCCAGGGGCCTCATGCACCGAGGCCACGCCCCCCACGCTCGCGGAGTTCCCGTACCCGACCACCGTCGCCGCGTCGGAGGGCGAGCTTGGGTCGACGGTATGTGCGGGAGGATCAACGTTGCTCATCGGTGCTTGCCGCCCACGGACAATCCGGAGAGTGGTAGGGAGCAGTATAAGTCGCAGACCCCGCCGGGTGCGAGGACGATCCATCCGGGGCCGGGGGCGACTCAAGCCTACATCAGGCTGCAAGCGAGCATATAGCTCGGCGGCGGGCTTTGGGGCGTGGGGGCGTGGGGGCGTGGGGGCCGTGGGGGGATAACGGCAGGCTGACAGCAGGTGGCCCAAGGGGCGACATTGCCATCACAACCCGATCGTGTCGATTCAGTGCCACAGGCGTGGATGGTCTGCGTTCCACTCGCCGCGGCCCAATCCATCCGGCCCCGCCCGGCTCCGATCAGCATCCGGCCTCGAAGGCAAGCACGAAGGCATCGTAATCATCGGTGTCTACGAAGCCGCTCGCATCAAAGTCCGCCGGGCAAGTCTCGGACACGAACTCGAGGGCGCCGATGTCGGCAAGCGGGGCCGATCCGCACGTGCCTGGGCTGAAGCGGCAATCGTCGGAAGCCGGATCGTCGGAGCGACGGGGGGAGCCCGCCAGATCCAGCGGCAGAAGTAGGCCTGCATCCGCCGACCTCGCTACCTCGGATGCAGATACCCCATGTGCAGCTCGCAGTGCCGCGTATTCATCGCCTTCCACTCCTCGTGCCGCATCGGCCCGAAGAGCGGGTTGGGGCGGGTCGGCTCCGTGCGATCCATCCGCGCCAACGCTGCTCGCACCCGCGCGGCACCTTCCTCGAACGACACATCATCCGCCCCCACCGTCCCAGTCGGCACGCCCGGGATGCGCACCCCTCGCGGCATCCCTTTGTAGAGATACCTGTTCTTGAAGAACTTCATGATGAACCGCACGATCCACGGCGGACCGCTCAACTCGGGCGGATAGCCGTCGTACGCGTAGTTCATGAACGCCGCGATGTGAGTGAATATCTGCCCCGGCGTCCAGTTGCCAGTTTGCCGCAGCGTCCCCGCCCGGTGAGCCGCCTCGAGGCCATCCAGATCCCGGCCGACATCGGCAAACGAGGTGAAACGAAGCTGCCGGAACTCCGCGGTCTTGGTATTGACCATGCCTGAAACCCCTCCCGCGACAACGTCATCTGCGGCTTTGATCCCCGCGGGCCGGCATCGTGTCATCCCCCCCCCACCAACACCACGATCTCGATCTCATCCCCCTCGGCGAGCACGTGCTGGGCGTGCTCGCGCCGGGGCACCAGCCTCTTGTTCACCTCGACCGCGTACGCCGACCTGGCCGCCCCGGCGCGCTCGACTACCTGCTGGATCGTCGTCCCGGAAGGCCACGCCGTGCGTTCCCCGTTCACCACCAGTTCCATGCGGGCGATCATATCGGACCAGCATCGCAAACTCTCCCCGGGGCCAGGGTGGTCCCGCGCACCCCGCCTGCACACAATTCAACATGCCGCGATGGATCCCCCCTGAGATCTCCCGCCATCTCACCGGCCCCTTCATCGGCCTGCTCGCGCTGCTGGGAGTCCTCTTCCTCCCCGCCTGCGGAGATCGCGGCTACAGCCAGAAGACCCCCGACGATGTCCTCAAGACCGCCAAGCTCATGGTCGAGCGCGGGGAGGCCCGCAAGCTCTCCCGCCTCTTCTACGCCGACAACGAGGACATGAAGAGGGTCATGCACAACTTCGGCGTCCTCCTGGGCAACCTCCAGAAGCTCGGGTTCGCCGTCTCCGAGAACTTCCCCCGCGATGTCGCCCAGCTCAAGGAAAACGCGCTCACCGCCGCCAAGTCCGGCAAGGCCACATCATTCCTCTCCCAGATCGCCGCCCAGGCGGGCCCCAACGCCGGACGCGCCCGCAGCACCCAGAGGGATCCCGCCAAGCGCATGCAGGAGCAATCCCAGCGCGAGCGGGCCATGGGAGATTCGCTCAACTCCCTGTTCGCCGATCCCTACGGCTTCCTCAACGACAACGCCGGCAAGCTCACCACCACACCCATCTCCGATGACATGGCCGCAATCCTGTGGGACAAGCAGCCCGTGCTCCCCCCGCTGGGCATGGTGATGCGCAAGGACTCGGCCGATGACAAGTGGTACATCGTCCCGCCGCTGAATATCCCGGGCCTTGCCAACTACATGCCGCAGAGCACGCAGGAGTACAAGGTCTTCAGCGCCCTGATCGCCATCGTCAACAACGTCCTGGTCGACCTCGCCAAGGATGTCCGGGACAAGAAGATCACCGACATCGACGACCTCTCCCGCAAGGCCGGAGAGAAAGCCTTCATGCCCGCCGCCATGGGCTATGTCGCGTACTCCAAGATGATCGAGGATCGCCGCAAGAAGGCCGCCAAACCCCCGGCGATCACCAAGCCCGCCGCCCCCACCACGCCCACCACCGGTGCTATCGAGACTCCGAAGTCGGACTCGAACTCATCCAAGCCACGCTGATTTTTCGGCCCAGCACGCGGCTGAGCAGGTCGCTCTTCTCTGCGGCCGCGGAAAGCTCCTGCTTTCCATCACGCATCGCCTGTTCCACGGCTTCTGACCGTTCCGCAGGCTCACCGAGTATCACGAGCTGATCGTCATCCATTCGCACATGAAGCCTGGATGCAAGCTGGCGATGCGAGCGATCAAAGCCATCGGCAATCCGGAGGATGCCGGCGAGCATGCGGACAAGCCGGCGATCCTTCTTGTCCATCCCGCCGTACAGCTCGTGCCTGCGGCTGGGCCGGCCCTTGCGGTGATACCGGGCGATCCCCGCCACGAGGTCCGAATCCTCCAGCCTCACGCCCGCCAGCCCGTTGAAGAGCACGATCGCCTCCGAATGCTTGTGGTGCCCCTTGTACGAGACCGCCACGCCGCTGTCGTGCAGGAGGCCCGCCGCGTGCAGGATCGCCGCAGATCGCCGCCGGCACCACCGCCCCTTTTTGATCCCGCCCTGCTCGGCGAGCTTGACCAGATCGCGGTGCAGACCGATGGCGAGCATCGCGACGTGTCCGCTGTGGGGCTGCTCAGCCCGGCAGCGATCGGCGAGCGTGCGGGCGGCCACCTGCAGGATGGTCCGGCGATCCTGTCGCCGAGCTGCCGATCGCACACGAACAGCCTCCACCGTCTCGACCACCAGGCCATCGCGCAGGCCCACGTGCGCGGTGGTCATCATGTGCGGCCGCAACCGCTGCAGCAACGCATCGATGACCGCAAGCCCCGGCACGAGGATCTGCGCCCGCTCGACCGACAGCCCCGGCAGGGCCGAACGCTCCGCGACCGTCATCGGCCGTATGAAACGCATCAGCTCCCGGATCTCAGCGCCGCTGGCCTGGATCTGGGCCGAGAGGTCCTTGGCGCCCGCCTCGGTCCCGGCGATCAGTTTCCCCGCGCCCTTGAGCCTGCACAGCACACCCGCCGATGTGCATCCTCCGCCGACGCCGTAGATCCGGGCGGGCAGGAACGGAAGCCTCGCCAAGCCCTCCTCGACCGCCGCCGCGATGTGCTCGTGCAGCGCTTCGAACTGCGCTGAAGCGCTCTGCTCGGGCCCGCCGAATTGCTCGGTCAGCGCCACCGCTCCCAGCGGCATCGAAACGGACGCCACGGGGACATCCGCGATCCCCACCGTGAGTTGCACGCTGCCGCCGCCGGTGTCGATCACGCCGATGCGAGCCGGCTTGGCATCCCCGCCGGCATCCACGTAATCGGCGATCCCACGGTACGACAATCTCCCTTCCGTGCGCGGCGCGATCGTCTCCAGATCGATGCCGGTACGTTCACGCAGCAGCTCGAGGAACGCATCACGGTTGCCGGCCTTGCGTACCGCGTGGGTCGCCACCGCACGCACGATCGGAGCGCTGGCCTCATCCGCAGCCGCTTTGAACGCCACGACCGCGGCGATCGCGCGTGTCATCGGGATTTCCGCGAGCATCCCGCCCGCGGAAAGCCCCTCTCCAAGCCGGCAGGGCACGCGCAGCTCGGCAAGCGGCTTCCACGAGCCGCCCGAGCCCAGCTCGACCGCCAAAAATCGGGCGCTGTTAGTGCCGATATCAACAACAGAGAATCGGCGCTGATTCATCGCGGGCCCCGCACCATCACCACGCACGGGATCGACCGATTCCGCGCACGGGCATCGTATTTCAACCCGCTTCGATCACAGAGGCCATTTGCACATTCTTGAGAAGGTCTTGACCCTACCGTCCGGCCGGCGTCCCTGCGACGCTCACGGCGCTCCGCACCGGCCCCCGCCGCAACAGGCGCCACCGCCGGGCATTCCGATCGCCATGACCTCATCCCCGATCCGCGCCACCGCCTCGAACATGTCCTTGGCGCTGGCGACCATTCCGGCACGCTGCGCGGGCGTCAGGGTGATGCCATCGATATTCACCTTGAACTGCGACCACAGCTCGCGCTGCCGCTCACCGTACGGATCCAGGTATCGCGTACCCGCCGCACCCGGCCGGACCCCCAGCGGCCCCGCGATCGCCTTGGCGATGTAACGGTTGCCGTTGTTGGCACCTTCCAGCACGTAGTGATGGCCCAAGAGCGCTGTCGGATCTCCGGCCGCCGACTTCTCGATCTTCTGCACGATCCCCATCGTCCCCGGCACGGGCTTCACCGATGCCGGATCCACCCCCAGGAACGCCAGGTCCTCGAGCAGGTACGGCTCCTGGAACTGCTCCTCACGCACCACCGCCGCGACCGCCGGAGAGCTCGCCATCGCCCGCTTGAGCGCCCCATCCAAAGCCCGATGCACCAGGAGCATCTGGCCCAAGTGCTTGGCGTACTGCTCACGGGTCGCCTTGCCGGTCACCAACAGGTGCTGAAGCGCTGACTTCTCGGCCTTGGTGTGCAGCTCGGCGGTCGATTCACGAAGCTCGATCGCGATCCCGCCCGGCACTCCCCCACCGCCACCGCCACCCCCACCATGCGGTCCAGCCCCGTGCGGATGACCTTGCCCGTGCGGGTGACCATGCCCATGCGGATGCCCGTGTGCATGCTCTGCGCCGACACCCATACCCGCCGGTCCCCCACCACCCGCCGCTGTCGCGCCGTGGCTCATCTCAACCTTGCCGTTCCCGGGCAAAGCGCCCGATTGATTGTCGTTCGGAATTCACAGCCAGCATACCACCCCGACCCCCACACGTTACCGGGTCGCCGTCCACGCGAGCACCGCCGGGACGATCAGCCACAAGAGCCCCTTGATGAGGAAGAAGAAGAACGCCCCGGCCCCCAGCCTCCGCAGCCATGGCTTCTTCACCCAGCACCGCTGCGTTCCGGGCTCCGCTTCGTTGGTCATCATCCAGACTCCGATGGCTTTGTTGAGACTTAGTCTCAACACCCAAACTTAGGGTTGCCCGCACCCTGTCGTCAAGCCGCCGCGCGCCAGATTGCCACCTCACCAACGACCCGACTCCCCGCCGGGCTTATCGTCTGGGCCTATGTCCGATCCATTCCTCCAAGAAATGGCCTGGCGCGGGCTCATCCACCAGGCGACCCACGAGCCCGAGCTCGACAAGCACCTCTCGACCGGCCATCGCCGCGCCTACGTCGGCTTCGACCCGACCGCCAACTCCCTGACCATCGGCAACCTCATGGGCATCATGACCCTCCGCCGCTTCCAGGAGGCCGGGCACCAGCCCGTCGTAGTGATGGGCGGAGGGACCGGACTCATTGGAGATCCATCCGGCAAGTCCGCCGAGCGGATGCTGATGACCAAGGAAACCGTCGATGGCAACGTGCAGTCCCAGCGCCGGATCTTCGAAGCGCTTCTGGATTTCTCCCCCGCGCGTTCCAACCGCGCCATGCTCGCCAACAACATCGACTGGCTCGGCAAGCTCTCCTACCTCGATGCCCTCCGCGACATCGGCAAGTTCTTCTCCGTCAACGCGATGATCCAGCGCGACTCGGTGCGCGACCGGCTCAACAACCGTGAGCAGGGGATCAGCTACACCGAGTTCAGCTACATGATCCTCCAGTCGTACGACTACTACCACCTCTGGAAGGAGCAGGGTGTCACGCTGCAGATGGGCGGCTCGGACCAGTGGGGCAACATCGTGAGTGGCGCTGACCTCATCAAGCGAGATCGGGATCAGAGCCGCGGACTTCAGTCCGCGGTCGGTGTGCCTCCGCACGGCACGCGACCGCCGGCTCAAGCCGGCGGCTCCGACCCCCACTCCGGACCGGATCAACCACTCGCGTTCGCCCTCACCTGGCCCCTGGTCACCAAATCCGATGGCACCAAGTTCGGCAAGACCGAATCCGGGGCGATCTGGCTGACCGCCGATCGCACCTCACCCTACGAGTACTACCAGTTCTGGCTCAACACGCCCGATGCCGATGCCGTCAAGTTCCTCAAGTTCTTCACGCTCCTGCCTCAGGGCAAGATCGCCGACCTCGAGGCCTCGCTCACCACCGATCCCGCCGCTCGCCAGGCCCAGCGCACGCTCGCCCACGAGGCAACTTCGCTCCTCCACGGCAAGGCCGAGGCCGACAACGCCGAATCCGCCGCCAAGGCCCTCTTCAGCGGCGACATCGCCCACCTCCCCGAAGCCACGGTCCGCCAGGTGCTCGCCAACGTCCCCGCAAGCAAGCACGCCCGCTCCAGGCTCGACGGCGCGGGCATCCCGATCCTCGACCTGCTCATCGACACCAAGCTCGCCTCATCGAAGCGCGAGGCCCGCGAGTTCCTGTCGTCGGGAAGCGTGGCGATCAACGGAAGGAAGGCGGGCGTCGATGAGTCGGTGAAGACCACCGACCTGATGCACGGCCGGCTGCTGGCGATCCGGCGCGGGAAGAAGAACTGGCATCTGACGGAGTGGGAGTAGCGCTGTACCGTGCCACCGATGTCTGCTTTGAGACATCGGTGCGACTTTGCATCCCTCAAAGCGTCGTTTCGCATACGCTGCGGGCGTGGATCAACACTCCCCCATTCGCAAGCGGATGAAGCGCTGGGAGTTAGACGGCGCGGTGAGATTTATCACGTTCTCGTGCCAGCGCCGATTGCCGCTGTTTTCGAATCCGCTGATTGCACAAGAGTTCGCACGGGCGTTGATCGCGACTCGGAATCGGCACGGCATGCACCTGTTCGCCTGGGTCGTCATGCCAGAGCACGTCCACCTGCTTGTGCGGCCCAGAGAACGAGCCCCGCTGGGGCCGGCACTCCTGAGTCTCAAGATGGCGATTTCCAAGCGGGTGATCCCTCGATGGCTGGAGTTGCGAGCACCGATTCTCGCCCGTATCGACGATGGCCATGGCAACCCGCGGTTCTGGCAGAAGGGAGGCGGGTTTGATCGCAACGTCCGGAGCGATGATGAGTTCTGCCGTGAGGTTCGCTACATTCATCTCAATCCTGTCGAGCGCGGATTGGTAGAAAAGCCCGAGCATTGGAGGTGGTCGAGTGTTCGATGGTGGATGGGCCACCGAGACGGTGAAGTTGAGTGCGATCCGCCCCCAGGGAGACCGGAGTCTTGGGTGAACTGGGGAGGATTCATGTGAAAGACGCGGAACCAAGACACCGAAGTCTCAGGGCAGACTTCGGTGGCACGGTCGGTCGCACGGTCGGTCGCGTCAACTTCGGTGCCACCCGCCGATCATTGATTCACGAGCGTTGAAGGAAGAGTAGATCAGAAGCCCTCACCGCCTCGCAAAGCCTCGGCACCTCTCCCAATGGGAGATGAAGGGAAAAAAACAAGGCCCACCTTTCGGCGGGCCTCGTGTCATTCACAGGATCCTCACGCGGCAAACCGCGTGCAAGGAGATCTCACAGCCTGGAATCAGTCGTAGAAGGCGGTGAGGGTGCCGGCCGAGTCCTTGACTTCAGACCACGGACGGATGTAGGCGTTGTTGTTGTCGTTGTTGGTGCCCTTCATGTCGTCATCCGAGCCCTTGGCGCGGTCGGTGTCCTTCTCGTTGACGAAGATGTTGTCGGGCTGGGTCTTCACACCGGCCGTGAGCTTGCTGAAGGTGTAGGTCAGGCCTTCGGGCTCGGGCTTGGTCGCGAAGTCGACGTGGTTGTCGTTGAAGCCGACGTTGCCTTCCCAGGTCGTGCGGCCGCCGTGGATCAAGAGGGTCTGGGAGTTGGTGCCCAGGGGAGTCTTGCCGGTCGTGGTGTCGGCGGTGTCGGTGTCCTTGAGCTTCCAGGAGATCTGGTCCTGGGAACCCTGGGCCTCGTACACCGGGCCGCGGTTGCCGAGGACGACTTCCGTGGCGTTGAAGGTGTTGCTCCAGCGCGAAGAGCGCTTGCCGAAGGGGGGGCTGATCGCGTACGAGGTGCCGCCGCCGTTGGGATCGTCAGACTTGCCGGTGGCGCCGACATCCTTGCCGCCGTTCTTGCTGTCGGTCCAGTAGGCCTTGAAGTCCGGATCCCACAGCGCGAGGCTGGGATCGCTGGAGTTGGCAGCGCCCTTGGGGGCGTTGAACTGATAGGCCGTGTAGGGGGTCTGGGACCCGTTGGCCTCGGCGGGGCTGACCAGGAGGTCAACCGGGATGAAGCCGTTGTAGACCATCACCGACAGGATGTGCCGGGGAAGAATCTTCTTGTACTCGTTGGGGGTCGGGGAGCTGACGGTGTTGTTGGCCTTGTCGAGGCGATCGGGGCGGGGGTAGTCTTCGCTGTTGTTCTGAGCCCAGACAACGAAGCCCTGCATGACGCCGCGGACCTGGCTGGAGTCCTTGACCTGCCGGGCCGTCGCACGGGCCTTGCCCAGCGCCGGGAGCAGGATGCCGATCAGCAGCGCGATGATCGCGATGACGACCAGCAGCTCGATGAGCGTAAAGCCTTTCTTCTTCATGGAATTGACTCCTTGGAGTCGTGCCCCGGATGCAGCTGGTCCAACGGGCAACCGGCTGATTCGAGGACTTGTGCCCGCACACTGGTGGTCAGGCGGCGCGGGCGGGGGCCTGTGATGACCGATCGCTCCATTGACCCAGCCCTCTGTCCCCCAGTTCGCACGCGTCATTCAACGCTTGCAAACCGGCCTCGAGAGAACCCTTCGGGTTGCCGGGCTTGAGCAAGCACCCGGCGATCTGCCGATTGCCGACGGTTGGTTCGCCGGCCGGATGCGGTATGCACACGCCTCGGCGATCGGTCATCAATGTGATCACCGCACGCGGCAGGCCGCATCTCCAGGTTGTCGGCAGGCTGGTGCCTCCCCGGTATTCGGGTGGGCATCAACGGAGCGGCCCGTCAGAGGCCGCGATCAGAGCATGTGTCCCCAATTCAGAGGTCGGCCATTGCCGTCTCGGTGGGGGGCATCCCCGGTTCCAGGAGCCCATGCCTGCCATGCACCCTCGCGGATGCACTCAAAGAGTACCCGCAAAGCTATTCGTCCGTCAAGGCCGGTTGTTCCCGGCGCAGGGCGAAACCTTAAGAAAATCGGTCACCGGGAGCTCGGGGTTGGGCGAAGTAGGCGGAATACCCCCTGGGGAGGGGCAGTGGGGTGTGGGGAGTGGGGTGGAAGGCAGGAAAGACATCAAGCCTCGACACTTTGGCTCGCGCGGATACCATTCCGCCCGTCGGGTACGATCTTGTTGGGTTTTCTTTGGGGATTGGTGTAACGGTAGCACCGCTGACTCTGGATCAGCTAGTCTAGGTTCGAATCCTAGATCCCCAGTTTTCCCCCCTGTATGTCGGGTAGTTCTCTCGAAGGGGCGATGAGCCGCTCTGCGGTGATCTCGTTGTCGCGGCGGGTGTACACGCGTCGGGGATGCGCGATGCTTGCGGCGACTGGCGACGGACGGCTCCAAAAACGCAACACCCCGCGATTGCTCGCGGGGTGCGCCAGTGACCCCAATGGGATTCGAACCCATGTTTCCAGGATGAGAACCTGGCGTCCTGGACCAGGCTAGACGATGGGGCCAGCAAAAAAGCCCAGGTTCTCAGCAGGGACGATAGCAACGCGGAGGCGATCGTCAAATCAACGAATACCCCACACCCGGTTCAGGGGTGGCGGCCGCGATCGGCAGATTGAAAATTGTCAAACGGAACTCAGGCGGTGACAGCACCGGCGAGCATCTGGCGACGCATCTGGGCCAAGGCGTACACCGCGGCCTCGGCCTCACCCTGCCCCACCACTGCGCCGCACGGATCACCCGAGGGGCTGCGCCACTCGGCCCGGTGGCACGCGAACAACTGGACGTGCCGGAGCGTCAGCTCGATGCCGATCTCGGCGAACTCGCGTTGGACGCGTGCCGGCCGCGGAAAGCAGCGGCCATCAGCCAGGTAGTCGCAGTCGGTGCTGTCGAGCGCCGACCAACCCGTGGCGTACAGCTCATCGATCGCGAAGTCCAACCCCATTGGGCCCGTCCTTTCACGATCCACTGAAGGTGGACCGCTCACCCAGCAAACCCCGACACGAGCACCCTGCGCCACCCACGCTCCCTCGTCATCCATGCACGCCCGCGTGCGAGAGCGGGATCATTATACGGCCAACTCGCCCTCCAGTGAAGACATCTTCGCAGACCCCCACCAACCCAACATTCCCCCACGTCTGGTATCGGTTATCCATCGGCGTTGCTTGTGGGTATGACGACCAGGGCAACCACGTCGTAGAGGGCGTGGACAGCGACCGCCAGACCGAAGCCCCGGAATATGAAAACCCCCGACAGATACAGCCCGGCGACCATGCAGTAGGCCGCCAAGCCCCAATTGACACCCCCGGGGGTCCAGATATCGTGATACGTGGCAAAGGCCGCCGAGGCCAGGATCGCCGCCAGGCAATACCCCACCCGGTTTGGAAGTCGCAACAGGTCCACGAGGACCGAGTGCAGGGCGGCGATCGCGATCAGGCGGAAGAGCAGCTCTTCATAGATCCCGGCCCCGATCGACAGCGTGAGTCGGGCCTGCCACGAGAGAACACCCACCCCCCCGTCCATGGCAAGCAGTCCGCTTTCGTTGAGCCCGCGGCCGGCGTGGCTGCTGAACAGGAGCCCCAGGACCAATAGCGGGAGCGTCCAGGCGATCGCCTCGGCGAGCATGCCAATCAGCACCTGCCAGGAGATCTTCCAGCGGTCCTTCTCGAGGGTGTGCCAGATGACCAGGACGGTGGCGAGCGTGATGCCGGGCAGGTGCAGCGAGAAGGCGCCGAAGTGCTCGAAGAAGACGCGGAGCAGGCGCCGGGCGCTGACATCGATCCCCGAGGAGACACCCGAGAGAAACAAGATCGAGCCGACCTCGTAGATGACGATCAGCGGAGTCAGGAACGCCAGGATGTGCAACGGACGCGTCGAGAGGAAGAGGTATCGCGCGTGCCCGGCGAGCGAATGACCCATGCGCCGGCTGGAGCGTCGGGTGCGTTCTTCCGGCACTGTGGTGTGGCTCCGAACGGCCCGCCGCATATGCACAGGATAACGGTGCGGGGCGCGTAGGCGATCAGCTTCGCCGAATGCACGGTTCGAATGGCGCTTGGATTACTTGGCCTTGGAGCGAGCGGCCGGGGCGGGGGCGGACTTGCCCGAGGCCTTGGCGACCAGCTTGGCGTTCAGGCGGCTCTTGCGGCGCGAGGCCTGGTTCTTGTGGATGGTGCCGTGCTGTGCGGAGCGGTCGATGACCTTCTGGACCTTCACGAAGGCGGCCTTGGCCTCATCGGCGCTGCCGGTGGCGAGCTTGGCGTCGAAATCCTTGATCGCATCGCGCATCGAGCGGAGGCGCCAGCGGTTGAGGGCGCGCTGCTTGGTATTCTGACGGACACGCTTGCGAGCGGACGACGAGTGGGCCATTCGATTCCTGCTTCCCTGGTATAAACCCGATCCGGCGATCTGCCGGGCCTCAATGATTCGGGGGCGGTCTGCAGGAATCAAGCCCCTCGACGGCCTGAACGGGGTGACGTGGGGGTTGTCGGGGTTGTGGGGGTTGTGGGGGTGATGAATACCCTCCAAGAACCCCAAAGACTTGCCGCTGTCCGGTGTGCGGCTTACCCTCACTGTTCGACTGAAGCGGGCGTAGCTCAATTGGATAGAGCACCAGACTACGGATCTGGGGGTTGTGGGTTCGACTCCTACCGCCCGCGCTTCACCCCTGTTTCTACGCGTTCCGGCCGCGATCCTCGCGGCCCACACGATGCCGGGCATCCCGGCAGGGGACATTTCATATCCGCCTGACGCTTCAATCAGTACACTCCCCCACCATGGTGGATGAGTGCCAGCCCTGCGTCCTCCCCGCGAGGTCGTTCTGTTTTCGTCGGCTTGCCTTTGTGCTGCCGGCGATCCTCGCGTGCCTCTCGGGATGCTGGTCCTTTGATCCCGGCAGCGGGCAGATCCCCCGCGCGGTCCCGCAGACCACGTTCGGCGACGATGCGTGGCCCTCGCGCGATCCCGCGGCGGTCGCCGATCTGCTCGCTCGCACCCCCGATGTCATCCGCCTCTATCGCCCCGTCGACGGGATCGCCCAGAGCGAGCTCTCCGAAGCCGAGCTGGACCTCATGGACACCGGCGCCACTCGGATCACCTACAAAGGCATCCACGGCCGCGGGCTCCTGAGGATCACCGAGCCGCTCAATCCCAAGCCCGACCCCGACGATGACGATGCCATGACCCTGGGCCGGCTCTTCAACTTCATGCTGACCGGGTTCGATCCCAACGCCTACTGGATGACCTCCAAGACCCTCGAAGGCATCGAAGACAGCGCCCGCCGCAGCTCACTGTTCCGCGGAGATCCCGAGCAGCCCGGAGCGATCG
Source organism: Phycisphaerales bacterium (assembly GCA_020847535.1). Taxonomy (GTDB): domain Bacteria; phylum Planctomycetota; class Phycisphaerae; order Phycisphaerales; family UBA1924; genus JAEUJB01. The sequence goes on from JADLBU010000104.1 coordinate 57,064, forward strand.
CCCTCCCCGCGTCCGACACACCCAAGCCCAAGATCATGGTCGATCCATCCGTCGAGGCTCTGGCCCTCGGATCTGGGATGAGCATCCGCTTCCCTCCGCTCGCCACCGAGGCGAACCCGTATCGCGGCGTCATCCTGCACCTCAACGCGATGTTCGGCAACGAGTACGAGGTCAACACGCTCGATGAGTTCCGGCGCAGGGGCTGGGGAATCATCGACCTCAAGCCCGTCTCACAGGTCACTTCGCCCATCCCCGAATCTTGGATCACCTTGGCCCGAGATGCCATGAAGAAACGCCAGGAGCTTGCGGCACAGATCTACACCCAGATCACTGGCTCTCCGCGCTTTGCCCCCGAGACCACCGACGAATACAACCGGGTCGCGGCCAAATACAAGGAGCATCCGCTCTCCGAAGAGGTCGCCAGGCTTGATCGCCTGATCGTGCGCTGCCGCAGCGGGGCGTTCATCGTCGCCGGCAAGCAGGACTATGAGCCCGTCGCCCGCGCGATCGCCGAGCAGATCGACCAGGCCCAGGCCGGCAGCGCCTACGCCGCCGAGGCGGTGCTGGAGTACGTCGATGCCCAGCGTCCCGACCTGGCGGGCCTGCCCATCGTGCTCATCGGGTTCAGCGCCGGCGGGCTGGCGACCCCCACCACCGCCGCCCGCATCCACGACCGGCTCTCGGCGGTCGTCATCATCGGCGGCGGCGCCGACTGCTTCACGGCATCGCAACTCAGCACGTTCAGCAAGGGCGGGCTGGTGCTCCGCACGAAGCCGGAAGATCCGCTGGATGAGACCGAGCTGACCGGCGACCAGATCACGGCGATCAGCAAGCACTACCTCAAGGCATCGCGGCTGGATCCCTACCACACCGCCCCGCTTCTGGGCTCGATCCCCACGCTCCTGGTGCTGGGCAAGACCGATTCATGGGTGCCGGCGGCGTGCGGCAAGCTCCTGTGGCAGCGCGCCGGTCGCCCCGACCGGCTCTCGATCGATGCCGGGCACGAGCTGCTGTTCTACTTCCTGCCGAGCAAGGCGAGCTTCATCGCCGCGTGGGTGGAGAGCAATATCAAGCCCGCGCGCAAGGCCGGATAGGCCGCGCGGAAATGCACTCGGCGACACACCGATTCAATCGCTCGTGCTTACGTCAGGCTCGCCAGATAGCTCACATCATCGGCCTGCCAGCCCAGATCGTTGGTGGGGTTCCAGTAATACCGCATCACATCCCCGTTGGATGCCGTGCCGACGAGGTTGATGGTGTTCGCAGGCGATGTCACGCCGGTGATGCGGCCCACCATCGGCTTGGTGCCCGCGGGCACGGTCGTGGACATGTCGGTGAACGTCCAGTTGCCATCGCCCGAGGCCGGCGCCCACCAGTAGACCCACAGCTTGCCGTTGGCATCCAGGCCTGCGATGTTGGTCGCGCCCCAGGGCGTCACGAAGCTGGAGATCGTGCTTCCCACCAGTTGCGGGGCTGCCGAGCCGGTCAGGTCGCTGATGTACGCCGTCAGATCCACGGTCGCCCACTGGAATTCCGGCGCCCAGTACGTGGCGCTCACGTTCCCCGCCTGCGTGATCCCGACGATGTTGATCGCGTTCCAGCTCGTCAGGTAGACCGTCAGCCCGCCCGTGAACGCCGGAGCGCCGACCTGCTCGCTCAGGTTGTTGGTGGTCCACAAGTCTCCCTCGATGCCCGGTGCCCACCACACGGCCTGGATCTCGCCATCACCATCGAGGCCGACGATGTTCAGCGCGTTCCACGAGGTCACGAAGCTGGTGAGCCGACCCGCGAACGCCGGGGTCGTCAGGCCGCGGGGCTCGAGATCCTGGGATGTGAAGTCGTGCAGAGCCCACGCCCAGTTCGAGGCTGTGCCTTCCTGGCGGAAGGCGACCAGGTGGCCATCGTCGGCCATGCCGGCGATGTAGACGAACCCGTCGGTGGTCGTGAAGACGGTGACCTCGCCCTCGATGATCTTGCCGCCGGCGACGCTGGTGGTCAGGTTGCTGAACGACCAGGTGCCGTTGGCGCCCTGCGTGAAGAGGATCAGCCCGTTCGCCGAGGGGCCGACGGCATGGCGCAGGCCGGTCTTGTAGTCATGGAACGCCGCGAGATTGCCGGAGATCGACGGAGCGCCGGTGAGGGCCTTGACGTTCTGGTATACCCACGGATCTGGTGAAGCGCTGGGCGTGAAGACCTCAGCGCGGCCGTCGAGGCCCAGCGATGTGATGAAGAGCTGGTCCTGCGTGTTGACGGATCCATCGACCGGGGAGCCGGCGACCGCGCGGTACGTGGAGCGGCTGACGACGCTGGCATCCTCGAGGTACACGAGGTCTTCCTCGGTGATCGCGCCGTCGGCGATCTCGAAGTGCGGCGTCACCGGGACGTTGTCATAGGTCCTTGCATTCGGATCATCCGGATCCAGATCGGACCGCTTGAGGGCGAAGATGGTCTGGATCACATCCATGCCTTCGACCACCTGGCCGAAGACCGCGTATCCGTTGTCCGGTTCGGTCGGATCGAGCACGGTGTTGTCCGTGACGTTGAAGAAGAAGCCGCTCTGCGCGGAGTTCGGAACGCTCGTCCTGGCCATCGCGATCGTGCCGGCGAGGTTCGAGTGACCCGTCGTCTCGAGGACAAGCGTCGGATCGTCCTCGTTCGCGACATCCTGTGGAATGCCGCCGGTCTCGAACGTGAACCCGCCGCCCTGAAGGATGTCGATGCCGCCCTGGGGATCGCCCTTCTTGACCATCCGGTGGAAGAACGAGCCGTTGAGCTTGTCGGAGTTCACCCACGTCAGGAAGTTCGCGACCGTCAGCGGGGCATCGTCATCGAACAGCTCGATGAAGATGTTGCCGTACGTGGTGTCGAACTTCAGGATCGAGTGTCCATCGGGCGGGACCACCGAGAGGGCGATCCGCTGCTCGAGGGGCTGAAGGAGTTGACCACCGGCGCGGGTGATCTTCGACCGGCGGCGAAGGCCATCCGGCGTGTGGGGGTGGAGGTCAAGGTGGGGATGGGCCGGGCGAACCCCGCGATCCAGCAAGCGACGAAGCCCGGAAATCAGAGAGCTCATCAGCAAACTCCTTGCACCCGCCCCCGAAAGGTCAACTCATCAGGTCGGAATCCATCCTGTGATCGCTCACCGGGTGGAATCCCCCCTCACAACCCTTTTCCATGCAAAACCCGAACCTGTACGGCTCAAAGGCTCGGCCGAGAGTCTATGTCGTCATTCGAACGTGCCCTTCTGCTCGATTTCAAAATCGTACAGCCGGGCGATGTCCGCGGGACTCTTGGCCTCCAGGGATGAGATTCGCCCGATCACCGCCTTCGGATCCTTCACCGCAAGGAAGGAGAGCACCTGGAACTTGTGGCTCAACACCTCCTTGAGGTCGATCGCATCGGGCCCGGCGTGGTTGCGGGCGTGCCCGCCCGGGTACATCACCAGCCCCGAGTCGTACGTGCTCCCCTGGTCGTCGGTTACCACCATCGAGGTCGGGATCCCATCCGGGTACTTGGCATCGTACTCGGCCCCGCCCCACTCGAACGTCATCTTCGACATCAGCGATCGCGTCAGGTCGTGCGTCAGCGCCCGCTTGTCGAAGTCGTGCGGCGTCAGCATCAGCTCCTTCCATCCGAGCTTGCCCTTGCTCGCCGTCCGCAGCTCCAGCGCCTTGCGCAGCATCGTGCACACCAGGTACAGCATCGAGTGATCGGCGCTCTGGCGGGTCTTGGGATCACGCTTGGCCGGATCACCGATGATCCCGAACGCCGGCTCGTACGCCTTCACCACGATCTTGGCGATGTTGTCCCCGGACTGGTCATCCAGGAGCTGCGGCGCCCGGTTGATGAGGTTGATCAGCCCCTGCAGCGCACCGGCGGACTGGTGCTCGTAGAGCCCCAGCTTGAAGTGCATACCCATCACCGCGAAGTCCTCGCCCGCGCGGCCGAGCACCAGCTCGAACGGTGAGGCATCCCGCTTCTCCGTGTTCGCCTTGCTGCTCCCCCCACTGCCGACCTTCTGGAACATCTGCCCCGGACCCTCGAAGATCCGAAAGATCGCCTCAGGATTCCGGAAGATGTCGCGCGGGCCCAGGAACCCCGCCATCGCACGCTTCACGCTCAGGATCGCCGCCTCCGTCGAGATCGCAGCGCTCGCGCCCTTGCTGTCCGAGAGCTGCTTGCCCGCGCGGATCGCCCGGAACGGGATGTAGTGAGCCACCACCATCCCGATCGCGCTCTCGATCTGCTCGGCAGTCGCGCCCATCATCGCGCCGAAGGTTGCAGCGCTTGCGATCGCCCCGTGGACGACGTGATCGACCTTGTACGTCTTGAGGCTGAAGACCTCGGCGAGCCGACCGCGGATCTCATCCAGCAGGATCATGCCGCGCAAGGCTTGCGCCCCGTCCAGCCCGCGCATCTGCGCCGCTGCGACCGCGACGCTGTAGAAGTCGTTGTGCCCGAACTCCCCGGCCGTGTGCCCGAGCGCGGGGTTGTAACCAAAGTTGGTCCCGTTGCTGTCCCACTCCCGCACCGCTGCGCAGTTGGCGGCGATCGCCTTCTCAACCGCGACATCCGTATTGGATCCAAACACGGGGGTGCCCGGTCGGGTCCATTTGGACGCGTTGCCCGGCTTGGACCCCGCCCCGCCTCCCACCACCGCGTATTGCAAAGCTTCTTCCCGCAGCAAGTTAGGCGCGTTGGTCCCAAGGGCGATCGCCGAGATGCCGCAGACCACGGCGTCGGTGTGGAAGAGGTTGGTCCGTTCCAGCACCGAGGCAGCGGGCTGGCCGAGCTTGCCCTGAGCGTTGCCCATGAAGTCGATCGCATAGTGCGCCAGGCCCAAAGCCTGGTTGGAATCCGCGGGCAGGTGGACATGCGTGGTCGTGTCGATCCGAAGCGGGGCCGAAGGCATCAAAAGCTCCTCCAAAGGGGGTGCAAGCGTAGTCTGCCAGGGGCCCGTAATGGCGTGGCTTGACTTCCCGGGATGTGGTATCATCTTCCCGATTCCAGGTCAGCGGCGTCCGCGGGGACGCGTTTCTTGGTTCACCGACGCTTCCTCTTGCCCGAGTTCAAGCAGCCGGTACTCACAGTCCAAGGGCAAGAGTGAAGCAGATGAAGCTCTACGTCGGAAATCTCTCGTTCAAGACCACCGAGGACACACTGCGCTCGTTGTTCGAGGCGCACGGTCAGGTCTCCTCCGCCCAGCTCGTGATGGACCGCGAGACTGGCCGGCCCCGTGGATTCGGCTTTGTCGAAATGTCCGATGACACCCAGGCCCGCGCTGCCATCGAGGCCCTCAACGGCCAGAACGTCGATGGTCGCGACCTGACCGTCAACGAAGCCCGTCCGCGCGAGGATCGCGGCGGCGGCGGCGGTGGCCGTGGTGGCTTCGGCGGCGGTGGTGGTCGCGGCGGCGGCGGCGGTGGTGGCCGCGGCGGCTTCGGCGGCGGTCGCGGGGGTGGCGGCGGCGGCGGTGGTGGCGGCCGCGGCGGCTGGTAATTCACCCGTCAGTCAATAGACACGAAAACCGGCGTGATGAACGCCGGTTTTTTCATGCACTCGCGCATTCCCACTCCACGCCAAGATGCGGCTCGTGCAAGGGAAGAGGGTCGCATGTCCTCTATGCACAATTTGATACCCTTCTGCGTTGTCGGCTTGCGTAAAGGAATCGGATGAATGCACGACCTGTCAATGACGGACAGCCTTGGACTCGCGAGCAGTTGATCCTTGCCTTCGAGTTGTACTGTCGAATCCCGTTCCAACGCACCAAGGCAACCGACATGCGGGTGAAGCAGCTTGCATCCCTGCTTGGGCGCACCCCCGCTTCCGTCGCACGCAAGCTCGGCAACTTCGGGGCATTTGATCCACAACTCGCAGCCCGCAATATCTCAGGCTTGACGCATGGCAGCAAGCTGGACAAAGCCGTGTGGGATGAGTTTCATAGTAACTGGAACGGGTTGATCGTTCATGCGCATGAACTGCGGCGAGATCTTCAACCAGACCATTCCGCCAGTCCACTTCCAGTTGCTCCAACTGGCCCATCGGAGCGGGTCGTCACCGCCAAGCAACGCTTGCATCAGGCTTTTTTTCGTGACGCAGTGCTGAGCAGCTACAACAATCGCTGCTGCATCACAGGATTGCCAATTCCCGAGTGCTTGGTCGCCGGGCACATCATCCCTTGGAGCGTTGACGAACAGCGCCGCGCCGATCCGACGAACGGTGTTTGTCTATCGGCAACTTTTGACTGTCTGTTTGACACCGGCTTCGTGACGATCGAGGACAACTATACTCTTCGCGTGAGTCGGTCGCTGCTGCAATCTCGTGATCAAGCTGCACTTGATGTGATCGCGAAGCGAAATGGTCAGACCATCGTCTTGCCAATTCGATTTGCTCCTGATAAGGAGTGCCTGCGCTGGCACAGAGTGACCTGACCCATTTTCCGTTGACCGACTTCTATCCAATGTTACGTTCCTCGAACTGCTGGGGGCTGAGGTATCCGAGAGCGGCGTGGAGCCGCTGCCGGTTGTAGAACATCTCGATGTA
>JADLBU010000105.1 GCA_020847535.1 Phycisphaerales bacterium
AGCGGCCTTCGATCCTACTTGCGCTCAACGCAACGCCGGCCGGACATCGTCAGCGCCTACTTCCGTGAAGAGCACGTTCGTTACGCCGCCGCGTGAGATGTCAAAACAATACAGACCGGGGTAGGAACACCGAGCCGGTCCTCCTGGCCACCACATGAAACACATGCCAGTGTTTCTCGTTCCCCTCCGCATCCACACCATCCTTCTCATCCTCTTGGAAGTGCTCGACCTCCAGCCCGGCGAGCATGTGCTCAACCTCCGCCCGCGAGTGGTGTGATCGTCCCGGGATGCTCGCCCAGGAATCCCGCGGCCCGAAGAACTGCCCGGCGAACCGGCCGCCGCTTTCCTTCTCCCCCAGCAGCGAGCAGGTCCACTCCCAGACTCCTCCGAAGTTGTCCGGCGGTACGAATGGCAGCACGAAGCTGGCGTTGACCAGGTCGAACGAGCCGGCGATCCCCGCGCGACCGCTCGCCGCATCCTCCAGGCTCGCCTGCACGATCCGGCACGACTCGTGGGGCGGCGGCAGCGCGGGCAGTTCCGCCAGGCTCTCGCGCAGCCGAGCCAGCCCCGCCGGATGCGGATCGATCGCCAGCACGCTCCACCCGCGCCTGAGCAGCTCCCGTGTATCTCGCCCCTCCCCGCAGCCAAGATCGATCGCCCGCCCCGGCTTGCGACCCTCGTGGGCGAACTTCTCGGTCGCCATCACAAGCGTGTCACGTGGCGGCTTGCCCGCAACCGCGGCGTAATAGCTCGTCCAGTCGCGATCCCCAATCGCAGCATCGTTCCGTAGTGACATGCCCGAGCATATCCGAGTGAACAGAAGGCAGCGGCGCGCCACCACGAGCCGCCGTTTCCAAAGTTTGCCGCAAGTGCCCCCTTTGCCCCTTTGCCCATTTTCTTCCTATGCTCGCTCGCATGTACGGTGATCTTCGCGAGTTTCTCTCGGCCCTTGAGCGCGCGGGAGAGCTCGCCCGCATCTCCGCGCCCATCTCGCCGGTCCTGGAGATCGCGGCGATCGCCGACCGCATGAGCAAGCAGCCGGCCCCGCGCGGGCCATCTGTCTCGGCCCGACGCAACGATCCGCGATTCCATCACCTCGGCGGCAAGGCGCTGCTCTTCACGAACGTCGAGGGGTCGGACATCCCGGTCGCGATCAACGCCTTCGGCAGCTATCGGCGCATGGAGATGGCGCTGGGATGCAACGATGCGGGCACGGGCGCAGCGGCCGGTCACACACCCGGGGGGTTTGATGCACTGGCCGCCAGGATCGGGGAACTGGTCAAACCGGAGTTTCCGCGATCGCTTCGCGAAGTGATCTCCAAGGCCCGGGGATTCCTGCCGCTGCTTTCGATCCCTCCCAAGCGCCGGCGCGGCATGGGATTGTGCCAGGAGGTCATCCACACGGCCGATCGCATCGACCTGATGCGGCTTCCGTTCATCCGGTGCTGGCCGCTGGATGGAGACCTGGCGGCGGTCGGGTATCCGGCGGATGTCAACGCGGGGATCCCGGGCATGGAGTCCGGGCCGGATTGGGAAAGGAACTTCCGCGGGCGATACATCACGCTGGGGGGCGTGCACACGATCCACGCGAGCGATGAGGGGAACCCCAAGCCCGGCTCGCACAACATCGGCATGTATCGCGTGCAGCTCCTGGGGCGGCGACACATGGCGATGCACTGGCATCTGCATCACGATGGAGCGCGGCATTGGCGATCGTGGAAGGCTCACGGGCGGAAAATGCCGGTGGCGATCGCGTTGGGTGGCCAGAGCGTGCTGCCGTACGCGGCGACCGCGCCGCTGCCGCCGGGGATCAGCGAGCTGCTGCTCGCCGGGTTCCTGAACCGCGGCGGGATCGAGATGGTGATGGGGCGAACGGTGCCGATCTGGGTGCCCGCGCACGCCGAGATCGTGATCGAGGGGTATGTGAGTGATGAGGCGGGGCTGGTGGGGTGGGATCCGGGGCAAAGCTCAAAGCTCAAATCGCAAAGCTCAAATTCAGAACCACTCGGGCCGGGGGCGGTGTTTGAGGGGCCGTTCGGGGATCACACCGGGTTCTACTCGATGCCGGATCGGTATCCGATCTTGGAGGTCACGGCGATCACGCACCGGCGGGATCCGATCTACCCGACGACGATCGTGGGTCAGCCGCCGCAGGAGGATTACTTTCTGGGCAAGGCGACCGAGCGGCTGTTCCTGCCGCTGCTGAAGACGCTGATTCCCGACATCGAGGACTACGACCTGCCGATGTTCGGGGCGTTCCACAACTGCGCGTTCCTGAAGATCGACAAGCAGTACGCGATGCAGGGCCGGCGCGTGATGCATTCGGTGTGGGGTGCGGGGCAGATGGCATGGACCAAGTCGATCTTCGTCGTGGATCAAGATGTTGATGTTCACGACACGCCGGCGGTCCTGCGGGCCGCGATCGAGCATTGCCGGCCTGGGTGGGACAATGAGATGGTCAACGGGCCGCTGGACATCCTCGATCATGCCGCGCCGGCGCTGGGGGTCGGGATGAAGATCGGGTTTGACTGCACGCGCAAGATCGCAGGCGAGGAGAACGGGCAGTCCGCGGAAGCGGCCGATCCGTTGGAGACCGTGACTCCCGCGCACATCCTGGGCCGCATGCGCGGGATCTCAGGGATCCGCCGGGCTGCGCTCCCTGAATCCTGCGGCTATGGATGGCTGTTTGTCACGATCGAGAAACGGTCGCCCGGGCAGGGGCACGAGATCGCGGGCCAGATCGCCCGCGCTCTGGGCTTTGCCGACAAACCCTCGTTCGTGGTCATCCTGGACGATTCGGTCAACATCGACGATGTCGATGAGGCGATGTTCCACTTCTGCGCCAACTGCGATGTCAGCCGCGATATGCAGCAGCGCACACGGATGGCGATCTTCGATGCCACGCCCAAGCTTCCTGGAGATGATCGCGACGGGAGAGCCGTCCGGCCCTGGCCGCCGATCATCCGGATGAGCGAGGAGATCACACGGCGAATCACGGAGCGCCGGGGCGAGCTTGGCCTGGATGAACTCGGACTCGAGTGAATCAGACGGTCAGGATCAGATCTCGGTCGCCGTCTGCGTCATGTTCTCCTCCGCCCACACGTTGGTCGCCACCGACCACCAGTAGCGGATGACATCTCCCGAGGATGAGGTGCTGATCAGGTTGATGGTGAACGTGCCCGCGGTCGTCAGGCCCGTGATCGGCCCGACCAGGTCGGTCGAGTTGGGGATGACATCGCTGATGCGTGCGATCTGCCAGGCGTTCCCCACAGGCTCCCACCAGTAGACGCTGATGGTGCCATCGGCCTCTCGTCCGGCGATGTTCATCGCGCCCCAGGGGGTCACGAAGCTCGAGACGCTGTCGGACTGCAGCAGCGGACCGCCGATCAGGTCGGTCATGTTGGTCGTCTGCCACTCAGCGCCGAACTCCGGCAGCCACCAGGTCGCCGAGAGCTTGCCTTCCTCATCGGCCCCGCCGATGTTGATCGCGTTCCACGCCGTCAGCCACACCGTCAGGCCGCCGGTCAGCACGGGCGCTCCGGTCTGGGCGCTGAGGTTGTTGGTCGTCCACTTGTCGGTGTTGAGCGAGTGGTGCCACCAGACCGCCTGGATCTGGCCGGTGGAGTCAAGCCCCACGACGTTGAGGGCGTTCCACGAGGTCACGAAGCTGGTGATTCGCCCGGAGAACTGCGGGACCGTCAGGCCCTGGGATCGCAGGTCATCCCCGCGATTGATCGCCGCCCATGCGTACGCCCCGGAGTTGCCGCCTCCAGTCTGGTGGTACTGGATCAGATCCCCGTTGGCGGCGGTCCCGGCGAGACTGACGATGCTGTCGATCGAAGTGAAGACCGTCAGCTCACCGCTGATGACCGGAGCGCCCGTGATCTCGCCGGTGAGGTTGCGGAAGGTCCAATCCGCGCCCGAGGTGTTGGTGAAGAGGCCCAGCCCGGAGGTCGTCCGTGCCGCGGCGTAGTTGCGTCCGTCCTTGGGATCCACCCACGACACGACCTCGCCCAGGATCGCCGGGGAGCCCGTCTTGGCCTGGAGATCCGAGCCGGTCCAGACGGTCGCCCCCGCCTGTTGCTGGAGAATCACCGGATTGCCCAGCGTGTTGACAGCGCCGATGTTGATGCTGCCGGTGGATCCGGCAGACCCGCCGAGCACCTGGCCCTGCGATGCGGAGAACTTGCCGCCGGCGATCACGGCGAGCACGTAGTCTCCCGTTCCGGCGGGAACGGCGCCAGCGCCCGTGATCACGCTGTAGTTCTGGGCTGAGGCGCTGCTGGCGTTGACGCCGATGTAGTAGGTCTGCCCGGCGACCACGGCGATCGAGAGGCCGCTCTCGAGGGTGCCGCTGGAGATGTCGTCGTTGAAGGTGAGCTGATTTCCGGCCGCATCGAAGATCCGCAGGTAGGTGTCGACGCCGCGATCCCCGGGGGAGCTGGTACGGATGACGACGTTGCCGCTGACCGTGGGCGAGTACGCGTACACATCGACATCGGTGGTGCCGATGATGTAGCTGTCATCTCCGCCCAACGACGCGGCGAACGCCTGGCCCAGGGCGATCGGCGTCGGGGTACCGGTGTTCACTGAATCGTTGATGAGGTTCTTGATGTCGGACTTGGCGCGGATCGACGACAGCAGCGAGTAGTTGCCGGTGTCTCCGCCGGCGCCGCTGGCGATCGCGAACCAGTTGAAGGCGGTATTGCCGCGGCCGGTGACGGCGACGTAGTACGCCTCTCCCGCGGCCACCTCGACGATCAGGTGCGGGGTATCCCCCGAGATTTCACCCAGCCGCACGACATCCCCCAGGTCCGAGTCGTACACCCACACCGAGAGCGAGCCGACCAGCGAGGAATCGGGGCTCTCCACCGTCAGGTCCAGCAGCCCATCGCTCACGGGCTCGTAGAAGTAGAAATCGACATCCTTCGCTCCGCCGGCCCCCACCGTGGAGCCGTCATCATCGCCGATGATGCCCGTGATCGTGTTTCCGATTGCAACCACGCCCGAGCTGAGCACGGTGCCATCGACATCCCCGTTGTCGAATCGCAGGTTGATGTCGTAGAACCCGCCGATGCCCTCCGAGCTGCGGTCGAAGGGATCCGACGGGTTGAAGTTCTTGTTCCAGAAGTCCGCGACCGCGACGTAGACGCGCTGGCCCTTCTCGAGCTGGAGCTCCAGGTAGCTGTCGATGATGCCCGCGCCCTCATCGTCGTTGAACCCGATCTCCTCGAGCTGGTCGTTGAAGACCCGCACGTAGGTGTCCACCGCCTCTGAGCCGTAGACCGAGGCGGCGTCGATATCGACCACGAGCACTCCGTCATCGGGCGCGAACACCTCGAAGAAATCCACATCCTGCGAGCCGACTTCAAGCCCCAGGTCCGCCCCGATGAACCCGAGGTAGGAATTGGGGAGGCCCTCGAAGGGCACCGCGCCCTGCACGACGCCGTTGGGATCGGGATTCGTCAGCTTGATCTCGATCTCAAAGTCCCCTGGCCCGGCGCCATCGGCCGCCCCGACGCCGCTGGTGATCAAGTAGCCCGTGTTGCCCAGGCTCGACACGCCGATGTAGTACGTCCCGGGGTTCAGCCGGGCACTGGTCAATGCCGGATACCCGGAGCCCTGCGAACCCTCGGCACGCGTCAGTTCCGCGCCGTTGGTGTCAAACAGCCGGATCGCCATCACGCCGCTGGTTCCCCCCTCCAAGGCCGATGAGGTCACCACGATGTTGCCCGGCGACTCGATCGTCACCTTGTAGAGATCGACATCCTTGGCCCCCACATCGACCGTGCCGTCGGACCCGATGTTCCCTGTGAATTCGTACACAATGGTGCCGTCGATCGTGGAAACCGGGATCGCGTTGGTGATCTTCGAGTTGGCATCGCTGTTGGGAGGCGGCGGATCGGTGATCGTCCCGCCCTGCACCTGGGCGATCACCTGCTGGATCGCCCTGTACACGTTGACGCGCTTGTATGTGAGCCCCGTCTCGGCGAGCGGCTGCGTCGGTCCCAGCGAGGCACGGCCCGATCCATCGATCACGATCGGCGCCCGCGCGTTGGATTCGGTCGATGAGTCCACGATGTCATCGGCCGTCGTGCGCATGATCGACAGCACATCCGCCGGTGTCAGGTACACACCCCCGAACGTGAACGCCGCATCCTGCATCAGGGCGACCATCCCCGCCACCAGCGGAGAAGCCATGCTCGTCCCCGAGATCGTGTTGTACAACTTCCCGCCATCCCCGTTCCATGCCGAGAAGATCGTCGAGCCGGGGGCGGCGACCTGGTTGGGCAGCGAGCTGCGCTGGCTGGTCGCCGCGAACTGATCGGCCTGCGGGCGATACTCGACGGCCCAGAAATCCGAGCTGAGGCTCGCCGCCGAGGCGCTGGGCAGGTCATCCCCATCGCCGCCATCCTCCCACGTATTGGCGACCTGGATCGTGGAGTACACCGCCGGCACGCTGGCGCCCGGGGATGCGAAGTCGGCGTAGCTGTTGCCCGAAGCAGTCACGACGGTGACGCCCAGGGATTCGAGCTGGGCGATCCGGGCGGCCTCGGCGTCGGTGCGCTCCTGCGGGGTGTTGATGTTCACTCCGGGCACACCCAGCGACATGTTGACGACCTTGATGTTGTGCGCGGTGTGGTTGTCGATCACCCACTGGAGCGCCTCGGCGACCGTGTCGTGACCGGGCTGGCGCTCCCCATCAGCCGGCAGGGCGCGGATCCCGATGATCCTGGCGCTGGTCGCCACTCCGATCGCCGGGTTCGATGACGCCGCCGTCCCGGCCACGTGCGTCCCGTGACCCTCGGGATCCTGGGCCGTGCCGCCGGAGCTGCGGGTCACCGCGTCGTACCAGGCCGCGAAGTTGGATGTGATATCCGGGTGCGCGGAGTAGACACCCGTGTCGATGATCGCCACCCCGATGCTGCTGCCATCCACCGCCGCGTAGTTGGCATCCGCCCGCAGGGCCGTCAGCCCCACCACATCGAACGCAGCGCTGAGCAGGTGGCGGGATTCGAACTTTTCGGCAAGGCGGGAGGCTTGTCCCAGGGTCGTGCCGCTGCGGCGCAGCCGGAGCCGGTCAGAGATACGCATGGCTCAGTTCTCCGCGGGGCCGCGGCGGGCTAGGTTCCCGGCCCCATCGGGCCGGATGCCGCGGGACTCTCCGCCAGGCACAATGGTATCACGATTTGATCGTAACCCGAAACGCCATCGCCGTTTGGGTCGCCCCCCCGGGAGGTCAGGATTCGCGACCGCCGCTTCTTGCCCAAGCGATACATCTCTACCATCCTGCCCCGCCCCACATCCCATCCCGGAGCACACCGCTGTCCCGACTGCAAGTTACCCTCAACACCGTCCAGCAACTCCTCGGCCAGGGCCGCGGGGAGGAGGCGCGCCAGCAGCTCCAGCGGGCGCTTCAGAAAGAGTCCAACAGCGGGCCGTTGTGCAACGCGATGGCGGTCACGCTGGTCATGCTCAAGCAGCACGAGCAGGCCCTCTTTTACGCCCAGAAGGCGGCCAGGTTTTTCCCCCAGGAAGGGGAGGTCCATTCCACTCTTGGCAGCATCTTGGCGATGATGGGGCGGGCCAAGGAAGCCGTCCCCATCCTGGAGCGCGCGATCGCGCTGGCGCCGGCCTCCACCAACGCTCGCCTCGGGCTCGCCAACGCACTTGCCGATCTCAACCGGCACTCCGAGGTCGTTGACCAGAGCCGGGCGGGCCTGGCGATCCGCCCTGATGACCAGGAACTGGCCGTCAAGCTCACCCTCGGCCTGCTCAACTGCGGCCACGCCGAGGAGGCCGTTGATATCGCAACCAGGGCGCTCTCCAATCGCCCCGACGACCAGGTGCTCGCCTCCTGGAGGGCCTTCGCACTGAACTACCTCCCGGATCCCGATCCGCTCGAGATCAGGGCCGCCCATGAACGCTTCGGGCGTCTGCTGGAAGGGCAGGTCCGGAGCCAAACCGGTTTCACCCCGGCAGTTCCTCCTGCCGCGGATCGCCCCTTGCGGGTGGGCATCGTCTCCCCTGACCTCCGCACGCATTCGGTCGCCTTCTTCGCCGAGCCACTCCTCCGCCACACCGATCGCTCTCGCATCGAGCTCTACTGCTACTCGACCGCCAAGCGCGAGGACCAGACCACCCAGCGTCTCAAGCCGATGGCAACACAATGGCGATCGGTCGCGACGCTGAGCGATACAGATCTGGCGGCCCGCATCCGCGCTGACCGGCTCGACATTCTGCTGGACCTTGCCGGCCACACCAGCGACAACAGCATGCCCGTGTTCGCCGCCAGGCCCGCGCCGATTCAGGCGAGCTGGTGCGGATACCCGGCGACCACGGGCCTCTCGGGGATCTCGTACCGGCTCGTGGACAGCATCACCGATCCGCCCGGGAGCGAGGTCCACTGCGTCGAGCGGCTCATCCGGCTTGATCCGTGCTTCCTGTGCTACCAGGCGCCCGCCGAAGCCCCGCCGGTGGCACCATCGCCCGTTCTTGCAGACAAACACATCACGTTCGGATCGTTCAACACGCTCCTCAAGCTCAACAAGGGTGTGGTATCGGTCTGGGCGAGCATCCTGCAGGCGGTCCCGGGCTCGCGCCTGCTGTTGAAGGCGACCCAACTTGCCGATCCCCGGGTTCGCGCGGACACCGTCCAGCGTTTTGTAGGTGCCGGGATCGAGGCATCGCGTGTCGAGGTCGTCGAAGCCACCGCCAGCCAGATGGATCACCTGGCGCTCTACGGCAGGATCGATATCGCCCTGGATCCCTTCCCCTACGCAGGCACAACCACCACCTGCGAGGCGATGTGGGCGGGAGTGCCCGTGATCACACTCGCGGGCCGCTCGCACGCAGGTCGCGTGGGCGTCTCGCTCCTGCGGAACACCGGCCTTGACGAACTGATCGCCGCCGACATCCCGTCATACATCAAGCTCGCCACCTCGCTCGCCGGCGATACCGCCCGCCTCACAAGCCTCCGCTCCTCGATGCGCGACAGGATCGCCGCATCCACCCTTTGCGATGGCCCCGCCTTCGCCCGCCGCTTCGAAGCCGCGCTCCGCCAGATGGCGTCTTCACCATCTTTGCCTTGAATCCTCTCTCGGTTGCCCCTGCTTTCCTCTCAGCTCTTCACTCCGTGGCCCTCCGTGTCCCCCGTGGTGAACACGCCTTTCGATCTCTACGATCTCCCACATGCCCCGCACACGCATCAAGATCTGCGGCATCAAGGAACCCGAGCATGCCCTGCTCGCGGCCGAATCCGGCGCCGATGCCATCGGCTTCATGTTCTACCGGGAATCCCCGCGATACATCGACCCCGAGGAGGCCCGCGCCGTCATGGATGTCCTGCCGCCCCTGGTTTCGACCGTCGGCGTCTTCGTCAATCCCTCGATCGAGAAGTTCTGCGACTGCGAGGAGATCTGCCCGACCAACTACGTCCAGCTTCACGGACAGGAAGATGAGACGATGGTCCGCCAGTGCGGGCCGTGGCTGATCCGAGCGATCCGCTACGACGCGGGGACGATCCGGGATGAACTCGCGAGGTGGGATGCGATCGATGAGGTCGATGCAATCCTTGTCGATGGTTCTCTCGGCGGACAGGGAACCACGCTCGACTGGCCGGCTTTGGCAGAGGCGATCCAGGGGCTTGCAACGCCCGTTTTTCTTGCCGGCGGCCTGACTCCTGACAACGTCGCCGAGGCGATCCGGATCGTCAGACCATACGGAGTCGATGTCTCCAGCGGGGTGGAGATCGAGCGCGGCGTCAAAGACCCCGCACTCATCCGCGCCTTTTGCCAGGCTGTGCGTGAGGCGGAGGGCTCTCGTTGATCGCCGCTCTGTAATCTGCAGAGAGAAGAGAACACAGAGTTCACAGAGATGCAGAGAAACGCAGAGGGATTTCATTCTCCTCTGCCCTCTGTGTCACTCCGTTTCTCGGTGACCTCTGCGTTCTCTTCATCTTGCGGGATCGACAGCAACCGCCGTACCCAAATACCTCTCCACATCCGCCTCTCGCCGCGACAGCACATGCTCCACGAACGCGTTCCGCTCAAACCAGATGATCTCGAGATCCCACACGCACGACGATTCCCCATCGCTCGCCGCCCGCCACCTCTCTCCCTCGTCAAACCCCTTCACGAACACACGGCAGAAATACTCGTTCTCGTTGTCCCACCAGTTCAGCACGAGGTAATGCACGCCCCGCCCCTGGTGCATGATCACAAAGCCGATGCCCAGACGCCCCTGGCTCACCGGCGGCTGGGGGAGCGAACCGACGGCCATCGCAAGGCCATCGTCGTACGCCTGGCGATCCAATCGATTGGATTCACCGACGGCACCGTAGACAATCGAGTACAGCTTCAGCCGCCAACCGGCCATCACCAAGACGCCCAGCGGCCGGACCGGCCGCGGATGGAACGTTTCCCAGTTCCGCATCGCCAAGCCTCCGGTACCCCCCAGCTCTCTCATCGCAATCCACCGAGCGGAGTGCCGAATAACAGTATGATGCGCAGGGATCTGAGCCCAAACCGGCCAAGATTCAGCCATCAAGGACCATGAACCCGCACGCTTGTTCCCGAATCAGGAGCCTCCGTGTCCCGCAATCGCCGCACATCCGACACCACGATCTCCACGCTTGCCGAGGCCATCGTCCGCGATGGGATCCAGGTCCGCCGCCGCATCCGTGATCTCACGCTCCGCGCGTACCGGGATCGCGGCCTCACCATCGATGGCCTGGCCCCGCTCGTCGAGGAAGTCCTGATCGGCGTGGTCGCTGGGCTTGCCGGCGTGCAGCGCCCCCTCCGGGATGAGCTCCTGCGCCAGGTCTTTGAGGGCCTTGCGGATGCCTACGCCGCGACCGCCGAACATAGCCGCCGCGCCCAGCGTTGGGAAGAGATAGAGGAACGCATCGCCCGCACCGTCTCGCAACTGGCCTCCAAGGCCGGAGAAGACATCATGAACGAGTTCAAGAACGTCGCCGACCAGATCCGCCGCGCGGGTGAGAAGCTCGAGCCCAAGGCCCGCGCTGCGATGCACACATTCGAAGAGAAAGTCGTCGAGCCCGCCAGCGAGGCGGCGACCCAGGGCGCCAAGAAGGTCCGGCGCACCTTGGGTGTCCTGCTCGCCGCTGCGGGGGAGATGCTCCACGACCTCGGCGACACGATCAAGGATGTGCGCACATCCGAGCCGCCGCAGCGGACCTCCGCGAAGGTAGCGGCAAAGCCGTCCGCCAAGCGCTCCGCCCCGCGCCAAGCACCGTCCAAAAAGAAAACAAATCGCACGGCCTCGGCGAAAGCGCCGCGCAGCGGTTCATCCAACGGCCGTACGGCCAAGCGAGGCAAGTAAGGCCAACGATCAGCCCTTCACCTGCCACTAGGGTGCTTGCGACGACTGGGTGGCTGCGGCCTTCAAGATGGTCTCGACTTCCTCCATCAACAGTCTGGCGATCGCCTGATCTCCCAAGAACCCGACGCGGATCGAGATGGATGTCACGCGCTGGGAATTGGCCCGCAGCCTGACCACGATGTCCCCGCTCTTCTGCCGGGCTTCGAGGAAGATGTAGTCTGCCTTGTCGACGCGTCCGGTGATTGGGAAATCCAGGTTATCGAGGGCTTGTACGAACGCATCCCGCACCTGGACCATGGGGAGCTTTCGTGCAGCTCGCAGTTCCCCCTCGATGAAGGCCGAGGTGCCGGCTTCGGCCGCCAGGCTCATGCCTGCGTTGGCAAAGAGCAGCGGAGGCGCACACCCGGTGACAGCGATACCGATCAGAGTGCATACAGCAATCGGCAACGACTGCGCGATGATGTGCAAGCGTTGGCTCACCTTCATACCGCTGCCCGTCCGCGATCCGACGATGCGACCGGACAGGCTGCCAGAATACCTATAGTTCAGCCGTGGCGGGCTGGGAGGTGGCAGCAAGTCCGTGGGGATGGAACAATCGGACCCGACCCCGTGTTGATACGAGGGACGGGCATGAATTGGTTGCCGGTTCGCGCGTTCGGTTTGGGGGGATTCTTGGAGCATCGCGGAAACGGGCCATCGGGGCGTGACACCGCCGGTATCGATCCTGGCAATAACGCTGGTGGAGACCGCGCGCACAGTGAGGATCCGTCGGCGAACGCATGGGAGCACACGGCAGGGCCCGGCTCGGACGACCTCTCGGCCTCCCGTGTCTCGGATGCCGAAACGGTGGCCTATGCGAGCCGAGCGGCGGCCGGGGATCTTCGCGGTCATCGCATCGGCAACTATCGGCTCGGGGACAAGATCGGCGGCGGCGGCATGGGCATGGTGTACCTGGCGATCCAGGACAGCCCGCGGCGCCAGGTCGCGATCAAGGTAATGCGCCAGGGCATCACTTCCCGCAGCTCCAGGGACCGTTTCAAGCACGAGGCAGATCTGCTGGCTCGCCTGACGCACCCTGCGGTTGCCCAGGTGTACGAGGCTGGGATGCACCTGCCGCCCGATGCGGCGGGGCCCGAGCAGGCGATCCCCTTCTTCGCGATGGAGCACGTCCGCGGCGCGCGCACACTGACGGCATATGCGGCGGCCGCTCACCTGACGCCGCGTGATCGCGTCAAGCTCTTCGTCGAGGTCTGCCGCGGGGTGCAGCACGGGCACGAACAGGGGGTCATTCACAGGGATCTCAAGCCGGCGAACATCCTGGTCAGCGACACCGGCCAGCCCAAGATCATCGATTACGGGGTCGCCCTGTGCATCGATCCGGAAGAAGCATCGCCGCGGCACACAGAGACCGGTCAGATCGTCGGGACCATTCAGTACATGAGCCCCGAGCAGCTCGCCGGCCCCAGCCGAAAGCTGGATGTGAGAACGGACATCTATTCGCTGGGTGTGGTGCTGTATGAGCTGATCTGTCGCCGCCTGCCCTACGACGTCGATGGCCGCTCATTCATGGAAGCCACCCGCGTCATCCTCAACGACCTGCCCAACAGCCCCAGCGAGCTGATCGGGTCCATCGACCACGACCTGGAGACCATCATCCTCCGTGCCCTGGAGAAGGATCGCCACGGCCGCTTCCAGACCGTTCAGGAGATGATCGTCCAGTGCGAGAAGTACCTGCGTGGCGAAGAGCTGGACATCGCCCCGGTCTCCAAGCTCACGCGCACGTGGCGCTGGTCGGTGGATGCGGCGACCCGGCGCTGGGAATGGGCGACGCTGGCGATCATCGCCGTGGTGACCGTCCTGGTCGGCATGCTGATCTCGGCGATGCTGGTGAAGCACACCAACGTGTACGAGTGGACGCTGACGCGGACGCTGACGCACGCGAGCCGCTACGGCGGAGGCGTTCCACTGGGTGATGTCGAGATGGTGACGGTGACGCCGCAGAGCAAGGTCGCGGAAGCGGCCGAGATGCTTGGCCTTCCCAAGGCCGCGACCGCCGAGCTGTACACGATCCGTCCCTTGTACGGCGCATTGCTCAAGCGGCTGGCCGTGTTGCCGGTGCGGCCCAGGGTTGTGGTACTTGACAGCCGGTTCCGTCTTGAACGACCGGGGTACGACGAGTATCTGGCCGAAGGGATCACCGCGCTCAAGAAGCCCAATCCCGCGCATGTGCCTCCGAGCGTGGATGTGATCTGTGCCCTGGCATCGTGCGAACCCGATGAGGAGGGCCGCTGGACGGTCGCGGAGCCGCTTCTGGCGGCCGGGCTCCTGCCCGCCGCGGCCAGCGGGCACGGCGACGAGGGCGGAACTCCCCTGATCCATCCGCAGGTCGACCTGTTCGTGAAGAACCCCGATGCATCGGTCGCACTGCCGGGCATGGCCCTGCGCGCCTACATCTCATCGCTCTACCCGGGTTCGCACCTGACAGTGGAGCAGTGGACCAGCTCATCGATCCGTGCCTCGGCGGATGAGCCGGGCGTGTCGATCGACAGCGGACCCGGACGGCGCCGCGGTTCCGTGGAGGTCCACTACTTCAGCCGGGCGTACACCTCCGAGCGCGATGTCGAGTACGGCATCGCCCCGGATGCGTTGGTGGGCGTCTACCAGGTCTGTGTACCGACCGAGGAGCACCTCCGGGGACACGATGTCGACCTGGCCGATGCCCTGGCGATGTCCGACGAACAGCTCGGGAAGCGATTCGGCGGCAAGCTTGTTGCCATCGGGGTGCGCGACGGCAACGACATCGTCCGGCTCGCCGATGGCCGGGCGGTCGCGGGCATGGAAGTTCAGGCGACCGCGATCGCCAGCCTGCTGGCGGGATTCAACGTCACGCAGAGGCCGGCGATCATCGCCGGCATTTCCGGGGTCGATGCGACCCTGCTGTGGTCGGGAATGGGCGCGATCATCGGCGCCATGGTCGGGCTCACGTGGTCGATCCACCTGCCCAAGCGGTGGTTCGTGGTCTTGCTCACCTGCGCCGGCACCGTATCGGTGACCTGGGTGAGCATGCGCTATGCGGACAAGTTCTTTAATCCCATCCCCATCATCCTCTCCCTTGTGATCGCGGCGGAGATGGCCGGATGGCTGTATCGTGTACGACTCTTCCGACGGGAGCACATGCCTTGGAGATTCGCTTGAATACACGCCACGCCGCCCTGCTCACGACCGTTTCTGTCGCGCTGCTTTCAGGCTGCAAGTCTCAGGGACCCACGGCCATGGAGGACACCGACGCCCCGGCGTTCACTCCGTCCAAGACGGAGATGGGGGTGTCGGCGGTCACGGGGTCTACAAGCTCGGTCATCCCGGCGCCGGTGCTCAAGGTCGTGCATCACGCGATCAACACGCCGGCGAGCAAGACGTACTACTCGATGGTCTCACCTTTCCCTGCCAACTCCAGCACGACCGCCACGGGACGGTTCGATGTCCGGATGACAACCTTCAAGCAGCAGTGGAGCCTGGCGCCCCGCATGCCGGGCATGGATCCGGACCCCGTGACGACCGCGATGGCCATGGCTTCCGAACGCACGTCCGAAATGCCGTTGCTCGGCATGCTCTCCCCGGTTCACGGATCCGGCGTGGTGGATTTCAATGCGATCGTGACGACAACAACCGCCGGCCAGGGATGGGTGTACACGACGGGCGATAAGCCGATCGTCAAGACGCGGCGGATCATCCTGGCCGCGGACGGCACGACATTCTTCTGCCAGGTGGGCCAGCGCAACGGCACGGAGTACCACCGCGCTGCGCTTCTCTTTCCGACCGGCGCCCCCAACACCGACACCGTCAGAATCGCACTGTGCGCCACGCCGGATGTGACGGAGATCACGTTGACGTTCGCCCAGCCGTACGCCGTGTACGAGTACGTGACCGGCACCGGCGTCGGTACCTGGACCCAGAGCGAGAGCATCGGGACCGGGAACCTCTGGGACAATTTTCAGGATGCCCTGAACAGCGCCTGCCAGCAGGCCGTGCAGGCAGAGCTGCCGACAATCCCGTGACTGGTTGCCTGAGTGAAGCCCGCCGGGCCATCGCCGCCCGACCGGGCGAGTTCTTGAGGGAGTCATTCGATGCCGCCAGACGCTCTCCCCCCCATCCAGTCGCTCACGACCACCAGCCCCGGAGGCGGGATCGTGCGCGCGATCTTCCAGGCGCTTTCGCCCCAGGGGCACGCCGAGGTTGGCCCGATTCCCGGGGATCCACCGACACCACCCGCCGGCGGGGGATCGGTGACCGGCATTCCCAATGCGGGCCTCTCCATGAACCTGGGATGGATGTGGGTGAACGGTCAGCGACCGGTCGTCAAGACCAGGCGGCTGATCCTGGCCGCCGATGGCACGACGTTCTTCACACGGTCCACGGCGAACCTGGATCAGTTCTACTTCATCGGCCCAGCCACGAGCCGCGTGAAGCTGACGCTGTTTCCCGCGATCCTCGGCCGTCCGTCCGCGTTCATCGACACGAGCCACAAGTACGCCGAGTGCGCCGGCGCGAGCATCACGGTGCGGGCTCTGAACCCCGCATCCCCGGCGGATGCCGAGTTCCTGGCGGTCGTGAACCAGGCCCGGATCGCCGCCGAAGCGGCGGGCATCGGGTCGGAATGATCTCGTGATGCCTGCGGGTGATCAGCCGACGGGCGCGATCATCGGGGCGATGTACTGGATGAAGATGTAGATCCCCGCTCCCAGGGCGATGATGCCCAGGATGATCTGCGCGCTGAGCACGGCCACGTGCCGCCAGTATCGCTCGAGCGTCGGCAGCCGGACCGCCTTGTACACCATCGTGATCAATAGCGCCATCGGGATAAGCAGCGCAAACCAATAGCGATGAGCGTCAAGCGGATCGACAAACGGTCGCCACGCCAGGCTTCCGGGCTGGGCGAGAACGCCAGTGAAGGCGCCAGAGAGGATCGCGGGAAGGGTGTTCATGGGTGGGATCAGCGTCGAACGATCGGTCCGTCCTGCTCCTTCAAGCCCCTGCGGAGGCGGGCCGTCGTCCGCGGGGGAATGCGGCATCGATGGCGACGATCAGGTTCATCATGCCCGCGACCGCGCAGAAAAGGGTGCCCAGTTCGTTGACCTTGCCCAGCGATTTCATGTTGGGCGGGGGTTGCGGCTTGCCTGTGGCGGGATTCACCGGTGCCGGGAGGGCAGCGCCCCTGCCGAAGAAGGGCGCCTGGGGATCACGGATCTCTCCTGGAAGGGCGCTGCGCAGTTGCGGAGGCCGATGCGATTTGGAATCGGGGCTGCCGGGATCCCAGATCTTGAAGTGATTCTGATGGATGTAGTCGGTCGCGAACGCCAGCGGTCCGACCATGCCCTGGGCCATGAACCACAGTCCGTCTTCCTGGCGATCGATGACGTCGATCCCGCCCACCAGGAGGCCGCCGAAGAACAGGCCCAGCAGGCCGACGGCGATCAGGATGCCGCGTCGGCGTTGTCCCTGGGCCATGTGCCCCAGGCCTGGAAAAATGAACGCCAATATCCCGAACTGCGGTCGGAACTCGACCGGCGCTTCGGGGTTGAATGATGATTGATCCATGCGGCAACGGGGGTGAATGGGGCTTCATCCTCCGCGCACCGGGGCAACGAGCGCCGATGCGGGGGATCCCGGGATCAGTGTCCGGACGAAGACGGCCGGAGAATCCCGCCCGGGCGCGTTTGACACGGCGCACCGGGCGGTTACTTTACCGCCGTTTTGACCCGGAGTCCGGATCGCCCGTGGGAAGGTGGTCCGAGATGTGCCCGACGAATGCACCCCCGCCCAGTGGACGCGGGCCGTAAGCGGGGAACAATCGGGCGGATTCGACGATGGGCCCCTGCGGCCGGCATCGTCCTCTTCAGCTGGTGTGGTTGCTGCATCGGTTGGTTCGCGGGGCACGGTGGTGAACAGGGTGGAACAGACGGTGACTCGAAGCAGCGAAGGGTGAACCGATGAACTGGACGATCAATCATCTCCAATCGCTCATGGCTGGACCAAAGACAGTCTGCGCGCCGCGTGGGATGACGGCGCCGCCCGCGGAGGCCGACCCGACACACGCGACGATCCCGGGATTCGTTCCATGCTGGATTCCCTCGTGGTCTCCGGGGGATGCGCCGCAGTCGGCCTATGACGAGGATGAGGATGAGGATGATGTTGATGGGGATGAGTTCTCAGACGATGAGTTTGAGGACGATGAGGATTTCGAGGATGACGATGAGGATTTCCTCGAAGACGATGAGGAAGAGCTAGAGGAAGAGGGCGAAGGGGACGAAGAGAACGATTCGGAAGACGACGACTTCTGATCCCCCGCCGCCCCGCCGATCGCAACGCATTGACCGCCGGGATGATGAGCGGGCCGGGAGCGTCGACCTTATCGGAACACCCGCCGATGCCCCCAAGCCCCTCCAACCACCGCCAACAGACCGCTCAGACCTCTGCACACGCCGGGGAAGACCGCATGCCCGATGGCTCGGTCGTGGATCGCCGTGCCGTGCCGGATCGGCGAAAGCTGCCGCTGGCGGCGGCCGAACACGCCCTGACGGGCCTGGAGCGTCGCCGCGGGGCTGGCCGCAGGTTGTCGGACTTCCAGCGCTCCGCCGAGGAAGGGGAGCTGACGACCGAGCAGTTCCTGTTCGTGATCGCGATCGACGAGTTCAAGAAGGCCAATAACAAGACCTTCCCCTCCTGGACCGATGTGCTGGAGGTCATCCGCCTCTTGGGTTATCGCAAGACCCAGCCCAGCGACCTGCACCTTCAGAGAGCCGAGGACTGGATGGAATCGGCCGATGCTCCCGCGCAGGTGCGGCCCGATCGCTGGCAGGAGCGGTTCAAGCAACCGCCCGAGGCCGAGGCGGCCTGAAATCCACGGATCGCGTGGGAAACCAAACAATCAGTCGCGCAGCGAGAGCGGCGGTGAGAGGATCTCGCTGAGCACCAACGCCCGACGTGCTTCTTGGGCGTTGAGCTCCTTGCCCCCCAGCAGTGCGCCACGCGCGCGGCGATCACCCGTGCGGGGTGGCACCACACGCGCGCCGCCGGTGGCGGCCGATGCCGGACTTGCCACCGCCTGCGGGTTGAACGCGTAGGCACCTTCCGTCGGGGATACATCCTGAACCAGGCGATGAGTGCTGGATTCGGATTCGGCCAGAGTCTGCTCCCGGCGGCGAGCCTCCGCGGCCTGCTGGCGGGCCTGCTCTTCGATCTTGCGTCTTGCGCGTTCTTGCTGGCGCTGGATCGCCTCGCGGCGAGCGGCATCGGCGGATGACTGCGTGCCCGGGCGTCTGCTGGGCGAAGGGGCCGACGGGCGAGCCGCACCGCGCTGGGGCTGCTGTGAAGGGCTTCTGACAGTCGGCACGGTCGGGCCCGATCCACCGGGAAGCGGGACGGGCCTCGGACGTGAGGGAGCTCCGGGGACCGAAGGCGTGCCCACCGATCCACGCGTCCGCTGGGCCTGGCGACGCCGCAACTCCTCGAGTTGCAGCCGTCGGCGCTGGGCGATGTCCATCGGGGAACCGGCCGGTGCGGGCCGGCCCGGCTGCTCCGTGGCCGCGGTCGGCTCGGCGGGTATTTCGCTGACATCCTTGCCGGTGCGGAGCGCTTCGAGCCGCCGTCGCTGGATTTCCTGCTCCATAGCGCGCTTCTGGGCCTGCTCCCCAACCTTGCGCAGCACCCAGCCGATGCCCGAAGCGCCGACAAACAGGACGATGATCAGAAGCTGGATGTATTGCTGGTTCACCGGCGAAATGGTATCGCGGACCGGCTCAGTGGGTGCTGGCCGGGCCGACGAGAAGGCCGCCGCCCGGGACCGTCGCGGTTACAAGCTCAAGGCCGAGCACTGGACCGAGGGTGGAAGGGGTGAGCACCTGGGACGCGGGGCCGGCGGCGGCGATCGTGCCGGCGCCGGTCAGAACCAGGATGCGATCGGCGATCCGGGATGCCAGCGTGAGATCGTGGAGGATGACCGCCACGGCGATCCCGCGGGCAGCGGCGGATTTGAGAAGCGCCAGGGTCTGGACGGCGTGGCGCAGATCCATCGCCGAGACGGGCTCATCGGCGAGCAGGGCGAGCGTGCGTGGAGGCGTAGCGCCGGGTCTACCGTCGTGGAGGCCGTGGGGGCCGATCGCGACCTCCAGTTGAACAAGAGCACGGGCAAGCGTGGCTCGCTGCTGCTGGCCGGCCGAGAGTTCTCCGATGCGGTCGTTGGCACGATCTGCCAGTTCCACCACCGTCAGGGCCCGCCAGATAGATTCATCCGCCTCCGGCGCACCCTCCCCGGCGGCGAGCCGGCCCATGGCAACCACTTCACGGACGGTGTAGGCGAAGGCGACCTCCGACCGCTGCGGGATGAAGACCAGCCTTCGGGGCCGCTGAGCCCTTGGAATGCCCGCCACCGGCTCCTGATCCAGCAGCACTTCTCCGGCATGGATGGGCAGCAAACCCATCGCCGCCCGCATCAGGGTCGTCTTGCCGGCCCCGTTGGGCCCCACGATCGCGGTCACCGACCCGGCGGGAAACTCCGCATCGACACCTGCGAGCACGTGGCGGCGCGATGAGCCCGACCGAAAGGAGACACGGACCTGTTGGAGCCGCAGCGACACGGGGCTGATGCTACCATCGCAGCCCTCGCCGGTGCTTGCCACCGGCGGGCGGAGCACCCGGAGTGAGGTACGCCCGTGAATAGCACCCAGACCGTCGCCGTCACTGGCTCGACCGGCTTCGTGGGCCGAAACATCGTCCGTCGGCTTCTGGCCGAGGGCCATCGCGTCCGGGCCCTGGTCCGGGACCGCTCCAAGGCCCGGGAAGTCCTCGCGGTTGGCAACCCTGGGCTGACGCTGGTCGTCGGGGATGCCCTGGATGGCGCTACACCGGCCGAGTTGGTCCGGGGTGCGACGGCGTGCATCCACCTGATCGGGATCATCCGTCCGCAGGGCGCCCAGACGTTCGAAAAAGCCCACGTCAGGTCCACCGAGGCGATCACGGCGGCGGCGAGCGCGGCGGGGTGCCGGCGATTCCTGCATATGTCGGCCCTTGGCGTCAATCACGACGGGATGACCGATTACCACCGGACCAAGTGGGATGCGGAGCAGATCGTCCGTGCCAGCGGTCTGGATTGGACCATCTTCCGCCCCGGGTTCATCCATGGCCAGGATGGGGAGTTCATCGAAACCGCGGCCGGTTGGGCGACAGGGGAGTCGCAACCGTGGTTCTTCCTGCCGTACTTCACCCGTCGCGTGCCGGATCCGACGTGCATCACGGGCGTGGCGCCGGAGGTCGATCCGATCCTGTCTCCGGTGTGGGTCGAGGATGTCGCTGCCGCGTTCGCGAAGGCGATCGGTCAGCCATCGGCGATCGGAGAGATCTACAACCTCGTGGGGCCGGAGAAGCTGACCTGGCCCGAATTCCTACTTACGGTCCGCAACGCCGTGCCGGGGGCGGACCACAAGCTCCAGCCCTGGGGCATCCCCGGCGATGTCGCGGCGTGCAGCGCCCGGGTCGCCAAGATGCTGGGGATGGGCTGGGCCCTTCCGTTCGACGAGGGGATGGCCCGGATGGGGATGCGCGACTCGACGGCGAGCATGGACAAGGTGAGGTCGGACCTGGGCCTTGAGTTCCGGCCCTTCACGGAAACATTCCACGGCTACGCGGCGGCCCTGTCATAAGAACTCATTCACCATACAGGCACAGAGAAACGCCGGAAGCCGGCCGCGCCGGCTCGCGTTGACTGTGCATTTCCCGCACCGAGAAGATCCATGCCCCTGCGATTCCGCCGTCGATTGATCGAGCACCTCAAGCACGAGGGTTACATCCCATCCCGGGTGGAGACGCTCGCCGAAGATCTGCGGATCCCCGAGGCCGATCGCGAGGAGTTCGCCGGGGAGATCAAGCAGCTCGCCGACGAGAAGGCGATCGAGATCACTTCGGGGGGGCACCTGATGCTCCCCTCGCTCGCCTCCCGGGGCGGGATGGTGGATGGCACCTTCCGCAAGAACGCCCGCGGCTTCGGGTTTGTCGAGCCGCTCCAGCCGCACCGGGAAGGGACCGTCTTCATCCCCGCCGAAGAAACCGCCGATGCGGTGTCGGGGGACACCGTCCGCATCCAGCTCATGCGCGACAAGCGCAGCGATGGATTCGTCGGCCGGATCGTCGATGTCGTGCTGCGCAAGCGATCGACCTTCAGCGGAGAGCTTGCCAAGAAGGGCGGCCAGTGGGTCGTCTACCCCGACGGCCGCACGATCACGGATCCGATCATCGTCCGGGATGCCGAGAGCAAGAACGCCCGCGAGGGGATGAAGGTCATCGTCGAGGTCACGGTCTTCCCCGAAGCCGGAGAGGATGGCACCACGATGCTCGCCGAGGGCGTCATCAGCAAGGTGCTGGGCGAGGCCGGCAGGCCCGATGTCGAGACCGCGGCGGTGATCGCCGCGTACAACCTGCCCGGAGATTTCCCGCTCGAGTGCGTCGAGCAGGCCCGCGAGGCGGCGAGTGACTACGACAGCCAGATGGAGGACTACGCCAAGCGCGGCATCGAGGCCCTCCCGCTGCGCAAGGACCTGACCGGCGACTTCATCCTCACCATCGATCCGCCGGATGCCAAGGACTACGACGATGCCATCAGCATCCGCCGGACCGACAAGGGCGGCTGGGAGCTGGGTGTCCACATCGCCGATGTCGCCCACTTCATCCCGCCCAACTCTCCGCTCGACCTTGAAGCCAAAGAACGCTCCAACTCGGTGTACCTGCCCCGGCTGGTGATCCCGATGCTCCCCGAGGTGCTCTCCAACGGCATCTGCTCCCTGCAGGAGGGAGTGCTGCGGTTCTGCAAGACCGCGTTCATCCGCTACGACCGGGATGGCAACGTGATCGCCGAGGGTGGCGGCAGCACGCTGATCAAGTCCGCCAAGCGGCTGACGTATCTCGAAGCCCAGGCGCTGATCGATGGGAACATCGAGGAGGCCCGCCGGCACGCCAAGACGCCGCCGAAGTACACCGATGAGCTGCTCGCCAACCTGAAGGAGCTGGATCACCTCGCGAGGGCGATCCAGGGTCGTCGCCAGCGCCAGGGGATGATCACGCTGGAGCTCCCCGATGTCGTCCTGCTCTATGACGACAAGGGGCACGTGGTCGATGCCGAGCGCGAGGATGACGCCTTCACGCACACGCTGATCGAGATGCTGATGGTCGAGGCCAACGAGGTGCTCGCCCGGCTCTTCGAGAAGCTCAACGTCCCGCTCCTGCGGCGCACGCACCCCGAACCGACACCCGGAGATTCCGATGGCCTGCGAAAGGCCGCGATGGTCGCCGGGTTCAAGATCCCCAAGAGCCCGACGCGCGAGGAGCTGCAGGGGCTGGTCAACGCGACGCGCGGCACGCCGGCGGCCCGCGCGGTGCATATGGCGGTCCTGCGGACACTGACCAAGGCGGAGTATTCACCGGCGCTGGTAGGCCATTTCGCGCTGGCGAGCGAGGCGTACGCGCACTTCACCAGCCCCATCCGGCGCTACGCGGACCTGACGGTGCACCGTGCGCTGGCGGAATACCTCCGGCACACCGACAACGGGACCAAGAGGCCGCGCGATGACCAGGAGGCGGCCAAGCTGGGGGCGATCCTGCGCGAGAGCGAGATGTGTCCGGATGAATCGGCGCTCTCGGAGATCGGCCGCCACGCGACCCAGCAGGAGGAGAACGCCGAGGATGCCGAGCGCAGCCTGAGGACGTTCCTGGTGCTTCAGCTTCTCGAACAGCACATCGGTGAGGTCTATCCGGGCGTGGTGACCGGCGTTTCGCCGCGCGGGCTGTTCGTGCAGCTCGATAAGTACCTGGCCGATGGGTTCGTGAAGAAGGAGGACATCCCCGGAGATGTCACGCGCGGCAACATGACGCCGATGTGGAAGATCGATGACCGGACGGGCGCACTGGTCGATCAGCGATCGGGCCGCAGCTTCAACATGGGGGATTCGGTCAAGATCAAGGTCGTGCAGGTGGACCTGGCCAAGCGCCAGATGGAGTGCGTGCTCGCCGATGCCGAGGGGAGGGCCGTCGGAAAGTCAAAGCTCATCGGTCCATCGGTCGGCGGCGGGCTCGGGGGCGCGGGTGGCGGCGGGTTCAAGGACTGGGATTCGCGCAAGATGACCGGCACTCAGCGCCGCAGCCAGAAGAGCAAGCAGCGCGACAAGCGCAAGGGCGATCACCGGCGGGATTCCTAGGTTCGCTCGTTTCGGTGCATTACTTGCAATACGCGTGCCACGCCTGGATCAACGCTGACTCGAATCGCCGGGCATAGCCGGGGGCATCGCAGAGCGGTGAAGTGGCGAGGCGTTCGCGGAGCGTGCCGCGATAGTTGACGATCGCGGCATGGTCCGTCGCGAGCCGAGCAGCGGTGGCGATGTAGTCTTCGAGCGTGCCGGCGATCAGGGATGGCTCTCCGATACCCGTGAGGATGCTGGCGCCCACGCGGCCGGCGTGGGTCTGTCCCGCGAGCGTGACTACCGGGACACCCATCCACAGGGCCTCGTACGTCGTGGTGGTACCGTTGTACGGGAAGGGATCGAGGGCGATCCCGATCCGGGAATAGAGCGCCAGATGGTCTGTGAGTGATGGAAGCGGGCCTAGCAATTCGAGGCAATCGGCAGCGATGCCGTGTCCGGCAAACGCGGCTGCGTAGCGCTCGCGGACCGAGGGCTCGGCAAGCGAACGGGCCTTGAGGATCAGCCGGGAGCCCGGGACCTGCTGGAGGATCCGCGACCAAGCCGCCACGACGGGCGGGGTGACTTTGCAGAGGATATTGAAGGAGCCGAACGTGATCGGCTGCGCCGGATCCCATTTCGCGGGAATCGGCAGGTTCGGGGGCGCTTCGTAGCAGCTGAAGCTCCCCGGAGGCTGCAGCCTCAGGAGCGTTTCGACGGTGTGCGGGGGTGCATCGGGCGGATCGGTGATCTCATCGGCGATCCTGTAGTCGACGGTCGAGAGGCCGGTGGTGCTCGGATAACCGCAGTAGGTCATCTGCACCGGCGCGGCACGGAGCGCCAGCACACCGAGCCGGTGGTTGTTGGTCAGGCCGGCGAGGTCGATGAGGATGTCGATCTGGTCGGCGCGGGCTTGGCGAACTGCGGCGATGTCGGAGGTGCGTGAGATATCACGCCAGTGGTCGGCCATCGACTTGATCCGCTCGGTGGTCGCATCAGGCGATCCGGTATTGGAGTAGGCGTAGATCTGGAATCGCCTGCGATCGTGGGCGCGAAGCAGCGGGGCGATGAAGTAGGCAACAGAGTGTTCACGGAAATCGGGGGACATGTAGGCGATCCGCAAGGGACGATCGGGCTCACTTGAATTCGCGAAGGCAGGGAGCGATGCCCGGGCGGTCGCCGCGGCATTGACCAGGGAATCTCCGAACGTGCGGTGGGCTTGGAGCGATTCGCCCGGGTTCGCCTCCGGCACGTAGTTCAGGATGTTCGCAAGGCACCTGTTGATCGCAGGGTCGTTGGGGCTGAGGGCCATCCGCTCGCGCACGAGCGCTGCCGCTTCATCGGCGCGGCCGGAATCGAGCATCAGGAGGGCCAGGTTGTTCACGGCCTCGAACCGCTCCGGGCGGATCGCCACCGCCTCGCGCAGGCGAGCCTCGGCCTGCGAGATCGCACCCTTCTTGATCAGAATGTTCGCGAGGTTGATCCGCGGTGAGTACGCGGATGCATCGGCGGCAAGCACACGCGTAAACGACTTCTCGGCGGCATCCAGCCGGCCGCTGTGCATCTGCGCCTCACCGAGGATCGCACGGGAGATCGAGCCCTCTGGAGATTGCGAAACGGCCCGCTCCAGGAAATAGATCGCCTGCTCGGCCTGCCCCATCTCCAGCAGGACACCGCCCATCAGTGTGTTCAGATCGGGATCCGCTGGTGAGCGTTGGAGGGAACGCTGGAGCGATTGGCGAGCCTCATCGAGCCGGTGCTCATCGTACAGCTTGCGCGCGGCGAGATAGGCGGGAGATGAGGTGGACATTCTGAGAGATTCGCCGAGCAGTTATCGCGGGCCCCCACCGGCCGGGGCGGAGTTGTTGTGCGTGCTGTCGATGAGGCTTGTCCACCCGTCTGCCGCGGCGAGCATGCCGGCCTTGGGACCGGTCATCTTGATGAAGAGCATCTGCTCTCCGTTCTCGATGATCGCCCCGCGGAGCATCCAGTCGGGCAGGGGCGCTGGGTCGGTCATGCCCTGGTACGCGCCGGCGATCTCGCAGGTATGGACCTTAAAGCCGGCGATCGTGCGCTGGGTGATCGGGGCGGGCGGGGATTCGCCGTCGGCGTTCTTGAACTGCCCCGCCCATCGAGCGATGTTGGCCTCCACACTGCCGCCGGCGCTGCTGAAGGTGATCATGCATGCCTTGGCGGCATCACCTGAGGCATCGGGGACCAGGATCTCGGCCAGCCGCATCTGGTTTGCGGGGGGCACCTGCTTCCAGCCGGCGGGTACGTGGAACGCAAGGCCGGCGACCGTGAGTTCCGATGCTTCGGTCGCCGCCTTCTCCGCGGGAGCCGCAGGCGATGGGATCGCCGCCGAAGCCGGGGCAGCCGGGGCCGGCACCACGGGAGACGCGGCGGGCTGCTTCTCGCAGGAGCAGATTGCAGAGGCGAGCACGATGGTCATAAAGAGCCGGGTGGTCATGGGGGCATCGTATCGGACGTCCCGCGGGGATGAATCGACCGGTGATCGTCGTCAGATGGGCTTGACAGGAGCGTCGCGGTATGCTTGAATGATCGCTCAATAGTCTTGAGCGATCGTTCAATACGGAGCCTCGATGACCCGGGAAGAAGCCTCGACGAGGGACAAGATCCTGGATGCCGCCGCCCGGCTCTTCCACGAGCAGGGGTACCACGCGACCGGGATCGCGACCATCCTCCGGGAGGCCGATGCCAACGCGGGTAGCCTCTACCACGTGTTCCCCAGCAAGGAGGCCCTGCTCGAGGGCGTCCTGGAGCGGTACGTCCAGCTCCTGCGGCCGGTGGTGATGGATCCGGTCGAGAATGCCGAGCGGGATCCCATCGGTCGCGTCTTTGCCCTCCTCGAGCAGTATCGCCGCTGGCTTTCGCCCAACGGCTTTGTCATGGGCTGCCCGATCGGCAACCTGGCCCTGGAAGTCGGAGACAACAACGCCGCCGCTCGCGTGCTGATTGACAGGAACTTTGCAAACTGGTCCGCCGTCGTGCGATCGTGGCTGGATGCGGCGGGGAACCGGCTCCCTGCGGGGACCGATCGCAAGCGGCTGGGGGACTTTGTGCTGACGGTGATGGAGGGGGCGATCATGCTGGCGCGGGCGTCGGGATCGCCCGAGCCGTTCGATGCGGGTGTGGAGCAGCTGCGGCGATATTTCGATTTGCTGCAGGAGCAGGCCCTCACGGAGCGGCGAACAGGCCCCGGGGGCAAATCTGCATCTCGTGCCGCCAAGTCCGCCGGCACACCCACACGCCCCGCACGCAAGCAGTCCAGTCGCAGACGCACATGATGAATGGTGGGTGAGAGACCTTTGTTCCAAGGGAGTGGTCATGAAATCGGTGGTCATGATGTTCACATCGGTGTGTTTGGTTTCGGGCACGGCGTGGTCGAGCCAGCAGCCCGCCTCCACGGTTCAGCCCGCACAGCCGATCGCGGCAGGGAATGAACGCACCTTGACATGCGAGGTGATTGTCGATGCCGCGCTCGATGAGGTCTGGGAAGCCTTCACGACCAAGGCCGGTATCGAATCCTGGATGGTCCCGCTTGCCGAGGTTGATTTTCGCATCGGCGGCACCATCAAGACCAACTACAACAAGGAGGCCGGCATCGGGGGACCGGGAACGATCGTTCATCACATCCTCGCCTACGAGCCCCATCACATGCTGGCGATGCGGTTCGATGCGCCTCCCGAGGCCGGGGACAAGAAGCTCGCCGAGAATACCTGGGTCATCACCCGGATGGAACCGATCTCGGCGAAACAGACTCGTGTGACCGAATCCATGGTCGGCTGGGGCACTGGACCGGAGTGGGACAAGGTCTACGAGTTCTTCGAGAAGGGCAACGCCTGGACCCTGGGCCAGCTCAAGAAGAAGTTCGCCAAGCCGGCCCATGGCGGGTTTGAGCTGACGCAATCGCTGATGGAGGGCCTCGTGGGCGGCGAATGGATCGCCGAGGACACCATCAACGGCAAGACCTTCCGGGTGCGCAACGTGCTCGAGCACGGCCCCGATGGCAAGTCGATCTTGACTCGCGGGTGGCTGGGCGGATCCGATGGCATGTGGTTCCACGCCCTGACGATGATCCGGCCTGATGCGGATGCCGGCAGATACACCTTCCACGGCGTCAATCAGGATGGGCTGACCTCCGAAGGCGATACCCGCGCCACGGCCGAGCGCGTGCTCGCCTGGGACTGGAACACGCACAACGCCGATGGCTCGGTGACGAGGCTGGATATCCAGATGGAGTTTGCGAAGGACAACCAGAGCTACCGCATGGTCATGCGGCCCGCGGGAAAGCCCACCGCGACGCCGATCGTGGATGTCGCGCTCACCCGCGTGCCGCGCGCGCCGGAGGTCTTCTTCCGCATGAAAGACAGCTCTTCCAAGCAGGGAGTCAACGTAACCCGTCCGATCGAGCCCTCGCTCTTTCCGGTTCCAAGCACGGACCTGGCGCCGGTGGTCAAGGAGGCCCTGATCCCCGGGAGCCCCGCGGAGGTCTTCCACT
Source organism: Phycisphaerales bacterium (assembly GCA_020847535.1). Taxonomy (GTDB): domain Bacteria; phylum Planctomycetota; class Phycisphaerae; order Phycisphaerales; family UBA1924; genus JAEUJB01. The sequence continues at coordinate 28,084 of JADLBU010000105.1, forward strand.
GCTGGACGACCTCCGAGGGCTTCAAGTCATTCATGAGCGTCGAGTCGAACATCGAGCTCAGGGTCGGCGGCAAGTTCGAGATCTACTTCAGCATGGATCCGCCCGCGGGCTTGCGCGGGTCTGAAGGATGCCAGGTACTCGCCTATATCCCCGATGAGATGCTCGCCTTCTCCTGGAGCGCCCCACCCAAGTTCCCCAAGGAGCGCGAGCAGAGGGCGCTGGTCGTCGTGACCATGATGCTCGCCGAGGGTGGAACGAAGGTCCGACTGGTTCACACCGGGTTCGGCGAAGGCGGCCAGTGGCCCGAGGTTCGCCAGTACTTCGACAACGCCTGGGGAATGGTGCTGGGGGCGCTCACGCAGAAATTTGCGCCGGCGAGCGAGTCGTCAAGATGAAGATCACCTGCGGGCATCAAGCCCCTGCCAGCGGTGCGCCCAAGGCTTTCCGAGCGGACCGGTGGATTCGACGACCAGGTAGTCCCCCTCGCGTCGCGACTTGAGCGGCTGGTTGTTCTCATCGCGCAGGTATCGCTCGCGCAAGATCCCCGAATTTACCAGCACCTGGAGCGAATCGGGGAGCTTGTCGTACGCGAGCCGGTACGCGTACGTCGCCCGCCCGATCGCCAGGCGTACAAAGTGAGCCTCGTTGTGCGTCTTGACCTCCCGGCGTGCCTCGGTCGGCAGCGCGAGCAGACGGATCATCTCGACGGCGAGCGGGCCGGCCTGATCGGGCTTGGACCACGCAGGCTTGAATGAAATCGTGTGCGATCCCTGCGCGAGTTCATGCGTACCCAGCAGCAGATCCAGTTCGCCATCTTCGGCGGTCGGGCCGATCTGTGCGGAGATCTTCTTGCCATCGATGAGGATGTCATAGGGGGCCTGTCGTGGACCCGTGCCGCCGATCAGTCGGACGGCGTGGCGACCCTGCTTGGCGACCTCGAACGGGAGCGTGAGTTGTGCGCCGGTTGCGCTCGCCGGCCATAGCAACACGGGCCGAGCACCGAAGAGGCTCGATGTGTCGATCCGCGGCTTGCCCTTGTCGCCGGTGTGGCCTTCAACCTTGGCCTGCTGGAACATGCGCACGAAGTGGGTCGTCTGCCAGGGGATCCGGCGATCGTGCCACCCCGGCAGCGCTGGCCATGCGGCTGGTTCGCCGGTCTGATACCAGAAGGCGACGCTGCTGAGAAAATCGGGCCGCTCAACGTAGAAGCCCTCGGTGTCCTCGTCGTGATTGCCCTTGTGCTCGATGTCGAACCTCAGCGAGGTTGAGAAGTTGACGGCATCGGCGATGTGCCAGCGGTAACAGACGCCGCTGTCTCCGGCCGAGTCTCCCTGCCAGCGCGGGGAGCCGAACCAGAGGCTGGTTCGCGGCCGGAAGCCCCAGGCATCGTTGAAGTAATCTTCGCTGCCGGTCCCTTGAAGACTGGGGACGGTCTCCCCATCGATGTAGAAGAAGTCATCCCCTTCGCCGTACCAGCCATCCTGGGCGGAAGTGATCGACATTACGCTGCCGACGTAGGCCCCGCGACCGGAGAGCTCGGCGAGCGTGTAGTCCCCGGCCTTGGCGGGGTACTGCTGGCGATAACGAGCGTGGAAGAGGGGTGTGTCCGCGGGGAGCGATGCGACCTGCATCCAATCGACCTGCCAGTAGAGGCCCGCGCCGCGATCGGGGTTGTCGTTGGTGATGACGATGCGGGCGGACTTGTGGAAGGGCATCCGCCAGTAGCTCGAGAGCGAACCGGTGGTGGAGACCTGCACGGGGATGCTCTCGACGGTTGCGGGCTTGCCCTGGCCGACGGCGAAGAAATCCCCGAGCGGCGCTTCGACGCCGGGCGTCTGGTGATCATCCCAATAGATGCGCATGCTCAGGGCGTTGAGCTCTCCCGCCCAGCCGGCGTGGCTGGTGAACCACATGTGCGTGATGACCCCCGGCCCCTCCAGCAGCGGCATCTCGATGGACTGGCCCGGCTGGAGCCAGGTCATGTCCAGGTTCTCATCGTGCCAGGAGGGCTGCTGGTTGCTCGATACGCGACGGTTGCGGCCGGCTGGAGCGACTCCTGCGGGATTGAGGATGTCGGGCAGGCCAGGCGCAGCAGCCTTGGAGGCGGTCGCAGGCTGAACCTGCGCATCAAAGTCGATCCATGCCGCATCATTCATGTACGCCTTGGCATACGCGTACGTCATTCGACCATCCCGGTCCGGTAGGCTGCTGTTGCGGAAAATGAACGCGCCGCCGCCGGGAAGCGCCGGATCATCCCGGTATCCAACCAGCAGCACGCTGTGACCATCACGGACTCCATCGGCGGGCGCCCACTCCAAGAGATCCCCATCCCACCTGGTCGCCTTGGGCCAGCGGAATCCGCCGCACACGGGCCACTGCCTGGTCAGCACCTGCTTGATCTGGTCGACATGTTCATCGGTGAGCCCGGTCTTGACATCCCACGGCTTGATCCAGTGCAGCCGATACGCGTATTCCCGAAGGCGCCTGGCATCGGCGATCGCCCCCAGCGATGGGCTCAGATCGGGATTGAACGCCGACTGGTACGGCAGGTCGGCATCGGGGCACAGCCCGTACGCCTCAAAGCCCTTCCAGAGATCCGAGAAGAACCCGCCATCGTCCCTCTTATTGACCGCCTGGTTCGATGCCCAGTTCAGGAACTCGACGCTCAGCGGGGCGGCTTGGCGGTCACGGGTCGCGACCGCATACTCGATCGCCTGCGTGATCACGAACGCCGAGCACGTCCCGCGAGCACCCTGCCCACGAACCGGCAGGCTCCAGTTGTTGAACGTGGGACGCAGATCGATCTGGTCGGGCAGCCCGGCGGGCGGAACGCGGGCGCTACCGGCGGCGGCAACAGCACCAAGCAGGGCGAGCGCCACACAGAGTGAGATTCGGCGGCTAAACATCGATGCGGCTCCTTCAGAACGTCGTCTCGGGCTCGACGGGCGGCATCCAGAACTCGATCATCCCTCCCGGCGAGCGGCTCGTCAGTGTACAGGAGGGCCTAAACTGCGGACCCCCTCGGTGAAAGGCCCGGCCCGCACAGCAGTTCGCCCCATGAAAGTCATCATTCCCAAGGAAATCCGGCCCGCTGAACGACGGGTCGCCGCCACCCCGCAGACCGTGATGCGCCTCTGCAAGCTGGGCCTGGAGGTCGTCGTCCAGGCCGGGGCCGGGGCGGCAATGGACCTCTCCGATGCCGCCTACCAGGAGGCCGGGGCACGGATCGAGAGTGATGTGCGAGCGCTCTGGTCGCAGGCCGGCGTGGTGCTCAAAGTCCGCCCCCCGGAAGAGCACCACGTCCTGGGAATGCACGAGGCCGATCTTCTCCCCGAAAACTCGGTTCTGATCAGCTTCGTATGGCCGGCTCAGAACCGTGCCCTGCTCGATCGGCTGTGCGCACGGAAGGTGACGGTGCTGGCGATGGACTGCGTGCCGCGGATCACGCGGGCGCAGAAGATGGATGCCCTGAGCGCGATGGCGAACATCGCCGGATACCGGGCGATTGTCGAGGCAGCATCCTGCTATCCGCGTTTCTTCGCCGGCCAGATAACCGCCGCGGGCCGGGTGGATCCGGCCAAGGTGCTGGTGATCGGAGCGGGCGTCGCGGGGCTTGCCGCGATCGGTGCGGCCCGATCGCTGGGCGCGATCGTTCGCGCGTTTGATCCGCGTCCGGCGACCCGTGACCAGGTCAAGAGCATGGGGGCCGAGTATCTCGAGGTGGGGATGCACGAGAGCGGGGAGGGTGCGGGCGGTTATGCCAAGGAGATGAGCTCGGCGTTCGTCCAGGCGGAAATGGCGCTCTTTGCAGCCCAGGCGATGGAAGTGGACATCATCGTCACCACCGCCCTGATCCCCGGCAAGCCGGCGCCCAGGCTCATTACCGCGGGCATGGTCGAGAGCATGAAGCCCGGATCGGTGATCGTGGATCTCGCTGCCGAGCAGGGTGGCAACTGTGCGATGACTCGACCCGGTGAGATCGCCACGCACAAGGGTGTCACCATCATCGGCTTCACGGACCTGCCCGGACGCATGGCAAGCCTGGCGAGCCAGCTCTATGGCTCGACGGTGGCAGCGCTTCTGGAAGAACTCTGGAACGAAGCCCGCCTTGTCATCGATACCTCCGACCAGGTGATTCGCGGGGCGCTGGTCGTGCATGAGGGGCAACTGACGTGGCCTCCCCCACCGCTGCCGATGGCCTCACCGCCGCCGGAGCCGGGAGTCGCGGTGAGGGCGACCAGGACCGAAGAGCACGCAGGTGCGGAGAAGGCCGAAGAAGCCCGGCCCGGGGCGGGAACGGCAATCTGGATCGTGCTTGCCGCCGTGGCGATGCTCGCCGTCGGCTGGTGGGCACCGCCTTCGTTCATGGGCCACTTTACCGTCTTCGTTCTGGCTTGCTTCGTGGGCTGGCAGGTGGTCTGGAACGTCAAGCCGGCCCTGCACACACCGCTGATGAGCGTGACTAACGCGATCAGCGGCATCATCCTCATCGGCGGCATCCTCCAGCTCGGCGGCGGTGAGGGATGGGCGCCCAAGATCCTTGGTGCGATCGCCGTTCTGATCGCGGCGATCAACATCGCCGGCGGCTTCCTCATCACCCAGCGGATGCTCGCCATGTTCCGGCGACAGTCCTAGTTCCGGCGACAGTCCTAGTTCCGACGACAGTCATAGTTCCGGCGTCACAAGTAAGAGAACCGACGGCAATGCCCCAGACCCTCGTCACAGTCGCCTACATCGCCGCCAGCGCACTCTTCATCCTGAGCCTGGGAGGCCTCTCGCGGCAGGAATCCGCCCGACGAGGAAACATCCTGGGCATCGTGGGCATGCTGATCGCCCTGGGCACCTCGATTGCGAGCCTCGGATCGGCATGGACCGCCCAGGGAATCATCGCTCTCGCGGCGGCATTGGTGCCCGGAGTGGCCGTGGGCGCGGTGATCGCCCGACGCGTGCAGATGACCGCGATGCCGCAGCTTGTCGCGATCCTGCACAGCTTCGTCGGCGCTGCCGCCGTGCTCGTAGGGATCGCCACGTACCTCGGGGAGCATCGACCGATGAACGAGGCCGAGATGCTCATCCATCTCGTCGAGATCTTCGCGGGCGTCTGCATCGGATCTATTACCTTCACCGGCTCGGTAATAGCGTTCGCCAAGCTCCAAGGAACGCTCTCTGGCAAGCCGCTGATCCTCCCGGCTCGCCACGCGATCAACCTGGTCATGCTCGCCGTCACCGTCTGGCTGGGCATCTGGTTCTGCCGCGCCGATGGCCACGCGGGCTTGACCCCGCTTCTCATCGCCGTCGCGATCACGGGCATTCTGGGCGTTCACTTTGTGATGGCGATCGGCGGGGCCGACATGCCGGTGGTCGTCTCGATGCTCAACAGCTACTCGGGATGGGCGGCAGCCGCGGCGGGGTTCATGCTCGAGAACGACCTGCTCATCATCACCGGGGCTTTGGTGGGCAGCAGCGGCGCGATCCTCAGCTACGTCATGTGCCGAGGCATGAACCGCTCCTTCATCAGCGTCATCATGGGCGGCTTCGGCGCCCAGGAAGGCTCCGCACCCGCCGGCGGAACGCCCGCGGGCGAGGTCCGCTCGGTCGATGTCCCGCGAACCGTCGAGATGCTCCGCCATGCCCGCAGCATCGTCATCGTCCCCGGCTACGGCTTGGCGGTCGCCCAGGCCCAGCACGGGCTCGCCGAGGTCACGCGGATCTTGCGCGATCTCGGCATCCAAGTCCGGTTCGCGATTCACCCGGTCGCAGGTCGCCTTCCCGGCCACATGAACGTCCTGCTCGCCGAGGCCAGCGTCCCCTACGACATCGTCCACGAGATGGAAGAAATCAACCACACCCTCCCGGAGACCGACTTGGTCCTGGTCATCGGCGCCAACGACATCGTCAACCCCAGCGCAGAGGACGACCCCGCAAGCCCGATCGCCGGCATGCCCGTGCTTCAGGTCTGGAAGGCCCGCACCGTCATCGTCATGAAGCGCGGAATGGCGAGCGGATACGCAGGGGTTGATAACCCTCTCTTTTACCGCCAGAACACGCTTCTGCTGTTCGGGGATGCCCGAAAGAACGTCGACTCCCTCCTCGCCGCCCTGCGAGGCTGATCGCAACCCCAGAATCGGCTGGAATTTGTGTGTGAGTAGATCCCTCCGCGTCCGTTATACTGGCACCCCGGAGGGATTGCCCTGCCCACCACCGATTCGAATCTGGCCACGCGAACCACGACCCAGCTCCTGGATGCCCTGCGCGATCGCGGCAACGAGCCCGTCTGGACGCAGATCGATGCCCGCTACCGACCCGTGATCGCCGGCCTGGCCCGGCGGCTGGGCCTGCCCGACAGCGAGGCCGATGAGGTCGCACAGCAGTCCCTCTCGGAGTTCGTCCGGGCCTATCGCGAGGGCCGCTACGACCGTCAGAAGGGACGCCTGAGTTCCTGGATCCTGGGGATCGCCCATCACACCGCGCTGCGGGCGATCCGTAGGGCACGCGTCATCGGGCCCGCCGGCTCCAGCGTGATCGACGAAGTCCCTGATGAATCGGCCCTGCGCTCGATCTGGACCGACGAGCGCGACCGGACGATCCTGGGACGGGCGATCAGCATGCTCCGGGATGAATCGACCGTGGATGACCGCACGCTGCTGGCCTTCGAGCTGGTCGCCCTGCGCGGCGTCCCAGCCGCCGAGGCGGCCGCCCAGAGTGGGATGAGCGTCGACCAGGTCTATGTCGCCAAGAGCCGCATCACCAAGCGGCTCCGCGAGATGGTCGAGCAGCTCACCACCGCCTTCGAGGAGGATGTGTGACATGTCCTCTCCGGGCCCAACCGGCGGACCCGCCGATGTCCCGATTAACGGCTCGGGCGCAGGGCTCAACGGCAGGAACAGCGCCGGCACCTGCCCGGCCGAATCGCAGATCGAGCGGCTCGCGAGCGGGGATGAATCCTCCGAGGAGGTGATCCAGCACGTCCGCAACTGCGAGGGCTGCCGCTCGCGCCTTGATGCCGTGCGCGCCGATGGAGACTTCCTGAGCCGGGTTCGCACGCTCGCCGGCCGCGGTCTGGGGCCGGAGGGCGCACCGCGCCTCAGCGGATACCAGGTCGCCGGGGTCATCAACACCGGCGCTCAGGGCGTGGTCTATCGCGGAACCCAGGAATCGACCTCTCGCCCGGTGGCGATCAAGGTGCTCATGGGCGGCGGTGCTGTGACCACGCGCCAGCGGGCACGCGCCGAACGTGAAGCCGAGATCGCCGCCCGCCTCCGCCACCCCAACATCGTCACGGTGTTCGAGTCCCGCACGCTCTCCGACGGCAGGATCGCCGTCGTGATGGAGTTCGTCGATGGCCTGCCCGTGGATTCCTGGCAGCCGCCGGGCCGGACCGTGGCCGAGAAGCGGCGCGATCTGCTCCGGATGTTCGTGGCGATCTGCGGCGGCATCCATCACGCCCACCTCAACGGCGTCATCCACCGGGATCTCAAGCCGCAGAACATCCTTGTCACCGGCGAGGGCCGTCCCGTCGTGCTGGATTTCGGCATGGCGAAGGCCGGCGGCATCCAGACCACGCTGACGGGCGAGTTCGCAGGCACGCCCGCGTATGCATCCCCCGAACAGGCATCCGGCAGACCGGACGATGTCGATGCCCTGACCGATGTCTACTCGCTGGGTGTCATCCTGTACCGCCTGCTGTGCAGTGCGATGCCCTACGACCTCGAGGGCTCGATCTTTGAGATCGCACGCACGATCACCAACGTACCGCCGGTCCCGCCCCGCCAGCGCGATCCATCGCTCTCGCCGGACATCGAGGCGATCATCCTGCGCGCGATGCAGAAGGACAAGACCAAGCGATACCAGTCGGCGGCCTCGCTGGCGCGCGATGTCGAGCGCCACCTGGCGGGGGATCCGGTCGATGCGCGCAGCGGCTCGGGTTGGTATATGCTGCGCAAGGCGGTGGCGCTCAATCGCCGCCGGCTTGCGTGGGCTGGTGTGGGGCTGACAGTGCTCATGGGGACCGGGATCGCCGTCATGCTCAGCATGGCGAGCGCCGCCGAGCAGCGCACCCGCGCCCGCGCTGAGGGGGTTCGCGCCCGCGCCGTCACGCAGCTGCTGCGGGATGTGCTGCCCGTGCCCGATCCAGCTCACCCCGAGTTGGCCGCCAGCATCGGCTCGGGCCTGGGCAGGCTCTATTTCAGGCTTGAGACCCGCGGCTTTGCCGACGACCCCGAGGTCGACCAGGCCGTTCGCAGGATGTGGGGAAGCGTCTACACAGGGTTGGGTAGCGGAAAGGCCGCCACGCTCGTCGAGTATTCGGAAGTCTCGCTTCGCAACGGCCTCATCCACCTGCGGACGCTCCACGGCGCTGAGCACCCCGAGATCGCCGAGAACCTGCACGAGCTTGCGGGCGTGCTGCTGGTGCGCCACCGCCTCCAGGAGGCCGATGCGACGTGCCGCGAGGCGTTGGCGATGCGCATGCGCCTCTTGGGCCCCGATTTGGCCCCGACTGCCGAGACCAGGGCTCTGCTGGCACGCATCCTCATGGAGGGTGGCAATATCGCCGATGCCGTGCGCGAGGCCGACACCGCGCTGGAAGTCCTCAAGACGCTCCCGGATCAGGATGCCGATCTTCCGATCGCATCCATGACCGCCCTCAAGGCCCGCGCTTCGCTGCGGGATGCCACGGTGTGCGAACCGCTCCTGGAAGATTCGCTTCGCCGGCGGCTGCGCCGAATGCCCCCGGAAAACCGTGAGCTGCTTGCATCACTCGCCGATGCTGCGGTGTTCGCAGAGGCCTACCCCGAGGCCCGGCTCACCAAGCTTCTCCAAGCGGCCTGGCGCAACGATGGACCGGGCGGCTCCGAGTCGCACCGCACGGCGTTGCCCGGCAGCGTCGCGGCGAGCATCCGGCAGGATCTGCCCCTGCTGGCGCTGCCCGATCGCGGAATCTCTCCCCAGCGCAAGGAGGTAGGCCGCACCTTGGCGATCGGGCACCTGCTCCGGCTGCAGGAGTTGCTGCTGGGCCCGGCCGACCCGTCGCTGGTCGGGATGCTGCTGACGCAGCTTCGAGCGGCGCAGGATGAGCGGCAATGGGATCTGGGAGCTGCCGCGGCGATCCAGGCCGCCGAGATCCTTTCCCATCGATTCGGACCCAACGACCTCTCGGTGATGCCGTGCCTGGATGAGGCGGCAGCCACCCTGGCCTATTCGGGTCACGCCGATGAGGCAGTCCCCTTGGCGCAGCGCGTCTGCGCGATCTGGGGAGCGGTTCCACAGGCAGCGCGGGACAAGCTGCTCGCCGCCGACAGCCGGCGCCGCGAAGGGTGGTACCTGGCGCTGGCGGGCCGCACTTCTGAGGCCGTCGGGCCGCTGCGCCGGGCCGTCGAAGAGCTCCGCAACGAGGTCGGGGATGACCACCACACCATGGCCCTCAGCGAGGGCATGCTTGCCTTCTGCCTCTTTGAGACCGGAGAGAAATCGCTGGCCAACGAGATGTCCGAGCGGGCTCTCCGCGTCGCCGAGAAGCTCGGCAATAGCGCCAACGACCAGATCAACCACCTCCGCCTCGTTCGCGGGCACGTGCTGCTGGGTCTCGGCCGAGAGCACAAGGATGAAGCGGTCATGAAGCAGGCGCTCCCCCTGCTCGAAGTCGCGTGGGAGAAGCACTACAGCTACGCGGATCGCAATTTCGCCTGGCGCAAGATGGTCCTCAACGACCTCGCTGCTCTGCACGTTGAGATGGGGGATCCGATTGCTGCACAGGCATGGCGCGACCGCGCCGACGATGAGCCTCGCTGGGCCGGCATGGGAACCGGCGGGGATCCACGGGCTACGCATGACCGCAGCGATCACCGCTGACCGATGCGGCGGATCAATCCTGCCTCGCCACGATCCCAAAGCTCCAGCACAAGAACTCCGGAAAGCACGTCGCCCGGGCTGTTAGGGGTCTAGTAAAGATCGCGGCGCAAATTCGGCAGTGCCTTCGGCGTGCATATAACCCCCACCGGACGCATCAGGATTTACGGAGATCGAAATTCCATTAGGCTGGTGGCATGATTGCACGCGTCTGCTGCGACCGTTCGAGATCACACACATGAGCACCACCCCTTTCACGAGGAGTCTGGCCGGGCGCCTGCTGATGTTTGGCGTGGTGCCGTCGATGATGGCGATCGCGGCGATCGTCACTTTGAGCGGCATGGATGGGTATCGAAACGCGCTCAAGGCCGAGAAGGAGGTTCTCGCGGCGGATGCCGAGGGGGCCGCGGCGGAGCTGGGGACGCGAAACCAGCGATGGGGATACATCGCCTCGATCATCGCAACGAACCAGACGACCGGCCTCTTCGGCAAGCGCAAGGAGACATCCGACCACCTCAAGGGCATGAACGCGCTGAGCGATCAGAACCTGTCGATGTTCGTGGTCTACGAGCCCAATGCCGACGGCCAGGACTCTGCGGCACTCAAATCCGCCGATGTGCCGCGTGAAGCAATGGATGCCGCCGGACGCTTCGCGCCGGTGTGGTACGACGAGTACATCGGCGGCGTCAGGACGGGCGTGGTAAAGCTGCGCGCCGCGGCCGGCATGGAGAGCATGGCCTTCTACCTCGGTCCGAAGAACGATTTTGCCAAATCCGGCCAGGCCCTCGCCACGATCACCGAGCCCCGCGCACAGGACGGCATCCCGTTCCTTACCCACTCGTTCCCCATCATCATGGATGGAAAATTCGTCGGTGTCGCCGGCGTGGATCGCAGCCTTGCGTTCATCTCACAGCTCATCGGCAAGGTCAAGGCACGTACAAGCGCCGATGTGTTCGTGCTCAGCCCCGAAGGCACCTTCATCGCCGCCACCACCGACAGCGCACCGCAAGCCGCGGGAGCGGCAGCCCTCGAGATGCGACGCATCTCCGACACCTCGTACGCGCCCAGCGCTCTCCGATGGCTCGCGGAGCCCAAGGGCGAACAGCCAGATGCGTTCGAGGCTCACGATCCGGTCCTCGATGAGGAGTGTCTCTACGCCGTGAAGCGCACGGAGGTCGGCGGGTGGACCATCGTGATCAGGCGTCCCTTGTCCGAATGCATGCGGCTTGCCAACGCCTCGATCGTCAGGAACGTGGCCCTGGGCCTGGCGGGAATGGTGCTCGTCGGCGCGCTGCTGTACTTCGTCTCACGCGGGATCACGACTCGCGTGCGGGTCGCCGCCGCATCCGCCGAGCGGATCGCCAGGGGCGACCTCACCAGGCCGATCCCCGAATCCACCAGCGCCGATGAGACCGGACAGTTGATGCGCTCCATGAACTCGATGGATGGCAACCTCAACGCCTTGGTCGGAAACGTCAAGCAGGCCGGCATCCGCCTCAACTCCACCGCGACCGAGATCGCCGCCACCAGCAAGCAGCAGGAGGCCTCCACCGCGGCCTTCGGAGCGGCCTCGAACCAGATCGCCGCGGCCGTCAAGGAGATCACTGCGACCGGACGCGACTTGGCCCGCACGATGGACTCGGTCAACCGCGTCGGGCAGGAGATGGCCGAGCTCGCCGGCGCGGGCCAGAAGGGGCTCCAGGGCATGGAGTCGGTGATGCAGGATCTGAATTCGGGTACCCGCTCGATCGCCGACAAGCTTGGCGCCATCAGCGATCGCTCCCAGAAGATCACTTCCGTCATCACCACGATCGCCAAGGTCGCCGACCAGACCAACATCCTCTCGATCAACGCGGCGATCGAGGCCGAGCGCGCCGGGGAGGTCGGCGCCGGGTTCCTCGTGATCGCCCGGGAGATCCGCCGGCTGGCCGACCAATCGGCGGCGGCGACCCTCGACATCGAGCAGATCGTCCAGCAGATGCAGAGCGCTGTCTCCACCGGCGTCATGGAGATGGACCGCTTCTCCGACCAGGTGCGGCGCGGCGTCCGGGATGTCGCGACCGCCGGGATGCAGCTCACCGAGATCATCACCCGCGTCAATACCAGCACGGAGGCGTTCCGGCAGGTCAGCGAATCCATGCAGGCCCAATCCGAGGGCGTTCAGCAGATCAGCGAGGGCATGGCGTCGCTGGCATCCAACGCGAGCCAGACGGTGCAGTCGGCCCATGAATTCGGGCGAGCCGCTGCGGACCTTCAGACCGCGATCGCGACCCTGCGCGAGGCCGTTGCACGCTTCAACCTCAGGGAGTAGCGATGCCGGTGCTCTCGGTCATCTGGCGCTCGGCGGGCTCGCTCCTGGCGATGCACGCGCGGGATGTTGTCGAGGTGCTGCCGCCGCTGGCGAGCCGGCCGGCGCCAGCCGTGCCGGACTGGGTGAGAGGGCTGTTCGTGTTCCGCGGCCGGCTGATCCCCCTGGTCGACTGCGCCACCCTGCTGGGTGCCTCCTCACCGCCGGATCGCATGATGAACCGCGTTCTGGTTGCACGGGTGGTTGCCGGTGATGAGCGGCTCTGGCCCGTCGGGAACTGGCCGGTGGGGATCTGGGTAGAGAGCGTGCTGGATATCGGGAGCATCGACTTTGACGCCGCCGATGCGCATCCCGGGTTGGCATCCCCGACCGGCAAGTTCCTGGGACCGGTGGCGCAGACCCGCTGGGGGTTAGTGCAATTGGTGCGTCCCTCCCATCTCTTTGCGCCCGACCAGATCGATACCCTCATCCAACGACTGGAACAGGCTGCCACATGACCGCGCTGTCCGTACGTGATTGGCTCGTCAGGAACACCGCTCTCGAGCCCTCGCTGCTCGAAGGGCCATCCTTTGATGCGCTGGTTGCCGAGCGAATCGCCGCCGTCTCAGCCGGAGATGCACGGGCGTATGTCGCCGGTCTCTCCACCCATCCACCGGAGGTCGATCGGCTGATCGCCGGCATCGCCGTCCCGGAGACGTGGCTCTTTCGTTATCCGCGTTCGTTCGATGTGCTGGCCGACCACCTCGGTTCGCGCCTGGCCTCCGGCACGACGACCCTGCGCATGTGCAGCATCGGATGCGCGACAGGCCAGGAGCCGCTGTGCATGGCGATCACCGCACTGCACGCGGGTTGGGCTCCCCAGCGAATCGCCATCGATGCCATCGACCGCAGCCCCGATGCACTGCGGATCGCCACCCAGGGGCGTTACTCATCGGCGTCGATCCGCGGTGAGATACCCGCCTGGGCGACGCCGTATCTCAGGCACGATGGGGAGTGGATCCGCATCGATCCGATCGCCCAATCGTGCGTGAGGTTCTCGCAGGGGGATGCCTCGACCTGGAGCGCACCGCAGACGCTGGATGTCGTGTTCTGCCGCAATCTCATGATCTACATGAACGCGGCTGTACGAACCAGCCTCCTGTCGGCGATCCATGATGCACTGGTTCCCGGCGGGCTGTTGTTCGTAGGCCACGCGGAGATGTTCACCGGCAAACAACAGTGGCGACCCGTTCCCGCGCCCCACACGTTTGCGCTCGAACGGATCGAGACAGATGCCGCGTTGCAGCCGACTGCGGTGCGTGCAGCAACCCCCTTGGCCACCCACGCCCACGCTGCGCTGGCAACCGGCCGAGATGTCCTACCCGCCCCGACCCCCGCCAGGAAGATCCCGGCCGGGGCAATGCTTGACGATGCCCGTGCGCTCGCCGATGCGGGCCAGCTGCGAGAGAGCGAATCGATAGTCCGGACCCTGCTCGCACAGCATGGGCCCTCGGCGGCCGCGCTCGAACTGCTCGGCCTGATCCGCATGGCTGTCAACGATGCCGCGGATGCCAAACGCTGCTTCGAGCAGGCCGTGTACCTCGAACCCGATCGCACGGCCTCTCTGCTGCAACTGGCGGTTATCAGCGAGCGAGCCGGCGATGCCCGGCGAGCCGCCGCGTACTGGGACCGCGCGCGCAGGGCATGGGCTTCGGCCATGCGGGAGGGTTCGCCGTGAGCACCCCAGATACGCCGACACCGCTCGCATCGTCTCAGGCCGATACCGGCGCAGCGCTGCGCCTCCTGGACCGCCCGATCTCGAGCGCTGAACTCGAAGCGGGCTCCGAATGGGCCGCTCGCGCTGCCGAGACACGCGGCGGAGCCATGATCGGCCTCCTGCTGTTCGGCCTTGGTGATGAGACGGCGGCACTCCCCGCCAAGTTGCTCCGCCGAGTGACGCCCGAGGTCAGGCCCGTTCCCATCCCGCACCGCGCCTCCGGGCTGCTGCGCGGGCTGTGCAACATCCGCGGCGAACTGATCCCCTGCGCCGATATGCACCGGATGCTCGGCCTTCCCGATCGGACATCCCCCGGCGGCACGCCGACCGATGTCGATGCCCGACGGCGAATGGTGCTGATCGGTCCGGCCGAAGCGCCCTGGGCCTTCGAGGTCGATTGCATCATCGGCTTCGAGAGGGTCGAGGCCGCCTCGCTCCGGCCCCCGCCCATCACCGTGCGATTCGCGCTTGCGGACTTCACGACGGGGATCGCCGATATCAAGGGCCAGACCGTCACCGTGCTCGATGGAGAACGCGTGCTCAAAGGCTTCCTGGGAGGCCTGTCGTGAGCGATACCTCTCCCTTTGGTGGTGTATCACTGCTCGACCTCTTCAAGCTCGAGGCCGAGTCGCACTGCGCAGCGCTGAGCGACGGCCTGCTCGCGTTGGAGAAATCTCCAGACGATTCATCACCGGTCGAGGCTCTCATGCGGGCGGCACACTCGGTCAAGGGCGCTGCCCGGATCGTCGGGCTGGATGTCGTCGTCCCGCTCGCACACGCGATGGAGGAATGCTTCCTGGCCGCAAAGTCCGGCAAGGAGCGGATCACATCCGCCAGGATCGATCAACTGCTCGCGTGTGTGGATGTGCTGGCCGGGCTGCGTACGCTCGCCGAGCCCGATCTCCCGGAATGGATCGCCGCGCACACCGAACGCATCTCGGCGCTCGTAACGGCCTTGAAATCTCCAGCGCCGGCGGCAACATCACCGCCACCACCGGCCGCGCCCGCCGAACTCACTGTCCAAGACGCAGCCACGGCCCCCTCGCCACCTCCGCAGCAGCCACCCCCGCCCCCAACTCCACCCCCAACTCCACACTCGACTCCACACGGCCCCCCCCAAGCCGCCTCCCATTCCCCTTCCGCATCGGCAGCACAGGGCGCGGTACGAGTCGCCGCGACCGTGCTCAATCGGATGCTCTTCCTCGCGGGTGAATCGACCGTCGAAGCAACCCGCCTCCAATCGCTGCGCGGACCTTTGTCGGAGTTCAAGACCCGGGAACGAGCCCTGGAAAGTGCCGTTCGCGCAATGGGCGAAGCGCTCGCCGAGGGCCAGCACGCCAACGGCCGCCAGAGCGATGCCGCCAGGGATGCCTTCGAGCAGCTTCTCATCGCCACCAACGCCCTGCGAACCTCACGCGTCGAACAGACGGCCCGCCTCGAAGATGCCTTCCGGCGCATGGAGGAGCTTTCGGGAGCTCTGCACGCCGAAGTCGTCCGCAGCCGGCTGCGCCCCTTCTCCGAGGGAACCGGCGGCTTTGCCCGGATGACTCGGGATCTGGCTCGCGAACTGGGAAAAGAGGTGACACTGCGTATCGAGGGCGAGTCTGTCCAGGTCGATCGCGACATCCTGCAACGACTCGATGCACCCCTGACGCACCTGATCCGCAACGGCCTTGACCACGGGATCGAAATCCCGTCCGATCGGATCGCCGCCCGCAAGCCGGCGGCCGCGACCATCCATCTGATCGCCCGCCACCAGTCCGGCATGCTGGCGATCGAGGTGCGCGATGACGGCCGGGGAATCGACCCGGAGGCCGTCCGCGCCAAGGTGGTCGAGCGCCGGCTCGTGGATGCCGCGACCGCCCAGCGCCTCACGCGCGATGAGCTCCTCGAGATGCTCTTCCTCCCCGGCTTCTCGACCCGGCAGACCGTCAGCGAGATCTCCGGCCGCGGCGTCGGGCTCAATGTCGTGCAGTCCATGGCCCAGGAGGTCGGCGGAACCGTAACTCTCGAGTCTGAGCTGGGACGCGGCTCCCGCTTCACGCTTCGGCTGCCTGTAACGCGGTCGGTCGTACGCGCTGCGATCGTGCGGATCGGGGCCGAGTTCTACGCCCTGCCCCTGGCCAAGCTCGAGCGCATCGTCGTCATCGAGAAGCGCTTTGCCCCGCCCGTGCAGGGGCGATCCCAGTTCGATCTCGACGGCTCATCGATCGGTCTGGTGCGTGCATCCGAGATCCTCGCGCTGGACATCAAGGCGGCCGACTCCGAGATGCTCTCCGTGCTGGTCATCGGCGCGGGCCACGACCGCTGCGGACTCGTCGTCGATGAGGTGTGCGAGGAAGAGGATCTGGTGATTCGTCCCCTGGATGCCCGCCTGGGCCAGGTTCCGCACATCTCCGCGGCGGCGATCCGGTCCGACGGCACGCCCATGCTCGTGGTCGATGTGGATGACCTGCGTCGATCGGTCCGCCAATCCCTCGAGGGCGGGCGTCCGCTCGGAGTATCCCGAGCCTTCGATGTTCAGGATCACACCCGCGCACGCGTCCTGGTCGTGGATGACTCCATCACCGTCCGCGAGGTTGAACGCCAGCTCCTCAGCCGTCACGGGTACGATGTGGATGTGGCCGTGGATGGCAAGGACGGGCTCAACATGCTGCGCACAAGGCGATACGACCTCCTGGTCACGGATGTGGACATGCCGCGCATGACCGGGATCGAACTCACCCGCGCTGTGCGGAACGATCCCAAGCTGGCTTCGCTCCCGATCGTGATCGTCTCGTACAAGGACCGCGAGGAGGATCGCCTGGCCGGCCTGGAAGCCGGGGCCAACGCGTACCTCACCAAGGGCAGCTTCCAGGACGATTCGCTCATCCGCATGGTCCGGGACCTGATCGGAGCGGCCGGCTGATGCGCATCGCGATCGTCAACGACCTGCGACTTGCCGTCGAGTCGCTGCGCAGATCCGTCGCGCTGATCCCGGGCGCCTCGATCGCATGGATCGCCGAGGATGGTGAGCGGGCGGTCGCCATGTGCGCTGCGGACCGGCCGGACCTGATCCTGATGGACATGCTCATGCCGGTCATGGACGGCGTCGAGGCCACGCGCCGCATCATGCGATCCACGCCGTGCCCGATCCTCGTTGTCACGGCCACCGTCGAGGGCAACGCGAGCAAGGTCTTCGAGGCGCTGGGCGCTGGAGCCCTTGATGCCGTGGCGACCCCCGGTCTGTCGCCCGATGGCGGGGTCGTGAACGCCGAAGCACTGATCCGAAAGGCCCGCGCCATCGCGCTGCTCGTCGGAAGTCCATCTCCCAAGCCCGTGCATGCGATCCACGTGCCGGCGAGCGGGGGTCGGAAGCACCTGCAGCCGCTGGTCGCCATCGGCGCTTCCACGGGCGGACCGCAAGCCCTCGCGACCGTGCTCTCCGCGCTCCCCACGCCGCTCCCCTGGCCCGTCGTCGTGGTACAGCACATCGACGCCTCGTTCGCCCACGGACTGTCCGACTGGCTCGCGAGCGAGACCGGACACCGCGTGAAGGCCATCGCCGATCTCGAATCGCCATCCCCGGGGGTCATCCTGCTCGCCAAGACCGACGACCACGTCATCGTGGATTCCGGCGGACTCCTTCGCTACGTCGAGCAGCCGCGAGATGTGGTTTACCGGCCATCGGTCGATGTCTTCTTCGAATCGCTCGCGGATGTGAACGCAGCACCCGGTGCCGCGATTCTGCTCACCGGTATGGGCCGCGACGGCGCGGCCGGCATGGCGCGCCTTCGCGCCTCGGGGTGGATCACGATCGCCCAGGACAAGTCATCCAGCGTGGTCTGGGGCATGCCCGGCGCGGCCGTCGAACTCGGCGCTGCCATGAAGACGCTCACGGTTCAGGCGATCGGGTCCGAAATCGCCCTTGCGATGGCCGGACAGGCCGAGCGCGCCCGGAGGTCCGCATGACACCCGGCCCGGGCTCCTCATCAGCCCACCGCCAGCCCGATGCCCCCGTCGTGCTGCTGGTCGATGACCAGCCCATCGTGTGCGAGTCCGTCCGCCGCTCCCTGAGTTCCCAGGGTGACGTCGAGTTCCACGCCTGCACCGAAGCCTCCGAGGCCCTCCCCGCCGCCATACGCCTGAATCCCTCAGTCATCCTGCAAGACCTCGTCATGCCCGATGCAGACGGCCTGGAGATCATCCGGAACTACAGGGCGCATGAAGCAACGCACCTCACGCCGCTCATCGTGCTCAGCTCAAAGGAAGAAGCTCAGACCAAGGCCGAGGCGTTCCTCCGCGGCGCCAACGACTACCTCGTGAAGCTCCCCGATCCGGTCGAGCTGATCGCCCGCATCCGCTACCACTCCCGCACCTATCGCCTGCTCCTCCAGGCCAAGGCCTTCAACGAGGCCGAGAAGCGACGACTGGTCGCCGAACGCCAGGCCGTCGAGCTGCGCGCCCGCAACACCCTGATCTTTGGCCTGGCCAAGCTCGCCGAAAGCCGTGATTCCGACACCGGGGAACACCTCGAACGCATCGAGGCCTACTGCCGTGTGCTCGCCGAGCAGCTTCGCGGCACGTTGCCCGACCTGACCGACGAGTGGGTCATCAATCTGCAGCTTGCCTCGTCGCTCCACGACATCGGCAAGGTCGGCATCCCCGACGGAGTCCTGCTCAAGGCAGGGCCCCTCACGCCCGAGGAACGCTCGATCATGCAGCGCCATCCGACCATCGGCGCTGAGGCCCTCGATGCGATCCTGGCGCGGGACTCGGGAGATGAGCTGCTCCGCATGGCCCGCAACATCGCGGCTTGCCATCACGAGCGCTGGGATGGCGGCGGCTATCCCAGCGGACTGCGCGGCCACGACATCCCGCTCGAGGCCCGGATCGTGAGCGTCGCCGATGTTTACGATGCCCTTACCTCCAAGCGGGTCTACAAGCCCGGCATGCCGCACGAGAAGGCGCTGGCGATCATCGTGGAAGGCCGCCAGACGCAGTTCGATCCTGACGTCGTCGATGCCCTGCTCAAGTCCGAGATCGTGTTCCGCCAAGCAGGGATGCTCCTGCATGGCGATGGATCCGCACAGGCAACACCGCCCTCCGAGGGAGTTGCGCCATGAACGTGCCCGACACCTGCGTTGTCCTGCTGGTCGATGACCAGCTCATCATCGGCGAGGCCGTCCGGCGAATCCTTGCGCCGCAGGAGGGAATCACGTTCCACTTCTGCCAGAAGGGAGCCGAAGCGCTCGCCGCCGCCGCCCGCCTCAAGCCCACCGTCATCCTCCAGGATCTGGTCATGCCAGATGCCGATGGGCTTGATCTGGTCCGCGGGTATCGCCAGCAGGAAGCTACCGCCCTCACCCCCCTTATCGTCCTGAGTTCCAAGGAAGAGGGCACCACCAAGGCCGAGGCCTTCGCCCGCGGCGCCAACGACTACATCGTCAAGCTCCCCGATCCCGTCGAGCTGGTCGCACGCATCCGCTACCACTCCCGCGGTTATCTCTCGCTCCTGCAGCGAAACCAGGCCTTCGAAGACCTCCGCGCCAGCCAGGCAGCGCTTGCCGCAGAGCTCGCCAAGGCCGCCGCGTACGTCCGTTCACTCCTCCCCAGCCCGATCCGCGAACCGGTCGCCATCGACTGGCGATTCGTCCCTTCCGCCTCCCTGGGTGGGGACTGCTTTGACTACTTCTGGATCGATGACGACCACCTCGCGCTCTACCTCCTCGATGTCTGCGGGCACGGCGTCGGTCCCGCGCTGCTGGGCGTCTCTGCAAGCAACGCCGTCCGAAGCAGCGCGTTCAGCGGCGCTGACCTGCGCGATCCCACCGGCGTCCTGCACCACCTCAACGCAGCGTTCCCGATGGAGAAGCACGACAACATGTTCTTCACCATCTGGTACGGTGTGTATCGACGCAGCACCCGCACGCTCTCGTTCTCCGGCGGCGGCCACCCCCCGCCGCTGCTCGTTCCGGCACGGTTGTCAGCCGACGGCCAGATCGCCCAACTCCTCGGCCCCGGCCCCCCCATCGGCGTGGACTCGACCGAGACGTTCCCGACCCTCACCGCCAAGGTCACGCCCGGCTCATCGCTCCTGCTCTACAGCGATGGCGTGACGGAGGTCGCTCTGGACTCAGGCAAACTCTGGGGGATCGCGGGCCTCGAACAGTTCATGCATTCGCACCAGGAGCACGGCCCGCGACTCCTCGACAACCTCCACCAGCGCGTCGTGTCGATCGCTGGCAAGGATGTGCTCGCCGACGACTTCTCAACCCTCCTGGCAACGTTTGCCTGAAGGCGATCCCACGCCCCAAAAATGACAAAGCCCCGATGCACTCAGGGCTCTGACAAGCGAGGCGGACGGGACTCGAACCCGCAACCACCGGATCGACAGTCAACGGGGCGAATGCCCGAACCCCCGACACACCGCGGACTTGCGCGACATCCCGCCCGCCCCAGCAGCGCCGATCGCAGCGCCC
>JADLBU010000106.1 GCA_020847535.1 Phycisphaerales bacterium
CTCCGTCGCCATGTACGCCGCTCCATGACGCGTCAGCGTTGCCGGCCAAGCCTGCTCGCCGCCGCCTTCGATCACGCGGGCCTCTCTTTGTGACGCCTCGTGCCTATATCTGCGCAGAAATCAATAGTTCCGAGAGTGTGATGCGGTAGGGTTTGTGTCTGGGATTGAGAGGGAGGGGAAGGTAGTCGCGCCAGTCCGATGCGTAAGCGTGCATGACCGCCGCGTTCTGGCGAAGCCGTGAGGAGGTAAGTCCGAGCTTGGCGGATGCGCGTGAGCTGGCGATCGTCGGGAGAATAATCGCCACGGCCAAAGCGATGACTGCGATCACGACGAGTATCTCGATGATGGTCCAAGCCTTTCTCACGATGGAGCCGCTTTCTGTTCAGGCTCGCCGATGAAATGCTGTACGAGCGTGCCGGCGGCGATGATCGCGAAGAGCCACCAGACGCGTTTGAGTTCGCCCCGCGCATCGGCCGCGAACGCCTGGAACTTTTGGAGCAGCCCAAGGCATGCGCAGTCGGGCGGGTTCGAATACCGCAGTTGGATGGTGAGGATGAGGATGAAGAGAGCCAACAAGAAGATTGCGGCGAACTGAACACCTGGCCGCCTCACACGGTCCATCGCCCATGTAAGGGCAATCAGAATTTCGACTCCCGAAAGCACCAGCGCAATGGTCGCCGCCACCGATTCAGGAAGGGAAAACGCGTCGAATGCGGCAAAGGCGATCGCGGTCTGATCGAGCGCCGCCAGCTTGAAGACGCCCGCAAAAAGCATGACCAGCATGACGGCACCGACAGCGAGCAGCGCGGTTATGGAAATCAGGCGACGCATAACGGTGTGATCAGCAATTCGCTCCTGACGGGATGACGTTGTAGCAATGCCGAAGAACTGGGGTCGGCACTTCATCGCACGCGTTTGGAGTATTGCCGCAGGTGGTACGAGTAATGTAGCACGAGCCTGCGTGGGTCTGCAGGGGGTTCGTCTGGCCGGGGCTGCCTTCGGTGACGAGCGTAACGGTATAACCGGCCTGATCAGAATCCTGGGGGCATGGCCACGTTGAACCGTCCTTGTTGCACTCGATGTCGTAGTCCGCGCAGCAGGGCGTCGATCCATTCTCGCGAAGACGAGGCGTTGAAGGACCACCTCCGGGACGGGACAAAGCGATCGCCGCGAAAGCGCACACCACCGATGCTCCGACAAGCACGTTTGCAACTCGATTCGTTGTACGATTGAATGCTCTCATGGCCGTCTCCCTGAGGGTTGCTGCTATCGACCAAGCTTACGCCTTGCGACAAACAAGGTTATTACGCCGATCACGGCCAGGGTTGCCCAGCCGATCCATTTCCACCACGAAGCCGCGGCGGCCCTTGAAGCGGTGATAAAACCGTAAGTAAGCGAGCCATCTTCGTTTTTTTTGATATAGCTTTTGGTTCGATGGTCAGCAATCTGCAGCACGCGGAGTTCGCCTCTTACGACATCGCGCCCATCCATACGAGGTACTTGGATAATCTGTTCGAGCGGCGCCGGGTTCTTGCGAACGGATTCGATTTCGAAGGTCCGCACGAGCCTGTTCGCGGAATTGAAGCGTTCGATGCGGTGGGCGAGCCAGCGTTCCATGTCTTGCGAGTATTCCCAGCCGGCATAGCGCTCGTGCTCTACGGCTGGACCTGGATATCCCTGGTGATAGACGGTGGCACGTTCGACAAAGCCGCGATTGCGTGCGGAATCCCATGTGCCTTCGAAGACATGCGCGTATGGAGAAATCGCATTGTCGGCAAGCCGACCGATCGCCCTCCATTTGTCGCCGGGGAGCAGTTCAAATCCAGTGAAAGTGAGATTGGAGGTGGCGGCGATCCCCAGACCACCATAGAGGAAGCGCGAGATCTGCGGGATCAGAATCGAGCGGCGCTTTGTCGCGGGTGAAGATGCGGGGTCGTCTGCCGGAAAAATCTCGAGCGACTGGGCGGACAGCTGCCAGGCGCCATCGGGCGACATTACCGTATCCCAATACGCATCAGTGTGGGAAAGACAGGAGCGCCAACGACCCTCTCCACCGGAGTAGAAACTGAAATGCATGATGGCGGGTTGCTTTGTGCGTGCGAAATCATCGTACGTCTCAAGCTCGTCGAGGCGGGGATGGTCCGGCTTGTTGGCGATCTGCGAACGCAGGGCATTGGCCTCCTGCTGGTTCAGCGTGGGGTACACCCGCTGGACATATACGAGTGACCATCCCGAGAGATCTGGGATCCTTTGTGCCTGGGCGATTTCCCGATCAAACCACTCGTGCAGTCGAGAAGTTGCGGAGGCGTCCTGCTGGGCAAGAGATGCAGTGGCGAGCATTATTGCTGTAAACGCAACGTAGAGATATGGACTGGTGTGTTGTGTAGGATTTTCTCGCAGCACTCGGCACCCCTCGACAACTCAAACAGCATAACAGGAGAGGGGTAGAGCAAGTCAATAGTCTCGGAAAGAACATGCTGCCGTGGGGTGCGGCGAGTGGGTGGGCCTCGTATGCACCACAGTATGAGCATCCATTCAGCGGTGATTACAAGCTTCGCAGGATGATCGCACCGTTCTGTCCGCCGAGGGAGCCGCTGGCGGCGAGCACATAGCGGAGCTTGGCGGGGCGCGCGGGGTGGGCGGCGGCGAGGCCGCTGGTGGGGTTGCCTGCGTTGAGTTGGGCGGGGAGCTGCTGGTGCTTCACGCACAGGGTCGCGGCGGCGGCGAGCAGGCTGCCCATGCCGGCGTTGCAGGAGCCGATGTTGGGTGTGATCGCGACGATGGGGATGGCGGAAAGGCGATCGCCGAAGACTGCCTTCAGCGCGCCGTGCTCGGCGTGGTCCATCCAGGGGACACCGGCGGCGTGGGGGACGATGGCATCGATGTCGCTCGGCTTGAGCTTGGCATCGTCGAGGGCGTTTTCGATGGCGAACTGGAGGCCTTCATCGATATCGATGTTCGCGGTGGGTTTGCCCTGGCACCACTCGATGGGCTGGGAGTGGGCAGCGCCGAAGCCGATGACTTCGGCGTAGAGCTTGGCGTTGCGGGACTGGGCCTTGGTGAGTTCCTCGAGCAGGAGGATGCCGCCACCCTCGCCGACGACGCTGCCGGGCGATGCGGGGTCGTAGGGGCGGATGACCGAGGCGCTGTCGGTGATGTTCCCGGTGTCGGCGAGCCGGCCGGCGAACGCGACCCGGAGCATGCCCATGAGGTTGACCTTGCTCTCAGCGCCGCCTGAGAAGCAGAGGTCGGCATCGTCGCGCTGGATGACTCGGAGTGATTCTCCGATGGAGAGGAGGCCGCTGGCCTCAGCGCAGGTGATGGTGTTGCTGGGACCCTCGCAGCCGTGGATGATGGTCACGTGGCAGGCGAGCATGTTGGGGAGGTACTTGAGCATCCACAGGGGTGGGAGGTTGTTGATGCCTCCGGCGCCCTGGGCGCCATCGGGGGCGGTCGCGGAGCCCCAGGCGCGCATGCTGAAGGCGTTGTCGGGGCCGGCGCGGGCGGTGACGAGGGCGGCGGTGAGTTCATCGGTCTCGGCGGCGATCAGACCGGCGCCGATCTGGCAGCCGATGCGCTCGGAGGGGTAGGTTGTTTCCTGTGCGAGGCCTTCGGAGACCATTCCGCGGGTTGTGATGCCGGCATCCTCGACGGCGGCCTTGGCAGCGCCGACGGCGAGTTCGACATCGCGCGACATGACCTTGACGGCCTTGCGGTAGCTCTTGGGGACGTGGTCCTTGGCGGAGTAGTCCTTGACCTCGCCGGCGAGCCGGCAGGCGAAGCCGGAGGGGTCGAAGCGGGTGATGGGGGCGATCCCGCAGCGGCCGGAGACCAGGCCATCCCAGAGAGATTGGGCACCCAGTCCGAAGCTGGAGATGGCCCCGAGGCCGGAGATGACGACGCGGCGATCGGACATGCGGTGGGATGGTAGGAGCGGGGGGTAGGGAGTAGGCAGTATGCAGTAGGAGGGATGGAGTTCAGGTGGATCGCCGGCGGCGGCCGATGGCGAGGAAGCCGCCGCAGAGCGTGAGGAAGCCGGTGGGGCTTGGTATGTTCTTCGCCGCCACGCGGTCGTAGGTCTCGAGGAACCACTCGCCCGATCGGATGCCCTTTGGCTCAAGCGTGAAGGTGACGAATGCCACTCCCTTGCCGGGCTTGCTACCCCCCGGCGGGAAGATCTTTGTATCCCCGCGATCTTGCATGATTTCGAGCCCGCCGGTATCGACCGTGGAGTACCCCTCTTCTTTGTCCTTGTCATCCCCACTGGTCGCGACTGCCCATTCCCAAGCGATCTTGAACTTCACAGCGACTTTCTTGTCTTCGCTGTTCTCTGCCTTGATGTTGACATCGGCCTTGGATCGGTGCCAGGCCCAACCGACTGGTTCGGTGAGCACGGTTGAACTGCCCTTGATGTAGATTCCCTGTCCGGGCTTCCAGGCAACGCCTCCCTCCCAATCCCACTTCGCTTCGCCCCGGCTGTCTGTGAATCCTGCGCCCGGATCCTTGGTCTTGTCGCCGGATGTGGTCTTGGCTTCGGCGTTGGGAGTCGCCTTCAGGTAGAGCTTGCTGGGTTTCGCGTCGACCTTTTCGTCATCCACGTAGTAGCTATCAACGGTGATGGTGATCTTGGCGGAGCTGGAGGCGGTCACCTTTGCCTGAGCGCCCGAAGCGGCGAGCAGGATCGCGGCTGGACCAAGGCAGCAGAGATCCCGGACCGTGATGTTCATGGTTGCAGTCCTTTCGGGGAGATGGGTGGTTTGCTCCCTCGGCCGTGGCGGCCGGGCACACACAATCTGGAACGTTGCTTCGGCTGGTTGCTCACGCGAGAGGGGATGCTCAATCCGTGGTTATCCCCGTTAAGCGATCGCCCGGGGATCGCCGATCAATACACTGTGCTCTCTGCCATGGATGCCACTCCAGCTACTCCGAACGAATCCCCAGCGCCCCACAAGGCGGCGGTGGTCGTCGATCCGGGGTGGCTGTTCGTGCTGGCGGGGCTGGGGCTGATCGGGTGTTCACTGTTGATCCCGGCGGCGGATGATCTGGCGGATGCCAGGTATCTGCGGGATCGGGCGGTGGCGATCGAAGCGCACCGGGTGGAGCGGCTGACGCGATACGAGGAGTTTTTGGAGGGTCTGCACGCCCGGGACCAGACGCTTGCGCTTTCGCTGGCGGCCTCGCAGCTCAATCAGATCCCCGCGGACCGTTCGCCGTTGCCGGTGATGGAGTCGGTGTCGGTACGGCCGGTCGCGGGGAGTGGGATGGGTGATGACTCGCCGGGGTTGACGGATGCATCGGTGTTCCCAGCGCTCGAGCCGCCGGCGCAGCGGCTGCCGGAGCGGACGCGAGCCGGTTCGATCCTGGAGCGGCTGGTGCTGTCACCCAAGACGGGAATCTGGGTGGGTCTGACGGGATCGATCTGTGTGCTGATTGGGTTGTTGCCCCGGGCGCGGCGATGATCGTTCACATGTAGGGATGTGGTCGTGCGGTCACCGCCGGAGGGGACCGCCGGGGATCGCATCTGAACTCAAGGTTTCTGCTTACTGGATTTCGAGGATCTCGAAGCGCTTGACGCCGCGCGGGGTGTTCACGCGGATGGTCTCGCCCTTGCGTGCTTTCATCAGGGCTTCGCCCATCGGGCTGTTGGCGGTGACCTCGGTGTAATCCAAGGGCGGCGTCGTGGAGGCTTCGCCGACGAGGCGATAGAGGTCGACGTCGTCCGAATCGAGCTGCTTCATCTTGACGGTGGAGCCGAGGAAGACGACTTCGGAGGATTTGTTCTCATCGATGACGCTGACGGAGGCGAGGCGTTCCTGATGGCGGCGGATCTCAGCCTCTTCCATGCCCTGTTGTTCACGTGCGGCGTGGTAGTCGCCGTTCTCTTTGAGATCACCGAGGGCGCGGGCCTCGGCGATCCGCTGGGAGATCACGGGCCGATTGGCGATCAGAGCCGCCAGGCGGGCCTCGATGTTCTCTTTTTCACTGTGGGTGATGAATTCCATTCGCTCGCTTCCGACAACGCGCCACTGCTGGGTCCGGTCCACAGCCGGGGTCAAGGCACTGGCTGATGGGCAAGGTCAATTGAATGCCGGCCGGTCGTGTTCGACCACCGGGCCGGGGAGAGCCGCGGGGGCGGCTTGCGGGTCGTGGTTCGGCGGTGCATCGGGCGGCTGGGGATGGCCGTGGTCGACACGGGGGTGCAGACCGCGGAGTGTTGCGCACAGCCAAGCGACCCCGGCGGCTGCGAGGATCAATCCGCAGGCCCGCCAGTGATCGGGCTGCACGACGGCGGGTGTGCCCAGCCAGGATCGATCGCGCGTGATTTCGAAGATAGCCGACACGGGGGACATCAGCATGAACCACGCCTGGGAGCGCTCGGGCATCGGGGGCCCGGAGGACATCCCCCGGAGCATCATCGCCAAGGGGCCGGCGATGCACAGAAGCAGGATCAGGAGCATCCAGCTTGCGCGCTTCGCGCTGATCCGTCCGCCGACCGACTCTCTCTGCCGGATATCGATGAGCGCGAACGCGAGTACGCCGCCGGTGAAGGCGAGCCACGCGGTGGAATGGCAGGCAACGGCGGCGACCACGGAGGCATCCCAGCTGGAGAGTGCGGGCATTGCCTGGGGCCAGATGGTTGCGTGGAGCGGGAGGAGGATTGCGAATGAATCCAGGACGACCGCGCGCCTGGGGCTCTCGGGCGGGCACATCTGGCTGAGGCGTACCATTGGCCAGAAGACGGCGACCCCAAGGGCGGTGGCGGCCATGAGGAGGGCCGCGGCGGGGCGATAGATGTCGGGGGTGAGGAAGGGAGCGGAGGCGATCGAGCCGAGGCTTGCGACGGCGGCGAGCAGGAGGTAGCCGGTCCACATGAGCGCCCACGGGCGGGGTTCAGCCCGGCGATGGGCCCAGCGGTCGCGCGGATGTGCGGGAGCTTGGGGTAGAGGCGTGTTGTCGGGAGATTCATCCACCGGCTGATCGTTGGCCTGTCAGTCCCTGGGGAGCGGTGAGGTGGGGTAGAGCTTGGGACCTTCCGTTTCGTTCTGGACATTCAGGCCCGCGGTGGCGGAGACATCCAGGACGAGGGGGCGACCCTGCCAGTAGAGGTCGATGGTTTTTCCGCCGGCATCGATCGAGTTGTAGAGCTTCTGGATCCAGCCGATGGTGGCGAGCTTGGAGCCGGTGCCGGCCTCTCCGAGCCTGGGCTTGTTGGGCCGTCCACCCCAGTTGAGGCGTCCGCCGCCGGTGGTCACGATCGAGAGCATGTGATCGGACTGGAAGCTCCCGACATCGACACCGACAACTTGGTTGATCCAGGGCTTGTCTTGGATGAGGCGGAGGAGTTCGAGGCCGGCCTGGATGTCTTCACCCGGCCAGGCCCTGGTGTAGTCGATTGCAGCGCCAGCGTCCGCGGGCTTGACGGAGACGCCGATCAGGGCCTTGAGCTTGGACTGTCCCGCCTCGTAAATGACGGGCATCGGCTTGCCATCCCAGGAGATCAGGTAGTCGCGACCGGCTTCGCGGACGACAGCGCTTGGGATGCGCCAACGGCCGGAGATGAAGAGCTTGGAGCCGGGTTCGCGACGGACCGTGGGTCGGCCGTCAAACCAGCCAGACTTCTCCATCGCGCTACCGACACGGCGGAGGGGATCATCCGAGAGGGGGGAAGCCGACTGACCGACTTCCCTGGCGGCCAGCGCGAGCACCTGCTCCTGCATGTGCTTGGGGAGCCAGGTGGGGACATCGTCGAGGGAGGTTGAGGAGACCGAGAGGAGGCCATCGAGGGGTGAGCCGGTGCTCGCGGGCTGGCTGTCGGTACTGATCGCGCTGAGGCTGGGCCAACTGATGGTGACGCGAGGGGCGGAGGTGCCGATGACTTCGACAACGCGTTGCTCGAGGGGGTCAAGGCCGCGATAGATGCCGATTCCCAGTGCGCCGACCACGGCGAGCGTGAGGGTACTGGCGAGCACGGACTTGAAGCCGATGCGGGCGGGCGGGGGCTCGTCCAGCTGGGGGGTATCGATCTGCTTGCGATCCATCGGACGCTCCACTCTGCCGTTCCTGGCAGGGCCAGACTGCGGTGTATCTAATCAATCGGCTCGCCGGTCCCTGGCGGCCCATCCGATAAGTGTGGCGCACAGGCGGGGCATGTCCAGTCCGATCGCCCGTGCCGCCATCGGCAGCAGGGAATGACTGGTGAAGCCCGGCATGGTGTTGACCTCCAGCATCCAGGGTCGGCCGTCATGGTCGAGCAGAAAATCCACTCTGCACAGGTGACGGATTCCTAATTCTCGGGCCAGGGCCAGGGATGAACGCTGGATCTCCTCCTTGCCCCCCGGGGGTAGGGGTGGATCGACGGTGTACCGGGTGTCGTCCCGGGTGTACTTGGCCTGGTAGTCGTAGAACTCGACGGCCGGCTCGATGCGGATGGGGGGGAGGACTTGGGGCTCGGGGCCTGCGGGATCCAGGACGCCGACGGTGAGCTCGGAGCCGGGGATGAGCTTCTCGATCATGTAGACCCGCGCGGGGTGATGGGCGATGTCGGCCCGGACCTGCGGGATCGCCTCGGCCCAGGCGCTGCGGGTGTGGCAGAGGTGAACGCCGACGCTGGAACCCTCGTGGATGGGCTTGAGGACCACGGGCAGTTCGATAGGGCTGTGGGGGTTGTGGTCATCCCTGCCGCCGAAGATGCCGGCGGGGGCGGTGCGGATGCCGATGCGGGCGGCGGCGAGCTTGGTGGCGATCTTGTCCATCGCCAGGCGTGCGGCGAGCGGTCCGCATCCGACGTATGGGCGACCATCCTGCTCGAGGAGGTCCTGGAGCTGGCCGCCTTCTCCGAAGGGTCCGTGGAGGACGGGGACGACGACATCTCCGCCCATGGCCTTGAGTTGGGCGGCGGTCGGGGTGTCAATGACCTGGTAGATGACGGGTATGCCTGCGGCTTCGAGGGCATCGGCGATCGCGCGCGAGCTGTTGAGGCTGACTTCGCGCTCGTCATCTGGACCGCCGCCGAGGACCAGGGCGCTGGCGCCGTTTGCGAGGGATTTGGGATGGGGTGCTTGGGTGGTCACTCGGATTCACCACGGAGGACACGGGGAGCCACGGAGAGGAGAAGAGAAAAGAGGGGTTCAGGTTCGGCGCCAGATGACGACTTCGGGATCGATCTTGACCCCGAACTGTTCGCGGACCCGGCGGGTGCATTCATCCATGACGGCGATCACATCGCGGGCTTTGCCTTGCTTGTCGGTGGTGATGAAGTTGCCGTGCTGGGGGCTGACCTGTGCGGAGCCGATGCGGAGGCCCTTGCAGCCGGCGCGGTCGATGAGCATGCCAGCGCTGATGCGGGCGCCGGGGGCGAAATCGGCGTGGCCTTTGTCGGGGTCGGGGAGTCGCAGGGGTGCGGTGATGGTGGGGTTCTTGAAGCAGCAGCCGGCGGAGTTGTCGGCGAGCGGCTGGGTGCGTTTCTTGTAGTCCATGACTTCAAGCTTGCGGGCCTTGAGCTGGGCGGTGTCGCCTGCCTGGAGCTGGAACTCAGCGCCGGTGATGACGAGGTGGTTGAGGCCGGAGTGGCGGTAGGAAAAGGAGATCTGCTCGTGGGACAGGGTCAGTTCGTGGCCATCGCGATCGATGGCAAAGACGCGAGAGATGAACTGGGAGATCTCGCCGAACTTGCCGCCGGCGTTCATGACGACAGCGCCGCCGACGGTCGCGGGGAATCCGGCGAGCGTTTCGAGGCCGGCGAGCCCCTGGTCGACGGTCTTGTTGATGAGCGCGGGGAGCTTGGCTCCAGCGCCGGCGTAGACCTTGCCGGTGCAGGCGAAGATCTGGACCTTCCCGAACTCGGGGCCTTCGAGGGCAAGCACGAGCTCGGGGATGCCATCGTCATCGACGAGGAGGTTGGCGCCATCTCCGAGGATGCGGGCGAGCGGGTCGGTCTGGATGCAGTGCTTGAGGTCGGGGATCGAGCGGACGCGGCAGAGCTGCTCAGCGCTGCCGCCGACGCCGAACCAGGTGGGGATCGGGGCGTTGCGTTGGATGGCGGGGATGTCTGCCACGGCGCTCACGGGTTCAAACAGATCACTTCCTGCTGGCAAGGAAACCCTTGCCAACTTTCCAGACGTCCCCCGCCCCCATCACCACAAGCACATCCCCGGGCCGGCAGAGGTTTTCGAGTTGCTCGATGATCGCCTCGAAGGGGTAGAGATGCATCGCCCGGACGCCGCGATGGCGCAGGCGATCCACGAGGTCGCCGGCGGTCACCTTGTGCTTCTCTTCCTGGCTGTCCCGGACGAAGTAGATGTGGGGGACGATGACGACATCGGCCTGCGAGAAGCTGGCGGCGAACTCCTCGAGCAGGTGACGAGTGCGGCTGTGCTGGTGGGGCTGGAAGACGCAGATGAGGCGACCGCCGTGCTCTTCGGGGCGTTCGGACTCGCGAAGAGCGCGGAGGGTGACATCGATCTCGGTGGGGTGGTGCCCGTAGTCGTCAAAGACGCGCACGACGCCGGGGCCGCGGTGGTCGATGACGGGGCGCTCTCCGAGGAGCTGCATGCGGCGATCGATGCCGTGGAATTTCGAGAGGGAGCGGGCGAGGCGCTGGGGATCCGCGCCGACCATGGTGCCCAGGGCGAGCGCGGTCGCCGCGTTGACGGCGTTGTGTGCGCCGGGGATCGCCATGATCCACTCGGCGATGGTGTCCCTGCCCTTGGTCAGGCGGACACCGCGGGTCGGTGTGTCGTAGGCGATCACCCAGTCGGCTTGTGGCGAGAAGCCGATGGTCTGGACGTTGCAGGCAAGGCCGGCGGTGACTTCGCGGCGGTTGGCGCCGTCGTGGGCGATCAGGAGGTTGCCGCCGCGATCGGCGGGGGGGAGGAGCATCGCGAACTCGTGGAAGGCTTTGACGATGTCATCCAGCGAGCCGTAGACATCGAGGTGATCGGCCTCGATGGAGCTGATGGAGGCGAGCACGGGGCGGTAGTTGTGGAAGGAGCGGTTGAACTCGCAGGCCTCGGCGACCAGGACGCCGGCGCTGCCGGACTGCGGTCCGGCGGGGATGAGTGCCGAGCCGATGCGGTAGCCCATGGGGGCGTCATCAGGCTGGGCGAGGTCGCAGCCCCGCATCAGTTGATCGCTGGTGGCGCCGACGATCACCGATGGGTCGATCCCGGCATCGGCAAGCGCGCAGCCGAGCATCGCGGTGGTCGTTGATTTGCCGTGGGTGCCGGCGATCGCGATTCCGGTGCGGCCGAGCATGCATTGGCCGAGGGCCTCGGCGTAGCTGAGGATGGGGATCCCGCGGCGGGTGGCTTCGAGGAGCTGTGGATGGTCGTGCTTGATCGCGGCGGAGGCGACCACGACATCGCAGGCCTCGGGGAGCCAGGCGTGTGCCTGGTCGAACCCGACGGGGATGCCATCGGCGGCGAGGGATTCGGTGGCATCCGTCGCGGACATGTCGGAGCCTGAGACGGCGGCGCCGCGGGCCTTGAGCATGCGGGCCAGGCCGGACATGCCGCAGCCACCGATGCCGATGAAGTAGGCCGATTTACTGGCGAACGGGATCGATTTGAGGGGTAGGGAGGATTGTGGCACGATGGCGGGCATGGGATCGGGAGAGGTTGAGGTGGCCGGGGCGATCGGCGCAGGACAAACCGGAACGACGGGCGGGGTCATAGGGAGGGTATCGGATCGGTTTGAAGTGGAGCGTGAGCGGATGGTGGCCCGGATTTCAAAGGCGTTTTCACTCGCAGGCTCCGCACCCAATCAAGGCCCGGACAGGCGTGTGCGGATGTGTCGGGTTCACGTCGGCTCGACATGGATCAGGACATCCTTGACCTGCGGAATCTGTCGGCGGATCTCATCCTTGACGCGATGCACGAGGGTGTGGGCTTCGCGGACGGTCATGCCGGGATCAACGCGGGTGTGCATGTCGACCCAGTAGCCGGTGCCGGCTTTGCGGGCGGCGGCCTTGTGGATGCTCTGGATGCCGGGGATGGTGAGGGCGATCGCCGACGCGCGGGTGGAGATATCCCCGGCTTGTGCATCCAGCAATTCCCGGACGGGATTGACGAGGAGTTTGACGCCGTTGAAGAGGATGACTGCCGAGGCGAGCAGGGCGGCCCAATCGTCGGCGGGTTCGTAGCCGGGTCCGCCGATGAGGGCGATCGCGATCCCGATGAAGGCGGCGAGCGAGGTCAGAGCATCGGCGCGGTGGTGCCAGGCATCGGTATGGACAGCGCCCGAGCCGGATCGGCGTGCGGTGCGTCGGACGATGCGGAACATGACCTCTTTGCAGAGGACGACGGCGATCAGGACGATGAGGGTGAAGGGCGCCGGTGCGTGGTGTGGCGTCACGATTTCGCGGATGGCCTCGACGGCGATTCCTATGCCTGCGCCGATGATGAGGAGAGAGACCAGGAGTGCGGCGAGCGATTCGGCCTTGCCGTAGCCGTAGGGGTGGTGTTCATCGACGGGCCGCGCGGCGAGCCGGAGTCCACCCCAGATCAGGAGTGAGCCGGCGATGTCGGCCATGGATTCGATGGCATCGGCGACCAGGGCGTAGGAGTGGCCGATGAGGCCGGCGAACAGCTTGATGATCGCCAGGAGGGCATTGATGAGCATGCCGGCGAGGGCGAGGCGCTGGCCGCGGGCGGGATCGTGAGTGTGCGGAGCCGGCGGGGCCGGTTCGTCCTGGGCGTTCATATCTGAGCCTAGCGGTCCGCGAACGGTGTATCTCTGGACAACAATGCCGGCTCATGGACCTCCGCATCATCAGCATCGGCACGCTGGCGTTTCACCCCCTTTGGGGGGAGCGGGCGCCTGTCCGCACGGGGCACGCGACCACGACCCTGATCCGGGATGGGGACCGGACGATCATCGTCGATCCATCGCTGCCGCCGCAGGTGCTGGCAGCGAGGCTGGGGGAGCGGGCGAACATCGTGCCGGACCAGATCACCGATGTCTTTCTGACCAGCTTCCGGCCGGATGTACGGCGGGCGATCTCGCTGTTTGATGGGGCGAATTGGTGGATCGGTGAGGTGGAGCGCGAGTCGGTGGGGACTGCCTTGGCGATGCGGTTGAAGACGGAGGCGGAGCTGGAGGAGCAGGCGGACCAGGAGATCATCGAGGCGCTCTCGGAGGATGTGGGAATCCTGCAGCGGGCGAGCACAGCGGCCGACCGGTTGTCGGAGCGGATCAGCCTTTTTCCAATGCCGGGGATCACGCCGGGGCTATGCGGGTTATTGATCGAGGATCCGCGGAACACGACGATCATCTGCGGGGATGCGATCCCGACGATCGAGCATCTGGAGCAGGGGATGATCCTGCCCAACGCGTTCAACGTGGATCAGGCGCGGCAGAGCATGGCGGAGGCGATCGAGATCGCTGATCTGCTTGTCCTTGGCCGGGACAACATGGCGATCAATCCGACGAAGCGGCCGTTCTGATCGCCCCAGCAGCGATTCGGACCCGATCGGCCTTCACAAACCCCACACAACGGGTTCTTTATCGAGGGTTATCCGGCCCTGCAGTGGATTCGGGGCCGATCTCCGGCAACCCTTACCTTCTGGCCCCGAGTGCATCCGCAGGGTGTTCGGCCGCCAATAGAAGTTCAAGGTGGATCAGCTCGACGCACGGATGCAACCGACACCCCCCACACCTCCAACGCCTCCCTCTTCCTCCACACCTCCCACTCCCATCGGCCCCCTTGCGCCCGCTTCGGGATCTTCACCTCCGTATCCGCGGCGACCCAATCAGCCAGCGCTGCCGATGAAGCCTCGGCGGGTTCGCGGGGGTTTCAAGCTGTCATCGGGGTTCAATTCGCCAGAGGCCGATGCGATCCCGTGGACGACGCAGCGATGGATCCGGGTGATCGAGCAGTCGGCGAGCGGGCCGAATCTGCTGGAAGGGGTTGAGTACGGCAAGCTCGGGCAGACCAAGCGGCTGGAGATCGTTCCGGGCGCGGTGAAGGCGTCGGTGCAGGGTCGGCAATATCGCCCGTACGACACCACGCTCAAGGTGGGCACATTCACGCAGGAGCAGTGGGACCAGGTGGTCGCGCTGATGGCCGATCAGGCGGTGTACGCCGCCAAGCTGCTCGCCGGAGAGCTTCCTCCGAACATCGAGGAGATCTTCGCTCGCGTGGGTGTGCGGCTCTTCCCGCTCGAGCCGGGGGATGTCACGACCTCCTGCACATGCGGGGCCACGGAGCCCTGGTGCAAGCACGCCTGCTGCATCGGTTCGCTGCTGGCGGATCAACTGGCTTCCAAGCCATTTCTGATGTTCGAGCTGCGCGGGATATCGCCATCGGACCTAATGGAGCATGTTCGCCAGCGGCGAGCGCTGTCGGGGGTGGGGACGACCGCGGTGCCGGTGTATACACCGCACGCGGAGGGTGAGCATCCCAGCAAGCCCCTGGAAGAGTGCATCGATTCGTTCTGGGATGTGGATCCAGCGGTCCGTGAGATTGATCTGCCGCTCGAGCCGCCGGCGGTTACGCATCCGTTGCTGCGGCGGTTGGGGCCAAGCCCGTTCGCGGGAGCTCGATTCCCGTTGGTGGGGTTGCTGGCGACGTGCTATGAGATGGTGAGCCGGGCTGCGCTTGCAGGTCCGGAGCGAACCGACCAGGCCGCCGAGAACAGCGCTGCGTCGGATGATGAGGCTGAGCAGCAATAGCGGTTAGTACCGGTGCCCGTGCCTGGGCAATGTCCCAGAACCAACAAGCCTGATTGGCATGCAGGACCGACAACCACGGGGCGAGTGCCTGAGTTTGCGCCATGCGCGTGACCACCGGCGCATCCGGCACCCCGGGATGGCTCCAAGTGCTTTCCAAAGGCGATCCGCAAGCATGCCGCGCCGACGTTGAGTGCGTGTGCCGGCTTGTCGGCCGCTCCGGAGGCAACGCATGACCGCTCATGATCGGACGTCGGGAAGGGTGTGGAAGCTGGCGATCGTGCTTGCCTGTGGCGCGCTCGCCGGCGGGTGTGCATCGGAAAGCAACCGCTACGACAGCCTGGCAGCGCAGACCTCACGGCCGGGGTGGGTCGTTGGGGATTCTCTAGGCATGACGCTGGCGCCGCAGTCTCCGCAGCGGATGAGCATCACGCGGGGCAACGGCCCGACCTCATCAAGCTCGGTCGCTTCGGGTCAGGCCGATTCGGACGAGTAGGTCACTCAACACAAATCCACGATTCATGAGACGCCCGGGCTTCGGAGGAGGAGCCCGGGTGTGTCATTGCGCTCGGGGTTGTGCTCAGCGCTTCGGTTGCGTCGGGGCCGGGGTGGAGGTTGGGGTAGTGCCGGTCTTGGATGGGATCCGTGTCGGGCCGGGGAGCGGGTTCGTGGTCGAGCTGGGCTTGGCGGGGCTTGTGGGGGTCGTGGGCGCGACGGTGACCGGGGTTGTCAGCGTGGTTGAAGCGGGCTTGGGACCGACGGCGAGCACTCCGGGCTGGCTGGTCAGGGCCGGATCGAGCTTGTCGGTGGCCTGCGGTGTCGAGAGGCGTTTGCGGATTTCGGTGAGGATTGCCCGGGACTGGGCCTCATCGCCCCAGAAGCCGACCTTGATCTTCACATCGGTGACACCGCTGCTGAGGCGCGAGAGGGCGATCGTGACGCGATCATCGTGCGCGGTGCGGGCGGCGAGCGTTGCGTTGAGGCGGTCCTTGGTCTTTTCGACGAGGCGCAGTTCGAGCCCGCTTATGGCATCCTGGGTGGCAGCGTAGACATTATCGATGGAGGCGTGTTCGATCGCCGCCAACTCGCGCGAGAGGATGCCGTATTCGACGGGGCCGGGGTGCGAGAGGGGGGTGGCTTCAGCGCCGGCGGTGGTGGTTCGTGGGCGTGGAGGCGCGGAGCTCGAGCAGCCCAGGGGGATGACCGCCAGTGCGGCGAGCAGGAGGGCGGTGCGGGTGAGGGCAGCGGTGGTCGGGGTGGTCGTGGGGCTGCGCATGGGAAATCCTCGGGTGCGGAGCGGGGGCAACCTTGAGAGATCGGCAGGGGGTTGCGGGAACGATGAAAGTTCCGGGGGTGGGTACCCGGAACCGATTGGGGCGATGCGGGTCGAATCGGGGTTGACCGGGGATGGTGCCGGCCGGGGCTCTCCGGGCACCGGGTGAAGTTGCTGTGATGAACGATCAGATGAACCGTCGGGGGGCGATCCGGCGGGGTGCGGGGGCGCTGGGGATCTCGGCGGTGCTTCCTTCGGGGGTGGTGCTGGCCGCGCAGCCGGCGGGGGCGGTGTCGGAGGGTGGGCCGTGGACGGGGTTCCCACAGCAGAATCCGGCGTGGGTTCGGGAGACCGTCGGTGCCTCTCACAGGGATGAGAAGCGAGTCCGCGAGCTGGTCGGGGAGCATCCCGCGCTTGCCAACGCGGCGTGGGATTGGGGGTTTGGAGATTGGGAGACCGCGCTGGGGGCGGCCGCGCACA
The DNA here is from genome assembly GCA_020847535.1 of Phycisphaerales bacterium. GTDB lineage: Bacteria > Planctomycetota > Phycisphaerae > Phycisphaerales > UBA1924 > JAEUJB01. Next base: position 16,421 of record JADLBU010000106.1, read on the forward strand.
CGGGCCGGCGAGCGATCGCCGAGTTCCTGATCGCCAGCGGCGCGCGGATCGACATCTTCGCCGCGGCGATGCTGGGGTACGTGGATGTCGTCCGTGAGCTGGTCAAGGCGAGCCCCGGCACCCAGAAGACACGCGGGCCACACGGCATCCATCTCTTGGCGCACGCCAAGGCCGGCGGGGAGCAGGCGGCCAAGGTTGTCGAGTACCTCGAATCACTCGGCGGGGCGGGCGATCCCTTGCCGACGCAGCCGTTGACCCCCGATGACCAGAAGAAGTACATCGGTGAGTTCTCGTACGGACCGACTGAGACGGATCGGCTCAAGGTGCTGCAGGAGAGGGATGAGCTTTGGGTGTTGGGGGCGGATCAGGGCAAGCGAAGGCTCAACCATATCGGGAATCACGAGTTTTTCCCGACAGGTGCGCCGGGAGTGCGGTTGCGATTTGGAAGCGATGCGAGTGCAGCCGGCAACCTCTCGGTCGTTGATGGACAGTTCCGCCTTGATATGGTGCGGCAGCGCTGACGGCGGTTCGCCAAGATGCAAAGAGACCTGCTGGCGATCAAAGTTCGCCCGCGCCCGCCAGCGTCCTGAACGACCGCCCTTCCTTGATCACCTGCCGGATCTGCGAGAGGCGTAGTCCGGCGGGCTTGAGGGCGCCGGTGGCGCTGAAGAGGCCGCCAGAGCGCATCTCGGGGGAGTTGGGGGCATCAACCAGCTCCTGCCAGCAGGCGCTGATGACGTAGGGCTTGGAGAGGCAGACCTGCATCACGCGCAGGAGCCAGTCGGCCTGGGCCGGATCGCTCCAGGGCCTGCGCCACCAGCCGCCATCGGGGGTGTGCAGCGTGGGGCTGCCGGGAAGGGGAGGGGATTCGGTGGGAGGATTCGCGGGGGGCGGGATTGGGGCGCTCGGGGCTCCCAGGGCGGTGATCGCGATCGGCTTCTCGAGGGCTGCGTAGCGATCCAGCATCGCCGAGAGCGAGGCGAGGTCGCGCACCGACTGGCCTGAGACCGGCTGGCCGAACTGGAGGCGCAGGCCGATCGCATCGATGTGCATCCCGACCTGCCCGATCGCATCGGCGAACAGGAGCGGGGGGACGGACCTGCGGTTGATCGCGTGGTACTCGCCGAAGGGCTGGGCGATCTCGACCTGTACCTTGCCCGCGGGGTGAAGTTTGCGGACCAGCATCACGCACAGGCGGGTGAGGTCGATGATCTGGTCGAAGCCGAGCTTGAAATTGGTATTGACATTGAGGCCCGAGACGATGGTCCAGCGAGCGACCGTACGGCGATAGCGGGTGATGACGCTCTGGACGTGCTCGAAGATGAGCTCGCGCAGGGTGTCGTAGTCGTTCTCCCAGATGTAGAGCCACTCGGGGATGCAGCCAGCTCGCAGGTCGATGACCGGGCCGGCCCAGACGGGCAGGCGCGCCTGGCGGACCGCCCATTCGATCCAGCGATCGGTGCCGGCGAACGAGTACTTGCCTTCCTGGGGCTCGAGGTCCTTCCATCGCATCGGCATGCAGACAAAGTCGCAGGAGGCGGCGACCACGCGCTGCAGTGGTTCGGAGAACTGCGCGGGGCTGACCGAGCAGCCGATCGAGGGGACACCTGGGACGATCGCCATTCCCGATCCTGGCACGATCGCGGGGGCGAGCGGCTTGGGGGGCTCCTGCGTGATCGCCGAGACACGGTTGACCGCGTTCGCGTAGGTCTGGCCTGAGACCCGACCGGCGAGTGAGCGATCGGCGTTGACAAGGGCGAGGCGCTCCCCTGCATCGACCGCCAGCGAGAGTGCGACGTGGGCGAGCCGATCGGCATCGCTGGAGAAGCCGTGGTGGGCGGTGGGGGTGTGGGTCTTGGGTCCGGCGCGCTGGGCGATCAGGGCTCCGGTGAAGGCCTGCCGAGCGCGCTCGAAATCGAGCATGATGGGGTCGTCGGCGGGGAGGTCGAACAGGCCCCAGTCTTCGAGCTTGTTGAGGAAGAGCATGATCTGATGCCGGGCGAGCTCAAGCATCAGGAGATAGGGGACTGGCCGTTCGGGCAGGAGGCAGGTCTTGAGCGTCAGCATTCCCAAGCCGGCGGGAGCGCCGGCGGTCGAATCCCTGGCGGGTGGTCCATCGAGCACGATCTGGATGCACAAGCCCGCCGCCTCGGATCCGGGTTTCTCGCACGTGAGCAGGCCATCATCGAATCGGACGTTCCCCGGCAAGGGCAGATCGTCTGGCCCGAAGAGGTGCGCGTGCCGCCCGGACCAGGGCGAGCTGGCGGTGTTGTTGTCAAAGGCGGCGAAGCTGAGCATCCGCGGAAGAGACCTCTAGGCGGGATTCACGGTGCGGAACCTCCCAGGGAAATCTCCCGTGGGGATGGACGGACAGGACCGACAGTGTAGTAGCTCGGGGAGAAGCCGACGGGGTTGCAGGGCCGCTTGGGCGGGGGCCGTGCGACGTATCGTTGGGCATGGCCCAATCGATGCCCTTGCAGCCGCCTGGCTCGCCCGGTTCGGGGGAGCCGGCGGTACTTGCTACGGACCTCAGCCTTGCCGGCCGGCGAGCCGGAAAGGTGCGGGATGTGTATGAACTGCCCGGCCAGGCGGGATCCCCGCCGCGGCTGCTCATCGTCGCGACCGACCGGATTTCGGCGTTTGATGTCGTCATGCCGACGCCGATCCCTGGGAAGGGTCGGCTCCTGACCGAGCTGGCCGTCTTCTGGCTGAAGTTCATCGAGGAACGCGGCATCTGCAAGACCCATCTGATCTCGACCGATGAGGGTCAGGTGCCAGCCTCGGCGTTCCAAGGGCATGTGACTCGTCAGGATCTGGCGGGACGGACGACGGTGGCGCGGCGATGCCGGGTGGTGCCGATCGAATGCGTCGTCAGGGGGTACATGGAGGGCTCTGGGTGGAAGGAATACCAGCAGACTCAGAGTATCTGCGGTGTGCCTCTCCCGGCGGGGCTGCGGCAGTGCGACAAGCTCCCCGAGCCGATCTTCACGCCGGCGACCAAGGAGGAGGGGGGCAAGCATGATGAGAACATCTCCTTCGATCGGGCGTGCGAGCTGGCGGGCCGGCCGCTGATGGAATCGCTGCGGGACAAGTCGCTGGAGATCTACCGGGCGGCATCGCAGCACGCGCAGGATCGCGGGGTCATCATCGCCGACACGAAGTTCGAGTTCGGGATCCCCATCAATGGTGAGGAGAAGGCGCAGCCGATCCTGATTGATGAGGCTCTGACTCCCGACAGCTCGCGCTTCTGGCCCGCCGATGGATACCAGCCCGGCCGTGCGCAGAGCAGCTACGACAAGCAGTATCTGCGGGAGTACCTGCAGAGCCTTGTCGATGGGGGCAAATGGAACAAGCAGAGCCCGGGGCCCACGCTGCCGGAGCGCATCGTGGATGCCACGCGGGCCAAGTACGCACAGGCGCGAGATCTACTTGTGAGTTGACGATGCCTTGCCCGACGGGGCGGGGCGATCGGGACGGCCGGCGGCGCGGATCGCCTCACCCAAAGACGCACGGGATTGGTCGGCCTGCTCGCGCAGCTCTTCGAGCCGCTGGATCGCCGATGAGACCCCTTCGTACAGCCCGGCGGCACGGTCGATCAGGCTTGCCAGCGTTCCATCCGTGGGCGCGGGAGTGCCATCGGCGTTGACACCCACGAGCATGCTTGCCTGGTTGCAGAGGTTTTCCAGGTGCCGCACGCTCTCACCGCCGGCGTTGGCGAGCCGTTCACGGAAATGTTCAACGTGCTGATCGAGGGTCGGCTCGAGGATCTGCGTGAACCTGCGGATGGGTTCGATCTGCGCCTGGATCTCGGCGACCATGCCGGCAAGTGAGTTCTCTGCGTGTGCGAGCTGGTCGCGCAGGCTTGCCTGCGATGCGGAAACCGAGTCGATCGTGCCTTGGCCCAGGTCGATGAGGCGTGAGGCGACCTCGGCGCCCGCCTTCATCGCTGCATCGGCGGCGGCAGCGCCGGCATCGGCAGCGCTCGCGGCGGCCTGCTCGGCCCTGGCCTCCATGGCGCCGGCCTGGGATTCCAGCCGGCGGGCGTGCTCATCGAGCTGTTCGTTGCGGCGGGCATCCTGCGCGAGGAGCTGGTCCTCGTGGCGGTTGAGGGCGTCGTTGATCTGGCGATCGGCCGATTCGCGGACGCGCTGCTCGAGGCCGGGGAGGGCCTCTTCCAGCAGTGCTTCGAGCTTGCGTCGCGACTGTTCGACGAGCTGCTCCCGGCGCTGGTCGAGTTCGGCGGTCGCTTCCCGGATCTTGCTCGCGGCCATCTCATCGAGGCGATCGGCCTGGGTGCGGAGGGTGACGAGCCGTCCTGCGGCCTGGTCTACCAATTCGCGAAGGCGCAGATCGACCGCTCCGACTTCATCCTGGGTCTTGCGGGACATTGTCTCGGCGTGGCGGGCGGTGGTGTCGATGAGGTTGGCGAGCTTGAGATCGGCCTGCTCGCGTGCGGTGCGCAGGCGATCCTCGGCGGTTTCGATCTGGGCATCGAGGCGTGAGATGAGGTCCGCGGCCCGCTTGTCGGCCTGGCGGATGGGCTCGGCGAGCCGCTCGGCGGCGGAATCGACCTGGGAGCGGGTGATCTGTTCGAGCCCCTCGGCCTCGGTCGCGAGCTTGGCCCGTGCCTGGTTGATCTGCTCGCAGGCCTGTTCGGCATCGGCTTGGAGGCGAGCGCGGCGGGCATCGATCTCTTCGGCGGCCCGGGTGGTCAGCAGGCGCAGGCGATCTTCCTGCTCGGCGGTCGCCGCGGTGAGGCGACGGGTGAAGTCCGCCAGGCGGGCATCGATGATCTGTCCCAGGGATGCTTCGAGGTGCTCGGTGAGCTTGTTGCGATCGATCGCCAGTTGGACGATCTGCTCGGCCTTGGCGACCCGCTGATCGAGGGCCGGGGCGACCTTGAGGGCGGCTTCGAGGCGGGCCTGGAGCTGACGGGTCGCCTCGCGGAGGCTGTCTCCCATCGCCTTGACCTCGCCGGCGGTTCCGTGGAGGGCCTGGCCCTGGCTGGCGGCGTCGCGCACAAGTTGCCGAAGGGCGGCGGAGAGTTCGTCGAAGGCGCGGCGATCCAGCACCTTGGGGGTGATGAACACATTGTCGATGATGTGGTCGGCGTCGAAGGTCGGCTTGGGGGCCGATCGGTCGGCGGGAGCGTCCCCGCGAATCTTCCTGGATCCCTGCGCCGTCGCCGTTGAACTCATCCGGCAAGCTCCCGCCCGGCATCCTGCACCCGGGGCTTGTCCAGGGCCGCATCCGGCGTGTGGCACCATCCTGATGCCGCGCGGATCGCCCAACCTGACAACACGGGGCTTTCATCGGACTTTCGCCCCTTGCGCGTTCAAAGCGCCGTTTTTTGCGCCTGTGATCGACCCCATCGCCCCCGTCCACCCCCATCTAGACTTGCTGCGGTGCATCGATCACATACGAATCACGGCCGTGAACCTGTCGGCGACTCCCCGGGTGTTCGTCTCCAGCGCGTCCTGGCCGATGCCGGGGTCGCCGCGCGACGGGTCTGCGAGAAGTTCATCACCGAGGGTCGTGTCGAGGTCAACGGGGAGGTCGTCACGACCCTCCCGGTCTTCGTCAATCCCTCCGAGGATCACATCACGGTGGATGGCAGGCCCATCCCGCGAACGGGGGGACGGTCCGGACGGGGGTCTCGCAAGCACTACATCCTTCTTCACAAGCCCGACCGCACGCTGACGGTGGCGACCGATGAGCCGGGGATCGATCGGCGGACGGTGCTGGACCTGGTTGATCACCCATCCAAGCCGCGGCTGTTCCCGGTCGGCAGGCTGGGGTGGGATGAGACCGGGCTGGTGCTGCTCACCAACGATGGGGAACTGGCCAATCGGCTCACGCACCCCAGTTACGGGGTGCCAAAGACCTACCTGGCGAGTGTGAAGGGCCAGGTCAACGATGCGGACCTCCCGCGGCTGGCCAAGGAGATGTTCAAGCTCCAGCGGCTCGCCGCGCGGCAGGCGGGACGTATCAAGTCGTCGCATGTCGAGATGGAGATCATCAAGCGCGAGCCCGGCAAGACCACGCTGAGGGTCGTGATGCGCGAGGGCAAGAACCGCTACGTCGGGGATGTCTTGGGCAAGTCGGGGTTTCCGGTGCGGAAGGTTGCCGCTGTAGCGCTGGGGCCGCTGGTACTCCGCGGGTTGCCGCTGGGGGCGTGGCGCGAGCTGACCCGGGAAGAGGTGCGGGCCCTTCGACAGGCGTGCAGGGGTGAAAGCGCGACCGGCAACAACCCGATGAAGAGAAGACCACCCCGCCAGGGTCCAGGGACCGAGGAGCGACACCGCGCGGGTGGGACGGGCCACTCATGATCGCCAAGCGTTCCAACAGAACCTCACGCCCACCGGAGGCTCCGGCGGGGATCATTCATCGGTTCGCGACTCAGCGGGCTGCGCCGGGCATCGGGATTCCCAGGGAGTTGGCGGCGAGCCTGCTCTCTCCATCGCGCTGGACGGTGCTTTCCTCGCAGTTGCCGGCGATGGCGGCGGCGCTTGCGTACCGGACGATCTTCGGGCTTATTCCTGTGCTGGTGATCGGGCTGATGGTGATCGGCGCGTACGCGGAGGAGAAGGAGATCTCCAAGGTCGTCACGCGGATGCTGCACTTCGCCGGCCTTGATCAAGTCGCCGTCGATTCGGGATCCGAGAGCGAGGTCGGGCTGGATGCGGTCGATCCTGTCGAGGATGAACCGAATCCGGGTACCGATCCGGTGACGGCGAATCCGCCCACGGCTGCGCCGACGCCGGGTGCAGGCTCTGACACGGCCAAGCCCACCGATGCTGCGGCAGACGGCTCGACGGTGAGCCAGGATCCGACGCCCCCGGTGGGCCCCAAGGCGTCACCGCCCCAGATCTCCAGCCAGCGCCTTGATGAGTGGATCGGGAGGCTGGTCAAGCAGGTCCGCACGATCCCGTTCCGCACGATCGGCTTTGTGGGGTTGGCGGCGCTGATCTACGCGGCGATCTCGATGCTGGTGGAGATCGAGCGTGCGTTCAACCAGATTTATCGCGTCCCGGCGGGTCGGTCGTGGTGGAGCCGGGTGACGCGATATTGGACGCTCCTGACGCTGGGCAGCATCGGGCTGTTTGCGACTTTTTACGCGACCGATGCGTTCATCTCTCGCATCGACAAGGTGCAGGGGTGGAGCCTGATGGACCTGATCCGCGGGGATCCTCAGAGAACGGCGGAGAAGGAAGCCGAGAAGGAAGCGATCAAGGAGGCTTCGGAGGACATCAAGAGCCCGACGGCCGCGGCGGTCGCCGAGATCGCGCAAGAACCGCTGCCGCCGAAGATCGACAGGGAGGATGTGTTCTCTCTGCGCACGGTTCTGGGGTACGCGACCACGGTGCTCATCACGACGGCGTTCATGACGATCATCTACAGCGTGGTGCCCAACGCGCGGGTGCGGCTGACGGCGGCGATCAGCGGGGCGTTCGTCGGGGCGCTCCTGTGGGAGGCCGCCAAGTGGGCGTTTACGTTCTACGTCAAGAGCGCGGGGTACACGAAGCTGTACGGGGCGCTGGCGCTGTTGCCGTTGTTCCTTCTGTGGGTCTATGTCGCGTGGCTCATCGTTCTTTTCGGCCTGTTCATCAGCTACTCGATCCAGACGCGCGGGGCACGGTCGGTCACCGTCATCTCCGATGGCGGGAAGGGGATCATCGATCCGGCATCGATCCTGCTGGTCGCCGGCGCGGTGGGCCGGCAGTTCCGCGGCGGCAAGTCGGTGGATGCTGAAGATGCCGCCAAGGCCACGGGGCTGGAGCAGGGCATCGTGGTTGCGATGCTGGAGGCGATGGCGGGTCGTGGGCTGCTGCATCGCGTGATGACGGGTGATGATGAGGCCCGCTTTGCGCTGGCGAGGCCGCCTGAGATGATCCCGATCTCGGAGTGCCTGGCGATCGGTGATGAACTGTGTGAACGGCCTTCGGGGCGAGCGCTGCCGCCGGGGGCGGATGTTTCGCTGGCGTGCATAATGCGGCCGCTGGAGCAGGCGCGGGATGAGGCGATGAAGGACCGGACGCTTGCGGACTTCCTTGGTCTGCCGTGCGAACCTGCCCCATCCACCATTACATCGGTCCCGAGTTCGACTGCTGCCCCGAACCCCCCGAACCCCCCGGCATCTCCGGTTGCCGCGGTGGTGGACCGGCCGCCACCGTTGCCGGTCGAATCGATCGATCCATCGCCTAAGATGAGTCCCGGGTAGCTCTTGGTGGACCAGTGGTGGCCCCGATGGCGGGGACGATTCAATCAGGGATCACGACATGGGTTTGGAAGCAGCCCTTTCAACCGATTTCTACGCGACCACCCAGCTCAAGAAGCTGGTGAACTGGTGCCGCAAGTCATCCATCTGGCCGATGCCGTTCGCGACCGCGTGCTGCGGGATCGAGCTGATGGCGACCGCCTCCAGCCGGTATGACATGGCCCGCTTCGGCATGGAGCGCATGAGCTTCAGCCCGCGTCAGGCAGATCTGTTGATCGTCGCCGGGCGGGTTGCGGTCAAGATGATGCCGGTCCTTCAGCGCATCTACAAGCAGATGACCGAGCCCAAGTGGGTGCTCTCGATGGGCGCATGTGCCTCGACCGGCGGTGTGTTCGACACGTACGCCGTGGTGCAGGGTGTCGATCAGTTCATTCCCGTGGATGTGTACGTGCCGGGATGTCCTCCGCGGCCTGAGCAGCTCATGGAAGGGATCATGGCGATCCAGCGGTTCATCGAGAAGGATGGGCTGCCTCCGGCGGGCAAGCGGGCGCCGCTGGGCTTGGTGATCGAGCCGACGCACGCGGTACGGCCGCAGCCGGTGGGCCTGACAATCGGCGCGAACTGATTCCCCGCGACGGCTTGCCTCTGTATGTGGGCCTGCTTTCTTCAATCAGCACATGAGCACCCTCGACTCTTCTGACCCGCCCACGATCCCGCCTCGGGATCCGGCGGGGCACAAAGGAACATTCGGGACGGTGTCGGTCGTCGGCGGTTGTGCCAGCGATCTGCCGGGCACGCTGCGGATGATCGGCGCCCCGGTGCTTGCCGCTCGCGGAGCGCTGCGGGCGGGTGCGGGGCTGGTGCGGCTGGTGATGCCCGCGCCGATCCTCAACGCCGGGATCGCCATGCTTCCATCGGTCACGGGCGCTGCGTTGCCGGTGGATGAGCGCCGGCAGATCGAGGGCTATCGCGCGGCCCCTGAATTGGATCGCCAGCTCGCGGCGAGCCGGTGCATGGTGATCGGTCCGGGGCTTGGTGGAGCGCCGAGCACGACGGCGATCGTTTTGAGGGCGATCCAGCAGGAGGATGTGCCGATCGTGCTGGATGCCGATGGGTTGAATTTGCTTGCCACGGTTCCCGAGTTCTGGCGCGACCTGCGGGCGAGGGTGATCGTGACGCCGCATCCGGGTGAATATCGCCGGCTGTCGGCACCGCTCAACATCACCCTGGATCCGACGGATCCGGCAGCGCGACCAGAGGCCGCGGCCCAGCTCGCCCGGCGGCTGGGTGTGATCGTGGTGCTCAAGGGCGCGGGGACGGTTGTCAGCGATGGGCACCGGACGTGGATCTGTACACGCGGGCATGCGTGCCTGGCGACCGGGGGTACGGGGGATGTGCTTGCCGGAGTCATCGGGGGGCTGGTGGCGCAGTTTGTGGGGGGTGCGAGCGAGGCGGTGATGCTGGCGGCGATACCGGAGAAGTTCAGGGCAGCGCTGGCGGCTTCCAAGGCCAAGACGGCGCCCACGCTCGATCTGTTCGATTGCGCGCGGCTGGGCGTGCAGATCCATGGGATGGCGGGGGAGATGTGGGCCAGGAGCCACGGGCAAGCGGGGTTGCTTTCCGAAGAACTCGCCGACCTGGTTCCGGAGACGATGGATCAGCTGCGGTCGGAGCCGTCGGCTTGAGCCGGCGGGCGTTGGCGACCACCAAAGACCGGCCTTGTTCCTTTGCTCGCCCTTGAACAAGCGGTACGTGAAGGCGTTCCCCGTCTATACGACCTCCGCCTCAAGTCGGAGGCTCGGAGGCGTGGACCGGATGCGTGTTGCCGATGCGTGCCCTTGTCGTTCCTACGCTTGCCCGCAATGTCTCCAGTCATCCAACCTCCCAACGGTACGCGTGACCTGTATCCGATCGAGGCGGCGCGGCGGCGATTCATCACCGAGGCGTGGCGTCGAGTTTCGATCAATCACGGGTTCGAGGAGATCGATGGGCCGACCTTCGAGCACCTTGAGCTGTACACCGTCAAGTCGGGGGAGGGGATCGTCTCGGAGCTGTTCTCGTTCAGGCGGGAAGGCGGGGAGAAGGACTTTGCGCTGAGGCCGGAGTTCACCCCGACGCTGGCGCGGATGTACGCGGCGAAGGCCAAGAGCTTGTCTTCGCCGACGAAGTGGTTCACGGCGGGGCCGTTCTTTCGGGCGGAGCGGCCGCAGCGGGGGAGGTTGAGGGAGTTTTTGCAGTGGAATTGTGATGTGGTCGGTGCAGCACTCCCGGAAAAACCTACGCCCTTGGATGTTGCAGCGGCCAACACGCGAGCCGATTCCGAGATCATCTCGTGCTGCATCGACCTGCTTCGGGAAATGGGGCTGACCGCCCAGGATGTGACGGTCCGAGTAAGCAATCGACTGTTGATCGCCGACATTCTCGAAGAGATCGACATACCGAGGAACAGGCACGACATCGCGCTGGCCGCATTGGATCGCAGCGCGAAGCTGAATGAACAAGAGATGGCGGAATTCTGCCGCAAGCAGGGATTGCCTGCGACATTCGTCAGCCGCTTCAATGAGTTCCGAAAGAAGTATGAAGATCTCCCAGCCGTTCGGGGCACAACCGGTCAGATGCTGGACCGGACACGCGGCATAGGCTCGGTGCTTGCACTCTACAACATGCTTACCGAGAACGGATACCAGGAATGGATTGAACCAGACTATTCGGTAGTTCGCGGCCTTGCCTACTACACCGGCATGGTCTTCGAGGTCATCGTCGACGGCGAGCGAGCCGTCGCCGGTGGCGGCAGGTACGACAACCTCATCGAGATGTTCGGGGGCCCGCCGACGCCAGCGGTCGGGTTCGGCATGGGGGATGTTGTTCTTTCGCTTGTGCTCCAGGACAAGGGCTTGATGCCCACCGATGCCGAGCTGCTCGAGATCGCCGGCATGCGGCCGGATGTGTTTGTGATCTCGAACGGGACACCAGAGGCGGATGCTCGGCTTGGGGGAGTGGTGGCGGAGCTGAGAAGAGGTGGAAAGGCAAAGGCTGGAGATGGGGTAGACACAGGCAGGATGCCTGTGCCACGAGATGGGGTAGGAGGTGGGCTGCACGTTCGCCGGTCGTACAAGGCGACCAAGAAGATCGGCAAGCTGCTCCAGGAGGCGGGAGATGTCCGTGCCAGGTTCGCCGTGATTCTTGAGTCGGGGACGGAGGCGACCATTAAGAACCTCCAGACCGGAGAGCAGGATCAGAGCAGGACGGCGATCGATCAGCTCGCGATGGAGCTTCGCAAGCGGCTGGCTGTGGTTCGATAAACTCCGACGGTGCCGCAAGCCGAACGGAAAATCCCTCTGCTCGCCAGGCTGCTGGACACGGCGATCTACACCGTCGATGATCGCGGCGACGGGACGGCTGGGCTGCCTGTGGGGTCTGCTCATCGCGCTTGCCATCGTGGGGGTTGTGGTGGTGACGATCCTGGCGAAGAAGCTCCTGGTGCTTCTTTTCATCCCGCTGCTCCTGGCGGGTGTGGCCGTGGTGACGTCCGCGCGGCGACACGCGCACTTGAAGTCGATGGCGCAGATCGGAATGGAGCTCATCGCCCGGGATGCCTGCCCGTGCTGCGGTGGCGCTGTCCGCAAGGCGTTGACCATCCGGTATGGAGAGCGGCTCTGCGATTCCTGCGGAGCAACGTGGCGGGACTCGAATTGCGCACCTCGGCGGACGGGGTAGGCGTGCTGCGGAAGGGGGCCGAGCGGGGGTGAATGCCCCTGGCACATGCCGCGGGGCCACGGAGAACTCTGTCAACAGCTTGGCGAGCGGCGGTATGCCTGTGTACCGTTTTCCGATGGCCGATGCCGCCCCGCAATCCGTACCGCGAACCGCTCTGCCGCCGCATGAGCAGTTCGTGCATCTGCACCTGCACACCGAGTACTCGCTGCTGGATGGCGGCAACCGGATCGACAAGCTGATCAACCGGGTCGCCGAGCTTGGGATGACCGCGGTCGGCATCACCGACCACGGCAACATGTTCGGCGCGGTCTCCTTCTACCAGCAGTGCAAGGACAAGGGGATCAAGCCCATTCTGGGCGTCGAGGCGTATGTCACCCCGCCGGGCAAACCGCGAACGGATCGCACGTACTCGGGCGGCGGTGAGGGTGGGTATCACCTGGTGCTGCTCTGCGAGAACCTGGAGGGGTGGAACAACCTTCTGTACCTGTGTTCGGAGGCGTTCCTCACGGGCTTCTACTACAAGCCCCGGATCGATCGCGAGATCCTCGAGAAGCATTCCGCGGGCCTGATCGCGATCAACGGCCATCTGGGCAGCGAGATCGGTGAGCACCTCCTCGACTACGAGCGCAGCGGGGATGAGAAGTGCTGGCGAGCGGCGGTTGAGAGTGCGCAGTGGCACAAGCGGGTGTTTGGTGGCAAGGCATCAGGCAACGGGCATCAGGCATCAGCAAACACCAAAGGCTCTTCCCCTGATGCCCAATGCCCAATGCCTGATGCCTCTTCTTCCCGCTTCTACATCGAGCTCCAGCACCACGTGCAGGAGCAGAACTCGATCAACAAGCACCTGATCAGGCTCGCCCGGGAGTCGGGCTGCCCGCTGGTCTGCGACAACGATTCCCACTTTCTGCTCGCGCAGGATCACGATGCCCACGACACCCTGATCTGCATCTCGACGGGCAAGCTCAAGACCGATGAGAACCGGATGCGGTACCCGGCGCAGCTCTACGTCAAGAGCCCGCCGGAGATGCGTGAGCTCTTCGAGCCCTATGGGGATGCGGGCCGGGAAGCGCTCGACAACACCGTCAAGATCGCCGAGCGCTGCAACGTCGAGCTGCCGCTGGGTGTCAACAACGCGCCGATGGTGAAGGTGCGGCGAGCAAATGGGGCACAGGCGGCAAATGCGGCACAGGCGGCAAATGCGGCAAACGTCGAGCCCGGAGGAAAGCGAAGTGGGACTGCCCGCAACCCTGCCTCCGCCGATCCGTGGTCAGGTCTGCCGCGATGGGATGATCCGAAGTTCGCCGGGGATCTGACCGCCTGGTACACGGCGTATTGCGCCGAGTTCGAGGTTGTCCCGTTCCATGTTGAACCGGCGGCGAGCGATGAGGAGCGCAAGAAGCTGCTCGCCGAGGCCAAGGCCCAGTGCGACGCCGCGCTGCGTAGGTTGTCGGAGGCCGGCTTTATCTGGCGATACGGGCCGGATGTGAGCGGTGGGGGGGGCAAGTCCGTGACCGCCGGCCGAGCGGAGCAGGTTGCGCGCCTCGAGCGCGAGCTGGGGATCCTCGCCGACAAGAACATCTCCGCCTACTTCCTGATCGTCTGGGACTTCGTCAACTGGGGCCGCCAGCGCGGCATCCCGGCGAATGCAAGAGGTTCGGGCGTCGGCACGATGGCCGGCTATGTGCTGGGTCTTTCCAACGCGTGTCCTGTTCGTTACGGGCTGCTGTTTGAGCGGTTCACCGATCCCGATCGCAGCGAGTATCCCGACATCGACATTGATCTGTGCCAGGATGGCCGCGGGGATGTCATCAACTACGTCCGCCAGAAATACGGCCACGTCGCCCAGATCATCACCTTCGGAACAATGAAGGCCAAGGCGGCGGTGCGCGATGTCGGACGCGTGATGGGGATGTCGTTGCCGGATGTCGACAAGATCGCCAAGCTCATTCCCGAACAGCTCCACATCACGCTCGACAAGGCGCTCGAGCAGGAGCCCGACCTCCAGAAGCTCTACAACGCGGACGATCAAGTCCGCCGGCTCATCGACAACGCCCGCACGCTCGAGGGCCAGGCGCGCCACGCGAGCGTGCATGCCGCGGGCGTCATCGTCGCGACCCGACCCCTGTACGAGATCGTGCCGCTCTATCGCCAGGCGAGCAGCGGGGAGCACGAGATCGTCACGCAGTGGGATGGCCCCACGTGCGAGAAGATGGGCCTGCTGAAGATGGACTTCCTGGGCCTGCGGACGCTCAGCGTCGTGGAGCGCTGCAAGAAGCTGATCGCCGAGTCGATGGGCGAGGCGGAGGTCTGGCGAGCCGTGGGGCGGGAGGACGAGTTCAAGACACGGCCGGCATCTTCGAAGAACGCTGTCTCGGTCGCTCACCCTCTCGACCTGGATCGTCTCGATTTCGCGGATCAGCGCGTCTTTGACATCTTCCGCCGGGGGGATACGACGGGTGTGTTCCAGTTTGAATCTCCCGGCATGCGCCGGCTTCTCATCGACATGAAGCCCGACCGGCTCGAAGACCTGATCGCCGCCAACGCCCTCTTCCGTCCGGGCCCGATGGACCTCATCCCGGATTACAATCGTCGCAAGCACGGGACGGATCGCGTCCCGCTGGTTCACCCGATTGCCGACAAGTTCACCAATGAGACGTACGGTGTCATGGTCTATCAGGAACAGGTGATGCAGATCGTCCACGAGCTGGGCGGCATCCCCCTGCGCGCGGCGTATTCGCTCATCAAGGCGATCAGCAAGAAGAAGGAGAAGGAGATCGGCAAGAACCGGCCGGTCTTCATCGATGGGGCACAGAAGAAGGGCCTGAGCAAGGCGGCGGCCGAGGAGCTCTTCGAGAACATCCTCAAGTTCGCGGGCTACGGCTTCAATAAGAGCCACTCGACGGGTTACGCGATCGTTGCGTACCAGACCGCGTATCTGAAGACGTATTTCCCCGCGCAGTACATGGCGGCGTTCCTCACCTACGAATCCGCCGCCAGTGCGGTCGCGGACTGGATTCCGTACGTGGAGGATGTAAAGAAGGCCCGCACGGTTGATCCCAAGACCGGGGCGATCATCCGTCCGGGGCTCGAGGTTCGTCCGCCGGATGTCAACAAGTCCAAGGCGGCCTTTGCGGTGGTGTTTGATGAGAACGAATCACGAGATGCCCGCCACGGGCATATCCGCTTCGGGCTCGCGGCGATCAAGGGGGCGGGCGACAAGGCGATCGAATCGATCATCGCGGAGCGAGAAGGCATCCCTGCCGCTGCCAAGGCCGGGGCTTCTGATCCATCGCTTCGTCCATCCGTCATCTCGTCGCCCCGTCACTTCTCATCACTCTTTGACTTCTGCGAGCGACTGCTTGCCCGCGGTCCGGGCGTCATCAACAAGGCGACCATCGAATCGCTGATCAAGTGCGGCGCTTTCGACAGCGTGCATGGGATGAACAACCGCGCGGCGATGATCGCGACCATCGAGCAGGCGATGTCCGCAGGCCAGAAGGCGGCCGCGGACAAGGCCTCGGGCCAGGGTGCGCTCTTCGGCTTCGGGGGACCGCACAGCGCTGACGATGCGGCCAAGGCAGCGCCCGCGATCACGCTCGCCAAGACTTCACCCTGGAACACCAGCGATGCTCTGACACATGAGAAGGAGGTGCTGGGCTTCTACGTATCGAGCCACCCGCTCGATGCGTGGAAAAACTGGTCGTCGATCTTCACCACCGCGACCACTGTCTCTACCAAGGAGATGCCCAAGGACACGCGCGTGGTTCTCTCGGGCCTGGTCGCCGCCGTGCGCACGCTGATCGTCAAGAACGGCCGATCCGCGGGCCAGAAGATGGCGGCGATCACGCTCGAGGACCAGTCCGGCACGATCCCGTGCGTGATGTTCTCGGATGCCTACGCCAAGTTCGGGCACTTCGCCGAGCCGGACAGGATCGTGTTCATCCTGGGCCGCGTGGATACATCGCGCGGGGATGTCCAGGTCCTCATCGAGCGGATCGCACCGATCGATGGTGTTCCCTTGCAGCCGGGGAGGCTCCAGGTTCTCGTCGATGAGAATCGGCTCAACGGCAGCGCACCGGCGGTGCTTCAGAAGGTCGCGGGGATGATCCGGGATGTCGGGGTGACTGGCAGCAAGGGGGATGAGAAGGCCGCTCGTGAGAAGGGCGAGGAGACCGTGCTCTTCCCGGTAGAACTGGCTGTCGCGACCGCGGATCGGACGGCGATCCTGGCGCTGCCATCGAGCACGCGGATCCGGATCGATGCCGGGGTGCTCAAGGAGTTTGAGCACTGGCTGGGCTCGGGAAGCGTCAAACTGATGGGCGGCGTATGGGCGGAGAAGTTTGAAGAAAAGAACCGCTGGGGCAGCGGCAAGCCGCGTCGGTTCGATGACGAATGATCGCGGAACTACTTGCCTTCCACCGGCACTTGCTCGACCACCTGCCCGCACACCACCGTCCCGCGCGTGCAGATCCGGTCCACGATCGAGCGGTAGAGCCCGAACACGAACAGGCACGGGATCGCCAGGCACAGCCCCAGCAGCGTGTGGAAGAGGGCCTTGGAGATGCCCAGCGAGAGATCCGCGGGGCCTGCCTGTCCGCCCGATGCTCCCAGGCTCGTAAAGGCCAGGATCATCCCCCAGACCGTGCCGGCGAGTCCGACGAGGGGGCCGAGGTTGCCGATCACGTTGAGCAGCTCGATCCGCCGGAACCAGCGTGCGGCCTCTTCGGCGGCGGCGAGTTCGGCGGCTTCGCGGACTGCATCACGGGTGTTGCCGGCCGCGAGCGCAGCGCGCATGACACGCGCGACGAACGAATCGTCTCTGGCCGCGAGTTCGCGTAGATCCTGCCAGCGCTTGGCGGAGGCAAGGTCAATGATCCGATTGGTCGATTCGCGCGGGAGGATCCGGGATTCGCGGATATCGATCAGGCAGCTGATCGCCACCGCCATCGCGATTACCGATCCGACCACCAGCAGCACCGTGAACAGGTCAAACGACTGGCGGAAGAGCGACCAGAGCCCGGATTCCCCAAGCCCACCGGCCATCGCCGGAGATCCGCCTGCCGGAGTTGGCGGGGTTGCCTGGTTGAACGCCATGCCGACCGCGGCGAACACGGAGATCATGCCTGCGATCACGACGATGCTCCACGACCTGATTCCCGGACGCCTTGCGTGCATGGCCGATGATAGACGATCGGGCTGGCGCTGTGGCTGTGCCGACAAGCCCGGATCGCAGAGCTCGCAGAACCTTCCGGTTATGCATCGCTCTCCAGGTCCTCGGCCTTGGCATCCCGGCTGATGCGATACTCCCCGCTGAACCACCTGTGCAGGTCCGCATCCCGCGCCCGGGCATCGGCGAACGGGTAGCTCGGGTGCGTGGGGGCGATCCACGTGCCGGTGATGCGACAGCGGGCCGGCTCGCGCTCGAGGAACTTGTCCAGCCCGGGCCGCTCCGTCCATGTATCGGGCAACTCGATCGCAACGCGACGGGAGCTGGGTCCGACCGCATCGATCGCGATCGTCGCACCCGTGGGTGGCCGGGCATCTCCCAGTTTCTCCGGCCACTCGATGATCGCGGCGACATCCGGGAGCGGTTGGGATCCCGGGCCGAAGTAGCGGTCCCATCCCAGGGCATCCAGCTCATCGGAACCCGATAGGCGGTATGCATCGATATGGGCGATCCTGTGGATACCGCGATCGTGCCCCGCGCTGGCGGCGGGCAGGTCGTACTGGTTGATCACGACGAACGTCGGGCTTGAGACCATCCTCTCGTTGCCGCCGAGCCCGCGAACGATCGCCCGTGTCAGCGTTGTCTTCCCGGCCCCGAGGCCTCCCACCAGGGCGATCGCATCCCCGCCGCGCAGCAGCGATGCCAATCCCACACCCAGGGCCTGGGTGTACGCCTCGCAGGAGCTGTCTCGTTCGACCGTGATCACGCGTGCGTTTCCCCCGCTGGCAGCCTACGCAGAAACTCCATCAGCCGCTTCAGCGTCGGGGAGCCGGCATCGCGGACGTATGCCCCGCTCAAGCCGCACGCGATCGCCAGGCACTGCTGCAGCGGTAACTTCAGGCATTGTCCCAGCGCAAAGCCCGCGTTGAAGTGGTCCCCTGCGCCGGTAGAGAGCTTGGGGGTCCGGGTGAACGGGCCATCAAACCACGCCGAATCTCCGCCTGAGTCCGCGGCCGCTGCGCCCTCGCGCGGGTGAATCACCACGCAGTCGATCCCCAGGGCATCACGGATCTGTACAGCGCTGTGCTGGATCGCCGCGCCCAGCGTCTGCATGTCCTCTTCCTCGGCGGAGTTCAGGCCCAGCACGCTGGCGATCCGCTCGGACTCGGCCTGGTTGAGCCCGAGCGTGAGCGGGATCATCGAATCCATGCGCTTGAGCATCCCGAGGGCCCGCTCTACATCACCATCGGTGCGCTTGGCGGGATCGCACAGGTCAATGAAGATCCGTTTGCTTCGCGGCTCGCGCAGCTTGGGGAACACCTCCTCGCAGAGCCCGCGCCAGATCTCCTCGACTCCGCCCATCATCACCCAGTTGACCATCCCGATCAGCGATGACCTGTCGATGTGGGCGATCAGCGATTCAACACCCACCACCCGCGTGATCGCCTCCCACGTCACACCCTGGATGTTCGCGGGCTTGCCCAGCATGATCTTGCCATCGTCGAACTCCAGGGCATCGGTGAATGCCGGCGGCGCCACGGGGATCACCAGCTGGCACCGCGCTGCGAACTCCTCGTAGATCGGGTGCAACTGCCGCGGATCCTGCGGCTGACCAACAGCGCCGATGTATGTCACCTGTGCGCCGACCTGTCCCAGCGCGCCGGCGAGCAGGGGGCCATTGCCGCCGAACCGCTCCTCCTGCACGACCAGCTCGATGTTGGTGCTCTTGCCCGCGGCCGTTGCAGCGCGGGCGGCGAACTGACCTATGGTGGCGATCCTGCTGTAGCCATCCGTGGTCATCGCCCGACGCTGATCCACCACGTGAATGATGGAGTCGATGAAGGCATCGAAACCGACCAGGGCATGCAAGCCCGGGATGCGGGGGGCTGCATCGGCGAGACTCTGGGCCGCGGACTGTGCAATCATTGAACGGGAACTGCTCATGTGACAGGTAATGTAGCGAAGAGGGACGAATGTGGCGGAGATGACCTGGGCACTCCTGGATGCGGTTGAGCTGGCACACGAGCTCGCGGTCGCCATACGGAGGCGGCGATGGGGGGATTGCATCCTCCCGGGGATCATGCTCACGATTCTGCTCGCGGTGGTCGCCTTTCTGGCGTACCTGCTCTGGTCCTTGGGCTGGGTCGGGAAGGTGCTGGCGATCGCGGCTCTGGCGGCTCTGCTGGCGGTGGTTCTGATCGTTCACTGGATCCGAAGCGCCCTGCGCGGCAAGGAACAGGAGCCACCGCGATGATCGAGATCGTGCTCGCCACCGGCAACCCGCACAAGGTCGAGGAGATGTCGGCGATCTTCGCCGGGTTGTTGCCGCCGAATGCGATCCGCCTCGTGGGGCTCAGGGATCTCGCGACGATGCTCAAGATCACCGAGCCCGCGGAGACCGGCGGCACGTTCGAGGACAACGCGAGCATCAAGGCTGTGGAGTACACCCGGCAGACAGGCATGTGGTGCCTGGCCGACGATTCGGGTCTTGAGATCGATGCCCTGGGCGGCCGGCCGGGCGTGATCAGCAGCCACTACTGCACCGATGGCCGCGAGGCGGGCATGAACCGGCGGGAGCGTGATGGGGCGAACAACCAGCGCGTGATCGCGGAGCTTGCCGGAGTCTCTCCAGAGAACCGGACCGCCCGGTTTGTGTGTGTGATGGCGCTCTCGCGGGGCCTGCAAGACAGGGACTCGCTACTCGTTCGCGGCACCTTTGAAGGCCGCATCGGACTTCCCGGCGAAGTTCCACGCGGCGATCACGGCTTCGGCTACGACCCGCTCTTCCTGGTTGCTCCCGAATACAGGTTTACAAGCGCGGAGCTTCCTCCGGACCGCAAGAACCAGCTCAGCCATCGCGCTGCCGCCGCCCGGCTGATGGCCGATCGCCTGCGATCGATGCTTCCGGGTTGAACTCACGCGCTTGGCGGGGGTTCGAGACCTTCCGGGATCGGATCAAGATCCGCCTGCGTCAATTCTCCCGGCAGCGCATGGAAGGCCCGCGCCTGCTCGATCGTGAACGGCGCGGCCTCGGTGCGTACCAGCGATTCGAGCATCCCGCCGGTTTCCAGCGCTGCGCCAAGATCGCGAGCCAGGCTGCGGACGTAGAAGCCCTTGCCGCTGCGGATTTCCAGCGTCAGCATCGGCCAGTGGTAGGCGAGCACGGCCAGCGAGTGGACTTCGACCCGCTTGGCCTGCAACGGCACCGCCTGGCCCTCGCGGGCGAGCATGTACGCACGTGATCCGGCGATATTGACCGCCGAGTGCGCGGGCGGGATCTGATCGATCGTGCCGGTAAACCGTGCCAGCACCAGATCGATCTGCTCCCGAGTGGGCGGCTCAAGACTGCTTGCCTGGCGCACCGCCGGATCCGGGGAACCCGCACCCGTCACGTGCTTCTCATCGAACACTCCCGCCCCCGGCGCTGGTCCCACCAGCCCGCGATTGACATCCAGCTCCATCCCCGGCGTGTACAGCACCGCCTCGCTCTCGTGGTCGTGGGTCGCCGACACGTGCGCCAGATCGATGATTGCCGTGTACCGCTTCCGGCTCGCCATGATCTGATTGCAATACCGGGTCGCCTTTCCCACCAGCACCACAAGCACGCCGCTGGCGAGCGGATCCAGCGTCCCACCGTGCCCGACCTTGACACCCTTTGGCGCTCCGCCGCGGCGAAGCTTGGCCCGGACCGCCGCGCACATGTGCATCGATGTCGAGCGGTACGGTTTGTCGATCACCAGGATCCCGCACAGTGGGGTGGGCGGTGTTGTCACGGTTGCCCGCCTTGTGGATGAGCATCCCCCGCGGAACGGTCCCGTTCGACGATCTGCCAATCCACGACGAACGACCCCTTCACAGTACCCAGCAGGCGATAGCCCTTGGCGAGATCTCCGGAGTCATCGAGGACACCCCCGCTCGATGTGACCCCGCCGCGCACGATCGCGATTCGGTCCGGAGAGCCATCAAGCCACGCGACGAGCTGGTCCCTATTCAAGCGTGTCACGCGTCCGCGCGTGCCGTAGATCATGCTGTCCTCGTGATACTCACTTCCCAGCGGGCGATCCTGGACTCCGGCCGTATCGAGCGCGGCCAGCATCCGTCGCGTCGTCGCACCCGGCAGCACAAGCGGCGCGAACGATGTCAGGAACGCAACCCACAGCGCGATCGCCAGGGCCCCCATGGCGAACGTCGCCTGCCACAGTTCCAGGGCTCGCAGATGTCGCCAGGCGCGCATCAATACCGCCAAGAGGCACGTCGTCCCCACGGCGATCAGCAGGGTTCCTATTGAAGCCACCGCGCCACCGCCCGTTGTCGCAAAGCGGATGCACACCGCAGCCAGGATTGCAAGCCAGAAGCAGGTGCCGATGACACCCCATGCATTGAGACCGAACCCATCGAGCTTGCTCAGTGTGGCTTTGGCGCGCTGAGGCGAGAGCTGAAGGAGTGCCCGCGCGCTCAATATCGCGATTCCCGGGTACATCGGCACGGTGTAGTGGGGGAGTTTGGTGCCCACGATCTCGAAGACGATCCACGCCGGCAGGATCCACGCCAGGCAGAACAACTCGCCCGCTCTCCCGACAGCGGCGCCGCGGAGCGAGCGACCCACACCGGTGATCGTGGCGAACACGCCGCGGCGAGCTTCCTCAGCACGCTGGACATCACGCGGCTTGAACACCCTCCGCCACGCCCGCACCACGCCCTGCATCGCCATCACGCTACCGGGCCAGAAGAGGACCGCGAGCAGGAGCGTGTGATACCCGGGCGGTCCCCAGTGACCCTCCTTGGCCACGATGCTGCGCCCGATCGTCTCGTCATAGACGATGTCCAGGTATCGCGACCATCCGATGTGCTGACCGACCATCCACACCCACGGACCCACGCACGCCAGCAGCACCACCACACCGATCAGCGGCCGCAGCGACCACACCCACCTCCATCGCCGTGTGGCCAAACAGATCCCAAGGACGGTCAGCAATGCAATCATGGGCCCGATCGGCCCCTTGGCAAGAACGCTCAGCCCTATGCCAATCCAGAAGACCACCGACCACTTCAGCGTTCCCCCACTCCGTCTCTTCGTCTCTCGTTCTCTTCGTCTCTTCCAAACCTCCCACAATCCCCACTGCATCCCCACGACCATCGCGAGCAGCAACTGATCCGCGCGCGCCTGATGGGCATCAAACACCACCACCGGGCAGATCGCCAGCAGCGCAGCCCCCAGCCACCCCGCCCGCGGATCCATCATCGAGCACCCAAGCCGCCACGTCAGAAGCACCGCGAAGATCGCCGACAGCACGCTGGGTACGCGATACATCCAGATCGCATCGCGCAGAGGATCCCCACCCGTGAAGACCCACGCCGATGCGACCTGGAGCCAGTAGATCAGCGGTGGTTTGTTCAGCCTCGGCCGGTCCTGCACTTTCGGGATCGCCCAGCCGCCATCGTGAAACACCGGATCCAGCCGATCCTTCGGGAACGTTGCCGCCTCGAACATCTGCCGGCTCGCCTGGGCGAACCGGGCTTCATCCCGGTCGATCGGCGCGATGGTGAACAGACCCGGCACATACACTGCAAGGCACAGAACCACCAGCGCAAGGCCCCCCAAGGGCCCGCAAGCCCATCGCCTCAGATTCCCAGGCATGATCCGACGGTCACCCATCCGCATCGCACGCGACTATAACCGGGGTCTTACACCACCGGTGCGGTGGGTCCATGCCGCCTGGGCCCTCCTCGCCCGCCCTGTTCTCGACCTCATGGAGTGGTGCCTGGCTCCCAACCGCCGCTACTGGGCCGGGAGTCTGCTGCTCGCCGCGGTCGCGATCCCCCTGGCGATGCCCTTCGATCCTGATATTCGAGACGGGTTGATGTCGGTGTACGGGAGCATGGGCGGTGATGTCCGCCGGGAGATCGGCGCCTGGCAGCAGTACGGCGCACTGGTCTCTGTTCTGGTGATCGCCCTGGTCATCATCAAGCTCGACCCTGGCAAGGTCCGACGGCTCGCCGACCTGGCGCTCGCATCGGTCCTCACCGCGACCATTACGCTGGTTCTGAAAATCTTCATCGGCCGGCCCCGTCCCAAATACGACGATCCCTTCACGTTCCTCTGGCCCGGGGGGCAATACCCGATCGTCCGTGATGGCAAGCCCGTGCTCGCCGGCACGCTCGACCCATCCGCCGGGAGCGAGCTGTGGTCGATGCCCTCCAGCCATACCTCCGCAGCGGCGGCCTTGACCGTCTTCATCATCACCCTCTACCCCCAGCTCCGATGGATCGCCATCGCCCTGCTGGTCATCGTCATCATCGGACGCACGACGCTGGGCAATCCGCCCGCGCATTGGCCCAGCGATGTGATCGCCGGCGCGGCCCTGGGCTGGCTGATCGCCGGAATCGTGATGCACCATTCGCTGGGAACACGGTTGCTCGATCGCGTCCGGCATCGCAAGCGAGTACCGGATGCGGCCGCGGGAGAGACTCAGCCGGCCGATTCGATGACGCCGACAATTCACGCGCTACAGGCCGGCGAACCGGCGGCATCGCACCAACCCCCGGCACCAAAGGTGAAAGAAGCAGCTCATCACTGAGTGTCCTGCGCCCGATCAGACAGCGGCCGGCTTTGGGCGCTCCGCCCCGTGCGGACACTCGTGCTCGAACATCCGCGCGATCCGCAGGAGCTGACCCTCCGACCACGCCGGACCGACCAGCTGCATCCCGACCGGCAGCCGCGTGCCATCGATCTGCGCAAACCCGCCTGGAACCGTGATCCCCGGCAGGCCCGCGAGGTTCACGCCCACCGTGTACAGGTCTTCCAGGTACATCGCGAGCGGATCATCGACCTTCTCCCCGATGCGGAACGCCGGCCCCGGCGCTGCGGGCATCAGGATCGCATGGCACCCCTCAGCGATGAACGCGGCATCGTAATCGGCCTTGATCTTCCGCCGCACCTTTAGCGCGGTGTTGTAGTACGCATCGTAATACCCGCTGGAAAGCACGTGCGTTCCGAGCATGATCCGCCGCTTGACCTCGGGACAGAATCCCTCCGCACGGGAGCGGTTGTACAGCTCCAGCAACCCCTCGCCCGCGCCGATCCGCGCGCGATGGCCGTAGCGAATCCCGTCAAACCTCGCCAGGTTTGATGATGCCTCCGCTGGCGCCACGATGTAGTACGCGGCGATCCCGTAGTCGGTCATCGGCAGGTCGATCTCGACGATGCGAGCCCCCAGCTTCTGGTACGTCTTGACGGCTTCCTCGAACGCCCGCGCAACGCCCGGATGATTCGCCGTGTTGCTGGCCTGCCTGGGCACGCCGATCACCAGCCCGGTCACGGGCCGGTCCAGATCGTGAGAGAACCGCTCGACCGTGTGGTTCGCCGATGTCGAATCCAAGGGATCTGGCCCGCAGATCACCTCAAGCGCCAGCGCGGCATCCTCCACCGTCGCGGTCAACGTCCCGATCTGATCCAGGCTCGAGGCGAACGCGACCAGCCCGTATCGCGAGATGCGTCCGTATGTCGGCTTGATCCCCACGATCCCGCACAGGCCCGCGGGCTGGCGGATCGAGCCGCCGGTGTCCGACCCAAGCGCCAGGGGCACACCCCGCGCTGCCACCGTCGCAGCCGATCCTCCCGAACTCCCCCCCGGCACGCGCGATGGATCCCACGGGTTCCTGGATGGCCCGAACGCGGAGTTCTCCGTGCTCGATCCCATCGCGAACTCATCGAGGTTCGTCTTCCCCACGATGATCGCCCCGGCATCGATCAGCTTCTGAGCTGCGGTCGCGGTGAACGGTGATTCGTACTGCTCGAGCATCCGCGAAGCGCACGTCGTGCGTCCCCACGAGAGGCAGATGTTGTCCTTGATCGCCACCGGCACGCCCGCCAGCGGGAGCGAATCCCCCTCGCCGCAGGCGATCCGCTCATCGACCGCCTGGGCCTGCCTGATCGCCTCATCGTCGAAGACCTGCAGATACGCCTTAAGTCTGGGCTCGTCGGAGCGCACCGACTCCAACGCCCGACGAGCAAGCTCGACCGCCGAGACCCGCCGGTCTCTCACCGCCATGCCGATGCTTGAAAGCGAATCGTTCATCGTATTCCGCGCTCTCGCTGAATCTCCTGGAGCACCTTGGACTGAAAACCACCGATCATGCTGTCACGACCCTTGGCGATGATCCAATCCGTGATGTCCGCGGTCTTGATCGTCACGGTGTCGCCGAACTTGTGCCCGATGTCGTTGTTGGGCTCGTTGTCGATGACGCCTTCAACCTGGTCACCGTCGATCTTCTTGACCTGCAGCCAGATGAACTCCTTGCCATCGGTGCTCTTGACGGCAAAGCCGGTCTTCACCGCGTAGGCGGTCATCGGCGCCCTGTTCTTGAACGCCGCAACGAACTCCGGCCAACGGCGCTGCGCCTCGGCCGCTGCCTCGATCATCCTCGGGTCGTTGTTGTCCGTGCGGACGACGGACTCGCTCGACTCCCCGGGGCCGCACCCTGCTTGAGACATCATCGCTGCCGCAAGGCACAGGCCGCAAGCAACTCGTCCTGCAAGCCTCACGCTCCACCTCCATCCTCAAGCACGCGCGGGATGCGTACGAACCGCTCGTGCGCTTCGGGAGCCATCTTCAGCAGCGCGGCGATCGGCAGCGCCGGCCCCGGGACATCGTCATCAAGACGATTGACGGCATCGGCGACATTGGTCAAAGGCTCGACGCCCTCGAGGTTCAGCGTGCTGAGCCGGTTCACGTACCCGAGCACCGCTGCAAGCTGCGGCTGAAACCGGGCAACCTCGCCGTCGGACAGCTCCAGCCGCGCCAGCCTGGCGATCTTGCGCACGTACTCGGGTGAAAGCTCGTGGGAAGCCATGGTCAAGAGTATCACCGAGCCCTGGGCTTCTCCGATTCAGCCAGCGCCGATTCGATCCGCCCGATCATCGCATCCATTCCCAGCGCTGCGCCGATCCGCTGCGCCCGCGCGGCGGCGATCGCTCGCCACGCCGCGCTGCTTGCTGTCGCGATCCCCGCCGCCCATCCCGCCGTGCTCGAGTCGCTCACGATCAGCCCCGCCGATGTCTCCCCGGTGGCATCTCCGCGAACCAGTTCCGCGCCGATCGCCCCCGCCTGAACAACCACGGGCTTGCCCATCCGCAGGGCATCGGAGATGAATCGTCCGGCGCGGCCGGCCTCGCCGGCGGTGCCGTACACGATCGCGGCATCGGACGCCGCGAGCAATGCATCCATCCGTCGCGTTCCGCCCATGATCCGCGCTCCGCGCCCCAAATGCGCCCGATCGCACGCCCGGCGGATCGTGTGCGTCTTGCGGCCGGCGATCACGATCACAGGATCATCCGTTCGCGAGCGCCGGCAGCGTGCAGCGCCCGCGAGCATGTTCACCAGGCCCGGTCGATCGGCATGTACCGCGCTGGTCACAAACACCGGGGCATCATCCGGGATATCGAGCAGTTGACGGATCCTCCGCCGCGCTTCGGCGGTGTGTTCGGCATCCATTGGCGATAGCGCGCTCGCGAATACAAGCCCGATCCCGTTCGTTCCCGCCGGTGGATCTCCGAAGTGTCCCATCCTTGAGCCCTGCCGCTCGGCAAGTTCCAGCGCTCGCCGCTCGGCGAACCACGCTTGGATCGCCCACGGCCGATGCACCACCTCCATCACCGCCGATGCCGGCCTGTGCGATCGCACGGCATGCACCATCGTCGGGACGATTCCCATGCCCAGCGGGATCCAAAGGTCGGCCGGCGCGTATCGCGTGAACGAGATCGTGCGCTGATCCGGCTCGCTCGCGGCAAGCTCTCGGCACCACCTGGCAAACCCGAGCGGCTCCGCCCCGCGCAGCGTTCGCCGGGGACGACGAACAAGCACGCGCAGGTTTCCGGTACCGCCGGAAAGCACGCGATCATCCTCGAGCCCATCGCACGCCAGCAAGACCCGATGCCCCCGCGATGCCAACCCGGAAGCAATCCAAGCCGGCCACGCGCTGTTCGCCCACGGCATGGAGCGGATGTACTCGGCGAGCACGAGGATGTCCATCAACCCGCCCCTCCGGGAGACCGCATCCCCGGCGGTGAGCTGTGCGGCACGAACGATGGGCACAACCCCAGAAGCGTTGCCAGGAGCGCTCCGGTTTGCGCGTTGAGGTGCACCGGATCAAACGCGCTCACCAGCAGCAGCCCGACGAGCGCTCCTGCCGGCGCCCATTCGTATGCGCCGAACCGGCGCCAGCGATCGGTCCCCAGCACCCACGCGTTCCGCAATCCGATCACGATCACCGCGAGCGCGGGGATGAGCCCCGCAAGCCCCGTGGTCGCGGCGATGTGCAGGATCCCGTTGTGCGCGTGGTCGTGTACCGATTGCCCGCTCGCATCAACCCCGCGTGATGAGAGCATCTGTTGCACCGCCGGCTTGTACACGCCAGCACCCACACCTCCCCATGGATGATCCCGGAACAACTCCCACGCCCAGATTGCCATCCCGATGCGAGCGCCCGTGTCGGTGCGATATTCACCCTTCGCAAGTGCTGTCGCGATCTCCTGGCGAGCCAGCTCGAATCGCCGGGCAATCGATCCGCCGGTGAATTGCCAGCCGACGATCCCCGCGAATAGCAGGAGTACAACCACCGTGATCGCAACCGCTCGCCGCTTCCAGAGCCCCTCTCCGAGGGAGGGGTTGGGATGGGTTACTGCCGTACTTCCGTTGCCTTGTTGTCCACGGTTGCGACCAACCACCACCGCCGCGATCGCGCAGACAACGATCAGTCCAGCTCCAGCAACCCACGCCCCACGCGTCCCGCTCGCCAGAATCCCCGCCGTGGTGACCACGCACGCCAGCCCGGCGAGCAATCGCCTGCAAACCGGGCCCGGCAGCAGCAAACCCGGCAAGTGAAGGCCCAGGGCAGCTACCAGCACCGTCCCGCAGATCACCGGTGGCCACCACCCGCTGTATCGATCCGCAGCCCGGTCCCATGTCGGCACCGGCCACCCGAGCTGCACATGGAGGAACTGTGAGAGCTGCGTCGCGTTTCCGATCAGGCACCCGATCCCCAGAGTCACGGCGAGCGATCGGCGATGCTGGATTACCGGCCACATCAGCCCCAGCGCCCACAACCAGCGCACCTGCCCCGCTTGCTCCAGCCATTGGCCCTGTCCGCCAATGGCCCACCACCGGCTGACCAACTGCACCACCCAGAAGCTCGCCGCCGCCACGAACAGTGGCTGGAGAAGCATCGACAGCACGTATCGCCAGTTCCGGTGCATCCGAATCAGGACCGCCACCAAGAGCGGGATCCCCGCGATCTCAACAAAGCTGACGGGCCAGGTCGCAAAGAAACACCAGAAATGTGCGCACAACAGGGTCGGCCGGCGCCCCCATACCCCATCCCAGGGGTCGGTCTCAAAGACCCGCCCGGTCTTCTCCCGGCTGATCCAGCCCCCTGAGATCGCCCATTTCACCCAGCCACCGCCGCTGGAGGGCTGCCCGACGACGGATGCTGCCCTGCCCGGCATCTGGATGGGTGGGCTTTCGGGGGTGTTGGGGGTGGATTCGGGTGTTTCCAAGGAATGAAACCGGGAGGACGGCCGATGGTAACAAGAGGGTAACGGGGCGACCTCACTCCCGCCTCGGGGTGAACCGCGGGGGTGGGAGCTGCGTCCCGGTGTGGTACCCTTTGCGAGGGCAGTGATCAGGTTCCGCGGGTGCGAAGCAAGGAAGAGCCAGCGATGGAAGAGATCGGCAGAGTCGTACGGTCCGCCGCAAACCGGCTCCTCTTCACCAGCTTCCTGCGGGAGCTGATGGTGCTGGCGACCGCCGCGGTCATCGGGCTGTTCGTTGCGGTGTTCGTCCAGCGGCTCTTCGGACTCACCTGGCCGTGGCAGACGATCTTCATCAGCACCGGGGGCGCGGTGCTGCTGGGGGCGATCCTGGTTTCGGTCATCAAGCGCAAGGACTCGCTGGGTGTGGCGCGTGAGCTCGACGACCGCGCAGGCCTGCGCGAGAGCCTGAGCACCGCGATGTGCGTCAGCAAGGAAGAGGATCCCTGGAGCAAGGCCGTCGTGGAGACGGCTCGCCAGCGGGCGGTCTCGGTCAAGGTCCGCGATGCGGTCCCGATCGAAGCCCCGCGTCTCTGGCCCGTGACGGTTGCCGCCGCCGGGGCGCTCGTGCTCGCGTGGCTTGTCGTGCCCAACTGGGACATCCTCAAGATCCTCGCCAAGAAGGATGAGATCCAGAAGCAGCAGCAGGAACTGGTCGCCGCCAAGACCGATGTCGAGCAGCGCACCCAGAAGCTCGAAGCGCTCCTCGAGAAGGCCAAGGTCCAGCTCAAGGATGAGAAGCCCGATGAGGCCACCGACCAGGCCAAGAAGGCGGAGGAACTCAAGAACCCCGAGGAAGTCCGCCGCGCAGCCGTCAAGCGCATCTCCGAGGTCGCCGACCGGCTCTCGCAGATGAAAGACAGCGAGAAGGCCCAGCAGATGGAGGCCCTCAAGGACCAGCTGCGCCAGCTCCGCCAGTCCACCGATGGCCCGCTCAACGAGTTCGAGCGCCAGCTCGCACGCGGCAACTTCGACAACGCCAAGAAGGAGCTCGAGGATCTCGCCAAGAAGATGTCCGAGGGCAGCATGTCCAAGGAGGACGCCGCCAAGGCCAAGGCACAGCTCGAGAACCTCTCCAAGCAACTGGACAAGATCGCCGCCGACAAGAAGGAGCTTCAGAACTCCCTCGAGAAGCAAGGTCTTACCAAGGAGCAGGCCAAGGAGCTCATGCAGAAGGCCGGCGCTGCGGATCCCAAGGAACTCCAGAAGGCCCTCGACCAGCTCAAGCAACTCTCTCCCGAGCAGAAAGAGCAGTTGATGAAGCAGGCGATGGCGCAGATGAAGGCCTCACAGCAGGCCCAGAAGATGGCCGAGCAGTGCAAGCAGGCCGGCGAGGGCATGCAGGGCAACAAGATGAACCAGGAAGGCATGGAGGGCATGCAGGGGATGATGGGTGAGCTCTCCGATTCCGAGCAGATGAGCCAGGAGATGGATGCCGCAATGGCGGCGATGAAGGAGTGCAACGCCCAGCTCGCCGCCCTGAGCCAGTGCCTGGGTGGTAACGGCAATTGCCTCTCGGAGTTCGCCGGCATCGGCCAGTGGCGCGAGGGCGACACCAACAAGCAAGGTTCCGGCTCCGGCGGCCCTGGCCAGGGCCTGGGCCCCAGCCCCGAGGCAGCTCCCACCGACTACAAGATCGCGAAGGAGAAGGCCAACGTTAATACTCAGGACGGCCCGATCATCGGCAGCCGCCTGGTGTGGGGGGAGCAGATCCGCGGCGAATCGCACGCGGCCTTCTCCGAGGCCGTCGAGTCCAGCGACAAGGCCGCCAGCGAGGCCCTCGACAGCATGACCATCCCGCGCCAATACCACGGGGCGGTCAAGAGCTACTTCGGCACGCTCAAGGAAAAGGCCGACAAGAACGCCGCCACGAATAGCAAGCCCGCCGATGGCAAGGCTCCAGCGCAACCCGCCAAGCCCGCGACCGACGCCAAGGATTCGAGCGGAAAGTAATGTGTGATGCCGACGCGCGGGCTACGTTCGTGGCCGAGCCGCGACCGCAAGGGTGCGGTCATCGGCGGCGACGACCGGCGGCGAGCATGATCCCGGAAATCCCAAGCGCTGACGGCGCGGGGATCTGGACGATCTGGAGGCCGTTGATGACGCTGGTCTGGCTTTCCTCACCGGTGCCCTGAAAGTACGCGACGACGAATAGAGTTTGGTTGCCTGTGATCGCAAAATCGTACGTGCAGTACGTCTCCCCGAGAATCTGATGACCCGGCCATGCAGCGTTGTAGTCAACAACGGCCCTAGACTTCGAGCCCGTCTGTGGATCGACAAAGTCAAACACACTTTGGAAGTCGCCGAAGAGGGATCCTGCCCATCCGTATACAAAGGCTCGGTACTGCCCTGGCATCAATCCGGCTACTTGAAGCATCGATGATCCCACGGAACTCGCGCCCGAGTAATCTTCGATGAGCTTTTGATCATCATCGCCCGCGCCAGGCACTTCCAGCGTTCCTCTGTTTCCATCAAAATAAAACGTCACGCCAGTTGAGTTCCCGGAAACTTCCTTCGCTCCGGTCAACAGGCCTACCTGCAGGTTCCAGAAACCGGTCTGGCTGGCTCCGCCGCCATATGCCGAGGTTGGGACGGTCGAGCCAGGATTGCCGATGTCCACGTTGAAGCTCTGTGCGAAGCTCACCGGCGCAAGCACGCTCAACGCAGCCACGGCTGCACAGTACCCATGAAGTGAGATTCGCTTCATGCTCACGAAGGTACCCGAGCCATTCAAGAGAATCTAGAGGTTTTTGGAACACCCGATACTGTTTGTCGGTTTGAATTCTTACAAGGAGTGAACACATGACACTCAAGAAGGTCAAGTTTAACGGCGGCGTGATACTGAACCCCCCCCCTAACGTGGTCGTTCTCGCGAGGTTCTCCGTCGTTGACTGAGGATGGACAATCAGTCGGCAGTAATTCCGCACGTTATACACCCTACAAACTTCTTTGTGGTGCTCCCGCTTTGGAACTGCTCGTTTCCGCGAACCGGCAGTACATTGTGGGAGGTGGCCACTGGTCAAATGGATCCCCGGCATGGGTCCTCTGGACAAAGGCGGGAAGCACAAGCACCGTTGACATCTTCGTCGGCAGCTTCTCCACCTCGTTCGATCACACCGACATTTGGACGGAAATCGTGCCGAGCGTCTTTGACGACGACTTGTTGCTCGGATCCGAGCTGCCATGGCGGGAAATCCCACGCGCTTTCGCAATTGCCGATGGACTCGTGCTAGCGGCTACAACAAGCTTCGACACCAACGAAGATGTCCGAAAGTCGGTCGCTCTCGTGTGGTGGAATCCGTCGTCCCTTGCTTGGGAACGAGCTGAAAGAACTCCCGCTCGAGAGCCCTATGCAGACCGCGGACAGACTTGGATGCTCACAGGTCCGTGGTGCAAAGGCCGGGACACCAACGCCATCACCGACTGCTTTGTCGCGATGGTCGACTACAGAAATAAGAACGAAGATCCAGAACTCGATGCCCTGGGGGGATTCCTGGTACTCGCGCGGGCGACCAGAGACGACGACACATCGGACTGGGATCCACCGACAGCGCAGGTCGTCTACGAGGCGACTTTCCCCGATTTCGATGGCGGCGCTGATTCCGATCACCGCATCGACGATGGCATTCACACCCACTCCGGAAGCGTGCTTTTCACGGGTGAGACGGGGATGATCGTGACTATCTCGATCGGGGACGGCAGGCCCAACAACCGTCTGGTGACGCTCGCTCGATCGAACTTTGCCGACTTTGACGATGGGCAGGCCAAGGAACCAGAGCCGCCATCGCCGAGCGACCCCGGGGATGGCAGCACGTACCCGCCGCCCTATGAAACCCAGAATGGCTGGACGACCTACGAGGATCGGGAGGGGCAGCGTAGGCGGATTCGCTTCACGGATGCTGCATGGATCGCCAGCGCCAAGACACTCCAGCACGAAGCATTTACACGCTACATCCACACGATCGACTGGCCGATCGAGATCACCGACGGGAACAGCGGCAACGGCAGCGGCGTGGTGCTTATCAAAGGCAAGACCGCCGACGACACACTCCTTCTCAACCGTGCGATCAACAGCGCCAATGCTTCTGTGGACGGCCAGGTCTACTGCGGCTCTTCATCCCAGATCATCGGTCAAGCGCCGCTGTCGGATGATGACGCCATCCTCCTGGGCAGCGACGAGAGCATCACCATGCTCCTTCGGACAACCATCACCGATGCGGAAGACCGCATCCTGCCCGAGGTTGTGTATGGCATGCCGACGGAGATCCGTCGCGGCACGGGTGGTCAGGATGACATCCTCAACTGGAATTGCTTCCTGATCTACTGCGCGCTTCCGCGCAAGGGCGAGCACTACGCGGCGATCGTCGAGGGAGGGAACATCGGCGGCTGGCAGGATCTGCGGAACGCATCCAGCCTTCTGTACTCGAAGGATGGGGAAACTTGGAGCCAGGCCTTCGCACTCCAAGACAATGCACATCCGACGTGCGCGTTTTATGGCACCAGCCATCTTATCTTCCCGTTGCGGAAGATCGGTGGACAGGCCACCGAGCATGTCGCGCTGGCCAAGATCCCCGTGCCTGCAATCATCAAGGCCCGGCCGATCTCGATAAGCCCGGGCGGCACCAACATCCTCAGGGCCTCGGGCTGGGATTCGGAGAACCTCGAGGAAATATTCGTCGGAGCAAACATTCCGCAGTTCAGCAACAACTTGTCCCCAGTCGATCGCTCCGACCTGGCGACCATGTTCAATCACCCCGTCGCGGCTCCGCCCTGCTTCGGACCGATCTTCCGGGTGCGGATGACCGAATCATCCTACCTGGGCGTTTTGAAGATCGCCAGCGGCATCGCGGAGGGGGAGCAGCTTCGCCTGCGATATTTCGTGCACCTCCTCCAACCGCCGCTCGCACCGAGTGGTGACCCCACCTCCGAAGACATCGAAAACTCCGCTGTCGCAGGCGCGCTTCGCTGGACTTTCGGATACGGAGACTTCTATAGCGGCACCAAGACCCGACCGGCCGACAACCGCGCGATCGGCGGCACAGGCTGGATACCCATCACGCACTTCATCGACACAGCGGATTTTTCGCCAGGCTCATGGCCGGTCGATCTCGTAGCCGAGGTCGTGGGCGCTTCGACCCAGTTTATCAGGCAAGACTTTCTGATCGCGATGGACTACATCGTCAGGGACGGCGGCGAGGATGCGCGCCCGGAATGCCCAGTGCAGCCTCTGCAGTGGCCCGAAGGCATCAATCCGACGGTCGAGGACCAACTGACGATCTCTGGCCTTTCGTGCGGCTCGAACTGGACAATCTATGCCGGTGGGCGGATTCCAGACTTCGGCGCGGACTATTTCAGCGGACAAAATGGCCTGCCGGACAATCCCGCATTCACGTTGTGGCAATCCAACTCTTCCTTCATCAAGGTCTTCATTGATCGTTACACGGCGGATCCCGCGGACGGCACGGCAGTCCGATTCAAGGATCACAACGGCGATCAGATCGTGGTTCGCATGCCCTCAGGCCTTCCCACCAACTTTGAGCAGCCGTTCTTCCCGCTGCGCGGGCGGCAATTCCTGATCGGGATCTCGAAGATCGGCACCGGATCGAACAACTATCGCGTGTGGGTGTCGATCGGCGGCACGGTGGTCGCCGTGGCGACCGGAACGCTCGCCAACGTCCAGCCCGGCAAGATCAAGACCGGAGATGAGAACAACGAGAACCCCGATGGGCTTGACTACTTCGGGTTCGCCGTGGATTCCACCACGGCGACCAGCGAGGCCGATGGCAAGACGGCGCTCCAGACGCTGAGTTTCCTGCTCTGACGGAAATCACATTTTCCACCGTGTCCCCGTCAGCGTCCCATCCACCGCGCGCTTGTGCTCCTCGTATCCCTTCCGCCCCATCAGCCCGAAGGTCGCCTGCTTGCCGAGTTCGACCGCAGGCTGGTCGTAGGCATCGATGTTGAGCATCAGCCCCGCGTAGCTGGTCGCCACCTGCCACAGCCAGATGAACTGCCCGACGTGGAAGGCATCGATCTGGGGGAACGTGATGGTGTAGTTGGGGCGCTGGCTCTCGACGAGGGCGTACTCGGTCGCGCGTTTCTCAGCGGCCATCAGCTGCGACATGGGCCGGCCCTCGAGGTACGCGATCGCCTCCACGCCAAGGCCCGTCGGGATCGGGGCCTCGTGGCGGAACTTCGCCGTTTCGACCAGTCCCAGCACCTTGTCGTTGGGGCCTTCGCGATAGAGCTGCACCTGCGAGTGCTGATCGGTGGTTCCCAGCGCCTTGATGGGTGTGAATCCCGCGAACACCGTCTCGCCGGTGCGGTCTACGCGTTTGCCCAGGGACTCTGCCCAGAGCTGGCGATACCAGTCGGCGAGCAGGTAGAGCGCGTTGCAGTACGGCATCATGACGTGGTTGGTCTTGCCCTTTGTGGTGCCCAGTTCGACCAGCAGGAACGCGAGCATCGCCGCCGGGTTCTTGAGCAGGTCCGGCTCCCGGCATGCGCTGTCCATCTCCGCAGCGCCGGCGAGCAGGGCCTCGATGTCGATCCCGCACATTGCCGCCGAGAAGAGCCCGACCGGGGAGAGCACACTGAACCTTCCGCCCACACCGTCGGGCACGGGCAGGGTCGCGAACCCCTCGCGATCGCAGATCTGCCGCATCGTGCCCTTCGCCGGGTCGGTGATCGCCACGATGTTCTTGCCGTACGCTGCGCCCAGCGCCTTCTTGAGGGCATCCCGGATGATCATGAACTGTGCCGCCGTCTCGGCGGTCTCGCCGGACTTGCTGACGACGTTGAAGAGCGTCTTGGATAACCCGCCGGGGCACGCAGCGCAGAACTCCAGGGCAGAGCCGAAATACTCGGGATCGACGTTGTCGATGACGAAGATCCGCGGTCCCTTGCGCTTGGCGCCATCGAGCAGGTTGTGGGTCGCCGGGTTCAGCGCCGACTGCAGCGCGATGTTGCCCAGGGCCGAGCCGCCGATCCCCAGCACGATCATGTTGTCGAACTTGCCAGCGCAGCTCTCGGCGACTTGCCTCACCTGGCGTATGTGGTCTGACTTCACGGGATCCAGCGGCAGGCTTCGCCAGCGCTCCCACCCCTTGCCGCGCGTTTTCTCCAGGCTCGCGGTGAGGTTGCGGATGTTCTGCGCGGGTTGTCCAGCCGGGTCGAAGACCGCGGCATCAAGCCCGTGGGAGCCCACGCGATCGGACAGGCAATTGGCGTAATCGAGCCTCAGCATGGCGAGCAGGGTAGAGACCCACGCGGCGGCTCGCACGCGAGCGGTTATTCAAACCGCATCCCGGGCATCCCCACCGTCACGGGAATCCGAATCGGCGGCCGAGGTTACGAAGGGCACCCGGTGGGTGAAGCTCATGGCCGTCTGGGCGGCGGCGCTGGCCATGCCGCGGCACCAGAACTCCAGCACGAGCGTCTTGTAGATCGCCTCGGTCCAGATCGGCAGGCGGAAGCGGTGGTTGGTCATTTCGGCGGCGGCTTGGGGGGCGATCACGCCGTGCTCGACCAGGTAGCCGTTCTCGAGGGAGAGCCGGTACGCATCGATCAGGTGCGTCATCCACGTCTTGTGCGGGGGTGTGAAGCCGCGTTTGGGGCGGTTGAGCAGGTTCTCGGGCACCAGGTCCTTGGCGGCGGTCTTGAGCCAGTGTTTGTAGGGCAGGCGATGATCGGGCTGGGTCTTTCGCAGCCCAACGGCCAGTTCGGCGAGCCTGTAATCGCAGAGGGGAAGACGCAGCTCGACCGAGTTGATCATCGAGAGCCGGTCCCCCTGCACGATCCCGTTCTCAAGGAGGTACGTTTCGCAGATCAGCTCCGTGAACATGACGGGCAGATCGCCCCACGGACGTGGCCGGCGGAAAATCGAGGATGGATCGTGGCGGAAGGCCTGGGCCGCGAACGCAGGCGTGAACATGCGCCGCACCAGCCACCGGGCACGCTGGTACGAGGCGTTGCCGTTGTAGAAGATGAGCTGGTCTTCCGGCGCTCCGTCATCCGGGTGCGCCTGGGCCCACCCAAGCCAGCGCTGCGAGAGCCGGCTTGCCGCGAACTTGAGCGATGCGGGAGTCAGCCCGTTGGGGAGCAGCCGCCGGAACGGATCGCCGCGCCGGGCGGAGCCGTTCTCAGAGCCGCTCTTGGCGATCGACGCCTCCAAGGAATCACGAACCCATCCGTACCCCCAGAAGAGCTCATCGGCCCCCTGTCCTTGCAGCAGCACGGGGATGCCATTGTTCTTGGCCAGGCGTGAGACGGAGTAGTACCCGTGTCCGGCGGGGTCGGCGATCGGATCGTCGCGCCAGAGTGCTCGTTCCGGGAAGAGTTCAACGACCTCGCGCGGGTGGACCTCGATTTCGTGGAACGGCATCTCCAGCCGCCGCGCGGTCTCGTGCGCCAATGAGCGCTCATCCTGCTCGGGCCGGCCGGGATAACCGACCGTCAGCGCATGGATCAGCCCCGGTCGCCGCTTGGCGGCCAGCGCGGCGACCATCGTCGAGTCGACCCCGCCCGAGAGCGCCACTCCCACGGGGACATCGGCGCGGATGATCAGGTCACCGATGCGCTCGAGCTCCTCACGGATCAGCGTCGGCGGATCTCCCTCGACCGGCGGGGCATCGGACAAGCGCCAGTAGCGCTTCTCGGTGACCTTCCACGGCTCCAGGTCGATGAGCAGGTACGAGCCGGCCGGCAGCTTGCGCACACCCTTGACCGCGGTGTACGGTTCGGGGATGTAGTTGTAGTGGAAGTACAGATTGATCGGACCGGGGTCGAGCTGGAAGGGGATCACCCCGCCCGCGAGCAGGCAGCGCAGCTCGGAGCAGAACCACACCTCATCCGGGCGCTCGACGAGATAGATCGGCTTCTCACCCAGCCGATCCCGGCCGATCATCACGCGCTTGTTCTTGATGTCATAGAGCGCGAAGGCGAACATCCCGCGGAGCTTGTGGATGCACTCGGGTCCCAGTTCCTCGTAGAGGTGGAGGACCGTCTCGCAATCGCTGTGGGTTGCGAACCGATGCCCTCGGGCTTCGAGTTCGGCCCGCAGCTCGACGTGGTTGTAGATCTCACCGTTGGCGACCACCGCGAGCGAACGGTCTTCGTTGTAGAGCGGCTGCCATCCGCCGGCCAGGTCGATGATCGACAGTCGGCGCATCGCGATGTGCGCATGGTCGTCGGAGTACTCGCCATCCCCATCGGGTCCGCGATGGACCATGGCGCGATTCATCCGGCGCACAGCCGCCACCTGGCCGGACGTCCGGATGATCCGACTCACGTGACCCGCGATCCCGCACATCGAGAACTACTACCTTTCCCCAGGGCCATGCCGTTCCTGAGTCGGCATGGAGGATGGACACCGAACCACTCCGGCCGGCGGCACGAGCGTGGAGCCGTCCGGGCACGACGTCGTGCCTTGGGGGTTCCCTCCCCCCAACATCGACGGGCAAACATAGCAAATTTGGATACCGAACCAAAGTTCAAAGCTATTCACGGGGTTCGTGAGGGTACGAGAACCGAACCGAACACGAACCGCCGCCACGACCGATTGGGGGACGCCAGCCCCTCCCTACCCTCCGGTCATGATTCACCCATGGCACGATGTGACACCTGGTCTAGAAGAGGCGCCTCTCCCGGAGTGCTTCCGTGCCTTGATCGAGATCCCCAAGGGGTCGAACCTCAAGTTTGAACTCGACAAGGGCACAGGGCTACTCAAGCTGGACCGTGTACTTTCCTCCGCTGTGTACTACCCGGCCAACTACGGTTTTATTCCCCAAACGCTCGCTGAAGACGACGATCCTCTCGATGTGCTGGTTTATTGCACCGAACCTATCCCGCCCATGACGCTCTGCTGTGCCCGTGCCGTGGGCCTGATGACCATGATCGATCAGGGCAAGCCCGACCACAAGATCATCGCCGTCCTCATGCAGGATCCCATCTACCAGGAATTCCAGGTCGCCAGCGCCTTCCCCAAGCACATCTTCAAGCTCCTCCGGCAGTTCTTCGAGGACTACAAGGCGCTCGAGGAGAAGGATGTCGAGGTCGATGAAATCCTGCCCGCCCAGGCGGCGTTCGCGATCGTCGAGGATTCACTCCAGCGTTATTGGAACTCCCGCCGAATGGGACAGATCAAGGGTCTGATAGTCTGAATCCCCAACGCGCGGGCCTCCACCACCAACGCTCGTCACCGTACCCTTGCCCCTCTGCTATTTGCCATTTGCGATGTGCCGTTTCCCATGTTCCCCGAGATCGATCACATCCTCTTGAGCCGCGAGCAGATCGCCGCACGCGTGCGCGACCTGGGTGAACGGATCGCCAAGGACATCAACAACGATCGGCTCGCCGATGCCGATGCCGAGGTTGTCATCATCCCTATCCTGACCGGGGCGCTTGTCCTGACCGCCGATCTCATCCGGGAGCTTCCCCTGAGGCTCAGCCTGCGCGTGGTCGCGGTCTCCAGCTACCCGGGGGCTTCCATCAGCTCCAAGGGGGCCAAGATCCGCGGTGAACTCCCGCAGAACCTGGCCGGCAAGCATGTGCTCATCATCGATGACATCCTCGACTCGGGGCAGACCATCGGCCTGGTCAAGGAACTGATCGCCGAGCAGCGGCCGGCGAGCCTGCGAACCTGCGTGCTGTTGCGCAAACCCGAGACCTGCCGCATGCGCCACGTCGATGTCGAGTACGTCGGCTTTGACATCCCCAACGAGTTTGTCGTCGGCTACGGACTCGACTACGACGGGTTCTATCGCAACTACCCGCAGATCGCGACTCTCAAGCCCGAGGCGATCGCCGCGGCGAGCCGCGCCACCAAGCCCGGATCCAGTCAGTGACCACCGTGTCGGCCAGCGTCCCCGAGTTCATTCTCTCGCCGGGCGAGCGGATCATCCTGTCGCAGCGCGCCAGCCTGTGGATCATCATCCTGCGCCCCGCGGCGTGGTACATCCTCATGCTGCTGGCGCTCGCCGCGGCGTGGGCCGCCAGGCACGGCTTCTTCACCGATCTGTGGGGTCTGTTCGCGGGACTGTGGTTCACGGTGCTTTTCCTG
Source organism: Phycisphaerales bacterium (assembly GCA_020847535.1). Taxonomy (GTDB): domain Bacteria; phylum Planctomycetota; class Phycisphaerae; order Phycisphaerales; family UBA1924; genus JAEUJB01. Next base: position 56,169 of record JADLBU010000106.1, read on the forward strand.
CGGCTGGTGTGGGATGTGCTGGACTGGGCCCTGCGACGACACATCCTGACCGATCGGCGCATCGTGCGGGCCTCGGGTGTGCTGCGCCGGACCATGGCCGATCTGCCGCTGAGCAATATCGAGTACCTGGCGATCGACCGCTCGCTTCGCCAGCGCTGGATCGATGTGGGCACGCTCGCCGCGGGCACCAAGGGAATCGGCATCCCCGAGATTCTGTGGCTCTATGTTCCGCGCTGCCAAGTCGTGATGGAGAATGTTCGCCGGGCCTTCGAGGCCTCGCGAGGCGGGCAGGTTGCCGAGCGATTACCCCCCGTGACCGTCATCGGGCTTGTGGGTGGCATCGGATCGGGAAAGAGCACGGTCGCCGCCGAGCTGGCATCTCTGGGATGCACGGTCGTCGACAGCGATCTGGCCGCGCGCGAGATCCTGCTGCGGCCGGCCGTCCGGGATGAACTCGTCCGATGGTGGGGGGCGGGGATCCTGAGCGACATCGGCCAGGTTGATCGCAAGAAGGTCGCGGGCATCGTGTTTGCCGATTCAACGCAGCGAGCCCGGCTCGAAGCGCTGGTGCATCCGCTGATCCGGGATGAGCGTTCACGGGTGGTCGAACGCATTGGGCGAGCGGGCGGCGGGATCGTCGTGATCGATGCCCCGCTGCTCTTTGAGGCCGGCGTCGATCGCGAGTGCGATGCGGTGGTCTTTGTCGATGTGTCCAGGCAGATTCGGGCCGATCGCGTGCGCGCCCGCGGGTGGGATGATGGTGAACTGGATCGCCGGGAAGCGGCCCAGATGCCGCTGGATGAGAAACGCCGGCGTTCACAATTCATCATCATCAACGATGGGGACAGAACCGCCCTGCATGCGCAGGTTCGAGATCTGATGGAACGCTGGCGACGGGCTGCGCCCTCTCGCACCAGTATGTAAGTGGTTTATTCGCGTGTACTTACGAACCAGTCCGTGCTGCGCGCTCCAATTCGAGGGAACCAGAACCCGCTTTCGTCCCGCACCGTAAGCAGGCATATACTGTGGTCCGATGCGTCGCACGCGACGCATTCTCTTTCCCACCGAATGAACCGGGTTCTAGCGTCGGCAGCCACCGTGGGCGGTCTGTCGGCGGCGAGCGTGCGTTATCGCCGCGAGCGGGAGATCCGGTGACCCGTCCAAACTCACAGGCCTCAGACACCGGGCCTGGTGTTTTCCGAATCCACAACAGGTGACCGGTCAAGGAACGTCCGCTATGGGCAAGGCCCCGAATTCTTCCGAGGGAGATCCCCGATCCATGCAGTCTGATATGCCCCGCGGACGCGTCCGCCAGGGCGCTGCCCCGCGCAGGGAAGCGCCGCGAGATACCGGCGGAGACTCCGCGCCGGCCCCGGAAGCCCGGACCACACCGCCACCCAGCCCCTCGAGCGCCAACGGCTCTCCCGCGGATGCTCGCCCCGCACGTCCTCCGCAGGATGGCGGAGAGGCGCGATCCGATCGCGGGGGAGAGCGGCCGGAACGTGGTCAGGATCGAGGCGGTGATCGTTTCTCCGATCGAGGACCCGACAGGGGGCCAGACCGAGGTCAAGACAGAGGTCCGGATCGTGGCCCAGACAATCGAGGTCAGGACAGGGGTTCCGATCGGGGCCCGGATCGGGGCCCGGACAACCGAGGTTCTGACCGCGGTCAAGACCGGTTTGATCGCCCACAACAGGGTGGCCAGGGTGGGGAACAGTCCGGTGGTGGGGGTGGTGGGGGTGGTGGGGGTGGTGGGGGTGGTGGGGGTGGTGGCCCCGGTGGACCGCAGGGCGGGCCGATGCAGTACGGCGGTGGAGGCGGCGGCGGGGGTGGATATCCGATGGATCGCGGCTTCCGTCGCAAGCGCAAGAAGCGCAAGGGCGGCGGAGGTATGCCCGGCCACATGATGATGGGCGGGGGCGGCATGGGCCGGCCCCAGTTCGATCACAGCCTTCCAAGCGATGAGGAACTCGAACGCGAGGCCGCGGAACTCGAACGGATCGCCAAGACCGCCGATCCGCGAGCGACTCCTGATTCAATTTCGATCAGCGATCTGCAGCGGATGAAGCTCGAGCAGCTTTACACGGTTGCCGAGAGGGAAGGGCTGGTCGATTTCCACCAGCTCTCCAAGCAGGATCTGACGTTCAAGATCTTGAAGGCCCGCGCTGCCAAGCAGGGTCTCATGTTCGGAGAAGGCACGCTCGAGATCATGCAGGACGGCTTCGGCTTCCTGCGATCACCCGAGCAGAGCTATCTCCCCGGTCCCGACGACATCTACGTCTCACCTTCGCAGGTCCGGCGATTCGGCCTGCGGCGCGGGATGGTCGTCCGCGGCGTGGTGCGCCCGCCCAAGGAGAGCGAGAAGTACTTCGCCCTCCTGCGCGTGGACACCGTCAACGGCTACGCCCCCGGCAAGATCCACGACCTGACCAACTTCGAGGACCTGACGCCCCTGCACCCCGAGGAGCGGTTTGTTCTCGAGACCACGCCCGACGAGATCGAGGCCCGCATCATCGACCTGGTCGCGCCGATCGGAAAGGGACAGCGAGCCCTGATCGTCGCCCCGCCGCGAACCGGTAAGACGGTCCTCCTGCAGAAGATGACCAAGGCGATCACCAAGAACTATCCCGACGTCAAGATCATCGTGCTCCTGGTGGATGAGCGTCCCGAGGAAGTGACCGACTTCCGCCGCAACACCGCCAACTCCGTCGAGGTGGTCGCCAGCACGTTCGACGAGGTCTCGGGCCGCCACGTCGCGGTTGCCGACATCGTGATCGAGAAGGCCAAGCGCATGGTGGAGTTCGGCCAGGATGTCGTCATCCTGCTCGACTCGATCACCCGCCTCGCGCGTGCGTACAACGCCGAGATGCCGCACTCGGGCAAGATCATGACCGGCGGCCTGGATTCCAACGCCCTGCAACGGCCCAAGAAGTTCTTCGGCGCTGCCCGCGCCATCGAGAAGGGCGGCTCCCTGACCATCATCGGCACCGCGCTGGTCGACACGGGCTCCAAGATGGATGAGGTCATCTTCGAGGAGTTCAAGGGCACCGGCAACAGCGAACTGCACCTGGACCGCAAGCTGATGGAGAAGCGCATCTACCCGTGCATCGACATCCCCGCCTCCGGAACGCGCCGCGAGGAGCTGCTGCTGGATCCCAAGGAGCTGGAGCTGGTGCATCGCCTCCGCAAGGTTCTCAGCGACATGAACGTCGTCGAGGCCATGGAGCTGATCCGCACCAGGCTCAAGAAGGTCAAGACCAACGCCGAGTTCCTCATGACCATGGCCCTGGGCTAAGCCCTTTACCGGGGGGCGCTCATGGCCGCGCTGGCTGTCCTGCTTCTCTTGATCCTGATCAACGGCGTGCTCGCGCTCGCCGAGATCGCGATCATCTCCTCCAAGAAGATACTTCTCCGTCAGGAAGCCGAAGCCGGCAACTCCCGCGCCGCCGCCGCGCTCGCGCTTGCCGAGAACCCCAACCTCGTTCTATCAACCACTCAGACCGGCATCACGCTGGTGGCGATCCTGTCGGGAATGGTCGGTGAGGCGGCGCTCGCGGATGACCTTCAACGCGCGATCGAGCCGATCGAACTCATCAAGCCCTATTCGCACCTGACCGCATCCATCATCACGGTCGTCGGCATCACCTACCTCTCGCTCCTGCTGGGGGAGCTTGTCCCCAAGCGCTTCGCGATCGCCCACCCCGAGCGGATCGCCAAGTTCATGGCCATGCCGATGACCCTGCTTTCCAAGGCGACGCACCCGATCGTCGTCCTTCTGAGCCTCTCGACCAACCTTGTTCTCAAGCCCTTCTCCCGCCTGATCGCCGCCGGGCAGGCCGTCACCGAGGATGAAGTCCGCGGGATCATCCAGCAGGCCGCTGAGCAGGGAGTGCTCCAGGTCGCCGAGCACCAGCTTGTCGAGCGCGTCCTGCGGCTGGGAGATCAACAGGTCCGCAACCTGATGGTTCCCCGCACCGAGATCGAGTGGCTCGATGCCGATGCGGGGATCGAGCAGATCAAGGTCGCGGTCGCCACCAGCGTCCACTCGCACTTTCCGGTCTGCCGTGGTTCACTGGATGACATCGTCGGGGTCGTCCATGTCAAGGATCTCATCCGCCACGCCCTGGTCAGCGACAACATCAGGGTCGGGGATATTGCCCGCGTGCCGCTGTACATTCCCGAGGCGACCCAGGCGATCAAGCTCCCGGACCGGTTCCGCCAGGCGGGCACGCGGTTCGGGTTCGTCGTCGATGAATACGGCGGCGTGGAAGGTGTCATTACGCTCAACGATGTTCTCGAGGCGCTCATTGGTGAGGCCGCGACGCCCGAAACGGTGCGCGACACGCTCGCCGTGCAGCGGGCCGATGGCTCGTGGCTCCTGGATGGCGGCCTGCCGATCGATCAGCTCAAGAGCCTGACCGGTCTGGATGAACTGCCGAAGGAAGATGCCGGGGAGTACACGACGCTGGCGGGCATGGTGATGGCGGTGTTGGGGCACATCCCGCGGACCGGGGAGCTGTTCCAATGGCAGGACTGGCGGATCGAGGTGATCGATCTTGATGGGCCGAAGATCGACAAGGTGCTGGCGAGCCGGGTGTCGCCGCCTGAGGCGGAGGATCTGAGCGAGGCCTGACGATCCTTGAGGTGATCAGGCTGGGCTTCCGATATCGCTCGTGCAGCGGATCAGGCCTGCGATGCAGTCTCTCCATTTCTCGATGCTCTCGCTCGTACGGATTCGCACGATGCGATGCTCCCCTGGCGACAGCGTGAATACCTGCTCATCGCATTCGGAATCGGGATCGATGCGGTCCCCGAGCACGACGATGTCGCGCATCAGGCGCTGCGTGGTGATCTCGACGGCGATGCCGCCATCCACACCGCTCACGATCGCATCAAACGCCGCGCGTGCGTGAGGCACTTCCCAGTCGGGGATGCCGAACCAGCGGACGGTTTCCACACCCGGCGCTTCGAGAACAGCGTGCTGGGTTCGCCAGTCCGCGATCGCCTCCAGTGTTCCAATACGGCTTGCCGATCGCGCGGGTACATCGATCTGGATCGCTCGCTCATCGCGGCGAACGGCATCGGCGTCCGCAATCCACGCGATCCCTTGCGTCCGCCAGTCCGCATCGGTGTCATTCACCGCGAACAGCGCTGGCGATCCATCCACCAGATGCACCGACAGGATCCGCGGCCGCATCGCCGCCCTGGCCGCGTACCACGCCGGCTTCTTCCGACCGGCCGAATCGATCAGAGACCAGGACAGCCCCGGCCACGCATCATTCAACTGCCAGATTAGTGTGCCCATGCATCGCGGACGGTTCACGCGATGCCACTCGACCCCCGTCCGGATCGCCCGGGCCTGGATCACCTGCGCGGCGAAGTGCCATTCATCGAAATCGCGCGGCCGGCGGAACACGGCATCGATCGGGTCGTCGTACCAGCGCTTGTTGCCGCCGGGCCCGCGCTGGCGGTGGGCGAGCATGGAGCCCATCAGGCCCGCGGACCACGAGTCCGAAAGCCCCTCCACGAGGGAGGGGTTGGGGAGGGCCGCCGCCAAACTTCCCGTGGATGAGCCCGCCGCAGAACCTTCGGTACTCGGAGCGATTGCGTGCGGAGGCACGCCGGGGTTTGTCGAACGCAACCCACGCCTATCCCCTCCCTCTGGGAGGGGCGCCAGTCCTGCCTCTTTCAACGTCGCGTAATTGCTCGGGGACTGCTGCCCGAACTCCGAGCAGAATCGCGGGATTACCTTCTGATACTCACCGCTCCACGTGTCCCAGTAGTTCACATCCCACGAATGGCGATCCCCCTTGTCGGTGTCGTTGGGATGGATTGATTCATCGCCCGACCACGGGCTGTCGTGCCAGTATGGCCGTGATGGATCGACCTCGGCGATGATGCGGGGTAGCAGGGCGTGCCAGTACCCGTGTCCCCACGTCTGACCTGGTGCGAGCTTGGTCTTGAATCCACCGTTACCCCACGATTGATACGCCCAGTGATTCTCGTTGCCGCCGCACCACAGAACCACCGAAGGATGCCGTGACAACCGCGCCACCTGGTATCGCGATTCGGCCTCCACTTGCGAGCGGATCGGCTCTTCCTCCGGGTAACAGGCGCACGCGAACATGAAGTCCTGCCAGACCATGAGCCCGAGTTCATCGCAGATGTCGTAGAACCAGTCGGGCTCATAACGTCCGCCACCCCACACGCGGATCATGTTCATGCCGCAGTCTCTGGCGTCTTGGAGGCGAGCGCGGACTGTCTCTGGCGTGCGATCGGAGGGAAACAGGCCTTCGGGTATCCAGTTTGCGCCTAAGCAGAAAACTCCCGCGCCGTCGAAGTGGGGCCTTGCATGCCCCGCATTCATGAATTCCGGCGGGAAGGTTGCGGGACAATCGACGGCACCCATCGCGTGCTTTGCGGCGTCAAGGTGTATTGCATGCCGTGGCGAGCCTTCGAGCATCACCTCACCCGTAATCCCACACCCCGCAACCCGCGGCCCCCAATCCCACTCAAAGCTGCTCGCGCACTTGCGGATCATGTTGTACGGCGACCAATCGCCGTTGACAGGTCGTGGACCCAGCCGTGCGGATTCGGCGGCGATGTAACGGAGCGGGCTTGAGAAGGTGATCGCCAGCGTGTTGCGGCCGGGATTCACGAGCCCGCGAACGCTGAACCTGTGCGGTGTGAATTCGTTCTGCGCTGAACCGATCGGCACACCATTGAGTTCGATCGCGGCGATCGTGTCGAGGGAATCGAAGACCAAATCGATTTCATTACAACGCAGCAGCGCGGGGCCTGAAGGGCCCTGGCCCGCATCAGAAACCTCAAACGCCGCCTCGTATCGCCAATCCACCCACCCCACCCAAGCGCACAACTCTTCATTCATCCCAACCCGCGGATCGCCGATCACCCCCGCCCTGATCAGATCCTCATGCACGCACCCCGGCACCTTCGCCGGCACCCCCGCGACGATGCGATCCCGCACGTGCGGTGGCACGCGCGGGAGATCCCCGACCGCCCGCACGGTCCAGCCAAGCTCGCACAGCGATTGATGGATCGGAAGCCCTGTCACAGCCGCGGATGGTAGTGGTGATTACACCCCCCCCAAAGCCCCATCGATTCAGGTCCGTATGCCGAGTGTCACGGCCACGTAACGCGATACCGTACCTCCATCGGGCGTGATGGAACTGCCCTCCCGTCCGCACGTTAGATTGTGGGTCCGCTGCTCGCCAGCCGCCGATACTGCGGCGAGCGCCCGATCCGCCACCGCGATCACCCGGAGCATCCCAATGACCACGCCAATGACCCCCTCCTCCGCCCCCACCCACGCCAACCGCCTCCTGCTCGCCGGCCTGCTCGCCGTCTGCGGGCTTGCCGCCGCCTTCACGATCGCCACACCCCAGGGGACCACTCAACCCACCGCGGGACAGCCCAATTCCGCACAGCCCAACTCCGCTCAGCCAAGCTCCATCCAGCCCGTCGCCCCCCTCCGCCGCGCGACCGATGCTCGCGGCAACACGATCAAGCTCGAATCGCTCCCGATCAAGCGCATCACCCTCTATCGCTCCGGTGTCGGCTCCTTCGAGCGCCGCGGCGTCATCGATGGCGATGCCTCGGTTCAGCTCCGCTTCAACACCGACCAGGTCAACGACATCCTCAAGTCGATGGTCGTGCTCGATCTGGGCGGTGGACAGGTGGACAGCGTCAGCTACGGCTCCAAGGAGCCGCTCGCCAAGCGGCTTGCCAGCTTCGGTGTGGACATCTCCGACAACCCCAGCGTCAAGGAACTCCTGAGCCAACTCCGCGGCAGCAAGGCGACCATCTCAACACCCGAGGGCCAGGTCAGCGGCACTATCCTCGGCACCGAGAGCCGCCCCGAAGCACAGGGCCAGGCGAACAACCCGATCGAGATCCCCTACCTCAATCTCCTGACCTCCGCCGGTATCCGCTCCATCAACTACCGCTCCATCACCAACGTCGTACTCGACGACAAGGCGCTCAACGATGAGCTCGGCCGTGCGCTCGCCGCGCTCGCCGAGCACCGCGCTGACCGCACCAAGACCGTCGATGTCGGTTTCAGCGGCCAGGGCTCGCGCGATGTGGCGATCGCCTATGTCAACGAGATGCCCGTCTGGAAGACCAGCTATCGCCTGGTCCTCCCCGACTCCCGCAAGGGCGCCAAGGAGGGTGACAGCGCCAAGGACCAGGGCTCACCCACGATCCAGGGCTGGGCGATCGTCGAGAACACGACCGATGAGGACTGGAACGATGTGACGCTCTCGCTTGTCTCGGGCCGGCCCGTGAGCTTCCAGATGGATCTCTACGAGCCGCTCTTCGTCGAGCGTCCCGAGATCCCGGTTCCCACCATTCCCGGGGTTGCCCCGCGCATCTACACCGCCTCCACAGCGATGCGAAACTCTCTCCAGGAGATGGCTGATGCCGAGTTGAGCAGCAGAAAGTCGATGGATCGCCGCGCCCCCGGCGCACCTCCCGCCAGTTCCGCCCCGGCGAACAAAGCGGAATATGCCGCCAAGCGCTCGGACGGGGGAGGTGGGGAATCGCCATTTCGGGATGCACATGAAGCCGCGGGTGAGCCGGCCATCGTCTCGGCTCAGATGGCCAACTACGCCGCCCGCGCCCAAGCGCAGGCCGTCGAATCCGGGGAGCTCTTCCAGTACCAGCTCGATCACCCTGTCACGGTCGAGCGTCAGCGCTCGGCGATGCTGCCGATTCTGAGCTCGGCGATCGATGGCCGAAGGATCAGCATCTACAACCGTGCGGATGGCTCTCAGTACCCGATGCGCGGCATCGAACTCAAGAACACCTCCAAGCTCCAGCTCATGCCCGGCCCCATCAGCGTCTACGACGGCGGCGCGTACGCCGGGGATGCACAGATCGGGCATGTCCCGCCCGGGGACAAGCGCCTGCTCGCGTACTCGGTCGATCTCGATGTCAACGTGGTCGCCAAGGATGACTCCACCAGCACCATCCAGAAGATCCGCATCACCAAGGGCGCACTCGAGCAGACCGTCAAGCGGATCATTTCCACCGCCTATGCCTTCAAGAACAAGGACCAGGCGCGGGATCGCACCATCATCGTCGAGCACCCGCGCATGGAGGGCTGGACGCTCGTGGATGAGAGCGGCTCGGCCAAGCCCGTCGAACGCGCCGACAACATCTACCGCTTCGAGCTTGCGATCGCCCCAGACAAGGAAGGCACGCTTCGGGTCGCCCAGGAGCAGGTGATGCGGCACACCGCAGGTGTCTTTGACTTCGACTGGAACTGGCTCGTCCAGCAGCAGCAGGGCGGCAGGATGTCCGAGGCTGCCCTCAAGGCGATCCAGGAGGCCGGTCGCCGCCGCGGGCTCGTCGAGGATGCCAATCGTCGGATCGCCGCCTTCGAGAAGACAAAGACCGAGATCGACCAGGACCAGGCCCGCCTCCGCCAGAACCTGACGAGCATCGACAAGACCAGCCAGCTCTACAGCCGCTACATGACCAAGCTCAGCGATCAGGAGACGCGGCTGGACAAGCTGCTGGAAGACCTCGAGAAGGCCCGCGCCGATGCCCAGAAGCTCCAGGCCGAGCTGGATGAGTATGTCAGCTCACTGAACGTGGAATAACGCGATCCAAGATGCGGTTGACTGACCGGGGCGGGGCCTTCCAGGCCCCGCTCACCGTTTTTGCACTCGTCCGCAACAGCTTCCCAGGCAACCGACTCGCACGTGCCCGGTATATTGCCGGCGGTGTCGATCCCCAAACCGCAACACTTGCACGATTGCCCCCGCTGCGGATACGACCTCACCGGCCTGATCACCTCGTGGTCCAGCTCCTGCCCCATCCGCGGCACCTGCACCGAGTGCGGGCTCGAGCAGTGGTGGGGCGACACGCTCAACCCCGCTCGACGCATCCCGGCCTGGTCCTTCGAGCACGCGCATCGCCGCCTCCCGCTTGCTCTCATCAGCACAGCGCTTCGCACACTCATCCCGGGTCGGTTCTGGTCGGCGATGCGCATGGAGTTTCCCTTCGTGCCCGCGCGGCTCGCGGCGCTGTGCCTTGGCGGATGCCTGATGCCGTACATCGGGTTTGCGATCGGGTATGCGATCTGGGAGATCGGCTTGAGCGTGGTGACTGGATATGGCGGTCCGTTCGCATGGCTTCGCAACTCTGATTCGGTGTTCTTTGTCGCCTGGCCGCGATCGCTGCTCGGATCGGTAACACCCGGTGAGCTCATCTATTACCAGTGGCGGCACATGCCGCTGGTCACGTGGTGGATCCTGCTCGCGGCGATCCTGATGCCGCTGCTGTTCCTGCTGTTGCCGCAGACTCTTCGCACGGCCAGGGTCCGACCGCGCCACCGCATTCGTATCTGGCTCTACGGCCTGCCGAGCCTGCTGGCGATCATCTGCGTGCCGCTGGTTGTCTCGGATGCCCTTGATGGCATCCAGCTCCTGCGCTGGAGGACGACGTATTTCAGCGGGTCGGCGATCGATTGGGATTCCTTGCAGCAGTTCATGTGGGAGAATAGCGGAACCGCCGAGGCCCTGCTGGGGTGCCTGTGGCTCCTGCTCTGGTGGTCACTGGCTTGCTCGCGATACCTGCGCCTGCCTCGCGCATGGTGGATCGCGATCGCTCTGCTTGCCATCTCCCTTATGCTCGCAGCGACCCCGTTCATCTTCTTCCCGGCGATCGGAGTCCCTTGGATGAGCCAGCTGAACTTGTCGTAGTCACGAACCCCATGTCCGATCAAACCGCCTCAATCCCCGACCACACGCGCAGTGCGGAATGCCCGCGCTGCGGGTACGACCTCAGGGGCGTGATCGCCGCATGGAAGGACTCATGCCCGCTCAACGGAACCTGCAGCGAGTGCGGCTTGGCGTTCGGTTGGCGAGACCTGCTTAACCCAAGGCACATCACCGCTCGCCGGTCGTTCGAGCATGCCGAGGTCCGGCTCGTGCGCTCGTGGCTCTTCACGTTCCTGATGTCCCTGCTCCCCGGCCGCTTCTGGCGAGCGATGCGGATGGAAGCACCCATCGTTCGCAGGCGTCTCATCATCTTCATCCTGGTATTGATCCCGATCTGCTGGATCTCGCTGGGTCTGTTCGTCGCGCTGTCTGTGATCCACACCCATTGGGCGGGGGCAATCATCCGCGGCCAATTCCCCGCGGTTCAGTTCAATCTGCCGGAGCCCGACCCCGTCAAGGATGCGGTGCTCGCGTTCCTCTATCCGTTTCGTGACTTTCCAGGTGTGATGTATGCCTCGTATTCACCGCTGCTGCGCATGGGCTGGCTCTACACCACCGGCGCTGTTCTGGGCTGGGTTGTCTTGATGCCGCTGACGTTTCTTGCGTTGCCGGAGACTCTTCGCACAGCCGGTGTACGCCCCGCCCATCTCCGGCGAGCGACCGCCTATCTGCTGGCGATCGCTTTGTTCATGTCGATCGCTCGCGGCATCCAGACGCTTCTGGCGGGCGCTGACCTGCGCGAATCTCCGAACTGGCTGATCGCACTCGTTGCAGGTCCGTTGACTGGATCCTGCGGATTCCCGAGCTGCTGTTCATACCCTTCGCGCTCATCTGGTGGTGGCGTGTCTGCAAGCGCTATCTCCGCCTGCCGCACGCGATCGGCGTTGCATTTGCCGTCTGGCTCATCTCGCTGCTGGCGATCATGATCCCCTTCGTGCTCACGATCGCCAAGTTCTCTGACTGACCACGTTGAAGCAGATTACCGGCCGCCACTATCCCGCCGCCCCGCTCCCCTTGATCGCATCGATGCACCGCTGGATGTGCTCGGTCTCGAACTCCGGCGTCAGCGGCTTGCCCAAGAGCGCAGCCAGTTCCGAAGCCCCGGTCGCGATGTCTTCGCGGCTGACTGCGGCCGCGAACGCCTTGTCCTTGAGCTTTTTCTTCACGCTCGAAGCCCCCAGCGTCGAGGTCCCCTCTGGCCGAACCTTCGCGCACGCGACGATGAACCCCGCCAGCTCATCGCACGCGAACAGCGCGATCGACATCGGCCTGTCGCGCGGCGTTCCCGTCCGCGGCGCATGCGCCAGGATCGCCGTTAGGATCTCGTCATCGACCCCCAGAGTCCGCAAATGCGCAACCCCCACCATCGGATGCTCATCCAGCGTCGGGTGCTTCTCGTAATCAAAGTCGTGAAGCAAGCCGGCGATCGCCCAGCGCTCCTCGTTAGCCGGATCCAGCATCTTCCCATACGCCCGCACGCACGCGCTGACGCACTCCATATGCACCCGCAGCGCCGGTGAGGCCGTCCACTCCCGCATTAACTCCCGTGCCTGATCGATCGTCATGTTCGCCATTCGCGCAGTGTAACGACTGCCTCCTGCCCAACTACTCCTTGCCCGATGGACTTCCTCGCCCGAAGGACGCACGAATGTTGCCAGGGACTTCAATCCCTGGACAACAACCCCAACGGGTGCTTCCGCCCGGAGGACGGACGATCAAGCACTTTCCACAACCAATCACTACTACCCCGGTACATTGATTGCCACCGGTGACCACCCCCGACCCAATCCCGCTCGCCCTCTGCACCTCCTGCCGTTACGACCTCTCCGCGCAGGCCGCCCATCAGATGCCCGAGATCACCTGCCCAGAGTGCGGGCGATCCATGAAGTTGTCCGTTGCGATCAACCTGGCGAACGATCACCCGCACTGGTCTTTCGAGCACTCTCGCCATCCCTCCCCCCGCCGCTGGCTCGCCACCTCCCTCCGCGCGTACAACCCGCGGCGATTCTGGCGCGACATGGCGGGTGCGCCGACGATTCGTCCCCTCCGCTGGCTCCAGTTCGCGGCGATCTGGCTCATCTGCTTCCACATCGGCCTTGCGGCGATCCAGTTCGCTATCGGCACCGTCGATTCCAAGCTCTGGGACAGTCTTTACAGCACCCGTTCGACGACGACCTACGGCGCGATACCGATGCGGTTCGACTCCATCCGGCAAGTCCTCATCAACCCCTACACCGACGGAATCATGGTGCAGTTCAGCGACAACAGCTTCCGCTTCACGGAGGTCATCTCGTTCCTGATTCTCGGCAGCGCTTTCTTCGTGATTCCGCCACTGCTCATGATCGTCATGCAGCGCGTGCATCACCTCCCGCGGGCAGCCCGATATTGGCAGCTGCGTTGCTTTGTGCCCCTGCTGGCGATCATCCTTCCATGGATCGCCACGCTCCCCGTTCCGTTGGCCGGCGCCTGGATGATCGAACGCCATACCCAGAGCTCTTCGACGGGCCTGGCGCCACCCATGATTCCCTTCCTGGCCTGCCTGCTCGCCGGCCCCGTGCTGCTGGGTTTCTGGTGGTTCTGGATCGTCCGATCGACCACGACGCGGTGGCGAGCGATCGTCGCCGCAGTCCTGGCGATCATCGGTGCGATCACGGGCTTTGCGGGTGTGCTTGCCCTGCTCTCCACGCTTGATATCAACTTCTAGGGCAGTCACCGGTGGGCGACACGGCTGCGGTATTCGGTATGCTGAGCATCATCGCCGTCTTCGTAGCCACGGAGTCTCCAATGTCATCTCTCCGCACGCTCATCCCTGCCGCCGCGATCCTCCTGCTCGCCGGCTGCACCGGCACACACTCCGCCTCTCTTACCCCCTCCGCCTGGTCGAGCCACGACCGCTCTCTTTACGGCATCTCGCGCCCCGACCCGGTTCCGCTTCACGGAACCTATCGCACACATGCGATCGCCGGCACAACCGGGCCCGCCGCGATCCACATCGGTGAGAAAGTCCTCGAAGCCGGCGGGACCGCGGCCGATGCAGCGATCGCGACCGCCCTCGGCCAGATCGCCCTCGCCGGCGGTTCCTGGAACTCCTACGCGGGCATCTACATGATGGTCTATTACGATGCCGCGAGCGGAACGACCCACAGCCTCAACGCCGGCTACAACACCGTGCTTGGGGAGACCGATCCCGGGACCATCCCGGCGATGGGCACCGCGAGCGGAAGATCCACATTCGTTCCCGGCTTCGTGGCGGGCATCCAGGCGACCCACGACAAGTTCGGCAAGTTGCCGCTCGCGACCCTCATCGAGCCCTCCATCGACCTCGCCGAGAACGGCTTTGTCCTGTCCTCGACGATGGGGGCGATCATCGATCAGCGTGCTGAAATCCTCAAGCGCCGCGATGAAACGCGGGCGATCTTCACCAAGCCCGATGGCGGCCTCTGGAAGGCCGGGGATGTCTTCCGGCAGCCGGCGCTGGCGCAATCCCTCCGCAACTTCGCGAGCCACGGCGCGGACTATTTCTACACCGGCCCCTGGGCTGAGCGATTCGTCCAGGCCGTACAGAGCGATGGCGGCAAGATCACGATGGAAGACATGCGCCTCTACAGGGCGACATGGTCCCAGCCGCTCCGCACCAGCTTCGAGGGTTTCGAAGTGTGCGCCATCGGGCTCCCCGAAACCGGCGGTGTCCAGCTTGTTGAGGCCCTCAACCTCTACCAGGTTGCGGATGCCAAGTCGCTGGGATCACCCGCCACCAGCGCACCCGCCCTGTTCCGCCTCATGCAGATCGCCCGCTTCGGCTATCTCCCCAGTTTCATCCATCCCGTTTCCACTCGCGCCGATGACCCCTTCGCGCCCGAGAACCGTGCTACCATGGCGTACGCGCAGCAGAACCTCAGGCGCCTCGACGATCCGGGCTTCGAAATGGCGTTCGCCACCGAACTGAGCCTGCTCGCGGCGACCTCGCCCGCCCCCACAGCTCCCACATCGCACTCCGACAGCATCGTCGCGATCGACTCCGCCGGCAACATCGCCGCCCTCGTCCACACCTCCAACAACGTCACTTGGGGTACCACCGGCATCTTCGTCGATGGCATCTCGATCCCGGATTCGGCCGCCTTCCAGCAGGACAAGATTGCCTTGGTTGGTCCCGGCAAGCGTCTCCCCAACGCGACCAATCCGGCGATCGTCTTCAAGGGTGGCAGGCCGTATCTGGTGAGCGGCTGCATCGGATCGGGCCTGCACGAAGCCGCCCTGCAGAACCTGATCAATATCCTCGCCTTCGACATGGATCCCAAGGCATCGCTCGATGCCCCGATGTTTTTGGCGCCGATCTGGGCTTCGTTTTCGGATGTGGCCCAGGGTCGCCGTCCGCAGAGCGTCAACCGCGGCGAGTTCCCGGCTCCGCTCCTTGATGCCGTCCGCGCCCTTGGCCAGCCCGTCACCGAGTTCGGCCGTGCTGAAGGCCTTGCACAGGAGGGGTACTGGATCGGTATCCAGATCGATCCGAAGGATGGAGCCCTCAACGCCGCCGTTTCGCCCCGACTGATCGTCGCGGGAGCCGCGGAAGGCAAATAGTCGAATCATGCTCAGATTCTCGGTATTCTGACCCCGAATGCGGTTCGCGTTGCTTGCGCCGCCGCGCTGGCCGCTCGAAGTCGCGGTCAATCGCTCTTTCCGCAAGACTTCTCACTCCACCGCCGATAACAATTCCGCAATGGACACCCTCTCCGCCCAATACATCGACCACCTTCGTCGCCACGACCGACCGATCGCCGATCTGATCGCCAAGGAGGCAGAGCGCCAGGAATCCACCCTCGAGCTGATCGCCAGCGAGAACCACGTCTCCACCAACGTCATGCACGCGATGGGCTCGTGCCTGACCAACAAGTACGCCGAGGGCTATCCCGGCGCCCGCTACTACGGCGGATGCGAATTCCACGACCAGATCGAATCGCTGGCCCGTGACCGCGCCAAGCAGATGTTCGGCTGCAAGTACGCCAACGTGCAGCCGCACTCGGGAGCGCAGGCGAACGCCTCGGTCTTCATGGCCCTCATGGAGCCCGGCGCCACCTTCGCTTCGCTGGTCTTGAAGGATGGCGGGCATCTGTCCCACGGGATGAAGATCAACTTCAGCGGCACCTACTACAAGCCGGTTCACTACCCGCTGCACTACGAGAAGAGCCATCCCCAGCACGAGCAGATCGACTACGACGCCGTGAAGGCGATCTGCCGGGAGCACAAGCCCAAGGTCCTGATGTGCGGCTACTCGGCCTACCCGCGAATCATCGACTTCAAGAAGTTCCGCGAGGCCGCCGATGAATGCGGTGCGCTGCTCGTCTCCGATGTCGCACACATCGCCGGCCTGATCGTCGGCGGCGCTCACCCATCTCCCTTCCCGTATTCGCACGTGGTGACAACGACGACCCACAAGACGCTCCGTGGGCCCCGCGGTGGTCTCATCCTCACCAACGATGAAGAGCTCGCCAAGAAGATCGACAAGGCTGTGTTCCCCGGAATGCAAGGCGGCCCTCTCATGCACGTGATCGCCGCCAAAGCCGTGGCGTTCGGGGAATGCCTCCAGGACAGCTTCAAGACCTACGCCGCACAGGTCGTCAAGAACGCCAAGGCGCTCGCCGCCGCCCTCAAGACCCACGGCTACCGCATCACCTCCGGCGACACCGACAACCACCTCATGCTCGTCGATCTCCGCCAGCGCTCCGACAAGCTCACCGGCGCGGATGCTGAGAAATGGCTCGAGGCCGCCGGCATCATCTGCAACAAGAACGGGATCCCCGACGATCCCCGCCCCCCGCGCGTGACCAGTGGCGTCCGCCTTGGTACTCCTGCAATCACCACACGCGGGCTCCGCGAGACCCACATGGCAACAGTCGCCGGTTTCATCGATCGCGTACTGGATGCCGGTGTCACCAGCGAATCGGCGCTCGCCAAGACGACCGGCGAAGTCCGTGAGCAGGTCCGCAAGCTCTGCGCCGAGTTCCCAATGCCGCACTAGAGAGCCCCGAGCGCGAGGTCGGGTATGTGGCCTCGCGGCAGCGGGTCTCCTGTATCTCGCTCGCGCACACAAGCCCATCAATCGCTAACCTGATGCCCGATCGGGGCGGCTGCGCTCTCCAATCAGCATTGCCCCGCGGAGTCATGCTTCATGGGCATCCACAAGTACCTCGTCGAATTCCTCGGCGCCTTCTTCCTCATCTTCACCATCGGCATGGTCGTTGTTCGGCCTGATGGCCCCCACCCGCTCGCCGCCCTCGCGATCGGCTCGGTACTCATGGTCATGATCTACGCCGGCGGACACATCTCGGGCGCCCATTACAACCCCGCCGTCACGCTCGCCGTCACCCTCCGCGGCAAGTGCTCGGTCCCCGATGCCATTCCCTATGTACTCGCCCAGTGCCTCGCCGCCGTCGCCGCGGGCCTCCTGGTTCTCCACCTCAATCCCGGCGTGCCTGTCGTTGCCAAGGTGATCCAGCCGGCCCCGGCGATCATCTGCGAGTTCCTCTTCACGTTCGCACTCTGCTTCGTCGTCCTCAACGTCGCGACTGCCAAGGCCAACCAGGGCAATTCCTTCTACGGCCTCGCGATCGGCTTCACGGTGATCGCCGGTGCGCTCGCCGTCGCACCGATCTCCGGCGGAGCCTTCAACCCAGCCGTGGCGATCGGAGGGGCGGTCATGGGGCTTCTCAAGTGGTCCGACATGTGGATCCATTTCGTCGGTGAAGTGACCGGAGCGATCACCGCCGTCCTGGTCTTCCGCGCGGTGGTTCACGATCCGGGCTGAGCCAGCTGCACACCGCTCCATTTGATCCCTAGCCTTCCGGGCGTTTCCACACTCCGGGAGGGTCGCCGTGATCGTCCAAGACCTCATCAACGCCCTGCAATCGATCGCCCCGCTCCAGCTCGCAGAGCCCTGGGACAAGGTCGGCCTCCAGGTCGGCCGGCCCTCTCGCCCGGTGGATGGTCCGGTTCTGCTCACCATCGACCTGACCGAGGCCGTGATTGCCGAGGCGATCGCAATGAAGGCGGTGGCGATCATCTCGTATCACCCCACGGTGTGGGAGCCGCTCAAGCGTCTTACCGATGCGACTCCCAAGGAGCGGGCGATCACGCGGGCGATCCGAGAGGACATCGCGATCTACTCCCCCCACACAAGCCTCGACAATGCCCAGGGGTGCATGACCGACTGGCTATGTGAAGGCGTCTCGGGCTCCTCCCGGCCCGGCCACATCGCCGGTGATTGCCGCGCCCTTGCCGCGCGCGGTGTTCCCCGTCCGACGCAGGAGTGCAAGGTCGTCACGTTCGTGCCCGAAGCGAGCATCGACAAGCTCCGCCAGGCGCTGGCGACCGCCGGTGCGGGGCTGATCGGCAACTACTCCGTCTGCTCGTTCGCCGTACCTGGCGCCGGCACGTTCCTCGGTGGCGCCGGCTCATCCCCCGTCGTCGGCCGGGCCGGGCGCATCGAGCAGGTACCGGAGCTGCGGCTGGAGATGGTGTGCAGCCGCGCGGGCCTGCCTCTCGTGCTTGCAACCTTGCGCGAGTTCCATCCCTACGAGGAGCCCGCGGTCGATGTCTACGAACTCGTGCCCCAGATGCAGCGCAGCATGGGCGCGGGTCGCCGAATCGTGCTCGACCAGCCCGTCAGCCTCGAAGAGCTCGCCGGGCGCCTCAAGTCCTTCCTCACCTGCGGTGGTCGGGCGCCAACCATCCACCTCGCCCGCTGCGGCTCGATGTCCTCGGTCACGCACATCGGTATCGTCTGCGGATCCGGCTCCGAACAGGCCGGGATCGCCCGGGATGAAGGCTGCGAGCTCTTCATCACCGGCGAGATGAAGCACCACGAGGTGCTCGCCGCCCTTGATCGCGGCATGTCCGTCATGCTCGCAGGCCACACTAATACCGAGCGCGGCTACCTGCCGCGGCTCGCCGAGCAACTGCTCGTCAGGCTCCCCGGGGTCAACGTGGTCGTGAGCGCGGCCGATGCCGATCCGCTGACCGCGATGTGACGATCTCCACTCGCTACGGCAGCCTGTACAGCACCACCGTGCGATCTCCCCACCCGCGCTCGATCTCGCCGAAGCCGCCGATCGAGCGGTCGATCGCCTCGGGCGTGATCGCGGAATCCAGCCAACCCGACCGCGCCAGTCTTCGGAGTTCCGAGTAATTCACCAGCACGTGCGTGATGCCGCGATCCTTCAGGGAATCGATCCAGCGGCCCGGAGAATCCGGGTTCTTCCGGATCGCCTCCGCGAAGATCGAGGTGTCGTAGGTCGTGTTGTACACCACGGGGATGTTGTAATAGAGCGGTGTGGCATCCCCGAGCATGTAGAGCTTGTCACCGCGATGCATCGTCAGGTTGCAGTAAATCGCCGGCATCGCCGCCCCAAGCGCCTCTCGCTGCTTGTCGGGTTCGTAACTCTCGAACTCGGCCTGATAAATCGACCCTGACCACGCCCCGGGGCCATCTGTCAGCCACGCGTTGGGCCCCACGCCCGGCTGGCCCTCCTGCAGATAGCGGAAGACCGTGTATGCCGATGCCGGCGCCAGCGCCCACAGCACGCCGCCCAGCGCCATCCCCATCCAGCGCGGCCAGGGAGTCCCCGCCTCGCGCTGCGCATCGGCCGCGCGGCGGGCATCGGCGGCGATCCCGATCGCAAGCCCGATGACGATGCCGCCGGTTACGACCATCGGCAGCAGGAAGCGAGACTGGATGTGCGTCAGTGCCAGCCACGCGAGAAGTTGGCTTGCCAGAGCCAGTCCGATCACGATTCCGCCGCGGTGGCTGCGCTTTGTCAATGTCACCAGGAACCAGCACACCAGCACCGCCGGAAAGAACCACGCCCAATGCTCGTGCAGAAGCCCCCGGTGCCGAATGCCCGATGGATCCGATGGATCCGCGAACACCGTCAGTCGCAGGCGATCCATCACCGAGCCATCGAAATGATGCGCCCCGGCATAGCGGGCAATCTGGTCGGTCGTCCACGTTCCCTGCCCAAGCACCGATGCCAGTTGCGGGAAGACGGGGTTGCCCGAGGCCAGCCAGTTGCGGACCAGCCACGGCGAGAGCGCGATCACGCCGCCGATGCAGGCCCCGATGATCAATCCAAGCCAGCGGCGGCGATCGTTGGTCGGCAGCATCGCCAGCGCAATCGCCGGCGCGCCCATGAAGATCGCCGTCGGCTTGACCCCGCACGCAACCCCCACCAGCCACCCGCACAGGATGCCGCTCAGCCACGGCGAACAGGTCGTGACCTGGTGCTCCCCCGATTCGTTCTGAGAGACCGTCGTCGATCCGATTCCCGCGACCCCGGCGGCCGCCAGAAGCAACACCTGCGCCGATTCGTTGTACGCGAGCGACCCAACCACCAGCATCCACGGCACCAGCATCACCAGCCCCGAGATCGCCGCGCCCGCCAGCTCCGAACTCAATCGCGAGATCCCGCACCGCCCCCCCACCAGCCGCGTCAGCCGCCCGATCATCCACGCCGCCAGCACCGTCATCCCCGCGCACAGAAGCTGGCACGAGAGGAGCACGGATCCATCGGATGTGAGAAGGCTCCGCGAGCCCGTCATCGCCCCAAGGTGCAGAAACGCCGCCTCGATGTAGCTCGGCAGGTACGAATAGACGTTGTGATCCAGCGGCCGCAGCACACCCTCGGCGAGCCATTCCTTGGGGAGTTGCAGGTGATAGCTCAGTACGTCGTATCCCCCGAACTCGCTGGCCCAGAGCGCCCCCGGCGGGTTGCACGCAGCGACAAACAGCACGCAGGCCCCGCTCGCCCACGCCAACGCGATCGGCACCCGTCGGGCCCAGTGCAAGGGCAACCACAGCGTCGTCAGGTCAATCCCGCGATGCAGCGCCAGCAGCACCGGCCACACCGCCGCGGCGAGCCCGATGACGACCGGCGCCACCGCCCACGCCCGCCCCGACATTCCCAGCCCGCCGCCGAACGCCCCCAAGGCGCCCATCCCGTGGCTGACCGTCAGCATCCACGAGACACCCAGGCCGACGGCGATCGCATGCCGGTCCTCGCACCAGTGCTTCCGCCCCAGCACCCGCCCCACCAGCGATATCAGCAGGATCCCCCAGCCGATGCACGCCGCCAGGTACATCGCTGTCCTTGGCCCCGAATCCAGCACCACCCACAGGACCCCCAGCGCATTGGCCGGCTTGGCGATCGACGATGAGCTCACCAGCGCCAGGATCCCCAGCGTCAGCACCGCCAATAGCACGAACCGCAGCGTCCGGTGAAGCGAGCGCGGCTGATCGGCGTGCGGGTGTGTGGCTTGGCCGACGGTCATTCAAGATCCCCCATCGCGGCGGTGTAGGATACGAACATGCCCGCCGGCCCGAGACCAGCCCCACCTGCCAGATCCCAGCCCCCCATCCCCGACGACCTGACCGATGGCCTGGAGATCATCGAGCCCCTCTGTGCGGTCTTTCGCCGCAAGCTCAAGGCCGAGGGCCTCAAGTACACACCCGAGCGGGCCCAGATCCTCGATTCGGTCATCCGCTTCGACGGCGTCTTCGAGGTCGAGAAGCTGATCGAACTCCTCCGCAAGGGGCCCTTGCGGGTCAGCAAGGCGACCATCTACCGCACCGTCCGCCTCCTCCAGGAGGCCGGCATCATCCAGCGCGTCCTCTTCGACCAGGAGCAGTCGCACTACCAGCTCGTTTACGGCCGCAAACCCAGCGACCTGGTCGTCCGCATGGACACTCGCGAGATCATCCCCATCGATGTCCCCGAGCTGGTCGCCCTTCGCGACAAGCTCTGCGGGCAGCTCGGGCTCGATCCCATGGGCCACCGGTTCCAGATCTTCGCCGTCGGCCACGGAGCCGCGAAGAGCGCCACCCTCTGATCTCGATGCCCGCTGTGGATCACATCGCCAACAACAACCACGCCCCCCACCCCCACGAGCAAGCCGATTCGGGTCTGCGCGGGCTGCTCAAGTCTGCGATTCGCCGGGCCCTTCGTCCGGCGGTCTGGGATCTCCAGCAGGAGGTCACCCGACTCGAAGGCTCGGTCGCCGAGCTTCGGCAGGCTGTGCAACTCGCCGCAATCCGCACCGGCGGCGCGGTCTGGCGCGGCGGCTTCGATGGCGCAGCCTTCGGGCCCGATGGCAACCTTGACCAGGTCGCGACCGCCAAGTATCGCGATGAACTCTCCTACTGGATCGCCGCGATCGGCGGCCGGGATCCGGGCCTGGGTGACCGCTTCATCGTCACGTTCCACACCTGGCAGCGCACCCGTCTCAATGAGCTGGCCGATCGCCTCAAGCTCAATCGCGGATCGGCAATGGACGACTGGTGCCGACTCCAGGATGTCGTCGAGATCGGCGGCGGTCCCATCCCATGCTGTGGCTTCCGTTCTTTCCGTACCGCGCTCGCGGTTGATCCGCTCGCCGATGGCTACGTCACAGCAGGCCTGGCGCAGCGAACGGCGGGCGTCACCCACATCGCCGCCTGCGGCGAGGCAATCCCGCTCACATCCGCATCCGCAGACCTCGTCATCAGCGAGAACTGCCTCGATCACACCGACGACCCCTCCCGCGTGATCGCAGAGATCCACCGCATCCTCAAGCCCGGCGGGCTTTTGTGGCTGCTGGTCGATCTCATGGACTACACGGACCACATGCACCCCAGCCCCATGTCCGAATCGCGGCTCGACAACCTCGTGCTGCCGCGCGGGTTCACGTACGAGTACAAGGATTCATGGGAGGGCGCGAGCCACCCGATGGCAAAAAAGCAGCTGCGGGCGCTGCTGCGGCGCTGATCACGGCAGGACAAGCATTGCATCTCCGTAGCTGTAGAACCTGTACCCTTCGGCGATCCCCGAGGCGTAGATCTCGCGCAGCCGGTCCACCCCGCGATCCAGCATCGCCCCCGTGATCGCCAGCAAGGTCGATCGCGGCAGATGAAAATTCGTCATCATCCCATCGCACCATCGCCATTGGTACCCCGGCTTCACCAGAAGACGCGTGCGCACGATCCCGCTCCGGCTTGACTCCGGCAGCGCGGCGAACGTCTCCAGCGTCCGGGTGCTGGTCGTCCCGACGGGAATAATCCGCCGACCCTGGGCCCGCGCCAGCTCGATCCCGGCGATCGCCTCCGGGCTCATCGAGCAGGCCTCGGTGTGCATCGGGTGCTGCTCGAGGAACTCGGTCTCGACGGGCCTGAACGTGCCGGTGCCGACATGCAGCGTGACATCGATCCGCTCGACACCACGAGCCGAGAGCCTTGCGAGCAGGTCGGGTGTGAAATGCAGCCCCGCGGTCGGTGCTGCCACCGACCCGTGGATGGTCTCCTTCTCCCCGCGCCATGATTGCGATGCCCCCGCATACACCGACTGGTATCGATCCCGGTCCTGCCGATCCTCGACCGCGATCCCTGCGCTTGCTCGCGATTTGAGGATGTAGGGAGGCAGCGGTGTGCGTCCGATGCGATCCAGAAGTTCATGCGTGCCGCAGCCGCAGCTGATTCCGCCTACCGAGACGATCCAGGCCCCTGGCTCATCTTCGATGCGTGCAACCAGCTTGAGCACGATCCCCGATGCCGAGCCGGTTTGATCTTCGAGTTCGATCTCGGCGGTCGGGCGCAGATGGCCTCCGCGCAACAGGCATATCCATGCAAGGGCCGATCCTCCGACCGCTTCCGACTCAGCCAGGAACAACCCTTCCGCCTTCCCGCCCGATCCGACTCTCCGCCCGATCAGCCGGGCCGGCAAGACCCTCGTCGTGTTGAAGACCAGAACATCCCCCGGCGACAGGATCTCCGGCAGATCCCGGACCTTTCGGTGCTCAATGCCGACGCCACGTCGGTCGGTCACCAGCAGCCTGGCGCTGTCGCGCGGCTCGGCGGCCCGGGTCGCGATCCGGTCGGGAGGCAACTCGTAATCCAGATCACTGGTCCGCAACACCGTTGCTTCTCCGCAACATCTCCTCGTTGCCCGCACGCGACACGCCCGCGTGAACGGGCATCGTTGAGCCTCGCCGCGCCTCACGATGGCCGTTGTCGCTGCGTGAAGGCACCTTTTCTCGGACGTGTCCGATATCCCGTCGTTTGGCACGCCGATCGACTTGGTGTGCCGTCATGGCCGGCATCATCTCAAGAGTTGAATCAATCCTGGATCTGGCATCCTATCGATTGGCCCTGCGCGAAGCCGCCAAGACGCCCGGGGATGCGGATCGCCAGGCCGCGATCCAGCGGGTCATCGACGATCGGCGCCAATCCCCACCCAAGGGTGGCACCAGCTCGAGCCTCAAGCTCGACCTCGTGCTCGCCAGCCGTCCCAAGCAGTACACGCGGCTGATGGGAGATGCGGCGATCGTGGATCAGTGGTCGGCACGGATGGTTGCGCCCTGCACCTGCGCCCCGGCGAGCCATCAGACGGCCTCGGAGCTCACCCGACTGGGCGCTGCCCAGCAGGAAATCCAGATACTCCAGCGCCTCGTCAATACCTACCGCACGATCACGCGCACCAACACCGGCAGCATCATCGACATCGTCGTCTGATGCCGTTTGCCTGTCGCCGTTCGCCGCTCGCTACTGATACGCCCTGGTGATCCCCGCGCCTGGGTAGAAGATCAGCACCTGTTGATCCCACGGCACCCCGCGATCCGCGAGCCCCTTGAGGCACCACTGGCACATCCCCACGCCGTGGCCGAAGCCCCGTCCGCGGATGATGAACCCCGGTGAAGTACCCACGGGCGATGGTGTGACCTCCAGGTCGTTGCTATTGACCCGCGTCTGAGGCGTGATCGCCGGCAACCCCTCGGCCCCGACGTTGCACGCGACCCGCAGTTCCTCGCCCGACAGCGAGAACACGCGCCCGCGATCATCACCGACGAAGTAGCGAGCCGGTCTGCCGGTGGCGTTGAGCTTCTCAGGGCTGATGCTGGTGACCAATCCGATCGCCCGGACCTGATGCCCCGAGTTCTTGCCCCAGGCGGCGATCCGCCTGCTCAGATCCTCGGTTGAGCGGATGACTTCCCAGCGGTACAGCCGCGCCTGCTGGCAGTAGTGGTCGTGAACCGTCCCCTGGATCGGCGGTGCCAGGTTGTACTCGAACCCCTTGCCGATCGGCCAGACATCCGCAGCCGAGCCCGCTCGTCCGCCGCACGTGCTCGAGTAGTACGCCTTGAATGGCTTGCCCTGGTAGGTCAGCACAGCGCCGCGGGTGTTACGGACCGCAGTCAGCGCGGTCTGGTTGGTGGTCGCTCCGCCGAAGACCTGGTCGGATTGCGTGTTCTCGACATCGAAGAAGTGCCCCGCCGCTCGGTCAAGATCCCGGACAAAGAGTGCGTAGGTCCGTGCGCACACCGCCTGGGCCTCGTACGCCGCCAGCGGCCACTTGGGGAACAGCTCCTTGGCGAGCACGCCCGGGAGGTAGTCCTCGATCGACATGTCGGCGATCACATCGAAGCGGTTGGGCCCGACATCGCTCGCCGGCCGGATGATCAGTGTGCCCGGGTACTGGATGCCATCCATTTGAAGGATCGCCGCATGAGCAGGCGGCGTGATTGTTATTGTGGTTGTGGGGGTGGTGTTCCCCGAGGCATTGCCAGAAGGCTGCACCGTGACTGTGATTCCCTCCGGGTATTGCAGCGAATCTCCGGTTTGTGGATCAAACCGGATTCCACCAGGTCCGCTCGCGATCGTGACCGGCGCGGAGATCGGGGTCGGCCGCATGCCTTGCGCTGAGAGCATCAGCACGGCCGGACCGTCGATCCGGGCGGTATCCACGGCCTGCTTGATGCGGACACGAATGTCAGGCTCGTCCGGGTACAGGGGAGCGGCCGGCACCACCACCGCCGCCGGCATCGCCGGGGTTTCTGTATTGACCACCGCCCGCCGGCGCGAGGGGGCCGGATCGAACGATGAGCACGACCACACCGTCAGGGCGATCCCGCACAGGACCAGCGCAGCCACCATCATCGCCGGCGAGAACGCAAAGACCGCGACCCGTCGGGCCTTGCGATTCATCGCCCGCTTGCGCGGGTTGCCCCGGCGCGATGGGGTATGCCGCTTGGTGCTGGGTCGGCCGGATGAGCGGTGGGAGGGACTCATGATGCAGGCTCACCAATCCTGAGGGCGCCGGTCTGGGTCCGCCGGACGGATTCCCGAAGCGATCCCGGATGCGATAGCATGCTGTCTGGTCCCGGCGTCGGCAACCCTACACCACCCACGGGGAGGACAGTGCGCATGGAGTATCCGCAGCGCGCTTCAGAACAGAGCGTATCGGCACGACGGCACCGCGGCCTGCTGTTTGTTCATAGGAGCCTGTTCTCCACCGCGATCGCCATCCCGATGATGCTCGCCGCCGGCTGCTACTCCCGCCCCGGGCCGCCCGAGCCCACCGAAGGGAAGTTCCAGGCCTGCCCGGTTGCCATTGGTTCCTCCGGCTCGACCCATGTCGTGCAAGCGACCGTCGGATCCCCCGGCTACGCGCTTGAACTCGATTCGATGTGGGATGCCTATCGCCGCAAGCACGTCTTCGTCACCGTCCGCAAGCCCGATCCCCGCTACGCCTACCCGCAGGTCGTCGTGGATCTGAGTCTCCTGACACAGGTGGATACAACCGATCCGATCACCGTCTTTGCCCGCCTGGCCGACCACGACGAAACGGAACCGGAGGATGAGTATCGCCAGGCCGCATCCGCCGAGGGGACTGGCATGCCCCCGAGGGATTCGCGGCGCTAGCTTCGGGGCGAATGCACCCCGGAAGGAGTGGGGGATGGGGCTTGATGCCTACACACTTGATCTCCTGCGACTGACGCTCGTCGAAGGTGTCGGGCCGGTGCTCCTTGGAAGGTTCCTGGAGCAGTTCGGCTCGCCCGCCGCCGTGCTTGCCGCCAGCCCCACCCAGCTCGAGCGGGTCAAAGGCATCGGTCCGGCCCGCGCCCGTGCGATCTCCGCCGCTGTCAAGGATGTCGGCGCTGCCATCGACCGCGAATGTGCGCTCATCGAACAGTACAGCGCCCGGGTGATCGCCCTCGGTACCGATGAATACCCACCCGCGCTCGCCCAGATCCCCGATCCGCCACCCCTCCTTTATCTCAAGGGCCACATCGATCCGGCAGGGGCCGACCGGTACGGGATCGCCATCGTCGGCTCACGTGAGTGCACCCACTACGGGCTCGAGCAAGCCGGCCGGTTTGGGGCGGGCTTGGCATCCGCAGGACTGACAGTGATCTCGGGTGGCGCCCGAGGCATCGACACCGCCGCTCATCGCGGAGCGATCACCGCCGGAGGACGCACGCTCGCCATCCTCGGCTGCGGCCTGGCGGAGGTGTACCCGCCCGAGAATGCATCCCTCTTTGACCGGATACTCGCCGAGGATCGCGGGGCGATCATCAGCGAGCTGCCGATGTCCACACCTCCCAAGTCGGAGAATTTCCCGGCCCGAAACCGCATCATTTCGGGTCTGAGTCTGGGGGTGCTGGTGATCGAGGCTGGGGAGCGATCTGGCTCACTCATTACCGCCCGACTCGCCGCGGAAGATCACGGCCGTGAAGTCATGGCACTCCCGGGGAGGGTGGATTCCCCAACCAGCCGAGGCACGAACGAACTCGTCAAGGCCGGAGGCGCAGCCCTCGTCACCGAGCCTGCGGATGTGATCGCGATTCTGGAGCCGGCCGGACGCCGTCACCACGGCGGTTCGGAGGTATCCCTGTGGAAGCAGGCAGACCCATCCGCCCAGCCGCTCGCCGAACAGCAGTCATCCGATCTCGGCATCTCAACTTCCGCCCCGCTCGGCCTGACGGAACGTCAACAGGTGATACTCCAGGCGATCGGCGGCAATGGAGATGCCGCGACCATCGATCAGCTCGCCGAGCGCAGCAGCCTCGGAATCCCTGAGATTCGTGCTGATTTGACGGTGCTGGAGCTTCGGCGACAGATCCGTCGGGCCGGCAGCCGCTTCGAGCGGGTTCGTTGAATTGGTCTTCGCTGGCAAATGTTGGTGGCGGGTCAAGTTGAAACTCATGCTGTTTCGCGGTATGTTCGATTACCGTTGGAGTCGTGTACGGATGCAAAGTAGGGCTTTTTGGGAGAAACGACTGTGCGCTCTGTCGAAAGAGGGACGACTGCTGGTGGAGCTGCTCAAACTGCTCCTATTGCAGAGCGACCGTGATTCAAGGGCGATTGGTAATTCGCGCATCGTCCAACGCGACTGTTTCGACTGGCTGCAAGACGTTCCTGAGAACTCCATTCATTCGGTGGTGACCGATCCCCCCTATGGCGTGAAAGAGTACGAACCTGATCAATTGGCGAAGAGAGAGGCGGGCAGTGGCGGGGTGTGGCGCATTCCACCTGCCTTTGATGGGCATGTCCGATCTCCGCTTCCCCGCTTCACAGCGCTTGATGCCGCTGAACGAGCACGTTTGGTTGACTATTTTCGCCGCTGGGCGAGGTTGATCACGCGAGTGCTTCGTCCCGGTGGACACGTCTTCATTGCAACGAACTCGTTTGTCGCACAGATGGTGTATGGCGCGGTCGCCGAGGGCGGGTTGGAGTTTCGCGGCCAAGTGATCCGTCTGGTGCGAACTCTCAGGGGAGGCGATCGGCCCAAGAATGCGGAAGTTGAATTTGAACAGGTGTCGTCCTTGCCCAGAGGGTGCTTCGAGCCCTGGGGGTTGTTTCGGAAGCCGATGCTCCCGAAAATGAGGGTGAGTGATTGCTTGCGGGAGTTTGAAACAGGCGGCCTCCGTCGATGCCCGAACGGCCTGCCTTTTTGCGATGTGATCGTCAGCGAGCGCACCCCGCGCCAGGAGCGCCAGGTCGCGAGTCACCCGAGTCTTAAGCCGCAGTCGTTGTTGAGACAGCTCGTATTTGCGTCATTACCACTCGGAACTGGGACGGTATTGGATCCATTCATGGGTTCGGGATCCACGATAGCGGCCGCAGAGGCTGTTGGAGTGAAGGGGTTTGGGGTGGAGCGCTCGGCCGAGTTTTTCGCCATGGCTGTGAAGGCTATTCCGAAGCTTGCCAGGTTGAACGTGCCGCACCTACCGCTGCCCGCGGGAAGCAACGCATCGCATCACTCGCTCTTTGTCCCCGAGAAATGCGCCGGTTAGTCAGCCCTGAAAATCCAATTCGATTCCATCTTGTCAAACCCTGAACGGACAACGCTTGCGGTGATCGTTCGCCGGCTCGTTTCGGAACGACCTGCGAATTTCCAGTCCAACTTGGTGATTTCAGCCCCTACAACTTTGCGAAACCGAAATGGTCGCGGCGGAATTCCCTTGCAGGCATCCGCTGATGTGTTGCTTTCAAAGACGAAGACCATGAGCCAGACATCCTCGGCATTGTGGCCTTGCCAGCCCCTGTCATAACGTGAGGCTTTCGTTTCAATGCCCACAGGTCCATGCTGCACCGAGTTTTTTGGATAGTGATCTACCGGGATCAGGTCAGGATGTCCATTGTGATAGACGTTGCGGACACCCCGAATCGGCGATCGTACTGAACTGGCTCTCGCTTTCCGCCTCCGACCAGCCCAGCCCGAACCGATTGCCGGAACGACCCCAACATAGACTTGACAGTCCGGTCATTGATCGCCTACAATGTACCGAACCGATTGCACGAACTCTGATCGGAAGAGTCGTGCGAGCGGTTGGTGAAGATGGTGTGCGAAGCTCAGTGCGGCGGCAGGATGCTCGCCGCGAAGACAGGTCAGAGTCCCAGGTGGGAGCAACCTTGGGATCCGAGTTGGGTGGGTGGCAAGCGGAGCGGTGGGTCGCTCCGAAGCTGCAACGGCACGGAGGCCGAGTGATGAACCGGACCATGAGCCAAGGCAAGCTCCAAGCCATGCGGGTGATGGCAAGCCGGAATGCTCGCGGGTGTGAGGGGCGGCGAGATTCCCGCCGCTGTGGTGATAGGTGCCTGGCGATCGGGCGGCGGATTGTCCAGATCGGAAGGGAAATCGGGACTGTGCTTGGGACGGGGGTCGTCCGGTGGCTGGGCGCTTGGATGACTCCGTTTCTCTCGGTGAGCGAGGGAGATGCGGGCGATCGGACGGTGGGGGTAGCGGGGGTGGTCGTTGTCCGGGTGGGACCGGGCGGCGAGTTCCTCAGGGACTGGGTAGGCGAGTTGTCGAGCGATCGAGACGAGCTTGTAGTCCGGGGCGAGCGGTTGAATGGCCGGGGTGTCTGGGTGGATGCCCAAGCCGAGGATCGGCCCGTCTCGGTGGCTGGTGGTCGATGGTCGGGTGTGGTTGAGCCGTATTGCGGTGGTTCGAGTCTGCCGGGAGTGGATTGCGGACCCGCCGGACGGAAGCAGGTTCCGTCCCGGGTTCGGGTGCTGGGTGAGTTGCTCGCCGCCGAGATCGCGATCGGCGTGCAGGCCGAGGCCCTTGCGGCGAGCACGAGGGTCTGGATGGCGGCAGGTGGTTGGTCGTCTCTAACACGGGTGGATTCGGAGTCGGTGAGGATCGGTGAACGGGATTGCACGGCGGTTGCGGGCAGAACGCTTGCGCGTGCCGGGGTTGTGCCGGTCGCATTCGGAGGCGTCCGGCGAACCGGTCTGACGGGTGCCCTGGCGGATGCTCTGGCGGGTGGTGTGGCCGCCGGATTGGAACACAGAGATTTGAATCCGGATCCAAGGGAAAGCCGCGGATCCATCAGTGAACGCAGACCCATGGACGGGTCGGAACATCAGCGATCGGGCTGGGCGGAGGCCCGACGAGGTCGCGGGCAGGAATGCCTGTCAGGAACCAGACAAGCGGCTGTGGCCGCGGAGATGAATCATGAACCTCACTCCCAAGCAGTTGAAGATCCTGCAGCTCATCCGGGATTGGCGCGTTCGGCGCGGCTACTCCCCGACGATGCAGGAGCTGGCCGACGAGATCGGCGTCAGCAAGGTCACGGTCTTCGAGCACGTCGAGGCTCTTATCAAGAAGGGCGCGCTCGTGCGCGAGCCCAACAAGGCGCGCTCTTTGTCGATCGCTGACGGGATTGCCGTCCCCGATGAATCCCGGCCACTGCGCTTCCCGCTGGTCGGCAAGATCGCCGCCGGTAATCCGATCGAGCGGGTCGCCGACATGGAAGAGATCGACCTGGCCGAGGTGCTCGGCGGCCGGACCGGCAAGACCGAATCCACGTTCGCGCTCAAGGTCGAGGGCGACTCCATGCGGGATGAGGGGATCCTCGATGGGGACTTCGTCCTCATCGAACGCAGCCAGGTCGCCCAGAACGGGGATCGCGTGGTCGCCCTGCTCCCCGATGGATCCACGACGCTCAAGACCTTCTTCCGGGAGCCCGACCACATCCGCCTTCAGCCCGCCAACCCCGCCTTTGAGGCGATCCGGGTGCCGTTCTGCCAGGTGCAGGGTGTGGTGAAGGGTGTGGTCCGGCGATACGGAAGGTAAGCGGCAGCCGCCAGCATCTTTCGGTCCTGGTTCGCAAGTGATGGGCACGTTCTGGACGGGGCTGGGATAAATCCCCTGGCGTTACAAATCTGTCGCGCGCGTGGTCGGTCAGCCGATAGGATCGACGGGGATCGATGCGGCCCGCGTGTATTGCTGCGCTCCTGATTCGCCCATTGAGGTCGGCCGCATTGCTCCCGGAGCGAGAGTATTCGGGATGCGGCTGAACGAGCTGATCGCAGGAACCGGCGCTGAGCCGCTCACCAGCGGGTGGGAATCGATCCGCATCTGCGATATCACCGAGGACAGCCGTACCGCCGTCCCCGGTTCGCTCTTTGTCGCCCGCGCCGGGCTCAAGGCCGATGGCCGGCGATACGTCGTCGATGCCATCCAGGCCGGCGCTGTCGCGGTCCTTACCGACGATGCCGCCGCGATCGACGCGAATGCAACCGGGGGAATCGGTGCCTCGCGCGGCCCGGCGATCGTCTGCGCTGCCGATGTCGCGGCCGTCTCTGGTCGGCTCGCCGAACGGTTCCACGGGGAGCCCTCCAGCAAGCTCGATGTGATCGCCATCACCGGCACCAACGGCAAATCAACCACGACGTTCCTGGTCTGGAAGATCCTCAACGCGGTCGATGCCCGCTGCGGCCTGATCGGCACCGTGATCACCGACGATGGGCGGGAGGTCGGGCCATCGAGCATGACGACTCCGCCCGCGATCGAGGTGAGCCGGTTGCTGGCGTCGATGGTGGAGGGCGGCTGCACGGCGGCGGTGATGGAGGCATCAAGCCACGCACTGGACCAGAAGCGCATCGATGCGATCCACGTCGATGTGGGCGTTTTCACCAACCTGACGGGGGACCACCTCGACTATCACAAGTCGATGGAGGCGTACGGATCAGCCAAGGCACGGCTGATGGAGATGCTGCCCGGGAGTGGAACCGCGATCGTCAACGCGCAGGATTCTGCGCACGAACGCATGCTCAGCCGGTGCCGGGCGCGCGTGATCCGCTGCGGCGTCGCCGGAAGCGGCGAACCGATCACCGGCCCCGAGGCCGCATCGGTCCAGGTACTGGAGAGCACGATCGATGGGATGCGTCTGCGGCTGACCGGCCCGTGGGGCCTGATCGAGGGCGCGGTCCCGCTGATCGGCAGGTACAACGCGATGAACGTTCTGCAGGCGATCGCCTGCTGCCACGCGATCGGGATCGAGGCCGCCGACATGCAGCGAGTGTTCGGGGAGCTCTCAGCTCCCCCGGGAAGGCTTGAGCCGGTCCGGATCAAGGGCACCACCGGCCCGCGCATCTACGTGGACTACGCCCACAGCGACGATTCACTCCGCAACGTCCTGCTCGCGGTGCGTGGCGCCATGAAGGACGACCCATCCATCAGCCGGCTGGGCGGCCGACTGTGGGTGGTCTTTGGCTGCGGTGGGGATCGCGACCGGACCAAGCGCCCGCGCATGGGCCTCGCGGCCGCCGAGCTTGCCGATGTCGCGGTGGTCACCAGCGACAACCCGCGATCCGAGAATCCAGGGGCGATCGTCAAGGAGATCCTCTCGGGCGTGCCTCACGAGCTCCGGAGCAGGATCGATATCCACGTCGAGCGAGAGCAGGCGATCGAGTTCGCGGTCCGCACCGCGGCCGAGAACGATGTCATCGTGATTGCGGGCAAGGGCCACGAAACCGAGCAGATCCGTATGGATTCGCGCGGTGAGATGGTGACACTGCACTTTGATGACCGCGAGCACGCGGCCGCCGCGCTGCGGGCGCGAGGCAGCCGGAGCGAGTTGCAAGCGCCATGAGTTCACCCGGCGGTCTGGAAACCAGCGAAATGACGTTCTGGCACGCGGACACGATCGGCTCGAACCTCGGAGGTCGGTGGATCGTGCCGCCCCAGGCGAGCGGGTCAGCGGCGATCGAGGTGAGGGGTGTCAGCACCGATTCTCGATCGGTCACCCCCGGCCAAGCCTTTGTCGCCCTGCGCGGCGAGAAGCTCGATGGACATG
Source organism: Phycisphaerales bacterium (assembly GCA_020847535.1). Taxonomy (GTDB): domain Bacteria; phylum Planctomycetota; class Phycisphaerae; order Phycisphaerales; family UBA1924; genus JAEUJB01. The sequence continues at coordinate 89,303 of JADLBU010000106.1, forward strand.
ACTACCTGGTGCAGGCGGCATCATCGGGCGCAGCGATCCTGATCGTGGATCGCCCGGAAAAGACGTCGGCGGCGTGCATGCCCGGCGGCGAGCGTCCGGTCGCGATCCTGCATGTGCCCGACACGGGCATCGCGTTGCTCGAACTCGCCGCGGCGTGGCGAACGGAACTCGCGCACGTGCCTGTGATCGCCGTCACTGGTTCCAACGGCAAGACTACCACGACCCGCCTCATCGAGACGGTGTTGTCGGCAAACGGACCGGGAACAGCCTCGATCAAGTCCTTCAACAACCGCATCGGTGTTCCGCTGACCATGTTGCGGGCACGCTCGACGGACACGTTCCTGCTTTGCGAGGTCGGGACCAACGCGATCGGCGAGATCGCCGAGCTTGCCCCCATGCTGCGGCCCACCATCACGGTGATCACCAGCATCGGCAGGGAGCACCTGGAGGGGCTGGGTGGGCTTGCCGGTTCGGCCCGCGAGGCGGCCCAGCTCCTGCGGCATCCGTGGAATGAAACGGCGATCGCCATCGTGCCGGCGGGCGTTGCGGAGCTTGATGGCGAGCTTGGAGATACACCCCTGGGCAAGGCTGCCGGAAGGATCGTGCGGTTCGGGGAATCGGCCGAGGGAGAGCTGCGAATCACGGAGATCAGGGCGAGCGAAGCGGGTGTGCGATTCTGCCTCGCCGGCTCGAACTGGTTTGAGATCCCCCTGATCGGACATCACAACGCGATCAACGCGACCGCCGCGATCGCCGTCGGCCGCCAGATGGGCATGAAGGACCAGGTGATCGCCGCAGCGCTCCGGGAGGCCCGCGGCGCCGAGATGCGCCTGGAGCGTCGCCGGATCGCCCTCTCCGCAGGTACTCCGCCGATCGATGTCATTAACGATGCCTACAACGCGAATCCGGAGTCGATGCTCGCCGCGATCGCGACCTTCAAGGATCTCTACGGCGGTCAGGCCGCTCGCCGCAGGGTGGCGATCCTCGGGGACATGCTCGAGCTTGGGGAGCACGGTCCGGACTGTCACCGCGAGATCGGGGATGCGATCGCCGGCAGCGGCGCGGTGGATCTGTGCATCCTGGTCGGTCCACTGATGATGTTCGCCGCCGAGCGCATCCGCAAGGTCATCCTCACAGACCGTGTCATACCCCTCCCGGCGCTGGATGAGGCCGCCGCCCGGTCGGTCGCCGGCATGCTGCATCCCGGGGATGCCGTGCTGATCAAGGGCTCACGAGGGATGGGGCTGGAACGCATCCTCAGGGCGGTCGAAACGGCGCGAACATAGGAAGGGCTACCTTCTGCTGCGTTCGCGGATGATCCGGCGGCGTTTGTGGCGATAATCGATACTTGCAAGGGTTCGCGAGTGCTCGCGGCCGTGCCCGTCCCGGCCCTGGTAAGGGAACTGCCTTCTCGATCTCATGCTCTACTGGCTTTTGGACATCTCGCGCGGCTGGCTAGTGGAGCACAAGCTGTACTGGGTGTTCAGTGTGTTCGATCAGGTCCAGTTCCGCGCCTTGGCGGCCGCGGGGATGGCCTTTGCGATCGTCCTGCTCCTGGGCCAGCGCGTGATCGCTTCCCTCATGCGGCTGAAGATCGGGGACACGGGCCAGTCCGATGCCGAGCTGCTCCGCCAGCAGGCCCAGTCCAAGGCCAACACACCCACCATGGGGGGCATCCTGATCGCGGGGGCGATCTTCGTATCCGTCATGCTCCTGGGGGATGTCCGGCAGTTCTACGTCTACATGGGCCTGATCGTCCTGGTCTGGACCGCGGGCATCGGGGCTGCGGATGACTGGCTGAAGCTGACCGCCAAGCGGCGCGGGACGGGTCGCCAGGGCCTGTTCGCCTGGGAAAAGCTCGTCTTCCAGCTCGGCATCGGCATCCTGGTCGGCTACTTCGGCTTCACGCACGGCAACAGTCCCGCCGAACTCGACCTGGCGCACGTCGCCAACCTCCCCTTCCAGAAGACCTACGACAACGGGGAGGTCAACACGCACCTCGTCTATCTCCCCATGGTCAGTTACATGATCCTGGCGACTCTCATGCTCACAGGCATGAGCAACGCCGTGAACATCACCGATGGGATGGATGGGCTGGCATCGGGGATCTCAAGCGCGGTCGCGCTGGGGCTATTCATCCTCTGCTTGGTCGCCGGTGAGACCGGCTGGGCACGGTACCTGCTCGTGCCGTACGTGCCATACTCAAGCGAGCTTGCGGTGCTTGCCGGGGCCATGGGCGGCGCGTGCCTTGGGTTCCTGTGGTGGAACTGCGCACCGGCGCAGGTCTTCATGGGGGACACCGGCGCCCTGTGCCTGGGGGCGGTGATGGGGTACATCGCCACCGTCATCCGCCAGGAGGCGGTGCTGCTGGTGATGTCGGGCGTCTTCCTGCTCGAGATCACCTCGGTGATGATCCAGGTCAGCTATTTCAAGGCGACCAAGGGCAAGCGCATCTTCCGCTGCGCACCCTTCCATCACCACCTGCACCTGGGTGGATGGAAGGAGCAGCAGATCGTGTCCCGGCTGTGGATCGTGTCGATCCTGCTCGTGGTGGCAGCGCTGGCGTCGGTCAAGATCCGCTGACGGACACCCGCGATTCTTATTTCTTCTTTTTCGTACGGAAGGCCTGCCGCAGCATGGCATCATCGAAGCCCGCGGGGGCCGTGCCCTGCACCGCGAAGTGATAGAGCGCGGTGTTCAGGATCGCCTTGAGCGTCGTCATGACCAGCGCCAGCATCAGCATGCCGATGATCGAGAGGACGATGCAGGCGATCCCGCCGCCGAGCATGACGCCGTTGATGCCGCTGGATTCCGTGGTTGCCGCGATGCACAGCGGGATGCCTGCCAGCAGCGGGAGGATGACCAGCACCCCGAGCCCGAAGCCCACCAGGCCCATTCCCATGTTGCTGACGAGCGATACTCCCCAGGTCTTGCTCATGAGCTGGCCCGAACGCTTGAGGGCATCGATCGGGCCGATGTTCTCGGCGACCAGCACGGGAACGACAAAGTAGGAGGCGATCGCCCAGACGATGCCGATCATGGCGGTGATGATGTTGCCGATCAGGCCGACCCGCTCCTGGATCCCCTTGATGATCAGGCCGACGGTGGCGCTCAGGACGGCCCATCCGACGATGTGGGGCAGTCGCGTGGTCGCCGTCTTGAACCCGAAGGCCAGCGTCGGGTTACCGCCGCGGAAGCGCTCCAGCACGCACGCCGCCAGCGCGCTGTTGAAGAAATGCATCACCGTGAAGTTGACCAGATAGAACGAGAAGATCGCCAGGTAGTAGAAGACATTCATGCGGATGTGTCCGCCGTTCTTCTGGCCCAGCTCCCCCCACGGGATCGTGAGGGCGACCGGCAGCGCGAAGCTGCACAGGATCACAACCCCGGCGATACCGCTCATGATGGGGAAGAGGACAAGCTCCTTGTCGGCCCGCAGGACCCGCCAACTCTGGCGCATCAGGCCGAAACCGTTGGAAAACGTTCCCATCGCCTATCCCCATCGCAAGCCGCCCGCGGGGCGCATGATGAGCGCCCCCATTTCGCGGTCACTACCCAATCATAAGGAAATCAGCGCCGGGGGTTTCGGAACCGGTTCTTCGCACGCCCAGGCCCCCCGTGGGGCCCTCTGGGTCCGAATGGTCCCTGCGGGCGCGAGCTGGGATGCGCTGGGTCATCCTCGGAGCCCTCGCCCTCGCCGCCCCCACCCGCGGTTGCTTCGCCGATCCCCGACTCATCACCCGGCTGCTCGTCGACGGCCGGACCGTTCTCGACCACAGATCCGCCGGAAACCGACTCGGCGAGCCGGGCGAACACGAGACGACCGGCGGAAGTCTGGAGCGTCGAGACGACCATCAGGGCTACTTCGCGGTTGAGATGGTTGCCGCCATCCTCGGCGACGATCATGGTGCCATCGGCGAGGTACCCGACGGCCTGGCCCGGCTGCTCCCCGGGCTTGACGAGCTTGACCGTGACAAACTCACCGGCGGCAAGCGCAGGACGCAGCGCTGAGGCCAGGTCGTTGACGTTCAGCACGGTGCCGCCCTGGATGGTCGCGATTCGCGCCAGGCCTGAATCGGTGGTGACGATCATGCCGCGGATGCGGACGGCCAGGTCGACCAGTGCCTGATCGACGCCGACGCCGGATGACGATGTGGGATCGATCGTGACATCGAGCGCCGCCTGCCGCTGGAGGCGGGCGACGATGTCCAAGGCGCGGCGACCCTTGGCGCGCTTGAGCTTGTCCTGGCTGTCGGCCAGGTGCTGAAGCTCGGCGAGCACGAACCGCGGGATGATGATGGGTGCCTGGAAGAAGCCGGTCTGAAGCGCATCGGCGAACCGGGCATCGATCAGGGCGGAGGAATCGATAACCAACGGACGCGGGCCGCGGAGCTGCTTGGCGAACTCGACGTACGGGATTACCAGCCGCACATCATCCTGCGTCTGAAGCACCAGCGTGACGCCCAAGTAGCACAGGCAGATGCTCAGGAAGACCTTGCACATGAACGTGAACGACTTGTCGACAGCATAGATTTGTGCCAAAAAGTCGATCAGCAGGCTCACCACGATCGTGGTCGCCACTCCAATCAAAAGGCCTACCGAGACCGAAACCAGCGTCGAGATTTTCTTGCTGGGCGTAAGCAGATCTACCGCAATCGCCAGTAGCGCCATCACCGCAGCGACGCCCATCGGCAGATACCAGTACCTCGCCAGGAAGAGATCGGAGGGATCGGTTGTGCTTCCTAGCGCAAAGAATCGGATCATGCCTGCCAGCAGCAGCACGACCACAAAGACGATTCGGATGACCTTGAGGAGGCGGGTCTTTCTCCGGACCGCAAGCTCGGCCGGGTCGAAGGGGGGCTGTGGGGCCGGCAGGGGCCGATGCTGCGTGTTGCCAGCGATGTCGCGATGGGCCGTTGCGGGCGGAGTTGACGGGTGATCAGGCACGCAAGCAGAGTGTACCAGCTACGTTCCCCGGCATATCCTTGTCGGCGGGGCAGCCTCGGCACGCCGGGGCCGAGAACCATCGTCCCTTCGATCGACGGCCGGGCTCGGTGCACGGGTAACCCGTGAACCTGGTCAGAGCTTGACCGCAGCAGCCATAAGCGAGCGTTATCCGGTGCCGCCGGTGTCCTGGCCGTCGATCGAGGGGATGGTTCACAGCCTCTTCAAACACCCCACCAGCGTGTCGATCTGGCTCATCTCGTGCGCTGCCGAGATCTGCACCCGTAGCCGCGCATGACCCTCCGGCACCACCGGATACCCGAACCCGATCACGAACACACCCATCTCGAGGAGCCGCTTGCTCATCGTGATCGCCCGGGCCGTGTCGTGTACGATGATCGGGCAGATCGCCGTCGGTGATTCCAGCACCTCGAACCCCGCCGCCTTGATCTGCTTGCGGGCGTACGCGACGTTGTCCTTGAGCTTCTGCACGCGCTGCGGCTCGCGCATCAGGATCTCGATCGCCTTGGCTGCGCTCGCCGCGACCGTCACCGGCAGCGCGTTCGAGAAGAGCGTCGGCCGCCCGCGCTGCACGATCAGGTCCGTGACGCGCCTGGGCCCGGCGATGAACCCGCCCGCGCCGCCGCCCAGTGCCTTGCCCAGCGTGCCCGTGAAGATGTCGATCCGATTGCCGCCGGCGGCGGTGGGGGTGTGGGGGGCGGCCGTCGTCTCCATCCCCCAGTGCTCGTGCGTTCCGCGGCCGGTCTTGCCCATGACGCCGTGCCCGTGCGAGTCATCGACCACGAGGATCGCCCCGTGCTGATCGCACCGCTTCCGCATCTCGGGAAGGTTGGCGATCGATCCCTCCATGCTGAAGACCCCGTCGGTCACGACCCAGATCTGCCCGGTGACATCCTTGTTGGCCTTGGCTTCCTCGAGCCGCGCCTGGAGCGAATCGGCCCCGGTCAGCCGGTTGTTCTTGTAGAGCGCCTTGAGCACACCCTTCTTGATCACCGGCGTCAGCCGTACCGCATCGATGATGCACGCGTGGTTGAGCTCATCGGAGATGATGATGTCCCCCGCCTCGCACACGGTGGGGAAGAGAGCTTCGGTCGCCGTCCAGCACGAGACGAACGTGTAGCTCGACTCGGTCCCCATGTAGCGGGCGATCATCTCTTCGAGGTGATGGTGCGGCCCGAACGTCCCACAGATGAACCGCACGCTCGCCGTCCCCGCGCCGTAGTCCCGCAGCGCCTTGATCCCGGCCTCGACGACCTCGGGGTGGTTGGCGAGCCCCAGGTAGTTGTTCGAGCAGAAGCACAGGACTTCCTGGAGCGAGCCATCCGCCTTGCGGATCCTGATCGCCGCATCCATCGGGCTTTCGATGGTCTGGAGGTGCTTGTACAGCCCCTCGGCCTGGAGCTTGGCGAGCAGGTCGTCGGTGCGGCGGGTGAACGGGCTGTTGGCAGGCATCCAGGATCCTCTCGTTGAGCCAGTAACATAGGCCAGCCCTATTTGATATCGCGGGATAGACGGGACGACCAGAATCACCCTGGAACTGGGGCGGCGCTGCCTCATCGGCTGTGTGGATACGGATGATCCGGCTGACTTCATGCACCGGTTCGCGGCGGGCTTCCGATTGCGGTTCGCCAACGGGTCACGAAGCGAACTTCGCGCGGAGTCTGGCGGTCGTTGAAGACCAAAGTGGCGAGATCGGATGCTCTTCGAGATCGGGAGTCCGCCCCAGGGTTGGGTATGTCTGCGGCCTTCGGCGGAACCACCGGACATGCATCTCTGCATAGACCACAGCCCGCCGGCAGCTCGGCGGTCTTTCTCTTGTGCGAGTCCTGATCGCCGAACTTTGTATTCCATAGGACTGCTCTATGCCAACCGCCGATCGCCGTGCCTCCACCGCGTTTTGCTGCGCTCTTGCCTGCCTGTTCGCCGAGTGCGCTGGACCCAGCGGCGCCGAGCCGCCGCGCCTGCCGATGGCGATCAAGCCGGCGGGAATGATCCTGCCGCAGCGCACGGAAGCGGCCCCGCCCCAAGGGCTTCTTCGGCGCGACCAACCGCCTCTGGCGAACCGCCGATGCCACCGCGCCGACGGTGACATGGACGCCCATCAACATCTCCGGCTTCGGCGGCGTCATCAATGCAGTGGCGATCGCCAAGGGGATGCCGGGCACGATGTACGTCGGCGGCACTCTCGGCAAGGTCTATGTCACCATCAACACGACGACCTGGAGCAACCGCTCGACCGGCCTCCCCTCCGGCCGGATCAGTGACATCGTGATCAGCCCGACAGCCCCGGGGACCGCCTTCGTCGCGTTCCATAACAAGGCCGGCGGGCGCATTGACCGGACCATCAACCACGGGACTTCATGGACCAATGTCACCGGCACGCTCCCGGCCGGGGCGGGCGCGCAGGCGCTGGCGATCGACTGGGACTGGTCCCCGGTGCCGGGCATCTACGTGGGCTCGGGCGCTGGTGTCTACGTCTCGCTCGACAACGGCGCCACGTGGATCAAGGACAGGGCGGACCTGCACAATGTGAACGTGCAGGACCTGGTCATCGTCCCCGCCCGCCGCACGATCGCCGCTGGCACCTACGGCCGCGGATACTGGCGCAGCAAGCTTCCCACGCTGTGCCAGGCGGATTTCGATGATTCGGGATTCGTTGACCTCGATGACTTCAGCGCCTTTGTCGTCGCCTTTGAGCTTGGCGACCAGAGCGCCGATTTCGATGGATCGGGCTTTGTTGATACCGACGACTTCGATACCTTCGTGTACGCCTTTGAGCTTGGCTGCTGAGCATGGCGACAAAGATATAAACTATATTGCGCAGATGTATATTAGATATCAGCTAGAAATGTCAGATAACGGACCAAGCGGAACCATTTGCTGCCGATCCTTGTATAGTCACCAGCGCGGGCCGATCGGCCCGCCTGTGGTAGGTCAATATGCACGGCTGATCGTGGCGCAGCCGCTGGAGCGGGGATATGCGATCAAGCCGTACCGGCCGGGCTCTGTTTCTGTTCTCACTCACCGCTCTGGCGGGGCTTTCCGGCCTCTCCGGGTGCTCGGGCATCGTCGACGTCGATGCCAAGGATTTCATCCCGGTTGCGGTCAAGCCCGAGGGTGTGCTGATCGAGCGCAAGGACGGCAAGGAAACCGGTCCCCCGCCGTACAAGTACTACCGAATCATCGGTGATCCCGTGCCCGAGGAGATCCGCGGGTTTGCCGCGCGCAGCAACCCGCTCTCGTGGTCCCCTCTGGGTCCGCGGCCCATCAGCAGCGAGTACTGGTCGGGCGAAGGCAACGCCGCGGGTCGAGTGATCTCGATCGCCCCGCACCCCACCGATGGCAACACGGTCTACATCTCCGCGGCCTCGGGCGGCGTCTGGAAGACCACCAACGGCGGCACGACCTGGATGCCCCTGACCGATGAATTGCCCACCACCAACGGCGGCGCCATCTGCCTGGATCCCGCCGATTCGAACACGATCTACTACGGCACCGGCGAGTGGCAGCAGGGCTCGCAGGGCGATGGCGTCTACAGGTCGGTCGATGCCGGCGCCAGTTGGGTCAGGATCGCCACCACAAGCCAGACCGGCGGCCAGATCAGCGGGATCGCCGTCGCCCCCGGCAACCCCGCCCTCATCCACGTCACCAGCTCCGCGGGCTACTCGAGATCCACCAACGGCGGCGGCACGTGGTCAAAGCCGATGACGGTGGATTGCAGTGCGCTGGCGATCCATCCCACCGATGCCAACATCGTGTACGCCGCCCGCACCACCGGTGGCATCTACAAGAGCATCAACGGCGGCTCCGCGTTCACCAAGCTTTCGACCGGCCTGCCGACCACCGGCTTCAACCGCATCGTGATGTCGATCTCCAAGAGCAATCCGGCGGTGCTCTACGCCGCGTTCATCAACGGCAGCAACATGATCGGCCTCTACCGGACCGCCGACTCGGGCGCGACCTGGACCAAGCTGACGGCGACCCCCAACTTCTGCACTTCGCAGTGCTGGTACGACGCCTACGTCGCTGTCGATCCAACCAACGAGAACATCGTCTACTGCGGCGGTGTTGATCCGCGCTACACGACCGCGGGCGTCATCAAGACGACCAACGGCGGCGCGACATGGACCGAGATGTCGCAGTACTCCGGCGGCACCCTCCACCCCGACCACCACGCCATGGCCTTCGGTCCCGGCGGGACGATCTGGGAAGGCAACGACGGCGGCGTCTGGAAGAGCACCAACGGCGGTGTGCTGTGGACCAACTGCAACGCGGGGCTCCAGATCGCGCAACACTACAACATGGTGCAGCACCCCACGACCCCCGACCGGTACATGGGCGGCACCCAGGACAACGGCACCCCCGAGCGCACCAGCAACAGCTTCACCTGGCCCGAGCTGCAGGTCGGTGACGGCGGCTTCTCCGTGTACGATTTCTCCAACACGACGCGCCGGTATACGACCTACGTCTACCTCTCGATCACGCGCTGGAACAACTCAAGCTCCAAGGGCATCACCGGCCCCTGGGGTTCCGATCCCGTGAACTGGATCGCCCCGCTCATCGGGGATCCCAACGTCTCCACGACCCTGCTCGCCGGCACCAACCGCGTCTGGAGAACCACCAACGCGACCGCGACCACCCCGACTTGGACGGCGATCAGCACCAACGCCGTCGGCGCCGGCGGAACGCTCAACGCGCTGGCGGTCGCCAAGGGTGCTTCGAGCACGATCTACAGCGGAAGCTCCACCGGCAAGGTCTATGTCACCACCAACGCCAGCACGTGGAACGACCGCTCCACCGGCCTGCCCTCGGGACAGATCAGCGACATCATCATCAGCCCGACCGCCCCCGGCACCGCGTACGTCTCGTTCTATAACGGCAGCGGCGGACGCATCTTCAAGACCGTCAATCACGGCGTGAACTGGACCAACGTCACCGGCACGCTGACCAACGGGATCTCCGCCCAGGCGCTGGCGATCGATTGGGACTGGCCCGGCGGCGTCCCCGGCATGTATGTCGGTGCCGGCTCGGGCGTATACGTCACGCTCGACGGCGGCGCCACCTGGGTCAAGGACGGCGCGGACCTGCCCAACGTCAACGTCCAGGACCTCTGCATCGACCCGGTCCGCCGCACGATCGCCGCCGGAACCTACGGCCGCGGAGCCTGGAAGAGCGACCTCCCCGAGCCGTGCCCGGCGGACTTCGACGGCAGCGGGTTTGTCGATATCGAAGACTACTCCGCGTTCATCGTCGCCTTCGAGCTCGGCTCCGACGATGCCGATTTCGATGGCTCGGGATTTGTCGATATCGAAGACTTCAACGCCTTCGTCGTTGCCTTTGAGCTGGGGTGCTAGTGGGCCGAGTCAAAAGAACTTGAACAAAGGCGCAACCGGTCTGTCGCCGGGCGCGAATCTCCTCTACAAAGGAGGTTCGCATGGGCAGACCGATGGCCAACTTGACGCTGACGGAGGACGA
>JADLBU010000107.1 GCA_020847535.1 Phycisphaerales bacterium
CTCCGTCGCCATGTACGCCGCTCCATGACGCGTCAGCGTTGCCGGCCAAGCCTGCTCGCCGCCGCCTTCGATCACGCGGGCCTCTCTTTGTGACGCCTCGTGCCTATATCTGCGCAGAAATCAATAGGCGAGCAAGGTACAAAATGCACCGGCGAACCTATTACTGGGCGATCTTGGCCTCGCTCGCCACGGCAGTGAGCTGCGCGGGCTCTTTGTCCACGCCAGCTCGTGCTGCAGTCGTCACCCACGACAACCGCGACGGGACGTTCAAATGGACGAGAACGCTGCACTTGGTTGGCGAGGATCCCATTTACGGAACTTACCTCGACATCCGACTACCTCCGACCCAGAACGGTGAGCGTCTGGCAGGCACTCTTGGAAGCTGGCTGAGCCCTGGGATCACGGGATCAAGCCCCGGCATTTTTCAACTCGTTGGTGAATCAAATGCGTCGGTATCGCTGTACGATGGCTACAAGACTTATGAGTGGAACGGCGACACGATCACCACCGTGCCCATCATGGAGTATCAGCCGGGTGCATTCGTCGTTTCGTCCGACAAGTGGAATCAACTTGGAATGCACTACTTTGCATTGCCCTTCACCTACGAGATGGACGGCGGCACCCCCCTGATCGCCCCGCTCGCCTACCTCGGCGTCCGCATCAAGACGGGGCCCAGCTCCTACAACTACCGCTGGATCCTCTTCGAGGATTGGACCAACCCGTTGATGTGGGCGTACGAGACGACGCCGAACACCCCGATCCAGATCCCCATCCCAGCCCCCGCCGCCTGGCTCATGTTCGCCGGCCTCGCTCACGCCGCCATCCGTCATCGCCGACGCTGACCCTCGCAATCGACTCATCCACCCCGCGCCCGTGCTGCCCCCACCGCGCACCCACCCCGCAAACCCCACCAAGGCATCCAAAGTCGGGCGACTGCTCGCCGCCCCTTTCGCTCCCAACACGTCCCCCCCATCCCTCAAAGCGAACCATCCCCCGAGCAACGGGTCAAAGCAGAGGATTGTGTGCCCGGCGGAGGCTCTCGATCAGGCGCGGGATGGGTTGGGAAGGCCCCAAAGAGCCAAAACCACCCCCTTTCTCCCTCCAATCGGTTCGTCCACCGACGGGCCGGCGCGTTATCATCATCGTCCCGGTCGGTGGGACGGGGTTGTTCTCGCCCGCATCCTTCGCTGGCGCGGGTGGTTGGGATAGATCGCAGTTTGGATAGCACACGCATCAAGGAGCGTCGTATGGCGACCACAACGTCGGGCCGGGCTGTATCAGCCTGGATCAAAATCGGTCTCATCCTCACCGCTGGCACCGCACTGGCGCTCCCCGCCACCGGCCTTGCCGGCGGCGGCGAACCCGAGCCCAAGCCCGCCTCCGCACAGCCACCCGAGGGATCCGATCAGAACCCGCTCGATGATGCCGTCAAGCTCGCCATGGCCGGCCAGGTCGGCGGCGATGCCAAGAAAGCTGAGGACTTCCGCCCCTGGACCGAAGTCAGCAAGGACTTCGAACGCGTCGTCTCCACCGCCGATGGTGAGACCTTCTACAACCTCTATCGCCGCAACAAGGACAACCAGCTGCTCGCCGAGCTCCCCCGCGGCTGGCAGAGCCAGAAGCACTTCATCGCCATGACCCTCCCCACCGGCGAGCTGTTCGCCGGGCTCCAGGCCGGTGACATGTACGTCTACTGGAAGCGCATCGACAAGCGCATGGTCCTGATCGCCCCCAACCTTGAAGTCCGCTCCACCGGGGATCGCGAGAGCAAGGACTCCATCGAGAACCACTTCACCGATCGCGTCATCATCGATGTCCCGATCGAGTGCATGGGCCCCAGCGGTCAGCCCGTCATCGATGTCGATGCCATGCTCGTCGGGAGCATCGGCACCTTCTACGGCGGGCTCGCAGCCGGCGCCAACGCCCGGCTCGCCACGATCGCCGATGCCAAGGCCTTCCCCAAGAACATCGAGCTCTCCTTCAACCTTCCCACCGCCGGCGGTCAGCTCAAGACCTTCCACTACTCCATCAGCCAGATCGAAGAGAACCCCTCCTACAAGCCCCGCATCGCCGATGAGCGAGTCGGCTACTTCACCACCGAATACCGCGACCTGGGCAAGTTCCGCGATGACCAGGTCTCCACCCGCTACATCAACCGCTGGCAGATCGAGAAGGCCGATCCCTCTCGCAAGCTCAGCCCCGCCAAAGAGCCGCTGATCTACTACGTCGAGCACACCGTCCCCGTCCGTTACCGCCGCTGGGTCAAGGAAGGCATCCTCTACTGGAACACGGCCTTCGAGCAGATCGGCATCTCCGATGCCATCGAGGTCTACTACCAGGACAAGACCACCGGCGCCCACATGGACAAGCACCCCGAGGATGTCCGCTACAACTTCGTCCGCTGGCTCTCCAACGACATCGGCACCGCCATCGGACCGAGCCGCGCACACCCCATCACCGGCCAGATCCTCGATGCCGACATCGTCCTCACCGACGGCTGGATCCGCCACTTCTGGTACCAGTCCAACGAGTACCTCCCCCAGATCGCCATGGAAGGCTTCAGCAGCGAGGAGCTCTCGTATTTCGATGAGCACCCCGCCTACGACCCGCGCCTCCTGCTCGCCGCCCCCGAGGCCCGCGAGCAGATCATGACCGAGCGCTTCCGCCGCGGGATCGCCAGCTACGGCGGCCAGCCCATCTCCACGACCGATGCCGCACTCAACTCGAGCAGCGAGCTCGTCCGCCTCAGCCACATGCTCAAGCCCCGCATGGGCCTGTGCATGGCCGCACAGGGCATGGCCCGCGACATGGCGATGATGGGCCAGTACTTCGAAGTCCTTGGGCTCCTCGACGACAAGAAGGATGACAAGCCCGGCGATAAGAAGGAAGGCGAGAAGAAGGATGACACCATCGACGACATCCCCGAGTCCTTCGTCGGCCCCGCCCTCGCGCACCTCACCGTGCATGAAGTCGGACACACCCTCGGACTCCGCCACAACTTCAAGGCCTCCTCCATCTACTCGCTCGCCGACATCAACAAGCCCGAGATGAAGGGCAAGGCCTTCACCGGCTCCGTGATGGACTACACCCCCGTCAACATCAACCTCACCGAGGGCGCCTACCAGGGCGAGTACAGCCAGGTCGGCGTCGGCCCCTACGACATGTGGGCCATCGAGTACGGCTACGGCTTCGGGGACACCAAGGAGACCCTCAAGAAGGTCTCCGATCCCATGAACACCTACGGCACCGATGAGGACACCGGCGGCCCCGATCCGCTCGCCCGCCGCTACGACTTCACCGCCCAGCCCATGGAGTACGCCCAGCAGCTCGTCCTGCTCAGCAAGCTCGCACGCACCAAGCTCCTCGACAAGTTCGTCAAGGATGGGGAGCCGTGGTCCAAGGCTCGCCGCGGCTACGAGATCACCCTCGGCAACCAGACCAACGCCAACTCCATCGTCGCCAACTGGATCGGCGGCGCTCTCATCAACCGCGACCGCAAGGGCGATCCTTCCAACCGCAACCCCGTCAACCCCGTCTCCGCCGAGACCCAGCGCGCCGCCCTTAAGTTCATCATCGACAACGCCTTCAACGAAGACTCCTACGGCCTCACCCCCGACATCCTCGTCAAGATGTCCATCAACAAGGATGAAGCCCCCGGCACCGATGCCACCTGGCCCGTGACCGACCGTATCTCCGGGGTTGCCAAGTCCGCACTCTCCATGGTCATGACCCCCTCGCGCCTCCAAAGGGTCTACGACAACGAAACCTTCGTCGACCGCTCCAAGGATGCCTTCACCCTTCCCGAGCTGCTCGACACCGTCACCGTCGCGATCTGGAAGGAACTCGACGGCAAGGATGGCCAGTTCACCGCTCGCCAGCCCATGATCTCCGCCTTCCGCCGCTCCCTCCAGCAGGACCAGGTCAATCGCCTGATCGGCCTGTCCATCGACGGCGGATCCAACTCCTCCTCGCAGGCGATCGCCAGCCTCGCGACCCTCAAGCTCAAGGAGCTCAAGGATCGCACCGCCAAGATCGCCGAACGCTCCGGCCTCGATCCCTACTCCAAGGCCCACCTCACCGAGGTCAACCAGCGCATCACCAAGGCCCTCGATGCCCAGTACGTCTACAACGGCGGCGGTGGCGGCGGCGGCAACATCCCCGCCTGGATGTTGATGCGCGAGCAGGAACGCCAGAAGATGGTCCGCGAGTTCGACAACAAGTAACTACCCGCATCGCTGATCTCTAGAACCAGAGCGGGCCGGTCGAAAGACCGGCCCGTTTCTCTTTTTGCGCTCGGAGCCGCCGACTTCCAGTCGGCGGTCGTGCCCACTCTCAAACTTCACCGTCATCCGCAGACACGCACCCCTTCGCAATCCCCTTCCCCAACAATCCCCCATGCACCCCCTCCAAGCGCCGATCACCCTCATGGGCCTCGCCCTCGGCGCGGTCCTCATCGCCAACGCCTGCTGGATCCTCTGGTCACCCAACGCCCAAGCCCGCTTCAACCGCCTCTCGAGCCCCTCCCGCGCCACCCTCGGTTTCTCCCTCCTGCTCGCCGGCTACCACCTACTCGGCTATTCCACCCCCGACACCTGGTTCCCCATCAAAATCCCCCGCGAACGCTGGTTCATCCTCCCCATCGGGATCGCGATCGCCCTCACCTTCAGCCTCTTTCTCGATGCCCGTCAGGGAGTGTCACGGAACCGTAACGATGACCCAGGGGCATCCTCCCCTTAGCCGAAACATCCTGTAGGATGCTCGCGTACACACCTTTGGACGCCCTGCGCTGCGCACTAGTCGCCGCGCGGGCAGTGAGGGCAGTGAGGGCAAGTGGGGGGGATTGGCGCTGGGGATGGGTGGAATCCGGCGATCCGCGAACGCTCGCGGGATGCCCGCCCCCGGCCGATCGTGTACGATCCTGCCCCCTTTTTGCGGCAAACCCTGCCAACCTCGGCAGGCCGACACCGCGGCAAGGATCTGGGATCTGTACGGGTTGTCTGATCCCCGTGTGTCCGCGGGCTTCATCCCGCGGCATCGGGCTGTTCAAGAGGTGATCCATGGCGACTTCAAATATCTGCTGGGGCATCGAGATCGGGGCCTACGCCGTCAAGGCGATCAAGCTCGAAGCCGCCGACAACGGTGTCAACGTCCTCGACTACGCGATCATCCCGCACGCCAAGGTCCTCTCGACCCCGGGCATCGACCAGAACGATGCCATCCGCGTTACCCTCGGAACCCTGGTCGCCCAGTGGGACCTCTCCAAGGCCGCGATCGCCATCTCCGTCCCCGGCCAGGCCTCGCTCGCCCGGTTCGCCAAGCTCCCACCCGTCGAACCCAAAAAAGTCCCCGACATCGTCAAGTTCGAGGCCGCCCAGCAGATCCCCTTCCCCCTCGACCAGGTCGAGTGGGACTACCAGACCTTCGTCAGCCCCGACTCACCCGACATCGAGGTCGGCATCTTCGCGATCACACGCGAACGCATCATGGATCGCCTCCTCCTCCTCCAGGATGTCGGCATCACCCCCGATCACGTCACCCTCTCCCCGATCGCCGCCTACAACGCGCTCGCCTACGACAAGGGCTTCACCGAGAAAACCCCCGGCACCGTCATCCTCGACATCGGCACCACATCCACCGACGTCGTGATCGCCGACTCCGGCCGCGTCTGGGTCCGCACCGTCCCCCTCGGCGGTCACCACTTCACCGAAGCCCTCGTCAACGCCTTCAAGCTCAGCTACCCCAAGGCCGAGAAGCTCAAGAAGGAAGTCGAGAGCGGCGCCAACTCCAAGCACATCGCGCAGGCGATGCGACCCGTCTTCAGCGACCTCGCACAGGAAGTCCAGCGCTCCATCGGCTATTACCAGAGCCTCCACAAGGAAGCCAAGCTCACGCGCCTCATCGGTATCGGCTCCACCTTCCTCATGCCCGGCATCCGCAAGTTCCTCAAGCAACAGCTCTCGGCCTCCATCGGTCCCATCGATGTCACCCGCATCGAGGAGTACGACCGCCTCCGCTACACCGGACTCGGCGATGAGCGCCGCGCAGAGGAGCTCCGCAACAACGCCCTCAGCCTCGCCACCTGCTACGGCCTCTCACTCCAGGGCCTGGCAATGAACACCGTCAACGCCAACCTCATGCCGGTCGCCATCATCCGCAAGTCCGTCTGGCGCGGCAAGGGCAAGTGGTTCGGCATGGCCGCCGGCCTCGCGGTCGCCGCCAGCGCTGCCATGTTCATCCGCCCCGTCCAGGACAACTTCGCCGTCGTCGGTGCTTCCATCGATCCCGTGATCGAGCGGGCGATCTCCGATGCCAGCGACCTCAAGTCCAGTGCCAGCGAGGCCGGCGTCATCGGCGGCGCCTCCGTCGACAACCGCCCCGTCAACATGATCTCCCTCCTCGACAACAAGTCGATCCACGCCTTCCTCCTCGATGACCTCTCGCTCATGATCGAGGATGCACAGAAGAAGGTCCCCGCAGCGCCCCCGCCCGCCGCGACGGATACGGACCCCGCCGCCGACCAGGGCCCCACCCCCGCCTACATCATCAAGAGCTTCAACACCTCCTACCGCCTCGGCGAGATCGATGTCGAGAGCGAGTTCGGCGGCGCCAACAAGTCGTCCCGCGCCAGCAGCAGGGGCGGACACGGCGCTCCTCCGCCCGAGGAACAAGCCGCCGCGGCCGCCGACCCGGCGTCCGCCAAGCGCATCGTCGACTGCGAGCTGGTCATCACCACCACACAGCCCGAACCCCAGAGGTTCATGCTCGCCACCATCGACCGCTGGCTCAAGAACAACAAGGTCCGTCCCAACGTCCCCTACACCATCGTCGTCGATGAGAGCCCTTGGTCCATGCGAGAGGAAGCCTCCACCACCTCCACCCCCGGCAGCAGCCGCGGCAACCGCTCCCCCGAGAGAGGCCCCGGCGGTCACGGCGCCGGTGGACATGGTGGCGGCGGACATGGCGGCGGTGGCGATGACGCCGAGACCCCCGAGCAGGCCATCCGCCGCCAGCGCGAGCGGCTCGCCAACGATCCCACCATCCGCGTCTACGGCGGCCCCGACACCAGTGCCGGTGGCGGCGGGCCGGGCGGACCGCTCCCCAGCTTCAACAACCTCAAGCCCAAGGACAAGCCCGGCGCCACCCGCGCCACCTTCACCGTCCATTGGCACGTCGAGATCAACGAACCGCCAAAGCCCGGTGAGGGCTCCGGTGAGACCGCCGATGCCTCCAAGGGAGGTGGCGCATGAAAAACCTGATCGCCTGGACCAAGTCCCACATCGCCATCGTCTCCTGCACCGCCCTCATCGTCGTCTCGCTCCCGGTCGCCTGGTACTTCAGCTCCGGCTGGAACACCCAGATCCGCGACAAGCAGCAGGGCGCTGCCCAGCAGAAGCTCACCGAGGTCGAGAACTCCAAGGTCACCTACACCCTCCCGCGACTCTCCGCCAACGACCCCACCATCGAGGTCTCGGGCGCGCCCAACCAGACCCTCACCGACTGGTTCAAGCTCCACCGCGACAAGATCCTCGCCCAGGCACAGGGCATCGTCCAGGAAGCCGAGCGCATCAACAAGCGCGCCCACGCCCCCTTGGTCGCCGGACTCCTCCCCAAGGCCGCCAGCAGCCAGGAGGCACAGGTCAAGGCCCTCGAGCTCGCCGAGAAGGTCGTCTACCTCCCCGGCAAGGAATCCAACGTCTACGCCCAGCTCCTCAAGCGGATCGGCGCTGGAGAGCCCCCCGTCTCCGCCGATGTCGCCGCCGCGGTCGCCGATGAACGCAACAAGCTCGTCGAGCAGATCACCGGAGGCACCAAGCGCGAACTCACCCCCGAGGAGAAAGAACGCGTCGACAAGGCCACCGTCGAGAAACGCCTCGCCGAGTATCGCGGCCGCGCTGCGGATCTCTCCGTCTACGCCACGATGGATGTATTCCCCTCCGGCGGAAACGACATGGGGAGCTTCGTCCCCCGCACCATGCCCGTCAAGCCGCCGTCGCTCGATGAGTGCTTCTTCTGGCAATACGACTACTGGCTCGTCTCCGACGTCCTCGACGCCATCGCGCTCGCCAACCAGGACGCCACCGGCAGCC
This sequence comes from Phycisphaerales bacterium, assembly GCA_020847535.1. GTDB lineage: Bacteria > Planctomycetota > Phycisphaerae > Phycisphaerales > UBA1924 > JAEUJB01. Next base: position 8,088 of record JADLBU010000107.1, read on the forward strand.
CCACCAGCATCGACCGCTCCGTCGTCAAGCGCATCGACAGGCTCATCACCAGCGACAACTGGATCTACATCTTCTCCGGCGGCGGCTCCCAGGGCATCGATCCCTCCAGCGGAGAGGCCGCCGCCCCCGTCGAACCCGGCAGCCCTGATGCACTTATCGAATCCAAGTTCGATCGCTCCATCACCGGCCGCTGGAGCGGGCCCGGCAACGCCGTCTACGACGTCCGCAACGTCTCCCTCTCCGTCGTCGTCTCCTCCGCTCGCCTCCCCGAACTCATCAACGCCTTCGCCCGCACCAACTTCATGACCGTCACCGATGTCGACCTCTCCGATGTCGATGTCTGGACAGACCTCGACCAGGGCTACTTCTACGGCTCCGAGCACGTCGTCCGCGCCAGGATGGTCATCGAGACCGTCTGGCTCAGAAGCTGGACCACCCCCCTCATGCCCGCCAAGGTCCGCAGCATCCTCAGCATCCCCGAGGATCCCAAGGAAGAAGGCAAATCCGATGAGCCCGCCGCCGACGGCGAGCCTGTGAATGCCAAGTCCGACGGCGAAGGACGCTAAGAACCGTCCATCACCGCAGTGTGAAGTGGAAAACAAGCAGTAGGCCAGGCAGGAATCAAGTAGTTCGCCGCGGCACGGGCAGCCGCCCGCGGCAGGGTCGGAACTGATCCGGGAATCAAGCCATGAAACTCAAGGGAATCAGCGCGGTCGAGCAGCACTTCGAGAAGGCCGTCGTCGGCGGGGTCGGCCTCGTCTTCCTCGGCGTGCTCGCGATGCAGTTCCTCACTCAGCCCAACATGGTCACGATCGGCCGCAACCAACCCGTGCCCCCCGGCGAGGCCTACCGCCCCGTCGAGGAAGCGGCACGCGCCCTCCAGGGACGGCTCGACTCCGCCGCCGGCAAGAACCTCATCCCCGAGGAGCCCAAGTCAAATCTCCTCGACCAGTACAAGCAGAAGATCGCCGCCGGCGTCACCCCGCGCACACAGTTCGCCATGCTCGGCCCCGCCGTCAACCTCGGCGATCCCGGCGCCTCCACACGCGGCTCCACCAGCGGCGCTCCGATCGCCATGAGCCCGCTCCCCGCCCCCACCTCCCCCGCCGTCTACGCCTACGCCGCCACCGTGGACCCGATGGAGACCATCCGAAATAAAGAGATCAAGGCAGTCCTCCCCGCCGAGCAGCCCTACGACAAGCAGTGGGTCACCGTCGAAGCTACTTTCGATGGCGCTGCCCTCAAGGCAGCGCTCGCCGCCGATCCCGATGATGCCGGCCCCGCGCGCCCCATCCCCAACGGCTGGTACGACAACTCCCTCGAGATCATCGGCGTCCAGCTCGAACGCCAGAAGTTCAACCGCGACAGCGTCTCGGCCGCCATGAACGGCCAGCTCGACACCGCCGATGAATCCTGGAGCGAGCCCACCCTCGTCCCGCCCATGCCCGGCACCGTCGATGTCGTCTCCGAACTGGTCACCAACGTCAAAAGCATGACCGACCTCGCCTCCGCACTCTCCCGCGCTCGCGAGAACAGCGATGACCTCCTCCGCCCCGCGTTCTACCCCACGATCGCTGGACCCAAGTGGCTCCCGCCCACCGAGGCCCGCCAGCTCGAAGCCGCCGCCGGCGGGAAGAACCCCGTCGATGTCCTCAACGACAGCATCGCCGCCGAAGAACGCCGGCTCGCCGCCATCGAAAGACAGCTCGGCGTCGATCCCAACAGCTCCCGGCGCCCCACCCGCGATGGCGATGGCAGCAAGGGCGGCGGCGGACACTCCGCCGGCGGTCCGGGCAACCAGCGCACCAGCAGCAGCAGCAGCCAGAACGCCGCCGCTCGCAAGCAGCAGCAGCTCGAAAAGCAGCGCGACGCGATCAACAAGAAGATCGCCGATCTCCAGAAGCAGATCGATGCCATCCAGAACGGCGCTGCCAGCTCCGAATCCGAGCGCCGTGACCGCAAGCCCCTCCTCACCGACCCGGCCGTCCGCCTCTGGGCTCACGATGCCACCGCCGAGCCGGGCGCTGCATACCGCTACCGCACCCGCGTCATCCTCAACAACCCCGTGTTCGGACGCACCGGGCTCGGCGATGAATCGCTCGCCAAGAATCCCATCATCGCCGGAGAATGGTCCGCGTGGACCGACCCCGTCCTGGTCCTGCCCCGCGAGGTCTACTTCGTCAGCAGCGCCACCGCCCACAGCCAGATCGGCGGCTCCGTCAGCGCCGGCGCTGAGTGCTTCGTCTTCTACTACGGCTTCTATCGCCGCGCTGGCGCCACCCTCGAGCCCGGCGATGTCATCCGCACGGTCGCCAAGACCCCGCCCAACCTCATGGTCTACGACGAGACCAAGCTCACCGAAGGCCAGTCCCCCAACTCACCCTTCACCTCACGCCCCGATGGCGACAGCCGCGCTCCCGTGGTCGCCCCGCCCGATAGCAAGTCCGGCACTCCGGGCACAACGCCCGCCACCGGCACAGGCAAGGAAGGCCAGGAAGTCGTCGATGACATGGGCGGCCTCCTCAAGCCCGCCAAGAAGGAAATCCCCATCTTCATCCGCGACATCTTCCTCGATGCCGCCGACATCCCCGAGATCACGGTCGCCAAGGCCGGCGGCGGCGCTGCCAAGGCCGATGAATCCGCGATCTTCCGCAGCGCTGCGGGACACCTGATCGCCCGCCTCCCGGCCATCGAGAAGGCCTCCTCCCTCTACAAGCAGATCTCCATCTCCGCTGAGCAGGGCCGGACACAGGGCCAGCCCAAGCCCGAGGAGAAGAAGCCCGAGATCGTCCCCCAGAGGCGTGAGGACTCGCACGGCGGCGGCGAAGGCGGCGGTGGTGGTGGCGGCTGAATCGATAAGTTTTTATTCGGTAGGGTGCTAGCCTAAAAATGCCCCCGGTGAGCTTGACTCATCGGGGGCAGTTCCTAGAGTCACCTCCGCCCATTTGGGCGACTTGCCGTCCCGAACTTGGTGGTGAAGGCCGGCAGGGTGGGTCAGAAACGGGTGGATACCCGAACAAGACTCGGTTCTTTGACATCCGGATACGGACGAACGTGTTGTCGTCGGTCATCACTTCCGAGCGGAGGCTTTGTCTCCTTCGGTGGCTGTTTGGCCGACGCAGAACTGCGAGAATTGAACGAATTCTCTTGCAGCGCCACTTTGTGGTTGGCCGGGATTCTGGTCTGGGGCATGACCCGCGAGGGCATGTCGGTGGACCAGCCGGTGGCCTGATTTACTCATCAGGCAACACGCAACCGGATCATCGTGTTCCAGGCCTCGGCCGGGAACACGGCGATATTCCGCAGTCCCGTGCGATGCAGCACGGGCAATGACGGGGACGTTTGACTCCCAATGGCATCGGGAGCCCCGTGAATGGCTGCGGCGTCCGGTTGGTGTGATCGATCAAGGGCGCACGGTGAATGACTTGGCATCGAGAGGCGATGAAGGACGCGAGAACCTGCGAAAAGCCCAGGGAAGCCGGTAACTAGGCACTGATCCTGGGATCTCCGAATGGGGCAACCCACCCGCAAGGGTACTTTGCACTGAATGCATAGGTGCAAGGAGCGAACGTGGAGAAGTGAAACATCTCAGTATCCACAGGAAAGGAAAGCAACAGCGACTCCGCAAGTAGCGGCGAGCGAACGCGGATAAGCCAGCGGAAAGCCGAACGCTCTGGAATGAGCGGCCGAAGAAGGTGAAAGCCCTGTAGATGGAAGCTGGTGAGGACTAGAGTAAGCTCGGGCTCGGGAAACCCGGGTTGAACATGGGGGGTCCACCCTCCAATCCTAAGTACTACTCGATGACCGATAGCGAACCAGTAAGGCGACTGAACGTTGACAAGCTCCCCGACGAGGGGAGTGAAAGAGTACCTGAAACCGTGCGCTTACAAGCGGTCGGAGCTCTTCGGAGTGACGGCGTGCTTTTTGCATAATGAGCCGGCGAGTTGGTCTGTACGGCGAGCCTAAGCCCTCACGGGGCGGAGGCGGAGCGAAAGCGAGTCCGAAATGGGCGCCGAGTCGTACGGGCCAGACGCGAAACCTTGTGATCTACCCTTGGTCAGACTGAAGGGCGGGTAACACCGCCTGGAGGGTCGAAGCCGTGACCGTTGAAAAGGTCTGGCATGAACTGAGGGGAGGCGGTCAAAGTCCAATCAAACTGGGAGATAGCTCGTTCTCTCCGAAATAACTCTAGGGTTAGCCTCGGACGGCAGTCATTGGGGGTAGAGCTACTGGATGAGGGGTGGGGTCGCAAGACTACCCTCCTCAACCAAACTCCGAATACCAATGATCAAGGTCCGGGAGATAGACGGCGAGTGACAATATCCGTCGTCAAAAGGAGAAAAATCCTGATCGCCAGCTAAGGCCCCAAATCCGTGCTTAGTTCGAAAGGAAGTCAAGTTGCAGTGACAGCCAGGATGTTGGCTTAGAAGCA
>JADLBU010000108.1 GCA_020847535.1 Phycisphaerales bacterium
CTCCGTCGCCATGTACGCCGCTCCATGACGCGTCAGCGTTGCCGGCCAAGCCTGCTCGCCGCCGCCTTCGATCACGCGGGCCTCTCTTTGTGACGCCTCGTGCCTATATCTGCGCAGAAATCAATAGACGACGAGACTACACAATCACACGCCAATCGTCAAGGTCATTGCTGACACTGTCCATTCCCAGTACAACAATCGACAATGGCAAGCGTCAGCCTCTCAAGCGTCCGCAAGGTCTATCCCAACGGCTACGAGGCCGTCAAAGGTGTCTCCCTCGACATCTCCGATGGCGAGTTCGTCGTCCTCGTCGGACCCTCCGGGTGCGGCAAGAGCACCACGCTCCGCATGGTCGCCGGCCTCGAGGAGATCAGCGGCGGCACGATCGCGATCGGCCCCCGCATCGTCAACGACATCGAGCCCAAGGACCGCGACATCGCGATGGTATTCCAGAACTACGCCCTCTACCCCCACATGACCGCCTTCCAGAACATGGCCTTCGCCCTCAAGCTCCGCAAGACGCCCAAGGACCAGATCAACAAACGCGTCGGCGAAGCCGCCCGCATGCTCCACATCGAGTCGCTCCTCGACAAACGCCCCAAGGAGATGTCCGGCGGTCAGCGCCAGCGGGTCGCCGTCGGCCGGGCGATCGTCCGCGAGCCCAAGTGCTTCCTCTTCGATGAGCCCCTCTCCAACCTCGATGCCAAGCTCCGCATCACCACCCGCGCCGAGCTCAAATCGCTCCACCAGCGCCTCAAGACCACCACCATCTACGTCACCCACGACCAGGAAGAGGCGATGACCCTGGGGGACCGCATCGTCGTCATGAGCAACGGCGAGATCCAGCAGGCCGGACCTCCGCTCGAGGTCTATCGCCGACCCGCGAACCGGTTCGTCGCCTCGTTCATCGGAACTCCTCCCATGAACTTCATTGATGGCGCGATCGAAGCCAACGGGGATGGCCTCGCGTTCGCCAGTCCCGCCGGCGTGCGCCTGGCGCTCGCCGCCGATCGCCTCGCTTCGATGCGGGCCCACATCGGCAAGCCGGTGACATTGGGTGTCCGCCCGCAGGGCATGGCGATCGCCGATGCCAACTCCTCAATGGATCGCGTGTGGTCAACCAAGCTCCTGGTTGTCGAGCCGCTCGGGGATGCGATGGATCTGACCTGCGAACTGCCCGGCGGCCAGCGGCTGGTGGCTCGAGTGCCCGCGCGGGAGATGATCTCTCCGGGCTCGAAGATCTCGATGGCGATCGATGTGGGCCAGGTGCATTACTTCGCGCCCGGGGAACACGGCGCATCACTTTGATCGACGCGCCGCCGGCGCCTGTCGTGTCACGAGTTCCACCCCGCCGAAGGCTTGGGCGCAGGACCCACGATCCGGGATGATCGCGGCGCGGGCGTCGGATCATGCTCCGGCGGCCTGTACGACACACCGATGATGTACGTCTCCCGCGAGATCTCCCTGCACGCCGCGGGCTTGAACCCGCGCGCCACCTGGAAGACCCTCGCGGTCTCGGCGAGCACAGCGCTGTACTCCGACCCCTCGAAGATCTTCATCGCCAAACAGCCGCCGGGACGCAGAAGCGGCGGCAGGATCTCAAGCACCCGCCGGCACAGCCGCGATGAGACCAGGTCATCCCCGTGCCCGCTGGTGTTGGGCGCCATGTCGCTGATGACCGCATCAAAGCCATCCGGAAGCGACCCCGGCCCGTGGCGCCCATCAAAGCCCGCCGCTTCCAGGAGCTGCTTGGGCTCGACCTTGAACACATCCCCGATGTGATAAATGACGTTCTTCCCCACGGATTCTCGGAGCTGCGGAGAGCATTCCTGCAGATCGATGCCGACAACCTTCCCGCGCGGCCCCACCAGATCGGCGGCGACCTGAAGCCACGAGCCCGGCGCGCACCCCAGATCAAGCACGACATCCCCGGGCCGGATCAGCTTCTTGCGCTCGTTGATCTCCAGGAGCTTGTACGCCGAGCGCGCAACATACCCATCGGCCTTGGCCTGCAGGAAGTACTTATCGTGGAGCTGGCGGGGTTTGGGCAAATCAATCATCCTCGTCGGCGAGGTCTTCTCGTTCCTCGTGCCAGCGCACCTGGATCGTCTCGAGGATCTTCTCGTTCACCGGATGACCCGCAACTTCCCGGAACCCCGGCAGCCGCTCCACCATCCCGCGCAGCTCCGTGAACCGCACGCTGAATGGATCCCGATCCGGAAACACGATCGCCAGCCGCTCGGCGATCTCATCAACCTCCAGCCATCCAAAGCTTCTTTCCATACCACCAACCACCCATGCCTTGTGCCTTCCCCCAGTGCCCAGTGCCCGATGCCCGATGCCCAGTGCCTTCTCTAATGCGGATCTTCCTTGATCGCGTTGCGGTTCCACGATGGCACCCGCACCACGATCGGTCCCTCACCCTCGATGTTGCACTGACAGCTCAGCCGGCTGTTGCGCTGAAGGCCCGGGGCCTCCTCCACGCGATCCTCCTCCGCCTCGGTCGCCTCCGAGAGGCTCTTCATCCCCTCCTCGACATACACATGGCACGTCGAGCACGCGCACACCGCCCCGCAGGCGTGCTCGATGTTGATCCCATGTTCCATCGCCACTTCGAGCAGATGGGCGCCCTTGGAGCCCAACAGCTTGTGTTCCTTCTGGTCCCCCCCGGTCAGCGACCGGGGATCTTCGAGAACGAACGTGATCGGGACCGTCGGTGGTCCTTTGACATTTTCCGAACGCTTCACGGACATGACAGGCTCCGAACTTCTGCCCGTTCCGGGCGGACCACCCCATCATAGAAGCCGGCCCCCTCATGTTCTGAACTCCCCTGCCACGCAAACCATCACCCAATCTCCCTATCCTTCCCGAACGAATGCCCCCCGATGATCCCATGACACTCCCTCCGGACGGCTCGCACCCCGCGCTTCACCTCTCGGTGATCGCCCCCGCCCACAACGAGGAAGAGAACATCGAAAACCTCGTGACGGAGGTCGAAAACGCCTGCCGCGGGCTCGATGGCCCCTGGGAGTTCGTCATCGTCAACGATGGCTCCACCGATACCACCGAGTCTCGCCTGCGCTCCCTGATGCACACGCGCCCTTGGCTCCGCTGCATCCGCATGACCAACACCCCCCCGGGACGCGGCAATGGCCAGTCCGCCGCGTTTCACTCCGGCTTCCGAGCCTGCCGCGGTGGCATGATCGCGGTTCTGGATGCCGATCTCCAGAATGACCCCGCCGAGATCCCGCGGATGGTCGAACTGCTCCGCACCCAGAACGCCGACATGGTGCAGGGCGATCGCTCCCACGCGCGCAAGGACAACTTTATCCGCCGCATCGGCTCCATCATCGGCCGCCTCTTCCGCCGCATGATCCTCGGCGACAGCATCCGGGATACGGGCTGCTCACTCCGCGTCATGAAGCGCGAGATCGCGATCTCCCTCCCGCTCGAATTCGCCGGCATGCACCGCTTCATCCCCGTCGGCGCTCGCCAGCTCGGCTACAAGGTCATCGAGATGCCCGTCAAGCATCGCCCGCGCGCCGCCGGCACCACCAAGTACGGCCTGGGCATCACCAAGCGTGCGATCCCCGGACTGATCGACTGTTTCGCCGTCCGATGGATGGCTCGCCGTCGCCGCCCGATCGCCGGCGTTGAAGTAACGGCAACCTCGACCGAACCCTTCGCCGAGCCACCGCGAGCCGCCGCCGCTCCGCGAGCAGCGCACCAGCAGATGGATCCCGCCACCGCGCACGCCCGATGAGATCCCCATGAGAATCCGCGGCAAACGCATCAAGTGGGAGCCCGGAGCGCTGTTCGCGTTCGTCCTGATTCTGGGTGTCTGGCTCACCCTCGGGCCCGATGCCTTCCGCAGGCTCCCGACGCGCGATGACGCTGCAACATACGAAGTCAGGATCGCCGACTCCCGCGGCAAGCTTGAAGTTACCGACGATCCCAGCGGCAACGGTCTGCGCTTCCGCATCATGCTCCGCGATGGTTACGTCTCTCCCGACATGACCGCCGAGCAGCTCAAGCAGATCTACGGCCCCACGGTCTACGCCCAGGCGATCGCCCGCCCGAACGCGATCTTCCAGCTCTTCAACATCACCTCCTGGGGCAGCCTGATGTGGGTCGCCATCGGCTTCAGCGGCCAGCTTGCCTTCTCCTTCCGCATGCTCATCCAGTGGTGGGTCAGCGAAAAGCGACGGGAAAGCCACGTGCCCATGGCCTTCTGGCTCTGGAGCCTGGTCGGGTCGGTCATGCTCTTTGCCTATTTCATCTGGCGACAGGACCCCGTCGGCGTCCTGGGCCAGTGCACCGGGCTGGTGGTTTACGCGCGGAACCTGCGCTTGATCCACAAGACCCGTCGCCGCGCTGCCCGCCAGGGCGCAGCAGACGATGGAGACGATCTGGATATCGATGGCGATCAAAATGACGATGATGCCGGTGATGAACCGGATCATCGGGCGACTGGCGATGGCTTTCAGGCCCGGCACGATGGCTCCCGGAGGCGCCCGCCCGCCGCCGCGGAGGTCAAACTCGCTCCCGCCGGGGAGCCCACCAGCGATTTGCGCAATTGATCAAGGAAAATCGCTTGCTTGTCCGGCGATTGCGCTGAACATTGAGTGCAGGGGATGAAGGTCTTTTTGGACGACACCGCCCTCTCCGTACCAAACGCCACCCTTCCGGCGGCGATCGACGCCGTGCGCGCCGCCGCCGGGGCTCGCGGCAGACTCGTCATCGAGGTGCTCTGCGATGGCGCTCCGGCAACCGCGGATGTACTCCAGTACAGGCCCGCCGGTCAGGCTGATGTTCGAGAGCTGCGGTGCAGATCGGCCAACCTCGTCGAGCTGATCGCCGGCATGCTCGACGATACCTGCGCGGCACTCGACCAGCTTGCGACCGAGCAGCGCGCTGCCTGTGAGAAGTTCTGGATCGGCGCCACCGCCGAAGCCCTCGAATCGCTCAAACCCATCCTCGATCGCTGGCGGCTTGTTCGCGAAACGCTCGAACGCTGCGCTGAGGCGCTCGACCTCTCGCTGTCCTCAATCCCTGCAACCGAGAATCAGAACGCCGCAGCGCTGGCCGCGAACCTCTCGTCGAACCTGGATTCCCTGCGATCACACCTCTCCGCCGGCAAGTTCGTCGAGCTCGCCGATGTCGTCGGAACCGATCTCTGCACGCTCGCCGCGCAGTGGAGAGCCATGCTCTCGGGACTGCGCGATGCCCTTCCGCACGGCCCATCGGGCGCGGAGGCCGGCGCGTGAGCCCCCTCCCCACCGCATCATCCGACTCATCTCCCATCGATGAGCTCATGGACCGGGCATCCGATGCCCTCGTCCGCACGGCCTACTTCCAGGCCGAGGACCTGGCCCAGAGCGCCCTGCGCCGGGCTTTCCAGGCTCGTGACTACGAACGCATGGCCCGCATCTGCCTGCCCCTGCTCGAAGCCCGACGCCAGAAGATCCAGCTCGCGCAGGATGCCGGTCGCGTCGTCATCGTCGATGAAACGCTCGCCAAGACCGGTCCCACCGCCGCCGGCCTCTATCTCATCCAGCCCCCCATGCTCGCCTTCAATACCCGCGAGTTCCGCCAGCTCGCTGATCGCCGACAGGTTCCCATCTTCATCCTCGCACGGGAACCCATGACCCGCGCCGGCAAGTGGCCGCTCGCCGCCGTCGCCCCCGGCCTCGAGGGCCGCGATATCACGCTGCGAACCTACGTCGATCCTCCCCCCGGCGTCATCCCGACAACCAACGGCATGACCCGCGACACCATGTCGTCTCCCCCCACCGCCGAGTGGATGCTCAGCGCCGGAGAGATCCTCGGAGATGCAGCGCTCGCCAGGCTCAACCCGCAAGACCCCGCCGCGCATCGCATCGAGGATCTCCTCGAATATCTCGACGCCTGGCCCCTGCACGAAAAACTCCACCAGCGCCTCATGGATGAGTGCAAACTCGCGATCACGCAGCCCGCGCCCGCGAACGAGCGGCGCCGCGGGATTGCGGAGAATCCGTGGTCGTTCTAACATCGCCCCGTTCGGCGGCGTGATTGCCTCACCAATCGGGGAAAACTCGTGGACCCACAACATCAACGAATCGCGTCCGCCGCGATCGGCTGGTCCGGGATCGTGTACCGATGCACATCGGTGCAGTACGCGGCATCCGCCGATCTTCTTTCTGGCAAGGGTGCGCTGCGGCGGGCGGGCCGATGGAATCCCACGGGGTTGGCCGCGGTCGTGTATGCATCGCTGGAGCCCGAGCACGCGATCAGCGAAAGCCTTGCAGACCACCGCTATCACGGTATCCCCGTGCAGGAGGCGATGCCTCGTGTGATCGCCGCGATCGAGGTGTCGCTCAAGAAGGTCGTCGATCTGAATGTTGAGAAGATCTGCGCGATTTGGGGCACATCAACCCAGCAACTGGTCAAGCTCGACTGGCGCGGGTCGGCAACAGAGCCACTGACGCATGGGATAGCGCGGGCGTGCTTCCAAGCCGGGGTGGAGGCCCTGCTGGTCCCTTCGGCGGCGGTGCGGTCTGGACGGAACCTCGTGATGTTCCCCCAGAACTTCGGACAGGGAAGCCACCTGAAGGGCCTGTAGAGGGCGCCGGCAAGTGCATATGCACGCTAACAAGCACATGTGCATGTAAAGGCTCTTGACCGGGTGCCGGCGATAGCCAACAATACCCCTGAAGGAGTACCCGTCTTGGCGATCCGATCCCTCAAGCCCGCCCGCAAAAACGGCAAGGCTCCCGGCCGTGATGCCAAAGGAAGCGATCGCGCCGCCGTCACCGCGGTCATCCCCGATGCTGGGGATGTCGCCCGCCTGCGCAAGGCGTTCGGAGTGACCCGAGCCGTCTTCCACCGGCTCACCGGGTACTCCGAACGGGCGCTCGCCAACTGGGAATCCCAGAAGCGCAAGCCCGATCGCTCGGTGCAACGCCGGATCGCCGAGCTCTCCCGCCTGCACACGGCCCTCTCGAAGGTCATCAAGCCGACCTACATCGCCGAGTGGTTCGAGAACCCCAACAACGCCTTCGGCGGACTCAAGCCCCTGGAAGTCGTCGAACGGGGAGAATCCGACCGTCTGTGGCAGATGATCTACGAACTTGAGTCAGGGATGCCCGTCTAGTTACGGCCGGCGGACACTCACGAAAGCTCCACCACGATCGACTCCCCAGCCTTCACCATCACCGGCTCACCAAGCACCAGCGTGATCCCCTTCTCACTTGCCTCCACCGTGACCCGCGTCTGGGCCTGCACACCGCCGACCCCGCCACGTGAGACCTTGACGGTTGTGGGGCCGGCCTTGCGGGACGCCAGCGCGATTGTCTTGAGCCGCAGCCGCCCATGCTTGACCGCGATCTCGCACGCCTGGGTGCCGCCCGCGATCCGTTGCGAAAAACTCCCCCACCCCTCCGCCCCCGTGAACGCCGCCTTGAAGTTCTCCGGCGAAATCCGCGGCGCAAAGCCGATATGCCCCTTGGGCCCGTGATACTCAAACCCGCAGGTCGCCAGGTATGCCCCGTGGCTCGACATCGACCGCGCGTAGTGGCTCGAGCACTCCACCTCGTTCCACGGGTTGCGCCGCGATGCGTGGTGCCGGTCCTCGATCATGCGCTCGATCGCCATCCCCTCCATGATCATCCCCTCGTAGATCATGTGGCCGGCGACCTGGTGCTCAAAGCCCGTCCAGCACTCGTTGAAATACCCCGCCGCCCACGCATCGTTCCCCTTGCCCACGCACCGGTCCGCCCCGCCCTTGGGGAACGTGCATACCACCAGCCCGCCCTCCCCCGGCATCGCGTACCACCGCCCGCCCTTGATCGTCTCCGTCAGCGCCTTGCGATACGGCCCCACATCCGGCGTGAAGCAGTACTTCCACATGCTCTTGAGCGCCGACACCGACTGCTCGGGCGGCGCCACGCGATCCACACCCACCTGCCACGCCCACGCCTGGCCCATGAGCTGATCGGTGTGGCACCCATCGTTGGTGTTGTTCGCTTCGGGATGCGCTGGATCGGCATTGTGAACGAAGTACTCCCCGTTGAAGAGCCGATCAACCACCAGCTTCGTCCCGCTGTCGGCGAGCCCCTTGCACAGCGCTGCAAACTGCGGATCCGCCATCTCCGTGGCCATCTCCGCCCCCGCCCGCAGCGCTGCCATGTAATACGAGCTCAGCCACGCCATCTCCCCGTACCACACCGTGTCCAGCGTGTTGTACTGCGCACCCTCGAGCAGCCCATCCTGGTTCTTGTCCTCGCGGATCATGTGCTCGATCGCCTTCTTCACCCGCGGCCAGATCCGCCGCAGGAAGGCATCGTCCGCGGACATCTGGTGCTCCCGGTACGTCCGCAGGATCGTCCCGCACTGGCCATCGTGCGCCACGATCTTGTGAAACTCCGCCCGGTAGTCCATCGCCCCCGTGTCATCGTGAAATGCGATCCCGTAGTCGGCCATCTCACGCGCCGATCGCTCCAGCTCCGGGAACAGCCGCCCGACCGAGTGCGCGTAACTCCACACGTGCGTGCATGTCCCCGGGCAGCAGTACGTCCCCTCCCACCCGTAGAAGCGGCCGTTGTCGAACCGGAAGCACGTCGTGGTCGCCAGCGTCGTCGCGCTCGCCATCGCGCGATCAAGGAACCAGTACGGAAGCGTCGAGTCGTACCACGTGTCGCGCCACAGCCGCGTGCGCTCGGCGAGCCTTGAGAAGTTCTCCGCGATGTACGCGGCGACCTCCCCGGAATCCTTGAACCGCGTCAGGTAGTGCCTGCGGAGCTTGTCACCATTCTGAAGCCCCCCGACATGCTCCGGCCTCGGCCGCGCAAAGTGCCATGTCACGACAAAGCTCACGGTCGCCGAAGCCCCCGGCGCAAGTTCAAACCCTGTCGAAACCGAGCCGACGGGCCGATCGGCCGCGGCTGTAAACACCGCCACGCCCGGCCGCGGGAACGCCGATGCCGGGATCTCCGCAGGATTGATACTTGCCTGCACACCCCCTCGCGGCACGCTTCCGGACGCGATCATTCCAAGCGACATCGTCCCCACATCCGGCTGATCCTCGTACTTGCCCAGGATTTTGCGCGGCGAATCGCAGAACACGACATCATCGAACCCGACCTGCCCCCATCCTTCCGTCCAGTCATCGACCACCTGGAGCTGCGCCTGTCGCCCGGCAAACTCCTTGACATCCAGGTTGACGATCTCCATGCGGTTCGAGTTCTTCCCGGTCACCGTGCGGACACGCGCACCATCGATGAGAAGATTCACGCACGTCTTGTCCGGGTGCTTCCCACCGCCCAGCCGGAAGCTGATGAAGTTCCGCTCGATCGCAAACGCCTTGCTCGTCAGCGTCCCGACGTACGTATCAGCCTTGCCGACATCCTCACCGTTCTGCGTGTGGTGCGTGTTGACCACGCGCTGGCCTTCACCATTGATCGGCCCCATGTACCCAGGAAGCGAGTCAATCCGCCGCGGGCCCGACCCGAACGCCTCCCCGGCCGGTGTCCAGCTTCCGTAGTCCTCCCGCTCGAACGTCTCGAACACGATGTCCGGCCGATCCTGCTTCTTGCGTTCGATCGCCGCCTGGTCAAGGGCTGCCGAACAGTCGATGCGCGAGAAGCCCTCTCCGCCGACCACCTTGTTTGTCCGGATCAGCGGGAAATCCTCTCCGCTCAGCGGGCTGACCTTGTTCTCCAGCCACCCCGCGATCTGCACAGAAACCGCCTCGCTCGAAGTGTTACGTACCGTGTAGCTCATCACGGTCCCCGGCAGACCCGAATCGTCCGCATCGAGCGGGCAGAACGGGCTGAACGCCTCCAGCGTCGCCTCAACCGGGCAGCCGAGATCCTTGTACTCAACCCGCCCGATCGGGTACTCACCGCGGAACGAGATGTCCGACCACCCGGAGGCGTCGAACCTGCGGTGCGATGTCCCTGTCTTGCCGTGAACCCACAGCGCAAAGCCCTGCTCGATCGGCGAAGAGGGGCTGACCGGCTTGGCGTAGTGCGGGCCTGAACTATCCCCCCAGGTCGGCTGCGTGGGGAGATTGAAGATGTCCCACAACCACAGCCTTCCATCCCCGCCCAGGTACAGCAGCCCCGTGCAGATGCCGCCGATGGGCATCCCGATCAGGCCCAGCTCATCGCGCTTCGATGAGTACACCGTCGGCTCCCCGCGCGCTGTCAGCGAGGCGATCCACTGCGGATCGAGCTTCTTATCCAAAGGGATCGGGAAGTCCGCGACATCATCCGGGCCAAACGGCCCGGCGATCGCTCGCGGAGGACGCGCGCCGGTGAAAAGCCACCCCGCGGCGGCGAGCGAAGCTGTAATGGAGAACTCGCGGCGGGTCACTGTCATGGCGCACCTCACGGCAATTCACCACGGGAGATCTGTCCTTACATCGCAAAGAGCTTGTCCATCTGATCAGACACCTGCCTGAGCCGCTTTCGATCCCCACCACCCACCTCGGCGGTCGCCCAGTTGCCGGCGGGGGCGGTGGAGTACCCGATATCGTCGAGGGCTTTCATGACCGCTGCCCAGCCGGCATCCCCATCCCCGAGCTCGACCTCGAAGCCCTTCCAGAGGCCCTCGTTGTCGCGCTTCTTGCGGCTGAAGTCCTTGATGTGCAGCTTGGCGATCCGGGGGCCGAGGATGCGGATCCACTGGTCGGGGTAGCCGTAGTTGATCACGTTGCCGATGTCGAAGTGGAACCTGACCATCGGGTCGTTGAACTCATCGACGTAGCGGGCGGCCTCGAGGGGGCTGAGCAGGAAGTTGTTCCAGACGTTCTCGACCGCGATCGCAATCCCGGTTTCCTTGGCCAGCGGCAGCGCCTTGCGGATCTCGGCCTGCGTGAGCGTCCAGGCCTCGTCGTAGGGCTGCTGCGGGTTGACGACGGCCGGGACCAGCAGGACGCTGGTGATGCCGTACCGCTTGCCATCCCGGAGGCACTGCTCGAGGGCTTCGCGACCCTTGAGACGAACCTCCTCGGCGGGGCAGTTGAGGTGCCACTTCCAGTGGACGGAATCGACCAGCCCGTGGATCTTCAGGCCCGATTTCTCCTGTGCGGCGAGGATTTCATCGATTGGTGTGGGCGTAGGGCAGTCCATCTCGACACCCTCGAAGCCGCAGTCGCGAAGGACCTGGAACTTCTCGAGGACGGAGTTGCCATCGCCGCACATGCCGATCATGACGGCCTTGCGGAGGGTTCGCTTGGGCGGGGGTGCGGCGGCGGGCTGAGTTGGTGGCTGGCGGGCGCCGGCGGCGAGCGCGGAGGCGCTGATCGCCGCGGCGGCGGCTGATGCGGCGAGGAAGTCACGGCGTGAGTAGTTTGACATGGCGCCTCCGGATGGGTTGCTGGGGTGATTGGCAAGCCGTGGGGAGGCTAGCGGAAGCGACGGAGGTCGTCCAGCAGCGGAGGGCTTGCGGCGAGATCGATAAGCCGGTTCAGCAACCCGGTGAGCAGGCGTGCGCGAACGCCACGAGTTCGCCGAGAAAATCAAACCCGCCACACTCGAAGTCGGGCGGCCCGAGGTTGCTGCTGCGCGCGAAGCCCCCACGCGAATGTCGGGCCGGCCGGTCGGGTGTTCAATGGAATGAAGGCGGATCAGCAGCCGGCCTCGAAGGAGTGGACGAAGGCGATGAAGTCATCCAGATCGACAAAACCCGAGCCGTCGAAATCGGCGGCATCGCTTCCTTCCTCGAAGAGGGCGACGAAGTCGATGAAGTCTTCGAGATCGACGAAGCCGGAGCCGTCGAAGTCGGCGCTGCAACCGCGGGCGAGCAGCTGCACCTTGCCGGGGAGGTAGCGGACCGCGAACTTCTTGGCGCCGCTGGGGAAAGTCTCGATGTCGAAGTATGAGTACGAGCCCGTGCGCGTGGCGGCAACCACGATGTCGTAGGTCTCTCCGCCGGTGGGCTCGTAGCCGTTGGTGAGACGGACCCGGATGGTGCCGCCGGGGGTGCGGAGTGAGACTGATCCAACCCCCTTTCTGGGCGCAAAACGCCGCCGGTCAATTGTGAAATCGCACACGGCGGCCCCGCGGACCGCCGCGCGCACCCTCTCACCAGCTTCCCTCCACGAGTCCCATGGGAATGGGACGAAAGTGCGGACATCAAAATTGCCGACTTTCTATAATCGGTCTCAACATCCGGCCTCGAACGCCAAAACGAAGGCGACAAAGTCATCCAGATCCACGAATCCCGTGCCGTCGAAATCGGCATCATCCCCGCCGGCTTCGAAGGCCAGCACGTAGGCGACGTAGTCGTCCAGATCGACAAAGCCGGTGCCGTCGAAGTCGGCATGGCACGGTTCCCGTTCGAGCGCACCGATATCGACGATCGGCGGAGAGCCCGGTCCGGTGTCCGGGCTGGCAGGATCGTCCACGATGCGCGGGTTGCCAAAGGCATCGACGCCCACTTCCGCAGGAACAGCGGAAGAGAGGCCGGCATCGATGCTCGATGAGCCGAAGGAGAGGCCGTAATTGCCCGCGAGCGGATCTGCGAAGTACGGATCATCGCCGCTGTTGGCAGCGCCGCCGAGCGCACCGGTCCAGCCCTCGACTCGGGAGTAGTTCACGGTCCCGGACGCCGCGTAGTAGAGAAGGCTCCGGCTCTGCTGGTCGGCGTACGAACCGTTGTGACCCCAGAAGATGGAGTTGACCACATCCGCCGTGGCGAAGTACACAACCAGGCCGCCGGTGTAGGTGTCCGTCGTGTTGTCGGCAAGCGTGCAGTTGATGACCGAGGCCGTCGTGCCCGAGGCGGACCACACTCCGCCCGCATCCCCGACGGCGTGATTGCCGTGGATGAGTGTGCTGACGATCGAGGCCTGCGAGTTGTGGATGTCGATGCCGCCGCCGTTGTAGGGGTTCGCGGTGTTGTCTTTGATCAGCGAGCTGTGCACGACAAGCGTGGAGTCGGCCGTGGCGATCGCCCCGCCCCAGTACGACTGGTTGCCCATGAACACGCAGCGATCAAAGACCATGGTGGGGCTGCCATTGACCGAAGCACCCCCACCGCCCCCGCTCGCAGCCTGGTTGTTCTCAAAGGTGCAGCCTGAGAACAACGGAGATCCGCCCGTCCAGGCCGCGACCCCACCGCCCGAGCCGGCGCGGTTGTTGCGGAAGGTGCAGTCGCTCACCCGCGGGGAGCTGCCTTCCAGATACATACCGCCGCCCCACCAGTCGGAGTAGCCCTTCTCGATCGTGAATCCATCCAGGATCGCCGACGAGTCGGCCCCGTACGCGGCAAGCACGGAATAGGAGTTGTCGGTCGCTGCGGATGAACCGATCTCACCCGAAAGGATGGATGGGAAGGCCCCTGGGATGCGCTGCCCGAGGCTGGTTTCGCCGCCGCCGGGCCTGCTCTTGCCCTGGAACCCGCCGTGCAAGGCCAGCGCGGAGCGGAGCCCGAAAGAGCCGTATCGGTCGGTGGGGCTGAGGCCGGGGGTGTACGCGCCATCGGCGATCCACATTTCCGTGACGGCGCTGCACTTGAGGTTGGCGAGGTCGAAGAGCTCCCGGAGGTTGCCTCCGGCATTGCTCCACGTGCGTCCCTCGCCTGGGCCCGGGGTCTGGGCATCCGCGTAGCGTCGCTCCTCGCATTCATCGGGGCGGCAGTTGCCGTTGACATCGAAACTGACACCGCCGGCAATGTCGGCCGCGTCGGAGACTCCGTTGCCGTTGCAGTCGATGATTCCCGAGGCATCCCGGTAGTTGGCGAGCGTCCAGCGAGTCTGCTGGATCATGAAGGCGTTGTAGGCTGCGCGGGGCTGGCCGACGGAAACCCCCATCGGCTGGCCGGTGCCGGGGTGCGTGAGGTTGGGGTTGGAAAAGACCTGAAGCCGGACATCCCCGGGATAGGCCATGATGGTCCCGTAGGTCGTGTTGCCGACGGTGAAGTAATGCCCGCGTGCGAAAGAGGATGGGGCGTTGCCATCGTTCTCGTAGTCGTGCGCACATCCGAGGTTGTGACCGATCTCGTGGGCCATCAGGAGGCTGCCGCCGCCCAGGCCGCGCCAGTTGATGCAGGAGAAGGCCTGGCCCTGGTCCCAGATCGCCCACCACCCCGCGCCGCCCGTGAATGTGGGATCGTTGACGACGAGCATGACGACATCGGCCTTGAACTGATCGCGGAGGGCGTGGACGTTGTCCATGTAGCCATCAGCGGTCTCGGTGACACGCTGAAGGTGGTTGATCCACTGCGGGGCGACCTCGTCGTACGTGATCTCGGAATACGCCGCGAGCCGGAGCTGGAGGCGATTGACGCCTCCAGAATTGATGCCGCTGTTGGTGTAGGCGGCGTTGGCGGCATCGACCGAGTTCTGGATGCGAGCCTGGAGCGCCGACACGCCGCCGGCGTTGGTCTTGGCGAGCGTGGTGTAGACACACAGGACATCGATGATTGATTGATCGTCCGGGCAGTCGCAGGCGCGAGTTGATTCTTCAAGATGTTCGCCGCCCGTGATCACGCCGGGGCTGGGCGTTGCCGCGCGCTCCTGAAAGAGGCGCCTGCCATCGGGGATTGGCGCTGATCGCCGCCGCAGCTCCGGCTCTTGATGCCCGGGCGGAAGGCTCGGCGCTCCCTCCGATGCGAGGCAGCGCGTCACTGCTTCCGGTGAAAGCTGCTGAAACTCGTACAGCGGGCGTCCGGCGGGGTCGGTACGTCCGGTGGGGATGATCCCGAAGCTGCCCTTCTGGGACCAGAACCCGGCGCTGCACAGGCCATTCTCGATCGTGACCGTGCATGTTCCCAACGGCTCCCCGCTGATCCGCCCGCTCCAGACCAGCCCATTGGGTCGCTTGGAGATCGATGTGATGTCGATGTCGAACGAGACATCATTGAAGAGCGTGATTGTCCGGTGCTCTCCGGCGTGCAGCGGTGCCAGGGCACGTGCATCGAGTGTCGATGACCGTGAACGGAGGACATCGCCCGATGGCGCCGGCCTGGCGGTGCTGCCGGTGTGAGAACCTTCATGAGCGGGCGCGTGTGGGACGATCAAGGACACCGCACAGAGGCTCGCCGCGAGCAAAGGACAAATACCCGCATTCTCGCGAGTCCGAACAGATCCGATCAATCCCATGTTCGCCTCCCTGAATATCCCGCCAGCGTACAAAATGCACACGGCTAATAAAAGGGAGAATGTGCATTCATCAATGATCAATGGCCTGAAAAAAGGCCGCTTGTCACCGGATGGACCGATTCGTATGGTGAACTATCGGCGGGGGACCGACGCGCGAGATTGGCGCCTTCCTAGCCGCGCCGGTTCCTCAACGGAGTTCGCTTCGTACGGCCATGCAGATTCCTTCCCGATCGAGCAATCGCATCCTTCTCGAGATCGCCGTGGATAATCTCCCCGATGCGATCGCGGCGTACCGCGCAGGGGCGGACAGGATCGAGCTGGTCTCGGACCTCGCCCGCCACGGTGTGACGCCGATTCCCGAGCTGATGCGCGATGTGAAGGCGACCGTTCCGATCCCCGTGATGGCGATGCTGCGGCCCGATCCGGGATCTCCTATCGCCGACCAGCGCATGGTCGCGATCATGCTGCACCAGGCCGAGGGTCTGCTGGAGGCGGGGGCCGATGGGCTGGTGTTCGGGGTGCTGACGCCGCAGATGCACGTGGATCGGGATGCGACGGCGATGATCGTGCAGATGGCCGGTACGCGCGAGACGGTGTTCCATCGCGCGTTCGACATGACGCCCGATCCGGCCGGCGCCATCAACACCCTGGTGGATCGGGGTGTGACTCGCATTCTGACGGCAGGGATGGATCGCCCCGGCACGATGACGGCAATGGGCCTCGCGGATGCTGCGCCGGCCGCGCCACCGCCCGGTTTGGTGGTGCGGCTTCGGAAGATCCGGGCGTATGTGGAAGCGGCGGGCGATCGGATCCAGATCCTGGCGTGCGGGGGTGTGCGTGGCCCGAACGCGCGGCAGTTCGTCTACGAGGGCGGTGTGGCTCAGCTCCACAGCGCAGCACGCGGCGACAGCGCTGCCGGGCTGGATGTCGGCCAGGTCGGGGAGCTGCGGTCGGTCCTTGGATAATGTGTGGCATGCAATCCCGTGTGCAGATCCGTTGGCACCGATCGCCCAGGTTGGGTACATTGGCGAGCCCGGGTGTGCGCACGCATCGGCGTAAAGGAGCTTCCCATGAACCGTCGCGATTTCCTGGCATCTTCGGCAGCGATCACAGGCGCGGCGGCGTGCGCTGGTGGATCAGTAGGTGTTGGTGCGTTTGCGGGCGTTGATGGAGGGTTGCAGTCGGCCGGAAGCGCCGGTGCAGGCCCATCGCGCGGGCGGCTGAAGCACTCGATCTGCCAGTGGTGCTTCGGGAACATGCCGCTGGATGAGCTCGCCAGGACGGCGGCGGAACTGGGCTACTCATCGGTCGAGCTCCTGGGTCCGGATGCATGGCCGACCCTCAAGAAGCACGGCCTCACATGCGCCGTCGCGGGCACGGTGCCGCACAACCCGATCCACTCGGGGTTCAACCGCATCGAGAACCACGATGTCATCATCCAGGAGCTGGAAATCCGCCTGCCCCTGTGCAAGGAGTCGGGGATCCCCAACCAGATCGTGATGTCCGGCAATCGCGGCGGGATGGACGACTTGGAGGGCCTGAAGAACTGCGCCAAGGGGCTCAAGCGCATCACACCCCTGGCGGAGAAGCTGGGAGTCACGGTGGTAATGGAGCTGCTCAACAGCAAGCGGGACCACAAGGACTACATGTGCGACCGCACCGCCTGGGGCGTCAACCTCGTCAAGGAGGTCGGATCACCGCGATTCAAGCTGCTGTACGACATCTACCACATGCAGATCATGGAAGGCGATGTGATCGCGACCATCACCGAGAACTTCGATCACATCGCCCACTACCACACGGCGGGCGTGCCGGGCCGGCGCGAGATCGATGAGAAGCAGGAACTGAATTACGTGGCAATCTGCAAGGCGCTCGCGGATCGGAACTTCGGCGGGTACTTCGCGCAGGAGTTCATGCCGGCACGGGATCCGGTGGGTTCGCTGAAGCAGGCGATCGAGATCTGCACGGTCTAAGCCCGCACTTCCGCCGCTCCTGTGCGCCGGGCCAATGGTCTCTGGATTGCCCAAGATTCAACCGGACGCCTCGGCGACCCCCGCATCCTTCTCGCTGATGCGCGTAATCCGGGCCCCGACATCCGCAAGCCGGTGCTCCATCCGCTCGTACCCCCGATCGAGGTGGTACACACGGTTCACCAGCGTCGTGCCCTCGGCCGCAAGCCCCGCCAGCACCAGGCACGCCGATGCCCGCAGGTCGCTCGCCATCACCGGCGCCCCCGTGAGCTGCCGCACCCCCGACACGATCACTGTCGGCCCCTGCCGGAAGATCTTGGCCCCCATCCGCAATAGCTCGGCAACGTGCAGGAACCGCTCCGGGAAGATCCGCTCCGTAATCACCGAATTCCCATCCGCCAGCGTCAACAGCGCCATCAGCTGCGCCTGAAGATCCGTCGGGAATCCCGGGTGCGGCTGGGTCGTCACCTCGACCGGCTTGATCACCCGCCCGCACGTCACGCGCACCACCTGCCGCAGGGGATCGGCCGTAAAGCCCGCGGGCCGCAGGATCTCGATGGGCTCGATCTCCACCCCCACCGCGTTCAGCCGATCGATCGTCGAGAGCAGCGCATCGGTCGGGCAGTTCTCCAGGATCAGGTCACCGTTGGTGATCCCCGCCGCCATCATGAACGTCCCCGCCTCGATCCTGTCCGGGATCACCGTGTGATCCGCCCCGCCGAGCTGCGCCACGCCCTCCACGATGATCCGCGGAGAGCCCGCCCCTGAGATCTTCGCCCCCATCTTCGTCAGCAGGCTCGCCAGGTCCGTGACCTCCGGCTCGCACGCCGCCGACTCGATGATCGTCTTCCCCTGGGCGACCGCCGCCGCGCACATGACGTTCGCCGTCCCCAGCACAGTCGATCCGAACGTCCCCCCCAGGAAAATCGTCGCACCCTTCAGCCCCCCCGGCGGCGCCTTGACGATGATGTCACCCGACTCCATCGACACCTCGGCCCCCAGCGCCCGCATCCCGCGCAGGTGCAGATCGATCGGCCGGTCACCGATCGCGCACCCGCCCGGCATCGACACCCGGCAGTACCCGCGCCGCGCCAAGAGCGGCCCCAGCACGCAGATCCCGGCCCGCATCGTCCGCACGATGTCATAGCGGGCATGGCTGTTGCTCCGTTCGGTCGCGTGCAGGCACATCACATCCCGCGCGCCACCCTCGTTGGTCTTGTGGCACCCAAGCTCGGCAAGCAGCCGCAACATGTTGCGGATGTCCGCCAGGTCCGGCACATCGCGCAGAACCACAGGCTGATCGCTCATCAGCGCTGCGGCCATCAGCGGCAGCGCTGCGTTCTTGCTCCCGTTCACCCGCAGGCGACCCGCCAACCGACGCCCGCCCTCGATCACAAACACATCCATCACAACCTCCGTGCCGAACTGGAGACCGGCCCATCCGTGGCCGGCGCCTGCTCTCTCTAAATGAGGATTGCCGACGATCGATCCACCCCCGACCCCAAAACCCCCAACCCCCAACCCCCACCCCCCACCCCCCAACTCGAACGACTCTCACCTGGAGACAAGTCCGATCATACATCGGCCCGATCCCGCCCCCCGCTTGTTTTCTCGAACCCGGGACATTTCCCCGTGCCTGGCCGTCACAGACCCACCCTGCCGACCGCCCCCGTGACCCCTGGTCCCTTGCCTCCGATCCCCTGAATCAGACCTTTCCACATGGGTCGTTGAAGTCCGCCGTGGATCGGCGGGCTTCGGAAGTTTGCAACGGAGGCGATTCTCATGGCTCTCACCAACCGCAACACTCCCCGCATGGCCGTCCTGACGCTGCTGGCCGGTTCGGCCATCTGCTCGGCCGCGATCGCCGGGCCGGATCCCTACGGCAACCTGCCGTCGTCCATGGAGCTCTCGGCAACCATCCGGGACTTCAAGGCCAAGGAGCAGACCGGCGGCCACAAGGATTTCCAGGCGTACTCGGGCTCGACCACCGTCGGCCTGGTCTCCGCCGAGCTCGGCTCCGACGGCAAGCCCGTCCCCGCCAGCCTGCGCGGCCAGAAGATCTCCACCGAGTACAAGGACAAGACCGGCAAAAAGATCAACCCCGCGCTGTACAACAAGGACCTCGGGGACGTCAAGGGCTCCCTGGTCACCGGCGACAGCAACAACGGCATGTACAGCTACGACTCGTTCAACCAGTGGTACCGCGATGTCGCCGGCGTCAACGTCTCCAAGGCCGTCCCGCTGACCCTGAACCGCATCGTGAACACCAATCGCTACGTCTTCGACTCGGCGGCCGATGAGCCGTACAAGTCGCGCGGAGGCTTCTTCCCCATCAATGGCGAGCTGTACGGCAACTACGCCAACAACTCCGCCGGCAAGATGTCCAACTTCCACTTCACCACCGAGATCGACACCCAGTTCATCTACGAGAAGGGCAAGGGCTCTGTCTTCACCTTCACCGGTGACGACGATGTGTGGGTCTTCATCGGCGGTAAGATGGTCATCGACCTGGGCGGCCTCCACTCCAAGAACGACCAGACCATCAACCTGGATCGCCTCAACTGGCTCCAGGACGGCCAGATGTACCAGCTCAAGGTCTTCCACGCCGAACGCCGCACCACACAGTCCAACTTCCGCATCGAGACCACGCTGAAGCTCAGGACCGTCGAAGTCCCCTCCGTCAGCGGCCTGTACGACTGATCACGCGACTCATGGCGCGCGGGTGGTGGAAGCCGCCCAGCGCTTTTCCTGGCTTCCCCGGCGCCCGCCGAGGGTGGGGGGGCCGACGGATCCGCCCGCTGTCCGGCCACCAGGGCCGACGGTCGGAGCAACTCCCCGCCCCGTCGTCCGCCGCGACGGGGCAGACGACCCGCGCCCCGGCCTGCACTCACGCGGGCCGGGGCCTTTGAGCTTGTGTGCGGCCCGAGACTCTCCGATGGGCCGCGCAGGTGATCGAGACCCGGCGCCGATCGATGTCTGGTCCCTCCATCGATGAAGCGCCGGCTCGGGGGCCTCGGGCATGACGCCCGGGGCCTTGCTGCTTCAACCCCCACCCAACCCCCACCCAACCCCCAACCCAACCCCCGTTCAGCCGCCGGTCCCGGGTTCCCCACTCTCGGGATCGCCGCCGTCCGATAGCTCCTCGGGAGTTCCCGCATCCTCCCCCACAGCGTTCTTGCGCGGGATGAACTTCATCACCACCAGCGTCACATCATCCTCCTGCGCTCGCCCCTGCCGATAACGCGACAGCGCATCGGTGATCGCCCGCGCGATCTCCGCGCACGGCTTGCGCGCATTGGCCCGGATCACCTCCCGTAGCCCCGTCTTCCCGAACATCCTCCCCTTCGGATCACGAGATTCCCAGATCCCATCCGTCCCGATCACCAGCACCTGGCCATCGATCCATCCATCCCGGTCGAACTCCGAGTACACCCACCCCCCATCCAGCCCCATCGGGATGTCCGCCCCCGCAAGCTCCACGAACACATCGGTCGCAGGGTTGTACGCGATCGCCGGATCGTGACCCGCGCTCACCCACCGCAGGTGCCGGTTCCCCGCATCGATCACCAGGTAGTACATCGTCATGAACCGCCCCGACTGGCAATCCCCCGCAAGGTGCCTGTTCATGTGCGTGATCAACTGCGCGATCGTCCCCTCCTGCCCCGCATGGCCGCGCAACAGCGCCCGCGCTGTCGTCATCAAGAGCGCCGCCGCGATCCCGTGCCCCGTCACATCCCCCACCGCGATCGCCAGTGTGTCCTTGCCGATGTTCGACAGCTCCAGGAAGTCAAAGTAATCCCCGCCCGTCTCATCGCAGTAAATGCTGTGCCCGGCAATCTCCAGCCCATCCACCGTCGGCGGCCGGCTCGGCAAGAGCGCCTGCTGCACCTCCATCGCCAGCGCCAGGCTCTCCTTGAGCTTGAGCCCATCCCGAAGCTGCGGCACCATCTGGTTGAACACCACCCCCAGCTTGCCGAACTCATCGTTCCCAGCCAGCGGCACCTGCGCATCAAGATCCCCCGCCGCCACCTTCTCGACCGCACCCGTCAGGTCCTCCAGCGACCGGCTCACCCGCCGCGAGAGCACCACCGCGATCCCCGCCGCCGCCGCACCGGCAATCACCATCCCACCCAGCCCGATGTACAAGAGCCGCCGAGTGCTCGCCAGCACCTCCTCGATATCCACATCCACGCCCAAAAGCGCCACCGGCGTCCCATCCGCACCGCGGATCGGCGATGTCGCGCTCAGGAACGTCCCGTAATCATCCTCGGCGATCTGAAGGTCATCGCGGTCGAGCGGGATCGCCGGCGTCTGCGGATCCTTCGGCTCGTACTCCTCCCCGATGTCCGACTTGTCCGCCGTCCCCCGCTCCTGGGCATCTACCACGTACGTGTACACCCCCGTCTTCCCCGCCACCGGCCGTAGCGTGTACACGAACTTGACGTGTACATCATCCCGCCGGTTGGCATCACGGATCGTCCGCAGCAGCGATTCCAGCTTGACATACGCCGCCCCGTCGATGTCACGCTCGCTCGTGATCGACTCGTGCTCCTGCGCTCCCACAAGCCGGGCCCCGGTCGATGCGATCGAGAGAACCTTGCTGCGGATCTCCTCCATCATCAGCGAGCGGGACCGGAACGTGGTGATTGCCACCAGGATCCCGTTGCTCACCAGCGCCAGACCAACCATCAGAATCAACAGCTTGTTGCGGAATCTCATGCAGTCCCCAAAGCCGACGACTCATCCAATGACCCAAAACGGCGATCGCGCTCGACCATCCGGCCCGTCCCCGCAAGGCCCCAATGATAGTGGAAGTACACACCGGTCACGGATCCTCACGACGCAACCGCCGCCACGCATGAAAACCTTCGAAATCCACCCCGATATCCGCCACGCCTCAACCCTCCCGGCATGGGTCTACAGCGATGAGGCCGCCTATCGCCACATCCTCGACCGCGCCTTCCTCACCAGTTGGCAGTTCATCGCCGACAGCCACGCCATCAAGGTTCCCACCCAGGTCCACCCACTCACCATGCTCGAAGGCTCCATCGATGAGCCCCTCCTCCTCACCCGGGACCTCTCCGATCGCGTCCACTGCCTCTCCAACGTCTGCACCCATCGCGGCACCACACTCGTCGACAAGGGCGGACACGAGAAGACCCTCACCTGCCGCTACCACGGCCGGCGCTTCGACCTCGATGGCTCCTTCCGCTACATGCCCGAGTTCAAGGAGGTCGCCGGCTTCCCCTCACCCGCCGACAACCTCTCACGCATCCCCTTCGGCACCTTCCCCCACACCCCATCGCTCGCCACCCCCGGCCCCACCGCCGCCCTCGGCCGCTTCCTCTTCGCCTCCGTCCGCCCCGCCCACCCCATCGGCCAACTGCTCGCCGACATGGAACGCCGCGTCGGCTGGCTCCCCTTCGAGCAGTTCACCTTCGACCCCTCACGCAGCCGCGATTATCTCGTCCGCGCCAACTGGGCCCTCTACTGCGACAACTACCTCGAAGGCTTCCACATCCCCTTCGTCCACGCAAGCCTCAACGCAGCCCTCGACTACGGAAGCTACTCCACCGAGCTCTACCCCCTGAGCAACCTCCAGCTCGGGATCGCCGCCGATGGAGATGTCGTCTTCGACCTCCCCGCAAGCAGCCCCGACCACGGCAAAAAAATCGCCGCCTACTACTACTGGCTCTTCCCCAACACCATGTTCAACTTCTACCCCTGGGGACTCTCCATCAACGTCGTCCGCCCGCTCGGCGTCGCCCTCACCAAAGTCTCATTCATCGCCTATGTCTGGGATCCCTCCAAGCTCGACCGCGGCGCTGGCTCAGGCCTCGATCGCGTCGAACGCGAGGATGAAGCCGTCGTCGAAGCCGTCCAGAAGGGCACCCGCTCCCGCTTCTACGAGCGCGGCCGATACTCCCCCACCCGCGAACAGGGCGTCCATCACTTCCACCGCCTGCTCGCCGATTGCCTGCGCTGATAACGCTTGCAACGACCCCCCACCTCCGACCAAAAACTCCTCACAATCGCTCCAACCAGGTACGGCCGCCCCCCCCCGCTGCCGTCAGAAAACACCCGCGTCAACTTCCATGATCAACCTGTTGAAATATTGTGAACAACAAGATGAGATGGTCTTCATCCATCGTCCTAAAGTCATTGTTTACAGCCAGTTACGTATGCGATACCGCACTCGCAAAGGTCTCGCGATGACCTGTGCGAAACCATGAGCACACTGGGCAAATACCCCACTTGACTCCAGCGGGTATTCAGACGATCAAACATCACCGCCCCGTGGATTCCAATGGGGCGGTGAAACTGCCTGACTGGCAACGCATCGATCATCATCAATTCAACCGGTAAGCGCCGGCAATCAAGCCGCCAGGTACGGCCGCAAATGGGCCAACACCGTCTCACGAGAATTGGCGACAAACGCGTCCTGGATCTTGCCCTCCGCCACCACCATCAGCGTCGGGATCCGCGAGATCCCGAACCGCTCCGCCAACTCCGGCTGATCGCTGACATTCACCAGCGCCACCCTCGCCTTCCCCGCAAGCTCGCTCGCCAACTGGTGAATCACAGGCTTGAGCGCCATGCAAGGCGGGCACCACGGCGCCCAGAAATCAACCAGCACCGGCACAGAAGATCCGCCAACCTCGCCGTCAAACGTCGCCGCCGTCGGCTCGATGATGTTCGTATCGGAAGCCTGCATGTGATACTCCTTCACTCCGGATCCATGCAGCGCCCGTGCCACGAACCTCTACCGTTCAGGGCGCTCTCAGGATCCGCCATATTGGATTCCACTGGGCCCCCGCGGTTGCAGCCGGCTTCGATCCCGCATGAAACCGGGCTCATTCCTTACCCCCGCCGCACACCACCATCCACGCATGCCGTTGTGGCAGCCCGCCAGGCAAGGCAATCCCAGATAGTGAGTGCTTCCACTACACCACGCTCCCCTTCCACCGCACGAACCCCTCGATCGCCTGGTATTCCGGCAGCCCCAGCGCATCGTAAAGCTCTGCCGTCGCACGGTTGCGATCCTCCGCTCGCTGCCAGAACTCACGCTGATCGTTCGGCCCCGGAAACAGCGCTGAGTCCTTCTGGCTCTCGTGCTTGAAGATCGCCAGCCTCTTGCGCTTCACCTCATCAGGCGCCAGCGGCACCGCCATCTCGATCTCCTCCGGCGACCACTCCTGCCACGCCCCGCGATACAGCCACAAGACGCACTGCTCCGCCCACCGCTCGTGCGACACCCGCTTGAACGCCTCGATGATGCACGACAGGCACACGCGGTGCGTCCCGTGCGGATCTGACAGATCCCCCGCCGCATAGATCTGGTGCGGCTTCACGCGCATCAAGAGCTCCACCGTGATGCGGATGTCCTCCTCACCGATCGGGTTCTTCCGCACCCGCCCCGTCTCGTAGAACGGCAGATCCAGGAAGTGAATGTTCTCCGGCCGCACACCGCTGTAGCGCGCACCCGCCCGCGCCTCGGTCCGCCGGATCAGCGCCTTGATCTTCTGAAGCTCGGCCGTGTCCACCACCCCCGGCGTCTTCCGCGCGATGAAGCTCTCGATGTTGCCCTCGAGCTTCTCCGCGAACTCCCGTCCGAGCTGCGGAAACGCCTGTGCGAACTCACGCACGAAATCCACGTGCCGCAGCGCATCGTCATCGAACACCGCGATGTTCCCCGATGTCTGGTACGCGACATGCACCTCGTGCCCCTGGTCGCACAGCCGGATGAACGTCCCGCCCATCGAGATCACATCATCATCCGGATGCGGGCTGAATACCACGATCCGCTTGGGATATTCCTCCCTCGAACCCGCATCCTGCTTCTCCGCCGGCTTGCCCCCCGGCCACCCCGTGATCGTCCGGTGCATCCCCCGGAAGACCTCGATATTCAGGTCGTACGCGCTCCCACGCGCGGCGAGCAGGTCCTGCAGCCCGTGCTCGTTGTAGTCCTCATCCGTCAGCTTCGTGATCGGCTTGCCCACCTCGCGCGCCAGCCAGATCACCGCCCGCTTGGTCATCACCCCATCCCACCGCAGCCCGAACTCCTCGATCGGACCCAACAGCCACGGCGTCTTGTACCTCGTCAGCTCGGTCGCCGATGCCGGATCCAGCACGAACCGCGCTGAGGGATGCTTCTGCAGAAAGCTCGCCGCGATCGTGCTGGTGATCTCACCCTCCACCGCCCTCCGCACCACCTGCGCCTTGTGCTCACCGAACGCCAGCAGGAACACCTGCCGCGCCTCAAGGATCGTCCCCACCCCCATCGTGATCGCCTTCTTCGGGACGTTCCATTCCCCGAAGAAGTCGCTCGCCGCATCCATCCGCGTCACCTTGTCCAGCGTGATTAACCGCGTCCGGCTCTCACGGCTCGATCCCGGCTCGTTGAACCCGATGTGCCCCGTCCGCCCGATCCCCAGGATCTGCAGATCGATCCCACCCACATCACGGATGCGCCGCTCGTAGCTGTCGCAGTACTCCGCGACCTGCTCCCGCGCCAGCGATCCATCCGGCACGTGAACGTTCCCCGGATCGATATCGACGTGGTCGAACAGATACTCCCGCATGAACCGCCGATAGCTCTGCACCGACTGCTCATCCATCGGCCAGTACTCATCCAGGTTGAACGTCACCACGTTCTTGAACGACAGCCCCTGCCGGTGCAGATCCACCAGCGCCTCATACACACCCTTGGGTGTCGATCCGGTCGCCAGCCCCAGCACTGCCGTCTGGCCCTTGGCCGCCTTCCCCCGGATCAGCCCCGCGATCTCATCCGCCACCGCCCGGCTCCCCGCCATGCTCGTCGGATACACCGCAACCGGGATGTGCTCCCGGGCCGTCGGCGTGGATTTGGCGTGATGGGGGTGATGAGGGTCGTCAGAATGGCTCGGCTGAGGCATGGAAAGCTCCGGCGGCACGCACCCCGCACCGGATCCGCGCCGGCCAGAGCGTACTGCGCTCAAGGGAGCCGGTCGCGTCGGGCAATCACACCATTGCGGCACGCCCGCCTTCCCCCTAGACTCGGACGCGCAAATAAGGGATGGGTTTGCCTTTCGATTTATCGCGGCGGTTCATGAAGCCGTTTGCGGAAGGGTGTCAGAAAAAGATGCATCGCACAATCCACATCACCCCCCCGACGGGGCGATCGATGATCCTCCCGGGCCTTGGCGCCCTCGTGCTCGCCTCATGGCTCCCAACCCCCGCCTCGGCACATCAATCCGCCGAGCCCCCAGCGGCCGCCAAACCCGATCTCAAGGCCTACACCGAGGAGATCCCCAAGGCCGCCTTCAAGATCAGCATGGTCCCCATCCCCGCCGATCCCGCCAAGGGCATCGATCCCTTCTGGATCGCCACCACCGAACTCACATGGGATGCCTTCGATGTCTACGTCTATCGCCTCGATGAAGAAGGCGGCGGTGAGGCCGTCGCCCGAGGCACGCAAGGCGCCACACGACCCACCAAGCCCTACCTCCCGCCCGATCGCGGACTCGGCCACTCCGGCTTCGCCACCATCAGCATCTCCTACCACAACGCCAAGACCTTCTGCGACTGGCTCAGCGAGAAGACCGGCAAGCACTACCGCCTCCCCACCGAAGATGAGTGGGAGCACGCCGCGCTCGCCGGCGCCAAGGGCGACTTCTCCTTCGGCGATGCCGAGAACTACGACCAGTTCGCCTGGATGATCGACAACGCCGATTCACGCCCGCGCCCCGTCGGTCGCAAGGGCGCCAACGCGTGGGGCCTCTTCGACATGCACGGCAATGTCGCCGAGTGGGTCATCGGCCGTGATGGCCAGCGCATCATCAAGGGTGGGAGCTACCAGGATCCCATCGACGACCTCAAGGTCACCGCCCGCAAGCCCTACCACCCCGACTGGAACGCCGGCGATCCCAACATCCCCAAGAGCAAGTGGTGGCTGACCGATGGCCCCTTCATCGGCTTCCGCATCGTCTGCGATCCCAAGCCCCGCCCCGCCGCGGAAATCCCCACCTCAACCCAGCCCGTCCCAACTCCCACTCCTGAACCGACCAAGCCCGAACCCAAGTAACTCACCACAGAAGCACAGAGAACACAGAGAAACACCATTCCCCGCTGCCCATCTCTTCGCCTCTCATTCCTCCGTCTCTCCGTCTCTTCGTCTCTTCGTGTCTTCTTTTCTTCTCTGTGACCTCTGTGCTTCTGTGGTGAGTCTTCCTGTCTTTGAGTCTTCCCCGGAGCCCCCAATGCACCGCGACCACCTCGACCCCGTCTCCCGCCGCGACTTCGTCAAATCCGCCGGCGCCCTGACCGCCGCCGCCGCCATCGGCGGACTCGTCGTCCCGCGCGCCTTTGGCGCCCACGCCGCCGGCGCCGACACCATCAAGGTCGGCATCGTCGGATGCGGCGGCCGCGGCAGCGGCGCTGCCATCAACGCCATCTCCGCCGATCCCGGCTGCACACTCGTCTCCATGGGCGATGTCTTCAAGGATCGCGTAGAGAACGCCCACAAGTACCTCTCCACGCCCTCCGACGATGTCTCCGCCGATGTCGCCAAGCGCATACAGGTTCCCGCCGATCGCCGCTTCTACGGCTTCGATGCCTACAAGCAGGTCATCGACAGCGATGTCGATGTCGTCCTCCTCACCAGCTACCCCTGCTTCCGCCCCACACACCTCAAGTACGCGATCGAGAAGGGCAAGCACGTGTTCGCCGAGAAGCCGGTCGCCGTCGATGCCCCCGGCATCCGCTCCGTCCTCGAATCCGCCCGCGCTGCCAAGGCCAAAAACCTCGCCTGCCTCGTCGGCTTCTGCTGGCGATACAACAACTCCATGCGCGAAGCCTTCAAGCGCGTCCACGAAGGCGCTGTCGGAGATGTCACCAGCGTCCACACCACCTACCACGGCGGCACACTCACCAGGAACCCCCGCAAGTCCGAGTGGGGCGATCTCGAGTTCCAGATGCGCAACTGGTGGCACTTCACCTGGATCTCCGGAGATCACATCGTCGAGCAGGCCGTCCATTCCGTCGATCGACTCAACTGGGCCATCGGTGACAGGCTCCCCGTCAGCGCCCAGTGCCTCGGCGGACGAGCCGCCCGCTCCGGCCCCGAGCACGGCAACGTCTACGACCACTTCAGCGCCATCTACGACTACGCCGATGGCATGCGCTGCTTCCACTCCTGCCGCCAGATCGACAGTTGCCCCGCAGACAACAAGGACTACGTCTTCGGCACCAAGGGCAACGCCGTCATCGACGGCTGGAGCGGCCAGGCGCCAATGAAGTCCCGCGATGGCAAGGTCCTCTGGGAAGGAAAGGGAACCTCCGCCGATGTCGGCAAGATGTACTTCGATGAGCACAAGGAGCTGTTCGCCTCCATCCGCGCCGGCAAGCCCATCAACGATGCCGAGCGCGGCGCCAACTCCTGCATGACCGCCATCATGGCCCGCATGGCCGCCTACACCGGCCAGACCATCACCTGGGAGCAGGCGATCAACTCCAAGGAGTCACTCGTCCCCACCGAGCTGGGCTTCGACAAGCCCGCCCCAACCGCCGAGATCGCCATCCCCGGCCAGACCAAGTTCACCTGATGCGGCATCCCGACATCCCGTGATCGCCACGAGGCTTGGGATCACCCGATCCCAAGCCTCTTTGCTTTCCAGGCCCCGTTGTTTCAAGGAGCTGTCCTTCCTCAGGCCGATTCATCGGCCTTGCCCGCTTGTAGACCATGGCTTCAGCCATGGTCAGACGCCCCCAGCCGCAATACCGACCTGCGGCATCATTTCAGCCCGTTTCCAACGGGCTTCCCCGCAATACCGGCTTCAGCCAGCTGGTACCCTCTTGCCATCATGGCCCGCAAACCCACCTCCAAAAAATCGACCCGACAATCCGCGCCGACATCCAAGAAGACGCCCGCCCACGCCCCCAAGCGCACATCCTGGCACACCACCCCGCGCACCGGCGCTGCTCTCACCTCCCCCTCCTCCCCCGCGAGCTACAAGCCCGCCAAGCACACCTACGACGTCCACCCCGGCGTCGCCATGACCCAGGACTGGATCAACAAGCTCAAGGAAAAAACCGGCCGCTCCCTCGACCAGTGGCTCAAGCTCGCCAAAGCCTCCGGCCCCACCGACGAAAAATCCTGCCGCGACTGGCTCAAGAGCGAGCACAACCTGGGAACCAACTCCGCCTGGTGGCTCGCCGAGAAAGCCCACCGCCCCAACACCCTCTCCGAAGACACCCCCGAGCAGTACCTCAAGACCGCCCAGGTCTACGTCGAGGACATGTTCGCCGGCCCCAAGTCCAATCTCCGCCCCCTCTACGACACCCTCGTCAAACTCGGCCGCACCCTCGGCAAAGACGTCAAGCTCTGCCCCTGCAAGACCATCGTCCCCCTCTACCGCAACCACGTGTTCGCCCAGATCAAACCCACCACCCGCACCCGCATAGACCTGGGCTTCTGCCTCCGCGGTGTCGAAGCCTCCGGACGGCTCATCGACACCGGCGGCCAGGCCAAGAACGACCGCATCACCCACCGCATCGAAATCACAACCCCCAACGACATCGACGACACCGTCCGCGCCTACCTCAAACAAGCCTACGAAGCCGATGCCTCATCAAGCCCCTCCTAGAGAGTGGCCTTTGAAGGAGAGTCGTCCCCTACCGCTCCAAGCCTTGCCACTACGCCCGTCCACCGCAACACGAGAATGAAACAAGACCGGTCGCAACACGGTTCCTTGTCATTCCTGTTTTCGCCAGCGTCGATGCTTTTTCGCTCAGCATCCAAGCTCAAAGCTCTGTACAAACGCAATAAAGTCGTCCAGGTCGACAAAGCCGGACTGGTCGAAGTCGGCATCATCCGTCCCGGCCTCGAACGCGAGCACGAACGCGACATAGTCGTCCAGATCGACAAATCCTGACCGGTCAAAGTCGGCTGGACACTGCGAGACGATGGAGAAACGCACACCGTCGGCGAAGTGGCCCTCAAACTCGTTGCCCGCTCCGCCGTCGCTGATATTCTCGACCGCCGAGACATACACCGCCACGAATGTGGTGGATGCGGGCAGATCAAGACTCACCGACACCCGCTCCCACGTGCCTGGGTCGGCATCCGAAAACACGCTCGCCGAACCCGATTTGAGCGCCGCGCGGCCCGTGGTGCATCCGGTCGGGAAAGTTGATGGCTCCCCATCGAGGGCGTGCATCGCCACGATGAACTGCGTGTCAACCAAGGAAGAGCCAGTGACGCGGTTGACCGCGACCGATGCGCGGGCTCGCGCCATGCCCATCGCCACCAGATCCGCCACCGGTGCCACCAGCACAAGCTGGGCGATGTCGCTCCCGCGTGCTCCCACGCCTCCTCCTCCGGCGCAGCACGGACCCGTCTGGTCAAACCGCAGCATCCGCTCACCCTCCGCGGGCGTCACTCCCTGCTGCGTGGTGACAGTGGTCCCCATATCGACACCCCAAAACCCCGTTGCATCCGGGATGTTGCAGAGAATTGGCTGGTCCTCGAACCCCGGATCGACAAGCACCTGTGCGTACGAAGAGCTCGCAATACCCCCGCAGACCGCGACGACGATCGAAATTATCCTCATCGGCTTAGCCTCCCGCGGCTCAACATCCCGCCTCAAACGCATGCACGAACGCATCAAAGTCATCCGTATCCACGAACCCCGACCCATCGAAGTCCGCCTCATCCACACCAAGCTCAAACGCGTGCACGAACGCATCGAAGTCATCCGTATCGACAAACCCCGAGTGATCGAAGTCCGCCGGGCAATCCACGAAGTCCACGATGCTCACCCCATCACCCCACGGCTGTGCGATCGCCGCGATGTTCCCGTTCCCCGACACCACCATCGACGATCCCACCTTCCCCGTCGGGATCGTCTGCACGATCGTGTCGCTCGCCGTCGAGATGATCGCCACCGCGCCATCCTGCGTCGTGAAGTACCCGCCGCCCCCGAACCCGATGCTCGCCTGCCCGTAGCTCGCATACACGCTCGACCCGTCCGGGCTCATCCGCAGGCTGTCCATGTTCTGCCCGTTCGGAAGCACGATCGTCTTGATCACCGTGTTGGTCGCCAGGTTCACCACGCTCACCGTGTTCGGCGACCAGTTCATCACGTACAACTTGCTCCCGCTCGGTGTCGCCACCGTCGTGAACGGGAAATCACCGACCGTCACCGACGGACCCAGCGTCGAGCCCGCCCCCGCGATGTTCACCGTCACCACCGAATCCGTGTCACGCTTGGTCACATAGCACTTCGTGCCGTCAGCGTTGAAACTCGCCACCACCGGGAACGTCCCCGCCCCGGTCGCCAGCGTCGCCGCCACCGTCCACGTCGCCGTATCGATGATCGAAATGTTGTTCGTGAACGAGTTGCACGTCACCAGTGTCGATCCATCCGGCGAGAGCGCTGTCCCGCTGAACTGCGAGAAGCTGTACGAAATCCCGCCCATATCCCCGGTCGCCAGCTTCGCCCCCTGCACCGCTCCCGTGTTCAGGTTCACCCGGTACACCCCATCCCCGCCCGTCACCACCGCCACGTACGCGAACTGGCTGTCCGGTGAGATCTGGATCTGATCCGCACGCGTCCCGATCCCCACATCCACCTTCGCACCCGTCGCCAGCGTGATGATCGAAAACGCGGTCCCGTCCCGGCTCGCCACGCACGCCTTGGTCCCGTCGGGCGTGATCTTCACCTCGCCCGGACGGCGATCCACGTTCACCCACGCACTCACCGCCCCCGTGTACGAATTCACGATGCTCGCCGTCTGGCTCTGCTGGCTCACCACCACCGTCTTGAGCGCATCAGCAGTCACCGCCACGGTCCTCGCCCGATCCGCCTCCGGCGCTGGCCCGCTCGGGCCCCCCGAAACCAGCCCGCCCGCCGCCCCGTTGGTGTTGAGCACCACCATGTCCTCCCCGAACGTGTCGGAGAACTGCACCGCCAGTGGCGCCACCGGCGAAACCGCCCCCACCGAGGTCGAAACAAAGTTGTTCAGATCCTTCACCAGCGTCTGCGTCGCAAACGACACCAGGCTCCCGCGGAACCCCACGCACACCGCGTACTGACCATCCGCGGATGTGTACATCTCGTTCACCGAAGCCGTCGCCAGGTTCCCGCTCACCCCGTTCGTCCCAAGATCCACCACCCGGCACGCGTTCTGGATCGCAACCACCGCACGCGTCCCCGCTGGGTTGATCGCCACCGGCCCCCACAGATCCATCCCCACGTTGATCGCTTTGCTGATCACCCCGCCCGCCACATCCACCACGCTCAGGATCTTGCTCGACAGGTAATGCGTCACCACCGCCTTCGTCCCGTCCGGCGTCACCGCGACCCCGATCGGCTCCGCGGTCGCCGGCAGCGCCGTCGTCGCGCCATTGGTAATGTTGATGAGCTTGATCTGGTCCGCGACCGAATCCGGGAACACCAGGATGTCCCCCGCCAGCGCCGGCCCGTACGCCTTGAACGCGTACGCCGCCGTCTCCGGGTTCACCGAAACCTGCGTGTACAGCCCCCCGGTCGCCACCGTACGCACCACCGTGTTCGTCGAAAGATCGATCACCGACGCATTCTGCGTCGCCCCGTTGTTCACCACCGCCAGCGCCCCCGTCGAGTTGATCAACGCCGTCACCGGCGAGGTCCCCACCGCAATCACCGCGATCTCCAGACCCAGCACCAGATCAACCACCGATGCCGTGTTCTCACGCAGGTTTGCCGTCACCGCACGCGTCCCATCCGGAGAGATCGCCACGCTCTCCGGCCGGCCCGACAGCGGGATGTCCATCAACAGCGCCCGCGTCGCCGGATCAAACACCGACAGGTTCGCGCTGTCACGGTTGGCGACCACCACCGCCGATCCATCCGGCAGAAACTTCGCCGATGAGTGGCTGTCCGCCTCCGGCGCTGACCCCGCGCTGTAGAAATCCACCGCGATCCGCGTGTTATCGCCCCACGCCCCCCCATCCTCGCACGGGAACTCAAACACGCTCCGCCATTCCGTCGGATCCCCATCCGGAGAATCCGGCGTGATGCACGGCGGGATCGCCGTTGCAAGCCCGCACATGGAAACGAGAGCAAGCAGGCCAGAACCGGCGGCAAGCGAACGGATCGTCATGGCGAATCTCCGGCGCAGATCAAGCGCCGGGCTCTCTCCCTCGGCGGTGTGCTGCGGAAGAGTCAGCCTACCACAGATCCACGCGCCGATCCAGCCGCAAATACACCGCCCCTCCCCGGAAAAACGAAGACAAACCCCGGCTTTTCTCGGGGCATTCTCATATCGCCTCTGCGCCGCAGAGTGCGCATCTCAACAAGATTCAAACGCTTCATGAACCACGGCCAGCGCTCTCAGCGTCACGGAGCGGCACGTGCGGAATGCAGCCACCTCTCAGCGCTCGCCCGCGCCGTCACGCGGCATCCCGCTCCCCATCCGCCCTCTCCACGCCCGCAACCCGCGGCGCTGGAGGATGTGCGGCCGGGATCGGCGGCAAAGGTGAACCCGCCCCCGACACGTGCGATCCCTCGCTCTGTCCAGGGCCGGCAGGTCCGGCGCTTCTCCCGAGCATCGCGAACCGATCTCCCGCCCTCAACTGCCCCGCGAGCCGGTCCGCATCCGCGCTGTCCTGCGCCACACCCTGTTCGATGAGCGTGGCCTCAAGATTCGTGCTCCCGGTCTTGAACGCCGTCCCCGCCGCGAGCACCGTGCAGATCGTCCCGAAGATCCCGAAATCAAACAGCAGCGCGATGGGTGTCAGCACTCCCGCTGCCAGCTCACTGTCACCCTCGAGCTCCGCCGTCAACACCTGCCGCTCATCCGCATCCATCCCTTCCCACCGCTCCCCCGCCTCCGCATACACCGAAGGAAGCAGCTCCCCATCCTCATCCCAGCACTCCGTCTCTTCCTGCTCCCACTCCTCGGCGATCTGCCACGCCAAATGCTCGACCGCCTCCTCCTCATCCACCGCCAGGAAGTCCTCGGTCATCCACGAAACCACCGTGTAGCGCGCAGCGAAGATCCCAGCCACCGTCACCGCCGCCGCCCATACGCCCGCGGCAGCTCCACCCTTCATCTTCGTGCCGCGCATCATCCCGTACCCCGCAGCGCCACCGATCGCCGGCGCCACGATCCACAAACTCCAGTCCGTGACACGGATCAACACCACCCAGATCACCGCCACGACCACCGCCCCGATCCCCGCGAACGCCAGTCCCTTGCCCATCGACATGGAGTGCCTCCCCTCGATGTGAAGCCTGCGAAACCAGCGATATCGGCACCTACACCGCCGCAAATGACCCGGCCCGCCACCTACAGGTTGCGCCCGCGCGAACGACCGGCCACGGACGGCCTGCGCAGCCTGCAACACGTGTGATAACTTGCAAGGAATGCCGAGCCTCACTCCGACACCCGCCGGCGATCCCATTGAACCACCCCTCACACCGGCAGCACCATCACATCCTCGATCACCGGCTCGACCTTCACCCCATCAAACGTCGAGATCCGCGGCGTCACGATCGCATCGATATCCCGCCCCGCCGGCAGTGACCTCGCCCGCTCACCCCAGCTCCACGCGATCAGCCGCATGTGTACCCCATCCCGGTCCTTCACCCGCAGCGCCAGGTGCTTCCCCCCCGCACCCATCGTCCGCGGCTCCACGATCCGCAGCCCGCGCAGCCGCACGCGCACCGCCGGGTTCTCGCGACCGAACGGCTCCAGCCGCTCCAGTTGCCGCACCGCCTCCACCGAGAGCTCCGGCAGCAGCGCATCCGCGTCATACGCAAGCGAACCGCACAGCCGCTCGACCGGGATCTGCTCGTTGGCGATCCGCGTGAACGCATCCACGAACGACCCCAGCCGCGCATCGCTCACCCGCAGCCCCGCCGCCATGTCATGCCCGCCATAGCTCACCAGGTGCTCCGCGCACGAAACCAGCGCTCCGTGCAGGCTGAATCCCTCCACCGATCGCCCGCTCCCATGACACACCCCATCCTCCCGCCCCATCAAAATGCATGGCCGCGAATACCGCTCCACCAGCCGCGAACACACGATCCCCACCACCCCCGTGTGCCACGATTCATCCGCCAGCACGATCGCCCTTCGGTCCTCCCCCGTCATCCCCGCCGACTCCGCCATCTCGCACGCCCGGCCGAAGATCTCAAGCTCCACCCTCCGCCGCTCGCCGTTCTGCCTGGTCAACTGCCCGGCGATCTCCGCCGCCCGCGCCTCATCGGTCGTCGTCAAGAGCTCCACCGCCTCGCGCGCATGCCCCATCCGCCCGCACGCGTTCAATCGCGGCGCCAGCTTGAACCCCACTCCCTCCGAATCGATGTTCTCACCCGACAACCCCGATGCATCCACCAGCGCCCGCAATCCCACGATCCCCGAGTGCTTGATCCGTGATAGCCCGAACCGCGCCAACACCCGGTTCTCACCCACCAGCGGCACCACGTCCGCGATCGTCCCCAGCGACACCAGAGCCAGCAGCTCGATCAGCAGCTCACGCAGATCCGGCCGTACCTTCGCCGATCCGCTCGCCAATGTCGCCAGCCGCCACGCCAGCTTGTACGCAACCCCCGCTCCCGACAGCTCCCCGAATGGATACTTCGAATCCGGCCTCCGCGGATGAACCACCGCGTACGCCCGCGGCAGACCCTCCACAGATGATGGCGGGTTGTGGTGATCCGTGATGATCAGATCCACCCCCGCCTCCGCCGCCACAATCGCCGGCTCGATCCCCGTCACCCCGCAATCCACCGACACGATCAACCCCGCACCCGACTCACATATCTGCCGGATTGCCTCCGAATTCAGCCCGTACCCCTCCTCCACCCGGTGCGGAATGTACGAAACCACCCGCGCCTCCGGCGCGATCCCCATCATCGTGTGATACAGCACCGCGGTCGCCGTGACACCATCGACGTCGTAATCCCCATAAATGACAATCTGCTGCCCCGCACGAATCCCCGCGAGCATCCGCTCCGCCGCCCGATCCAGATCCGGAATCAGCGAAGGATCGTGCAGATGCGTCAGCCGCGGATCCAGGAACGCCGCGCTGCGTTCCGCCTCCCCCAACCCCCGCGCCAGCAGGATCCGCTCGATCAGCGGCAGGCCCCCGCCGCTTCCCTCCAAGCCGGCCCCCGCCGCGCGCAGCCACCGCTTCAGCACCCCGCGGCACACACCAACCTCCGGCTCGCAAGATCCCTGAACCACGGCCACGCAAACTCCCAAAAAGCCACTCCAACCCCAACCGACCATCCACGATACGCTGATCGTCCACCACACCACCCCAACCGACACTTTCCCCTTCCGCTTCTTCCCGACTGTCTACTGCCTACTGCCCAGCCCCGACTCCGTGCCTCGTCCCCCACTGCCCACCCCCCACCCCCCATTCCCCTTCCGGGATCCCAAATGGTCAAGCTCACACGCATCTACACCAAAACCGGCGATGACGGCACCACCGGGCTCGCCAACGGCCTCCGCACCCCCAAGGACAACCCCCGCGTCGAGACCTACGGCACCGTCGATGAGGCCAACGCCGCCATCGGCCTGGCGATCGCCCACGCCGGCGCCGATGCACCCAACGCCGATGAAAGCCGCCGCTGCCTGGTCGCACTCCTCCGCTCCCTCCAGCACGACCTCTTCGATTGCGGCGCTGACCTCGCCACGCCCCTCGAATCCTCGGAAAAACCCGGCAGCCGCCTCCGCATCATCCCCGCCCAGACCCAGCGACTCGAACACCTCATCGATGAGTACAACGACCCGCTCTCGCCACTCACCAGCTTCGTCCTCCCCGGCGGCTCACCGCTCGCCGCCGGCCTCCACCTCGCACGCACCGTCGTCCGACGCGCCGAACGGCTCGCCGTCGGCCTCCGACGCTCCGACCCCGACACCACCAACCCCGAAACCATCCGCTACCTCAACCGCCTCAGCGACCTCCTCTTTGTGCTCGCGCGGATCGCCAACGATCACGGCGCGGGGGATGTCCTCTGGGTGCCCGGAGCCAACAGACCTCGATAAGCTCTGACCGCCAGGATTCCCCTCTACGTTCCCCGCCCTGCCGCAAGGACACGCCAACACCGTGGGTCAAGCCCCCCATCACTCCAAGACCTTCACCTCGGACTTCCGCGCCGAGTTCGATGCCAACACCGACCAGCTCCTCCGCCGCCAGTTCGTCTGGTTCGCCGCCATCACCGGCATCGGCGGGCTCCTCCTCTGCATCTTCGACATCACCTACAGGCTCGCAGGCACCCAGCTCTTCACCTGGATCATCCCCGCCGACAAACTCCCCTCCGCCAGTCAGACCAGGCAGCCCGTCCATATCTCCGCGATCTTCTTCACCCTCCTCTTTGTCGCCGTCCACGCCGGCGCCATGATCGCCGCCTCCAAACGCCACCTCACCCAGCGCAGCATCCAGTGGCTCACCACCGGCGTCGTTCTCTTCGATGCGATCGCCCAGATCGTCATCCGAAAGTTCGATGTCCAGCCCCCCATCGGCCTGGGCGTCTGGGGCATGATGTGGACCCACACGCTCGCCGCGATCTTCCTCCCCTGGTCAACCTGGCAGGCGATCCGCACCGTCCTCATCACCTGGGCCGCCTACGCCGCCCTCTGCTTCATCCGCAACGATCCCGCCGAGCTCTTCGAGAAGATCCTCGTGATCATGTTCTTCCCGTTCCTCGGCGCACCCGGCTCATTCATCGCCTGGCTCATCCACTCCCGCCGCTACGAGCAGCACAAACTCACCTTCTTCCAGCGCCGCTACGCCGATGTCCGCCGTGAACTCGTCGATGCCCGACGCATCCACGAATCCCTCTTCCCGCCTCCGCGCCCCACCGGACACCTCCGGTTCACCTACGAGTACGAACCCATGCGCCAGATCGGCGGAGACTATCTCTACGCCAACTGGTTCGGGCCCGCCCACGAGAAGGACCGCACCCTCAGCGTCGTGCTCATGGATGTCACCGGACACGGCATCCCCGCCGCCCTCACCGTCAATCGCCTCCACGGAGAGCTCGAACGCGTGTTCGCAGAAGACCCCGAGATCCTCCCCGGAGAAGTCCTCCGACTCCTCAACCGCTACGTCCACCTCACGCTCGCCACCCACTCCGTCTTCGTCACCGCACTCTGCCTCAAGGTCGACACCCGCCACAACACCGTCCAGTACGCCAGCGGCGGACACCCGCCCGCCTTCATCCGAACCGTCGATGGCAAGATCCACGAACTCTCCTCCACCACCTACGTCCTGGGCGCCTGCGGCGGTGAGGAGTTCGACTCCGAACAGAAGACCCTCCGCTTCGGACCCGGCGATGCCCTGATCGCCTACACCGATGGCGCCATCGAAGCCCGCAACCGCATGGGCAAGATGATGGGCATCAAGGGTGTCCAGCAACTGGTCGCCTTCGGCAACACCCAGCCCCACGGAAGCTGGTGCCGAACCCTCCGCCACGCCGTCGAATCACACCGCTACGGCCCCCCCGCCGACGACACCCTCGTCGTCGAGATCGCCCGTGGTTTACAGGCCTAAATCGACAATCTCCTAAGAGACTGTTTCAGAATCCTACCCGATCTCGTGGCACAGGCATCCTGCCTGTGTTCTACTGCCCTGCTACCTCATTCTGAAACAGTCTCTAACGGATTCCGATATCGCCATGTAAAATCGTCCATCGAATGATCGATTTTCAACCACGCCGTGGACCACTTCCCCACTCCGTCGCTTCGTCGCTTCCCAATCACATCCTCTCCACCGTCGGTATCCCAAGCGTCCCCAACCCATCCGCCAGCACCCGACCCGTGATATCGCACAACCGCAGCCGCGATCGCCGCGTCGCCTCATCCGGCGCAAACAGCACCTTGCACTGATCAAAGAACGCGCTGAACGCCGTCGCAAGCTCAAACAAATACACGCACAACCGGTGCGGCTCGGTCGACTGCGCCACCGACTCCAGCACCTTCCCATATCTCAGCAGCGTCAGCGCCAGCGCCTTCTCCGCCGGCTCCTTGATCACGATCGCCGCATCCCGCCAGCCCCCATCCAGCTTCTCCTCCGCCGCCTTCCGGAAGATCGACCTCGTCCTCACCAGCGCATACAGCAGGTACGGCCCCGTGTTCCCCTCGAACGCCAGCATCCGGTCGAAGTCAAAGACATAGTCCTTGCTCCGCTCGCTCGACAGGTCCACGTACTTGATCGCCGCGATCCCCACCGCCTCCGCGATCTTCCCCCGCTCCTCCTCCGAAAACCCGCTCGACCGCTCGTTCACCGCCGCCCGCGCCCTGTTCACCGCCTCATCCAACAGATCCCACAGCTTCACATTGTCCCCAGAACGCGTCTTGAACGGCCGGCCATCGTTGCCCAGCACCGTCCCGAACGCCGCGTGCTCAAGCTTCGCATCGCTCCCATCCGGCAACCGCGCATACCCCGCCTTGATCGCCGCCCCGAAAGCCTGCTGAAAATGCAGCGATTGCCGGATATCCACCCCGTAGATCACCCGCGAAGCCCCCAGCTTCTG
Organism: Phycisphaerales bacterium; assembly: GCA_020847535.1. Classification (GTDB taxonomy): domain Bacteria; phylum Planctomycetota; class Phycisphaerae; order Phycisphaerales; family UBA1924; genus JAEUJB01. The sequence goes on from JADLBU010000108.1 coordinate 39,564, forward strand.
CACCCGCCGCCGGATCGCCGCCATGTCCGTGGTCGCGTATAGGAACCCCCCATCGCTCTTGCGAATCAGGCACGGCACCTCAAGCCCCGGCACACGCACCACCACCGCCCCCTGGTCCACCTCCGCGACCTTCCGATCCAGGAGATCCCGCACCAGCGGCGCCAGCTCCTCCGAATACGTCGATTCCCCCGCCGTGTGCTCCAGCGTCACGTTCGCGTGCAGCCTCGTCACCGTCTCGATGCACGCCCGCATCGTGATGTCGTAGATCAACTGCCACACCGCAACCGTCGCCTTGTCGTGCGACTGCAGCTTCAGCAGCACCCCCTTGGCCCGCGTGAAGTTCTCCGTCGCCCACGAAACCTGCGCTTCCAGTTCCGCCTCCGCCTTGGGCCCAAGCCCGTACCTCCGGACCGCCTCCATCCCCTTCATGTCCCGCTCGCACTCGGCCTGCGCTTCCCGGTACATCACCTCGAGCCTGTCGAGCGTCAGCGCTTCGGGCTTGATCCGCCCCGCGTTCAACTCCTCCATCAGCTTGCCCGTCACCATCGCGATCGGCAAACCCCAATCACCCAGGTGGCTCTGCCGGATCACCTTGTGACCCAGCCGCTCCAGCACACGCGCGATCGCATCCGGAATCACCGTCGATCGCAGGTGCCCCACATGCATCTGCTTCGCCAGGTTCACCCCGCACAGATCCACCACCACCGTCTCAACCTTGCTCGCCGGCACAACCCCCAGCGCTGCGAGCCCAGTCCCCGCATCCATCCCCACCACCCCGCTCGCCAACGCATCCCCCCGCAGCACGATGTTGATGAACCCCGGCCCCGCGATCGACTTCTCCGACAGCGGCTCGGCGATGTCCGAGAGATCCACCTTCGCCACGATCGCGCTCGCCACATCCCGCGGCTTCCCCCCCACCACCTTCGCCAGGCTCATCGCCGCGTTGCACTGAAAATCCCCGAACTGCGGCTGACGCGATGGCGAAATCAGCGCTTCCACCGCCCCGGACACCGCCGGAAACGCCGCCCGGATCGCCGCCTCAAACCGCTGCGTCAGCACCTGCACAGGATCGTCAAAGAAAATCGCCATAGGAGCGGATGATAAGACGCTCATCACGATTCCGCGTACGCAACCATCAATATCCGCAGCTCGCCCCTCACGCCGCGTCAACGCACTTGCTCGCTATCTGTTGCTCGCATCTCCAGGCCGCTTCAGCGGCGTTGCACGCGATTAGGCCATGGCTTCAGCCATGACTAGCCACCGCGCGGGCATCCTTCATCTGTGTTGTTTTCCTGCCCGTTTCCAACGGGCTTACCTGGCAACGGCTTCAGCCCCGCAGCGCACTCCCCAGCTCACTTCTTCTCACCCTGCCACCCCCCCAAAACCTCCGCCAACTCATCCGCAAACCCCGCCAGCGATGTCGCCGGCATCAGACACAACGGGTCATCAATCACCGCCACCCTCCCCTTCACCACCGCCGGAATCGGCTTCCCCGCCAGCGGCCCCAGCAGCTTCTCAATATCCGCCTCCGTCCGCTCCACATCCGCAGACCCCGCCGCTCGCGGCATCAACAGCACAATCGCATCCGGCGCCAACCGAATCACATCCTCCGTATCCATCTCCCGGTACGGCCCACCCTCCATGATCGCCGGCTCCCCCCCGATCACCTCCAGCACCTGCTGATGAAACGACCCCGGCCCGATCCCCGATGCCGGTGATGTCGACACCAGCATCAGCACCCGCCCCACATCGCTAAACCCCGTCCCCCGCCGCGAAAACGCCCGGTTCATCTTCCGGATGACATCCGATGCCTGCCCCTCCGCATCCGGCACTCGCTTCGGCGGCTTCTCCTCCGTTCGCTGCCGATCCGGCCCGATCAGCATGTCATCCAACTCCACCGCGCTCGTCCTGATATCCGCCAGCGTCAGCATCTCCTGATTCACCACCACCCACCCATGCTGCCCCGCCAGCTCAACCAATCGCCCAGGCAGATCACGCGCTCCCCACTGCAGAATCACATGCGTCGGCCGAACCCCGATCAGCGCTTCGTAATCAATCCCCGACTGGTCCCCGCACACCGGCACCGACTTCTCCAGCACCATGTCATACCCGTGCCGACCCACGATCTTGTCCGCCAGCCCCAGATCCCTCAACGTGATCGCCAGCGCCGGCGACAACACGACAATCCGCATCTCCTCCGCGCTCCGCGGCGATGCAGCATTCCCTTGATCCGCCGGTGCGCCCGTGGCCGACTGATTCCACCCGGCCCCCGCATTCCCCGCCGGCGTCTTCTGCTCGCACGCCGCGATCACAACCATCACGATCGCCAGCGCCACAACATTCACGAAGCTGACGCAGCGGACACGCCACAACCACCCTCGCCACCTGCACACCACCCCCACCGCCCGCCCCTGAGCCGCGAAGCGGCGCCCTTCGTCAGACCGGGGCGCAAGCCCCGGGCCAACCCGCCAAGTCATACCCAGCAGCCCCGCAGGGGCGCCTCTCTCAACAATCCTTGCAACTGAATGACATGCACAAGGAATCACGCCGGAGTGTACGACCCCACCGCACACACCACATCTCCAAGCGCGCACCACATCCCGCGCTCCCCGCTCCTATTTGCCCTTTGCTATTTGCCCTTTTCTCAGGCCCGCGACAGGTAAGACCCATCCGTCGTCGAAATCTTCAGCGTCTCACCCTGCTTGATGAACGCCGGAACCTTCACCTTCAGCCCCGTCTCCATCGTCGCATCCTTCGTCTGGTTCGTCACCGTCGCCCCCTTCACTTCAGGCGGACAGTCCTTCACCGTCAGCTCGACCGCCGAAGGCAGCTCGATCGCGATCGGGTTGGTGTCGTGCATCAGCACGATCGTCTGGGAATTCGGCCGCAGATACAGCAGAGACTCACCCAGCACCTTCTCCGGCATCGTGATCTGGTCGTAGTTCTCGTTGTCCATGAACGTCGCGCCCGATGAATCGCTGAACAGATACTCCATCTGCCGGCGATCCAGGTCCACGACATCGATCTCATCGCCCGATCCCAGCCGCCGCTCCATCGTCTTGGCCGACAGGATCTCACGGAACGTGATCTGGATGAACGCACGCAGGTTGCCCGGCGTCCGATGCTCGACGTTCGTCAGCACCGCGAGCTTGCCATCAATCTTCACGCCAAGGCCGATACGGAGCTGGGTCGCTTTCATGGGCTGATCTCGAAAAAACGGGTCTCGAAAAGGGGGACATCGGACAAGCTGCAAATCCCAGCCCGAAGATGACCCTAACACGCACCTGAGAAATATGGGGGGGGATGATAGGCTACTCAATCTCGTGGCTCAGGCTTCCAGCCTGAGATCTACCCTTCCCTCCTACTCCACTTCCCTGCAACCTCCCTGTTCGGCATTCCGGAGATCACCCATGAACCTCAACCGCCGTTCATTCATCGCCGCATCCACCCTCGCCGCCGCCGGAATCGCCCTCCCAGCCCGCTCAAGCCTCGCGCGGCTCCTCCCCAGCCTCACCCTTGCCGACACCTACTTCGAATGGAAATCCGTCGCCGACGGCTGCCACATCGCCATCGGCGAAGGCGGCAACGCGCTCGCCGTGCTCTCCGGCAACGAAACCGTCGTCATCGATTCCAAGAACGGCGGTTTCGGTGAAGCCCTCCGCCGCGAAGCCGCCGCACTCGGATCCCCCGTCAAGACGCTCATCAACACCCACCACCACGGCGATCATGTCGGCGGAAACCCCGCCTTCACCAAGGACCTCCGCGTGATCGCCCACGCCAACGCCATCGCCCGCATCCCCTCCCAGGTCGAGCGCTCCAACAAGTCCGCCCAAGGCGCGATCGCCAAGCTCAAGCAATCACCCAAAGCCACCGCCACCCAGGTGATCGCCGACATCGAAGCCCTCCTCCAGTCCTCCCCCACCGACAAGAACTTCCTCCCCACCGAGTCCATCCCCTCCAGCGGCAACATCACCGTCGGCAACCTCTCCATCGAGCTCTATCACGTCGGCGCCGGCCACACCGACAACGACCTCATCGTCTACATCCCCGATCGCAACATCCTCCACGGCGGCGATCTCCTCTTCAACAACATGTACCCCTACCACGATCCCGCCAACTCCGGCGCCGACTCCGCCGGCTGGATCCGAAGCTGCCAGAAGATCATCGACCTCTGCGATAACAAAACCGTCGTCATCCCCGGCCACGGCGATGTCGGCGATCTCACCATCGCCAAGCGCCAGATCGAGTTCTTCACCGCCCTCCGCGAACAAGCCGCCAAAGCGTTCGCCGCAGGCGCCACCCGCGAAGACTTCATCAAGACCGAACCCGAGCAGTTCAAGTCCTACTCATCCAACATGCGCCCCATCACCCTCGGCGGCCTCTACGATGAGGCCAAGAAAGAAGCCGGCAAGTAAGAGAGCAATGAAGAGAGCCCCGAGCGCCAGCTCGGGCCCATGGCCCGCGACAGCGGGTTTTCTGCATTGACCTGCCCCCGTCTTTCGGTCCACCCCTTATGAGAGTGTGACCAACTGTTCCTCCCGCGTGCGTACCCGCAGGCGCAGCCTACATCTTCAGCAACATCCGCGCCTGTCCCGCCGACATCGATGGCACCGGCTTCATCGACACCGACGACTTCGACGCCTTCGTCCACGCCTTCCAAGCCGGCTGCTGATCACACGTGCGGAGATACCGATTCAGAGCCGCCGACTTCCAGTCGGCGGTCGCGAGACTCCCATCCTCCGATCGCCACCAACCCCGTGCAACACCGCCACCCTCGACTACCGATCCCCCCTCCCGCTCTACTCCCCACTGCCTACCCAGCTGTGCGCACACCGTGGTCACCCCAAAGCTCCCCGGCCTCCGATTCCCGAAATCCACTCCAAAATTCCCATCTCCGCCTGCACCACGCGCGCACAATCCCCTCCGTCCCCACCCCGTTATCCACGTTGTAACTACACCCCCTGTGCGCACCACCGCGGCCCCGCCCTGTATATACGGAGGGCCCACCGCGCGGCCCGCGAGCCAAGCGCTTCACGTCTTCGGCGGTGATGCGGATGGGAGTCAAAACCCACCCGCACACCGGAAGGTGTCCGTGACAGCGCAACGCCCCGCGATCCGCGCCAAAGCCCTCCACGGTCGGCTGATCGCCCCGGGCCTCGACACCCCGGATGCGAGCGGGACACGCCCGCGATCAAGAGCACGGGGCCTTGAGCCCCGATCAAGATCTCAGATCCGCCCGTCTGAACGGCCACGACCGAACAAGCGTCCGCCCCGCGCAAGCGACCAGCGGCCGCGACACCCTCACGCGCCCGCTTCAGTCAAGTCACATTCAAAGAGTCCCCTACCCCCCAACGCCAGCGCGATCCCCACGCGCCCACTCTCTCCGTGTCTCCGCGTCACCCTGCCACTTCTTCATTCTTCCGGCCTCATCAACGGAAACAGCAGAATATCCCGAATCGTCCTCTGGTTCGCCAGCACCATCACCAGACGATCCACCCCCAGCCCCATCCCGCCCGCCGGAGGCATCCCCACCTTCAGGGCCCGTATGAAGTCCGCATCAAACGTTCTGAACGTGCTCTCCTCTGCGCTCTTCTCCGCATCCGCACCCTTGAGCTGCTCCCGGAACTTGGCCTCCTGCACATCCGGATCGTTCAACTCCGTGTAATGCGGCGCAACCTCCATCCCCGCGATGAACAGGTCCGCGCGGTCCGCCAGCGCGATCTGCCCCGGCTGGTTGTCCCTCTTGGGCCGCGTCAGCGGACTGATCGCCGCCGGGTAATCCGTAATGAACGTCGGCCTCGTCACATCCAGCCGCGCCTCACCCCCGTGCTGCTTGTCCTCAAACAGCTCGTTGATCACCATCACATCATCCATCTGGTCGATTGCGGCCGGGTTCTCCCTCACCAGCCGCGGATGCCGGCGCTTCAACTCCTCCCGCGCCCGCCTCACATCCGACATCGGGAACCCGTACGCCTTCTCGAACAGCCCCCCATAGCTGATCCGCACGAAAGGTGCGCCATAGTCGATCGCCAACTCCCCGAACGGCAGCACGACCCCCTCACCACTCACCCTTCCATCCGGCGCCCTCGAAAAATCCCCCGCCTTCACGCACCGCGCCAAGTCCCGGATCAAACTCTCGGTCAGCTCCATCACGGTTTCCACATCCCCGAACGCGTGGTACGCCTCCAGCATCGTGAACTCGGGATTGTGCTGCTTGTCCAGCCCCTCGTTGCGGAAGTTGCGGTTCACCTCGAAGACCCTCGGAAACCCGCCCACCAGCAGCCGCTTGAGGTACAACTCCGGCGCGATCCGCATGAACAGGTTGATGTCCAGCGCGTTCATCTTCGTCACAAACGGCCGCGCCGCCGCACCCCCCGCCAGCGTCTGCAGCATCGGCGTCTCGACCTCCAGGTACGCTCGCTCCTCCAGGAATCGCCGCACCCGCGACACGATCTTCGACCGAAGCTGGAACACCCCCACCGTCTCGGGGTTCGCCCACAGGTCCATGTACCGCTGGCGGTACCTGATCTCCACATCCTGCAGCCCCGCGTGCTTCTCCGGCGGCATCGCCAGGCTCTTGCACCCGGGCTTCAGCGAAGAGCACCACAGCGTGATCTCCCCGCTCTTGGTCTTCATCACCCGCCCGCTCGCCACCACCACATCCCCAAGGTCACACAGCTTGGCGAGCTTGAACCCGCGCTCCTCGCAGTCCTTCTGGCTGATCGCCACCTGCATGTCACCCGTCGCATCGCGCAGGTTCATCCAGATCAGCTTCCCGTTGTCGCGCAGCAGCATGATCCGCCCGGCGATCATCCCCACGGGCCGACCATCGACAAACCCCGGCTCCTTGCCCCGGGCCTGCTGCTCGGCATCCGCCGCCGGGTCGTACTTCCCCCGCGCTGCCGCGATCTCCTCGATCCCATCAATCCGCACCCCGTACGGAGCTACACCCAGCTCGGCGATCGCCGCCCGGTTCGCCCGCCGCTGGGCCTCCAGCTTGTGAACATCAACGACAGAATCAGCAGAACCGGCAGCCCCGCCGGCAGGAGAAGGATCGGTGGTCATGGCCGATCGTTGGCGCACCGACCCCCCGCGGACAGTGCAGCGCCGATTCCCGCCATGCACCCGCTAGATTCGCATGCCGTTCCCACCCACCTGGATCGCCGCCGGTGCCTGCCCGCCCACCGTCAGCGAGGCCGTGCCCCCGCCGTTCACCGGGACTTCACACAACGGCCGCGGCCTCCCCGGCTCGTTGAGCAGATCCTGCAGCGTCGTCTTGCCGTACAGCTCAATCACCGCCGCCGCCGCCTCATCCACCTTGCGGTGCAGCGGGCACAGCACCGATCCGTGGCTCGCCAGCCCCAGCGGGCAGGTGCGGATCCGCTCCACCGGCGTCACGCCGCGGATCACCTCCAGCAGCGTAATCTGGTCCGCCGGCCGCGCCAGCTTGTACCCGCCGCCGACTCCACGTCGGCCCGTGATCAGGTCCGAAGCGGCCAGCAGTTGCAGCACCTTCGCCAGATAGTTCGGCGGCACCTTCGTCTGCGCGGCAAGATTCGGCGTCGGCACCAGTTGGCCGGGCAAGAGCGCAAGACACGCCATCGCGCGCATCGCGTATTCGACGGTCAGAGAGAACATCGGATGACTCCTTCGAGAATCCCCGGCGGGATGCCGTCATGGCGATTCGGTTCAAAGACCGGCACGGCCGACGCTGCGTTCCTGCCCGAACGATCCTCACGACAGGCGCTCCCGCACCCACTGGCGGATTGCACCATGAAAACCGCTGACGCTCCGCCGCCGACAACCGTCGCCGCGCCTCCACAACAAATACTACCGCGAACTCTGTAAAGACGCGCAGATTTATGGATGAGTGTGTACCCAGTACTTTCACCCACGAGGGGCTCTGGCATGAAAACTACTTCATCATCCGTTCGTAATCGTTTCATATGCCCCTGTCCCACGCCTGGCGCTCGCCCAACGGCCGCCTTTGTCTTTAAGAACACCGCGCCCGTCCAAGGAAACCCACCAATGCTCAAGGCATGGTCCGGCACGGATGAACGCCAGCACGAGCACATCAAGTCCTCGGAACTCAAAAAAGGACAATCCACCAGCCGCGCCAGGCAGGTCGCCGCCGCCACCGTCAGCACGCAGCGCTGCAAGGAAGGACGCACAATGGCGTCAAGCTTCCGCAGCGCTGCCCGCCGCTAGGCCGCGATCGCCGCCGACTGCTCGCTCGCCGCCTCCACCCTCACCAAGCGTGGTTTCATCGGCACCCGAAGCAACAGCAGGCTGTTCAGCACCACCAGCAGCGTCCCACCCTCGTGCGCCAAGACTCCCGCCGACAGCGGCACCGTGCGCCCCGCCAGCGACCCCACGACCGTCGCGATCGCCATCACCGCGATCACCGACAGCGCAAAGACCAGATTCCCCTTCACCTTGGCCCGCACGCGCCGCGCCAAGCCCACCGCCCACGGCACCACCGACAGGTCATCGCTCAAGAGCACCACATCCGCGTTCTCAAGCGCTGCATCGCTGCCGATCGATCCGATCCCGATCGCCACATCCGCCGCCGCCAGCGCGGGGGCATCGTTCACACCATCCCCGATCACCGCAACCCCCCCACCCCCCCCACGTCCACGACCCCCACGACCTCCCGCCTTCCGCAACTCCACTTTGGTCTCCTCGACCGCCCGGACCTTGTCCTGCGGCAGGAGCTCTGCATCGAAGCGGTCAAGCCCCAGGCGCTCGGCGACCCGCTCGGCGGTCAGGCGGTTGTCACCCGTCAGCATCCGCAACGGCCGCACCCCAAGCTCGTGCAGTTCCTTGACCATCTCCACCGCACCGGGCCGCACGGTGTCGGACATGATCAGGACCGCCGCCTCTCCACCCCCGGGCTTGGCCGAGCACTCGTGGGCGACCACCACCGCCACATCCCCGCGTTCCTGGATCTTGCCCAAGACGTCCTGCACCCGGTTGCGGAAGCACACCGGAATGAGCACCTCGGTGTGCTTGTAGCTGCCCAGCCGCACGGGGCAGCCGCTCAGCCGGCCCGACATCCCGCGGCCCGTCGTGTGGTCGACATCGGTGATCTCCGCGGCCGCGATCCCGCGGGCCGCGGCGGCATCCAGGATCGCCTTGGCGATCGGGTGCGTCGAGTGGTGCTCAAGCCCCGCGGCGATCGCCAGCAACTGCGGGCCCTCCGACCACGCGACCGGATGCACCTGCGTCAGCCGGGGCCTGCCAACCGTCAGAGTTCCCGTCTTGTCGAAGCACACCGCCCCGATGTTCGCCAGCCGCTCGATCGCCTGCCCGCCCTTGAACAGGACACCGGCTCGCGCCGCCCGGGCGATCCCCGCGAGGGTCGCCGTCGGCGTCGCGATCACCAGCGCGCACGGCGAGGCCACGATGAGCAGCGTGATCGCCGTGTACAGCGAGTTGTCCAGGGTCCGCCCCAGCGCCAGCCACCACACCAGGAAGACCGCCGCGCTGATCACCATCACCCCGACCGCGTAGGGCTGGCTGATCCCATCGATCATCCGCTGCACCGGCTCGCGCTGCTCCCGGGCCTCCATCACGAGATTCAGGATCTTCTGAAGGCTCGATTCCGACGCCGCTCGCATCACCTCGGCCTCGATCGGGTCATCGACGTTGATCGTCCCCGCGTACAGGTCATCACCGACCGCGACCGATCGCGGCATCGGCTCACCCGTGATCGCCGACTGGTCGATCTCGGTGTGGCCGGCGATCACGCGGCAGTCGGTGGGGATGCGATCCCCCGGTCGGATCTTGATGCGCTCACCCGGCCGGAGGCTCGTGGGCTCGCAGGTCTGCCACTGCCCATCGCGCCACACCTGGGCCTCGGCCGGCATCAGGCTGCTGAGCGCCTCGATCTCGCGCCTGGTCCGCTCCATCGCCAGGTCCTCGAGCGCCCCGGCGAGCACAAAGAGGAAGAGGAGCATCGCCCCCTCCTCGACATGGCCCAACGCCGCCGCCGCGGCCGCTCCTAGGACCATCAGCACATCGATGTCAACAACACCCCGGCGCAGCGAACCCCGCGCAGCGCGGAGGCCATGCACCATGCCGATCGCCAGGCTCAGCCACGCCAGCAGCGCGGCCTGTTCCCAATGGAAGAGAAAACGCGCTGCCGCCCAAGCGGCGAGCAGAAGGCCGGCGATGATCGCCGAGACCAGCTCTCCGCGCGTGGACAAGAGCTTCTCGAGCAGAGGCGACTGCCGCGCAGGAGACGTGGGGGGCATGGGTGCGGAGGTGGTCACCGTCATCGACATGCCGTCAAGGCTACGGGGCGAACCGGTCCGGTTCGAGTGACTTCGGATCTCATCTGTAGCGGGCGATCCACAGCACCGCGCCGGTCGCGGCCGCGACCAGGAACAGGATCAACCCGGCGATCACGTACTCCCACGCGGAGAATCGCCTGCGGACCTTGGTCTCTTCGGCTTGGCGATCCCGGACATCGCAGCCGCATTCGGGGCAGCGGTCACGCATCGCGCCGGTGAGGTCATACCCGCAACGCGGGCAGGCCAGGTTTGAGGTTTCGCCAGCCCGTGATTCGGCGAGCATGAGGCGCCAGAACCGGATCCCGATCAGGACCACGACAAGCGCCGACAGCCCGGCCCCGATGCCCAGGATCCACATCGCCGGATGGTAGAGAGCGGTCCGGGCGCGATGGTCCGGGCTGTGAGCATCCGCAAACATGCCCCCCCCCGAACGCAAAGCGACCCCTCGTCTATGGCGATGCACGTAGTGCCGATGCAGGTAAGTGCCGATGTTGGTAGACAACCACGGGTCGGCTCATAGGATGAATTGAGATGAGTGCGTCGAGCGTCGAGCTGAACACGATCGCGGTTGAAGCGCGGCCTGTCCAACAGAGTCGGGCCAAACCCACCAAGCCGCAGCCGCTGTGGAATGTCATCCTGGTGGATGATGATGACCACACCTACGAGTACGTCATCCGCATGATGCAGACGCTCTTCGCGCACCCGCTGGAGCGGTCCTTCAAGATCGCGTGCGAGGTGGATGCCACGGGCCGGGCGATCTGCGCAACGGTGCATAAGGAGCTCGCCGAGCTCAAGCAGGAGCAGGTGCACTCGTTCGGACGGGATCCGCTGATGGCGCGGTGCGCTGGTCCGATGTCGGCGATCATCGAGCCTGCATGTGGGGGTGGGGGCGGGGATGACGATGCGGGGGATCGCAGCGCCGGAGATGACCGATGAGCGAGTCAGTCCCGGGTGGACCCAAGGCGACCGTCATCCAGACCGAGGAGCTCGATCCCGCGGCTGCCGGGTGGCTTGCCGATCGCTGCAACCTGGTCGTCTTTCCGCGCGAGCGGCTCGCAACCGTCAACGGTGAACTCTCCGATGTCCGCGGCATGGTGGTGCGCACGTACACCAAGGTCGATGGGCAGTTGCTGGATCACCTTCCCGGCCTCCGCGTCGTCGGGCGGGCGGGTGTGGGGCTTGAGAACATCGATGTCGATGCCTGCAAAGATCGCGGGATCGCCGTCGTCCACACGCCCGATGCAAACTCATCGGCCGTCGCAGAGTACGTCTTCTCAATGCTGTTCGCCGAGCTGCGCCGGCACAGGTATCTGGATGTGCCGGTCTCGTGCGAAGACTGGTGCGCGATGCGGAGGGAGCTGAGAGCGCCGAGCCAGCTCTGCGAGTTGACCATCGGCATCATCGGACTCGGCCGCGTCGGCTCACGGATCGCCAGGATCGCCAGCGCGTTCGGCGCCAACGTCCTCTACCACGACATCGCCGAGATCCCGCCGGCGAACCGCCACGGTGCTGCGTGCGTTGATCGCGAAACGCTGCTGTCGAACTCCGACATCGTCACGATCCACATCGATGCCCGGCCCGGCAACACCGGGCTCTTCGATGCGGGGCTGCTCAAGCTGCTCAAGCCGGGTGCGATCCTGGTCAACACCAGCCGCGGGCAGGTGATCAATGCCGGCGATCTGGCGAGCCATCTGAATCGCAATCCCGCAGCCCTGGCCCTGCTGGATGTTCATCCGGTCGAGCCCTTCCCGGCGGACTACCCGCTCCTGGGGCTTCCCAACGCCCGGCTCTCGCCGCACCTGGCGGCGGCGACCGACCTGGCGAACCGGAACATGAGCTGGGTCGTCCGGGATGTCTGGCGGGTGCTGAGAGGAGAGCGGCCGGAGTTCGCGGCCGAGGCAAGCAAATAGATCTCGGGGAGGGGAACGGGAAGAGGGGAACGGGAAGAGGGGAACGGCGAGCGGGGAGGCCGGAACTCATCGCCGACGCGAGCAGAGTGGTAGATCTCGGGCCGGTGAATACACTGGTAATATCCGATCAAATACTAATTAATGTCCGATCATATACCGAATAATATCGAGATCGCACCTCGATCATCGGTACCGAGTCCCGTACAATCGATACAGCTTGGATCCTCCTGTACTTGCGGGATTCGGCCTGCCCATGAACACCCATCCGACCAACGCAGACCCGGGCTCGCGGGCGACCGCCGCAGGGGAAGACGCGACACACCCCCACGAGCCGCCCGATCCCCAGGGCCCCAGCGCAACCGCCATCAAGGTCGAGATCGTGGATTCCACGGCCGAACTGTCAGAGACAGACCTGGGGTGGCTGTTGCGGCATGTCGAAGCGGCGAGCGTGGAACTTGGGCTCCGCGGGGAGCTGCGTGTGCGGATCGCTGGTGATCGCGAGGTCTCGGCCGCGCACGAGGAGTTCCTGGAGGTCCCGGGGACGACGGATGTGCTGACGTTCGACATGAGCGATGAGGATGGGCTGGATTGCGACATCCTGGTGTGTCTGGATGAGGCGCAGCGGCGAGCGGCGGAGCTGGGGCATGCGCCGGTTCGGGAACTGCTGCTGTACTGCGTGCATGGGCTGCTCCACTGCATGGGGTACGACGATCACGAGCCGGCGGAGTATGAGCGGATGCACGCGCGGGAGGATGAGGTGCTGACGGCGATCGGGGCGGGGGCGACGTTCTCGGCGGGCGGTGGTGGCAAGCCTGGAGTGAAGGCATGACCAGTGTGATGTGGCTGGTCACCGGGCTGGCGGCGATCGGCTTGGGGGCGATCTTCTCGACGCTGTTCTACGCGCTGCACGAGCTGTCGCGATCCCGGCTGGAGGAGCTGGCCGTGCAGCAGAAGAGCGCAGCGCTGCGGTCGCGAATCGCCAAGGTGCTGGAGGATCCGCGCGGGCACGCGGTGGCGACCGCCCTGCCGCGGGTGATGTGCCACATGATCGCGGTGGTCGCGGCGGTGTTCTGGATCACGCGCCTGCGCGGGGTGCAGAGCCCGGAGTGGCTTGAGGTGACGGTGGGGTTGACGGCGGCTTCGCTGAGCGTGTGGCTTTTGGGGCTGGTGGTGCCGGCGAGCGTGGCTCGGCACGCGGGCGAAGAGACGGTGATCGCCTGGTCGCGCCTGGTGCGGGTGGTGTACATCGTGTCCCGGCCGTTCCGTCGATTCGTGTGGCTGCTGGATGACATCATCGGGCGCATGTCGGGGACGGGGATCAACCCGCAGCAGGATGCGCAGGATGAGGTGCTTTCGCTGGTGGAGGAAGCCAAGCAGGAGGGGCAGTTCGACCAGTTCGAGCGCGACACGATCGCGAGCATCATGAGGTTCCGGGACAAGACGGTGCAGCAGATCATGACGCCGCGGACGGAGATCGAGGCGATCGAGCTGACCAACAACCTGGGCGAGATCACTTCGCATATCCGGCGGACGCGGCACAGCCGCATCCCGGTGTACGAGGGGACGATCGACCGGATCGTGGGGGCGTTCTACGTCAAGGACCTGATGAAGTGGCTCGCCGGGGACAAGAGCCGGGCGGGGACTCAGTTTGATTTCCGCAAGCTGCTGCGGCCGGCGTTGTTCGTGCCCGAGACCAAGACGGTGCGCGAGCTCCTGAGCGAGCTGATCGCCAAGAAGGTTCACATCGCGATGGTCGCCGATGAGTACGGCGGGACGGCGGGGCTGGTGACGATCGAGGACATCGTCGAGCAGATCACCGGGGATATCCGGGATGAGTACGAGCCGGCGATCGCGGATGATCCGGATGTGACGATCGACAAGGCCAAGGCGTTCGCGGATGTGGATGCGAGGCTGTACATCCACGAGGCGAACAACCAGCTGCGGGAGCTGGGCGTTGAGCTTCCGGTGAGCGATGACTACGACACGGTGGGCGGGTACGTGACGGTGACGCTGGGCCGAATCCCGCAGGCGGGGGAATTGGTTCCGCTGGATGGGGTGAGGATCACGGTTCTGGAGGCGGAGCCGACGCATGTGGAGCGGTTGAGAATTGAGAAGGCTGAGCCGGAGGCGGATGCGGGTGAGCCGCGGCAGGCGGAGCAGCATGCGTAGGGGGGCGGTTCCGCCGCTTGGTGCAAACCGAAGCTGAATAGGACTGGATCAGTCGGCAGTGGGGAACGGCAAAGAGGAATACTTCGGTGCGGTGGAGTTGGTAGAGTGGGGGCATGCGTATTGCATGCGTTTGGGTTGGGGGGTTGGTAATTGGTGGAGTTGTTGCGCCGATCGCGAACGGGGAAGAGCCTGCGAAGGATGGTGGTTCGCTTTTGATTGTGGCGCGGCGGGAGCTTGTGGAGCAGCTTGAGCCGTGTGCGCGGGCGCGGTCGTTGGATGTGCCGGCGAGCGTGGTGAGTCTGGAGGATGTGCTGGATACGGATTCGGCATCGGCGGATGATCCGGAGCGTCTGAAGCGGTTTTTGTATCGGCGATGGCTCGCGGGCAAGGGGAAGGAGCATCCGCTTCGCTATGTATTGCTGGTCGGGGATGCGGGTGGAGGGCACCCTCGCCTTTGTAACGCCGCAAGCCTGGATCAACGGCGAGAAGGACGGGTCACGCGCGGAGTCCATTCGCCTCTTCGGGGTGTACTACGACCGCGCCAACTCGAACCTGAGCGTCGGCAAGTTGTGGCTTGAGAATCTCACGTTCCTTGAGCCGTGAGCGAAACGTAGATTTTCTCCGGCCCATTCTCATGTTCACTGTCTGGCAGACCATTCCTCGACCCAAGCCGACGTCCAAGTAACCATCGCGGTACGATCGGAATCAATTCGAGGAGTGCTGCATGGCGTCATTTGATCTCATCACCGGCAACGCGGTCATCGGGCAGTCGGGGGGGCCGACGGCGGTCATCAATCAGTCGCTGGTGGGCGTGGTCGAGGGGCTGCGGTGCGGGTTGCAGGCATCGGGGCATGTGAAGAGGGTGCTGGGGATGAGGCACGGGGTGCGGGGGCTCACCAAGGGTGAGTTTCACGACCTGACGGACATGCACCAGGATGTGCTGGACCGGCTGGCGATGACGCCTTCGGCGGGGCTGGGATCGACGCGTGACAAGCCGGACAAGGCGTACTGCGAGCGGGTGCTGGAGGCGTGCCGGAAGCACGATGTGCGGTATTTCTTCTACATCGGGGGGAACGACAGCTCGGACACGTGCCGGATCGTACGGGAGATGGCGGTGGCGATCGGGTATGACATGCGGTGCTTCCACCTGCCCAAGACGGTGGACAACGACCTGAAGGAGAACGACCACACGCCGGGGTTCCCGAGTGCTGCGCGGTTTGTCGCGATGGCGAGCATGTCGGACTTCATGGACAACATCTCGCTGCCGGGGATCAAGATCAACGTGGTGATGGGGAGGCACGCGGGGTTTTTGACGGCGGCGAGCGCTTTGGCACGGCGGTATGACCGGTCGCTGAACCCGGAGACGGATGGGGTTTCGACGGATGGGCCGCAGTTGATCTACGTGCCGGAGGTGGCGTTCGACATCGAGCGGTTCCTGGCGGATGTGGATGGGATCTACTCGAAGAAGGGGCGATGCCACATCGTGGTGAGCGAGGGGATCCAGGATAAGGATGGGGTGGCGATCGGGGCCAAGCTGATCAAGAACGCGCAGACGGATTCGCACGGGAACGTGCAGCTTTCGGGGTCGGGAGCGCTGGGGGATCAGTTGTCGGACCTGATCAAGGAGAAGCTGACGCCGGCGGGCGGGAAGCCGCCGCGGGTGCGGGCGGACACGTTTGGTTATGTGCAGCGGTGCTGGCCGGATGCATCGATCATCGACCGGATGGAAGCGCGGCGGAGCGGGCGGTTTGGGGCGACGCTGGCGATGCGCGGGGAGATGGATGGGAGCGTGGCGATCAAGCGGCCTGGGACGGGCTCAGCGCTGTGGATGGGGACGGATAATGGAGCGCCGTACGTGAGCGAGTATGCGCGTGTGGAGCTGTCGGCGATCGCGGCGAAGACGCGTCACATGCCCGAGGAATTCTTGCTGGGGCACAACAACGTTTCGAAGCGGTTCATTGAGTATTGCCTGCCGCTGGTGGGTGAGTTGCCGAGCTTTGAGAGGTTTTGAGTTTCGGAGAGCGAGCAAGGGGTGAGCGAATAAGCCAGTGAGGGGTTGAGAGGGTGAGAGGTTTCTTCACGGGAGTGCGCATCATGCGTGTGATCCTGTACTGCCTGATCCTGGTGAGCGCGCTTGGCGCGATCTCGTGTGCGGGCGGCTCGACACGTTTCGATGATTCGGCGCTCAGGCAGGAGGTGAGCGCGGCGATGGCGGAGTACCAGGAGTCCTTCCGCGCGACCGATTGAGATGCGCTCACCGGTCGCTACGCGGGCGATGCGATGCCGCTGTATTGTCCACGCGTCGAGCACGTCCGAGACCGCAATCTCCGCGGGGCTGTCTCAGCCGCAGTCGCAGATGGCGGTTTCCCGGTCCGCGGCAGGTCCGATCCGTACGTTACAACATCGCCGATCTCATTGAATGAGGACGCGGAGAAGCAAGAATCGCAATGAGCTCCTCCGTGTGGCTCTCCGTGTCCTGCACTCGGTGCTGCATCTGAACGGAATCGGTGGTTGGAGCGCCCGCGCATCAACGGCGCAGGTACAGAAGACAATGGGGGTCTTTTCCAAGGGTTTTCGCTCGCCGAGCCTCGCTCGACTCCTGGCAACCATCGCTCGCCCGAAGTGGGCGAAGGGGACTGGATACACAGCTTCAGACTTCTGTCATCGCAAGATTGCGGTCTCCGCTGGATTGTTGCCCTTCTCGGCGTCCTCTACGCCTCTGCGGCTCTGCCGCGAAGCTGTGTATTTGGATCAGCCATCGAACTTATCGAAGGCGCCTGCTGCTTGCTGGTCCTGCACGTATTTCTGGAAGTCGCTCATCTTGTAGGAGATGAAGCAGAAGGCGTGGTGGAGAGTGAGCCACTCGATGTCGGAGTGGTCCTCATCGAGGTCTTTGCGGAGGCGGTTGAGTTCGGCGAGCAGGGTTTCTGGTTTGATCGCCATTGGTGGGCTCCGAGACAAGGAGAACTGGAAGGCACTGGGGACTGGGCACTGGTGAAAAACAGCGTTGCCGGTTGTCTCTTCACCAGTGCCCAGTGCGCGATGCCTGGTGCCTTTGAGCTCTCTGTGTCCTCTGTGGTGGAGATTGCATTGAGAACGTTCACGTGAGCTGAAGCGGCATCAGCCTGGGCTGGGGGTTGGTGATGGGCCTCCGCGGGGCTTGAGGGCTTCGGAGAGGCGGCAGAGCGCGAAGAGGATGGTGAGGGCGGCGACCACGCTGGGGCCGGGGGGCCACTCGAGCTCCATGCTCAGGATGGTGCCGGCGAGCACTCCGGCGAGCCCGATGAGCTCGGCGAGCACGAGGACTCTCCAGAGCCGATCGCTGAGGCAGAGGGCGGATGCGGCGGGAAGGACGAGCATGGCGGTCGCGAGCACGACGCCGGAGACCTTCATCGCCGTCACGATCGCCAGGCACAGCAGAACGAGCAGGAGGTTGCGCATCGCGCGGCCGGGGATGCCGAAGGCGGCTGATGAAGGCTCATCGAAGGCCCAGAAGATGAGCGGGCGGCGGAACCACCAGATCGCGGCGAGCACCAGAATCGCGACGATCACGGCGACCCAGGCCTCGGTGATCGAGAGGCCGTAGATGGAGCCGAAGAGGATGGATTCCCAGCCCGGCCCGCCGGAGCCCCTGCGCTGGATCGCCAGGTGCAGCAGGATCGCACCCAGGCACATCGAGCCGACCAGGACGATGCCGATCGCGGTGTCGGAAGAGGTGGAGCCGCGTGAAGAGAGCCATGCGATCGTGAGGGCGGAGGCAAGGCAGAACGCAACCACGATGCCGAACTGCCCGACGGCCGAAGCGCCCAGACCCGTGAGGCCGAGGATCGCGGCAATCCCCATGCCGCCGAAGGCCGCGTGGCTGATGCCCTGGCCGATGAAGCTCATGCGCTTGAGGACGACCAGGACGCTGAGGCACGAGCACATGATCGCCATCGCCAGGCCGGTGATGAGGCCGGGGAGGAAGAGGGGAGCAAGCTGCGGATCGGTGAGGTAGCGGAGGGTGTTCAAGACTTCCCTCCGGGGTGGTCGGGATGGGAAGCGTCTTTGGTAGTGCTCTTGGCAGTCGCTGGCAGCGCACTGATGCTCAGGCCGATGGGGCCGGGAGCGGGCGGGTGGTGCGCGTGCGAGTGGGATGGGTCGGTGCAGGTGGAGGCGGCGTGGGCATCGATGTGGACATCGCCGAAGATGCCTGAGACATCATGGCGGAAGACCTCGGCGAGCACGGCGGGGGTGAGGCCCTGGGGTGCATCGTGGAAGTGGAGGGTTCGGCTGAGGCAGGCGACCCGGTCGCAGGAGCCGGCGATCGCGCGGATGTCGTGGCTGACGATGATGATGGTCAGGCCCAGTTCATCGCGGACGCGGTTGAGGAGGCTTGCGAAGCGCTGCTGTCCGGCGACATCGATGCCGACGGTGGGCTCATCGAGGAGCAGGAGGCGGGGTTGGGCGGCGAGCGCACGGGCGATCGTGACGCGCTGGAGCTGTCCGCCCGAGAGCTTGCCGATGGGGCGATCGGCGAGGGTGTCCATGCCGACGAGTTCGAGCATGTGGTTGACGTGGCGGGCGCGGTCGGGGGGGAGACTTTTCCATGGGGCAAGGCCCCGCATCGCGGCCATGGCGACCACCTGTCGGACGCTGAGCGGGAAGGCGAGCTCAGCGCCGATGCGCTGTGCGACGTAGCCGACGAGGCCATCGCGGCGGGCCTGGTGGGGTGTGCGGCCCAGGACGCGGATGTCTCCGGCAGCGCCGTCGAGGAGGCCGAGGGTGAGCTTGATGAGGGTGGACTTGCCGCCGCCGTTGGGGCCGAGGATGCCCAGGCGCTCCCCTTCGTGAACGGCGAACGTGATGCTCTGGATCGCGGGCTTGCGTGCGCCGTTCTCGGTATCTGCGGAGGGGTAGTAGAAGGTGACATCGCGGTACTCGACCGCGATCTGGTGAGGGTCTGGCGTGAAAGTTGTTGTGGGAGTCGTTGTGAGAGTTGGCACGGTTGACGCGCGGGGTGGGGTGAGTGAACGGTCAGCCGGGTTGGTCAATCATCGGCCGAGATGGACTTGGGGCCTTCCTTGCCGGCGACCCGTTCCATGTAGCCGCTGCCTTTGCGTTCGTACTTGGTGAAGCCGAGGCGCTCGAGGTTCTTGTTGGAGAGGGCGGACTTGCCCTTGATGTCGGACCACTTGCCGGCGATGTTGGGGAGGTTGATGGCGCGGCGGACGGGCTGGCCTGTGTCGGGGTGCTTGGTGAGGTGGGGATCCTTCATGGCCTGGAAGAGCTCGAAGGTCTTGCCGGTGGGCTCGCCCTTGGTGTCCAGGATCTCGTACTCGTACATGGGCATGCCGGAATGATAAGCGCCCGGGGCGAGATGGCCCCGCGGGCGGGTTCGGGAGAGGGCGGGTCGGGCGATCGCGGCAAATTCTGCAATCCGCGTGAGTCGCCGCGTGCCGCACCGTTCGTGTTGGGTCAAGCGCCGCTTCGGCGCCCCGAGTACCATCAAGATATAGTGGGAACCGCAGCACTGCGTCCGGGGGGAACACCGGCGCGGGGAGGGCATCTCATGGCACAGAATACTCGCACGCGCACCGGGTTGGCCCTGTTCCTGCTTGCCGGAGGTCTTTCCGCCGGGAGCGCCAACGCCCAATGGACCGCCTCCGACACGTACGAGGTGCGTCACGACTTCTTGGTGACTCCCGGCGGCAACGTGACGCCGCGGGTGAAGTTCTTCTACTTCCAGCACGCATGGCTGTACGAGTACATGGGTGCGTGGGGCGCATACACGCAGGCGGGTGTCGCGCCTCCGCAGGGGCCGGGCTTCGACCTGCTGGGGACCGAGGGGTACGCGAACCTGATGTTGATGAACTATCCGCGGCATGCGGCGAACCCTCCGACCAACTGCCTGTGGGGCTGGGTGGACATCCCCGACACGGGCAAGACGGACTGGGGATGCACGAGGGTGCTGAGCCCCAACAGCAACTCGCACGCGAACGCGTGTACGGACTACCTGGTGGCGAGCTACGGTGTGGGGACGCCGATCCAGGGGTACATCCGGGCGATGGGCAACGCGTATTCGTACACGTATTCGTACACGGAGACGTACGCCTTCAGCGCGGCGGCGATCCTGATCGAGGCGGGGACTCAGCTCGCCAGCGGGCAGATCGTGTGGACGCCGTGGATGGATTCGGTGCATGACTCATCGCACTCGATCGCGGTTCGCAAGGATCCGATCACGATCTCGTGGGATGGGAGCAGCGCGGGCGAGGTGACGCTCTTGGATGCGGACATGAACGTCCGCGGGGAGGCGGGTGGCGGGGCTTCGAGCTGGAAGGGGGATGTGGTGGAGTTCGGGGCTTCGGAGGGTGTCTTCTACGTGGACATCAATCCGGCGGTCACGAAGAAGGGCGGTACCGCGCGGATGGAGGTGACGAACGGGGTGGTGGTGGTGTCGAACGACTCTGGGGCATTCGATGGGCTGCTTCCGGCGGTGGGGGCGCAGACGCCGTTGAAGTTCGATTTCCCATCGAAGCTGAACGTCATCTACGACATCACGCCGCACATCGGCAACGCGAGCAACATCGGTCTGTACATGGGAGGCGGGGCCGGTGGTCCTGCGCGGGCGGGGTGCCCGGCAGATGTCGATGCATCGGGGTTCGTAGATACGGATGACTTTGATGCCTTTGTGGGGATGTTCACCGAGGGGGGGCCTGCGGCGGACTTTGACCATTCGGGGTTTGTCGACACCGACGACTATGACGCGTTCGTGCGGGCGTTCGAGTCGGGGTGTTAGGATGGGATGAGGCCTTGACGGGCGCCAGACCCGCGAACCCGAACCGATCCTTCACAACCGGCCAGCGATGGCCGGTTTTTTTCGTGCCATGGGGGTTTTTGCTCGGCGCGCGGGGCGGTCAAGGTACACTGCGGCCGCCGCCGGGTGGGGGTCGGGAAATCTGGCATGGCCGGCGGAGTCGGTGTTCTGGTTGCAGCGAACCAGCCACCTGCACGATGGGAATCGTCGTGCGGGCGGTTCGCCGCAGCCGGGCGCCATGTAAAGGAGATTGTCTATGCGTCCATTCGCCGCTCAGGCTGTCGTCGCCCTTGTCGGAACCACCTTGTCGATGCTGGCCGCCCCGTGCCAAGCGCAGCAGCTCACGACGATCCGCGTCGGGAGCGGCCTGGCGCGGCCGATCTTTGTGACCCACGCGCCGGGAGATCCCAGCCGTCTGTTCGTCATCGAGAAGCAGGGGCGAATCCGGATCATCAAGGATGGCGTGCTTCTGGGGACGGCGTTCCTGGATATCGACAGTATCGTCACAGGCGGGACCTCCGGCCAGAGCGAGCAGGGGCTGCTGGGCCTTGCGTTCCATCCCAACTACCAGAGCAACGGCAAGTTCTACGTGAACTACACGGCGGTGGCGGGCGCCGGGGACACGGTGGTCGCGGAGTACACGGTCTCGGGGAACCCCGACATCGCCAACACGACCGCGACGACCATCATGGTGTTCAACCAGCCGCAGTCGAACCACAACGGCGGGTGGATCGGGTTCGGTCCGGATGGGTACCTGCACGTGGCGAGCGGGGATGGCGGCAACTCGAACGATGCGGGCTCGGGGCACACCGAGCCGGGGGGCAACGCGCAGGACCTGACTTCCAACCTGCTGGGCAAGATCATGCGGGTGGACATCAACGGTGATGATTTCCCAGCGGATGCGACCAAGAACTACCGGATCCCGGGTGACAATCCGCTGGTCGGTGTGACGGGTGATGATGAGATCTACCACTGGGGCCTGCGCAACCCGTGGAGGCCATCGTTCGACCGGGCGACCGGCGATTTCTGGATCGGGGATGTGGGCCAGGGCGCGTGGGAAGAGATCGACTTCATCCCGGCGGGGGTTTCGGGCCTCAACCTGGGTTGGCGCTGCTATGAAGGCAACGCGGTGTTCAATTTCGACAGCGTGTGCACCGGCCTGACCTTCACGCCGCCGATCTGGGCGTATGACCACAGCGGCGGCAAGTGCTCGGTGACGGGCGGGTACGTGTATCGCGGGTGCGCGATGCCCAACCTGCAGGGGACGTACTTCTTCGCCGAGTATTGCGGGGACATCATCTGGAGCCTGCGGTACGACGGGACCGTGGTGAGCGATTTCACCGTCCGGACGACCGAGCTTGCCCCCGGTGGCGGGCTGGCGATCGGGGATATCACTTCCTTCGGTGAGGACTATTACGGGGAGGTGTACATCTGCGACCAGGGGTCCACGGCGACCAACGGTGAGATCTACAAGATCGTGCCGGTGACGCCGGGGCTGGATAGCGATGACAACGGGATCGTCAACACATGCGAGCCCGATGGGTGCCCGGCGGACTTTGACAACACCGGGTTCGTGGACACCGACGACTACGACGCCTTTGTGATCGCGTTCGAGGCCGGGGATGAATCCACGGATATCGATGGCACCGGCTTTGTCGATACCGACGACTTCGATGCGTTCGTGCAGGCCTACGAGGCCGGCTGCTGACAGGTTGGCTACCACCCTCACCGCGATCAGGACAAACGCCCCGATTGCGGCTTGTTTCGCCCTCTGCCCCCGGAATGGGGATCCCCGGCATCTTCCGCGGGGTTCGGGACGAATAGTCTGGGAGTCGGCGAGAGATGCTGACGATGGCCCGGCGATTGGGCGATAACCGAATTGGGCGGTCCCCGGGAGGGCCGGATGCGGCATGGCCGCCCGGCGAGAGCCCGGATAACGCAGGTCACACCCGCCATCCCCGGCATGGGATGGAGCGCAGGAGATGTTGCATGCCCGGATGGATGAATGAGCTGGCTCGTCAGGCAAGGGCGATCCTGGGCGCGGGGCTGGTGGGGG
Organism: Phycisphaerales bacterium; assembly: GCA_020847535.1. Classification (GTDB taxonomy): domain Bacteria; phylum Planctomycetota; class Phycisphaerae; order Phycisphaerales; family UBA1924; genus JAEUJB01. Next base: position 62,790 of record JADLBU010000108.1, read on the forward strand.
TTACGGCGCTTTCCCTGGCCGCGGGCGCAGCGAGTGCGGGAGGCTCCGGTGAGGGTCCAGCGCCGATGGCGCCGCTGGGCCAGCCGATCGCTCCTCCGCCGGTGCCGCCGGACATGCCCAAGGCCGAGCCGACGACGCTGACCCGAACGACGGCGGTCCCCGGCCGGACCAGCCCTGGCAAGCTGGTGAATACGCGCCTTCTCCCGCCGCCGCCGCGGCCGTTTCCGGGAGAGAAGTTCGCGATCAAGCACGTGATCGAGGGCAAGCACGGCGACCGGGAGAAGGCGATCCGTGATCCGGCGGCGGAAGAGGCTCGCCAGCGCGAGGCAGCGGACAGGAAGAAGCGCAAGCAGCGCGGGCTGGAGAAGCCCGCAGCGCCTCGGCACGGGGGCGTGACATCGCGGGGGAACCCGGGGCCGATGTTCCCGGGGTCCGATGGGCAGTCATCGCCGTTCATCCCTCCGGATCCGACGCTGGCGGTGGGGTTCGAGCACGTGATCCTGACGGCCAACTCGCTGCTGTCGGTGTATTACAAGGATGGGACTCCGGTCCAGGAGATCATGCTGTTCGGCTCCAACGGGCTCTTCGGGAGCCAGGGGGCCGGCGGGTTTGTGTTCGATCCCAAGTGCCTGTACGACGCCCACGAGGACCGATTCGTGGTGGTGGCGCTTGAGTACTACGAGGCGCAGTTGTTCTCCTCGATCCTGATCGCGCTCTCGGCGCCGGGGGATCCGCAGACGTGGACGACGTTCCGCTCGGACTCCAAGACAGACACGGGCGGAGGGAGCTTCAGCTGGTTTGACTACCCGGGTTTCGGGTACGACGAGCACGCGTACTACGTGACGGGGAATCTCTTCTCGTTCGGGGATTTCCCTTCGTACAAGGGGGTCAAGTTCCGGATCTTCAACAAGCAGCGGCTGCTCGCGGGCAACCAGGACAACTTCGCGGACCTGAACGATTTCACGCGCACGTTCTCGTCGGTGCAGGTGGCACAGCACTTCGGCGCAAGCCCGACGCCGTACTTCGTCTCGATCGCCGGCAACAGCACCAAGACGTTCGTGCAGATGCACTCGATCAAGAACCCACTGAACAACCCTTCGAGGTTCACGAAGATCGTGACGCTCTCGCAGAGCTACGACTACCCCGACTTCATCTCGGCCTGCTGCGAGGATCTCAACGATCCGGGGTGCGGCGCGGGATTCATCAACACGGTGGACGACCGGGTCTTCAACGCGACCTGGCGCGATGGGAACTTCTACACCGCTCACCACTTCACCAACGACGAGAACGACACGGTGACGGCGCGATGGTACCAGATCGCGACCAACGACTGGCCGACGGATTCATCGGCATCTCCCTCGTACGTGCAGGGCGGGGACATCCCCGGGGGGACAACTTCCGACGATCGGCCGATCCACACGTTCTTCCCGGCGATCCATGTGAACGAGGAGGGCGAGGTGGGCGTGGTGCTGGGGATGGCGCCCGAGGGCGAGTGCGCGCAGGTCGCGCTGAGCGGACGGCTTCCCGGGGATCCTCCGGGGATGATGTCCAACCCGATCTCGATCAAGAGCAGCGATGGGGCGGACCAGGATGAGGGGCGCTGGGGCGACTACCAGGGGATCGCCCTGGACCCCTTGGACAACAAGACCTTCTGGGGGATCGCCCAGTACAACAAGAAGTTCTCGGACCAGCCGGGCAACAACGACGGGTGGGGGCTGTGGATCTACAGCTTCGACCTTGAAGACTTGCCGACGCTGTTCGCGGTGGATGACGGTTTTGAAACGGCGATCGAATCGCCGTCGGGGATCGAGACGCGGATCGATGTCCAGGTGAACGACTACGACACATCGGGTCACACGTTCGACATCGATGCGTTCGATGCGACATCGGCGGCGGGCGGCACGATCACGCTGTCGGTGGGAACGGGGCCGGATGGGCGCGATGAGCTTGCGTACACCTCTCCGGCGCAGTTCTCGGGTGAGGACACGTTCCATTACACGCTGCGCAACAGCGAGGATGCCACCGACGATGCGATCGTGAAGGTAACGGTGCTCGCGGGCCAGTTCCTGGAGGCCGAGGATCCGGGGCTGACCGAGGGCGGGGTCGATGTGCGGTACTCCATCGGGAACGAGGATGCGACGGACTTCCCGGCGGTCGTGCCGGATCCGTACCTGACCACCTCGGTGCCGAGCCTGAGCTTTGCGCAGGCGGATGGGGTGCCGTTCGCGAACTCGGGGCGATCGGCGGGCACGGTCGCGGTCTTCACGGGGTATCTGCAGGTCCCGACGACGGAGGTGTACGAGTTCTGCCTGCTGCGCGGCAGCGGCGCTTCGCTGATCATGCAGGATGTCACGATCATCGACGACCAGGGTGTGCATATCCCCGCCGATGGGCCGATCTGCGGGCAGGTGGGGCTGGAGGCCGGGGCGCACAGCTTCCGGGTCGAGTTCTTCCACGCCACGGGTCCGCACGGGCTGATGCTGTACGCGACCGGCGGGGGGCTTGAGGATGAGCTGGTGCCGGGGGGCTGGTACCTGCGTCCGGCGGACTGCACGGCCGACTTCGACGAGACCGGGTTCGTGGACATCGACGACTACATCGCGTTCGTCTTTGACTTCGAACTTGGTGTGGACAGCGCGGATGTGGATGGGTCGGGGTTCGTGGACACGGACGACTTTGACTACTTCGTGTGCGCCTTTATCAATGGGTGTGATTGCTAAAACCTAATTATTCTTTGAAAGTCCCCGCAAGAGATGCTGTCAATCGTGCTGAAAAGTCAGTACATTGGGCGGATCGCGGTGGTCGCTGCGCGTTTTGGGTAGCGCGGGTTCTGTTCCCGTTCGATCATCGGTTCGGCGACAAATGGAGTCGGCAATGAAATCACCTTCCCGGTCGTGGGGTTCATCGTCAGTGTGTATTGCTGCGGTCAGTCTGGCCGCGGCGGCGGGGGCAGCGCTCTTCAGCGCCTCGTGCTCGGCGCCGAGCCAGGGCCTGAAGAACGCGGTGGCACTGCAGGAGCCGGTCGCGCCGGAGATCATGCAGCCCACGAACGCGGAGTACGCCAAGCCGGGGGCGCCGCGCAAGCCCGGTGATGAGATCGATCTGACAACGCCGGGCGCGGTGGTCTGGAAGACCGCGCCGGCGGTGATCGAGGACATGAGCCTGATCCCGCAACAGATGCAGGTGACCGAGCCGTGGCGGGGCCCGCAGATGGCGGTCCGTGACATCACGGGGCATAAGAAGACTCGTCCTCCGATCGCGCAGGGCGAGCCCAACAACCTGCCACTGGGCGGGATCGACGTCAACGGCACGAAGGGTTCGGGCGGCGGTGCCCAGTTCCCGGGCATCAGCGCCACGACGTGGACGCCTCCGGATCCGACGCTGGCGGCGGGCCCCAACCACATCCTGGCGACCGTGAACATGGCGATCGCGTGGTGGACCAAGACCGGCACGCTGCAGTTCTCATCGAACCTGGACAACACGGGCAACCCCGGCTTCTTCGAGAGCGTGGGGTGCGGCAACTTCACGTTCGACCCCAAGTGCTTCTACGACCACTACGCGGGCCGGTGGGTGGTGATCGCCCCCGAGACGTACGGCTCGACCCAGGCGTGGATCTGCATCGCCGTGTCCGACGACAGCGATCCCAACGGCACGTGGTACAAGTACCGGACCGATGCGGTGTTGACGGTCAGCGGCTCGACGTACTGGTGGGATTACCCGGGATTCGGCTACGACCAGCACGCGTACTACGTGACGGGCAACCTGTTCAAGCTCGCCGGAGGCGGGAGCGGGACTGCGGGTACCGGCTACCGCATCTTCCACAAGGCCCCGCTCCTGACCGGTCAGACGGCGGTGTACTCGACGGTGCGCGACGGGAGCATCTTCTCGGTGCAGGTTGCGCAGTGCTTCGGCAACCCCAACGCACCGTTCTTCACGGCGGTGAATTCTTCGTCTTCGATCCGTGTGCAGGCGATCACCAACCCGCTGACTTCGCCGGCGATCGTCACGACCAACGTGACGGTGCCCAGCTCGAGCGGCACCGGCAGCGCCCCCTCGGCGGGCGGGAACTCGGTGGGGATGATCGACGGGCGCATCCTGAACGCGCACTGGCGCAACGGGAACCTGTACGCGACCCATGACAGCAATTCCGGCGGGGTCAACGTGGCGCGCTGGTATCAATTCAACACGGGCAACTGGCCGACGAGCGGCTCGGTGACGCTGGCGCAGTCGGGGAACATCGCCCCCGGCGGCGGGAAGGCGACCTTCTTCCCGGCGATCTACTCCAACGTGTTCAACGATGTCGCGGTGGTGGTGGGCGCCAGCTCGGTCAACGAGCGGATCAGCGTCAACTACGCAGCGCGGCGTGCGACCGACCCCAGCGGCACGATGGGGCCCCTGACGCAGCTGCGGATGTCCGGCGCCAACGGCGGAGGCCGCTGGGGCGACTACCAGGACATCGCGGTGGATCCCACCGACGACTCGACCTTCTGGGTCGTCGGTGAGACGGCCGAGGCGAGCGGGTGGAGCACGTGGATCGACAAGTTCACGGTCACGACAGCGGCGGGCCCCTTCGCGACCGATGACAGCGCGGGCAACGTCTTCGAGGACAACCCCGTGACGCTGGATGTGCTCGCCAACGACGGCCACACCAGCGGCCAGCCGATCGTCATCTCGACGTTCGATGCGGCGAGCGTGCATGGCGGCACGGTCACCCGGTCCGTGGGCACGGGGCCGGGCGGGCGTGATCAGCTCATCTACGACCCGCCGAACGCGTACGTCGGGCCCGATTCGTTCACCTACACGGTCAAGGATCCGGCGAACGTGACGGATGTGGGCACGGTGACGGCCAACGTGCTCAACGACAGCGCCTTCCGGGATCCCGAGAACCCGGCGAACACCGAGCCGGGGCTGGATGTCGGCTGGTACTCGTTCACGAGCAACCAGTCTTCGATGCCCAACTACGCATCGATGTCTCCCTACCTGACGACGACGGTGACGCAGCTCAACCAGGGATCGACGCTGTTCCAGTTCATGAACTCGACCCGGTCCGATCGCGTCGGCGGGTCGTTCACCGGATACATCGACATCCCGGCGACGGACTTCTACGACTTCTACCTTGAGTCCGACGACGGCTCGAAGCTGTACTTCGGGAACACGCTGTTCATCGACCACGACGGCGTGCATGGGTTCACCGAGAAGACGGGCAACATCGGCCTCAAGGCCGGCAAGCACGCGATCAAGGTGGAGTACTTCGAGAACACCAGCAGCGCCGGCCTGCGTCTGTGGTACGCCAGCAGCGCGATCACCAAGGTGGTGGTGCCTGTGTCGGCGTACTCGAACCCCGGGAGCTGCCCGGCGGACTTCGACGGGTCCGGGTTCGTGGACATCGAGGACTACTCGGCGTTCGTGGTCGCCTTCGAGGCCGGGGATGAGTCGGCCGACTTCGACAACTCCGGCTTCGTTGATACCGACGACTTCGACGCCTTCGTCGAGGCGTTCGAGCTGGGGTGCTGAGGAAGGCCGAAGGCATCAGGCATCGGTGATACATGAGATCCACACGCCCGGCGAGGTCGCCGGGCGTGTTTTCTTTTGGGGATCGGATCGCGGCTGAACCGGGGGGGTGGGGCGGGTCGATAGGCGTTCTGGGCCCGCCAAGGGGGGTGGCGGGGTCTGGAACCACTGTTCTGCGCTATGAAACGTTCCCAAATAACGGTCTTGTTCTGAGGCGGGCGGCTGGTATATTGGACTTTGCCGAGTAGTCCCTTCTCGACCGATCCTCATTTTGGAGTGTGACCGATGCTCAATCGTACCTTGGCGGTTGTGATTCTGGCAGGTCTGGCCCTGCCGGCGCTGGCGGCGGATGTTGTCTCCCCGGTGGAACGACAGTTCGTGGCCCGGCCCGGAAATACCGAATTCTCGGGTCAATTGATCGTCCGTCCGGCTCGGAACCTGCACCCATCGCAGGATCAGGAGGCCCGGGCCGCCCTGGCGGGCATGATCGCCAAGTACTACCCCGAGGTGGATGAGTACGTCATCGACGTTCCCAACGCGCAGCGCAGCGGCAAGGCCGGCGTTCCGTCGGCCGACCAATCCGGAAACCTGGAGAACGCCCTGTCCGCCAAGCTGATGGCGACCGGGCTGTTCCAGTACGCGGTCCCCAACTGGATCTGCTACCCCAACAACACACCCAACGATCCGCTCCTGGGTAGCCAGTGGCATCACGCCAAGATGCAGTCCACGCTGGGGTGGGACATCTCGACTGGCATTACGAACATCATCACGGCTTACACCGACACGGGCATCGACCTGACGCACCCGGACCTGGCGGCCAAGCGCGTTTTTGGGTTTGACGCCCCCAACGACATCGCCGAGGCCGACGGCGGCAGCGTCGCCGAGCTCCACGGCCACGGGACGCACGTCGCCGGATGCGGAGCGGCGATCACCAACAACGGGGTCGGGGTCGCGGGCGTGAACTGGAACGCCCGGATCATGATGATCCGCGTGACGAACAACGCCGGGGGCGGCGCCAGCTACGACGACCTCATCCAGGGCGCCCGCTGGGCGGCCGATAACGGGGCCAAGACGGTGTCGGCGAGCTACAGCGGCGTCAACAACCCCTCGCTGGAGACCACGGGCGCGTACATCAAGTCGGTGGGTTCGCTGTACTTCTACGCGGCCGGCAATGACGGCGCGAACCTGAACTTCGACCACCCGAACGTGATCGTCGTGGGCGCTTCTGATCCCAACGACAACCGGGCCGGCTTCAGCGCGTACGGCCAGGCGATCGATGTGTTCGCCCCGGGCACGGGTATCCTCTCCTCGACCTGGGGCGGCGGGTACGAGGCCTGGGACGGCACGAGCATGGCGACCCCGCTCGCCAATGGCGTGGCGAGCCTCATCTGGTCGATCAACCCGAACCTGACCCCCACACAGGTCGAGACGCTGCTGTTCTCGAGCTGCGATGACATGGGCACGCCCGGCAACGACAACACGTACGGCTGGGGCCGGGTCAACGTCTTCAAGGCCGCTCAGCAGGCCGCGGGGACGGTCGGGCCGATGCCGCCCGATGCCGTCAACGACTCGGCGGGCAACGCGGTCGAGGACTCTCCGGTGACGGTCGATGTGCTCGCCAACGACTACGACCTCAACGGTGATCCGATCGTCATCACGACGTTCCAGACCACGTCGGCCCACGGCGGCACGATCACCCGCTCGGTGGGGACGGGCCCCGGCGGTCGCGACCAGCTCATCTACCTGGCGCCCGACAACTACACCGGGCCGGACACGTTCAACTACACCATCAGCGACAACGTGGATGGCACCGACACGGCGACCGTGACGGCGAACGTGCTTGGCTCTGACTTCTTCCGTGATCCCGAGAACCCCACGGGCGCCGAGCCTGCGCTGGAGGTGGACTGGTACTCGTTCACGAGCAACAAGACGGCGATCCCGGACATGGATGCGATGACGCCGTACCTCTCGACGACGGTGGTGCAGCTCAACCAGAACCAGACGCTGTTCCAGTTCATGAACTCGACGCGGTCGGACCGTCTGTCGGGCCGCTTCGAAGGGTACATCGAGGTTCCGACGACGGACATCTACGACTTCACGCTCGAGTCCGATGAGGGTTCGCGGATGTACATCGGGAACACGCTGGTGGTGGACCACGACGGGGTGCACACCTTCACGCAGGAGACCGGCTCGATCGGCCTGAAGGCCGGCAAGCACGCGGTGCGGGTGGAGTACTTCGAGAACACGTCACACGCCGGCCTTCGGATGTACTACGCGAGCAGCACGCTCGCCAAGACCATCATCCCGGCCAACGCCTACTGGCACGGCGGCTCGCTGGGCTGCCCGGCGGACTTCGACGGCTCGGGCTTCGTCGACATCGAGGACTACTCGGCGTTCGTGCTGGCCTTCGAGGCCGGGGATGAATCGGCCGACTTCGATGAGTCGGGCTTCGTCGATACCGACGACTTCGATGCGTTCGTCGAGGCGTTCGAGAACGGCTGCTGAGGTAGGCCGAAGGCATCAGGCACTGGGCATCGGGCATCAGTGAAAGCCAAAGCTGCAGGGCGCCCGGCATCGGCCGGGCGCCCTTTTTCGTTTTGTGGCGTGCAGCGCGCGTGCGGATCCGGAATCCGGTCGATCGATTTCCTACAGTGCGGCATGCCCAGCGTGCAGGAAAACCTCCAGTTCTGGTCCGTTTACGATTGGAAGCTCGAAGGCAACGAGTGGAACGTCGGCTACGGCGGCACGCGGGCGGCGTGGCAGTGGGCGATCCTCCCGCGGATCCAGCGGTTCGTGCCCTGCGAGCACATGCTGGAGCTGGCGCCCGGGCACGGGGTGTGGACGGAGCACCTGCGTCCGTTCGCCAGGCGGATGACGCTGGTGGACCTGACGCCGCGATGCATCGAGTTCTGCAGGGGCAAGTTCGGCGAAGACAACATGACGTACATCGTCAACGACGGCCGGACACTGCCGGGGGTTGCCGATGGGAGCATCGACTTTGTCTTCTCGTGGCACAGCCTGGTGCATGCGGAGCACGATGTGATGCGGTCGTACGTGAAGGAGATGCAGCGGGCGCTGCGGCCGGGGGGGTTCGGGCTGATCCACCACACGAACTACGCGGAGTTCGCGGTCGAGAAGAACGGGCGGCCGCCGCTGCCCAACGACCACTGGCGCGGGTCGGACATGAGCGCGGAGAAGTTCCGCAACGATTGCGCCGAGTTCGGGCTGCGCTGCGTGTACCAGGAGCTGGTCCCGTGGGGGTGCATCGAGCCGGTGGATTGCTTCTCGCTGGTGCAGCGGCTGCGGCCGGGGCAGGGGATGACGCAGGCGGTCGTCGATGAGAACCCGTTCTTCTGGCACCACATCCGGCTGGGGCTGGCGCTGGATTGCAGGTACCGGGAGGATCCGCAGCCGGTGCCGACGTGGTGAGACACGTGCGGGGATTCGACCGACTGTTCAGGCGGCGCGCAGGCGCAGGAGCATGGGAATTCGGGCCGTCAGCACGATCGCCGAGAGACCGACCAGGCCGTAGATCACGCGTGCGAGCATCGAGTACTCCCCGAGGATCGCCGCGGCCAGATCAAACTTGAACGCGGCGTACAGGCCCCAGTTGAGGGCCCCGACAAGCGCGAGAACGAGCGCGGCGATATCTATGGGCTTCATGGCACATCCCATTTCGTGTTGGGGATTCGACGGCCGTGGTCGCGTGGATTCAGTGAAGGATCAGAAAGTCTTGCGAAGGCGAGCCGTGGGGATGCCCATCTGCTCCCGGTACTTGGCGACCGTGCGGCGGGCGATCTCGAGTCCGTGCTTCTTGAGTTCATCGGCGAGCGCTTCATCGCTGAGGGGCTTGGCCTTGTCCTCGGCGTCGATGACATCCTTGAGGGCCGCCCGGATCGCCTCCCAGCTGACATCCTCACCCTCATCGGTCTGCGTGCCGCCGGTGAAGAACTTGCGCAAGGGAACGACGCCGCGGGGGGTCTGAAGGTATTTCTCGCTGACCGCGCGGGAGACGGTGGCGACGTGGATGCCCAGCTGCTCGGCGACCTGGGTCATGGGGAGGGGCTTGGTGGCCTGGGGGCCGTAGTCGAAGTACTCGCGCTGGGCCTCGACGACGGCCTTGACGACGCGGAGGAGGGTGCGCTTGCGCTGATTGACGGCGTCGATGAGCCAGTGGGCGTTGCCGAGGCTGGTCTTGAGGAATTCGCGAGACTGCTTGTCGACGCCGAGATCCTTGGACATGTGGGCGTATTCCTGGTTAACGCGGAGGTTGGGTATGCGTCCCTCGTTGAGGTAGGCGATGTAGCGGTCCTCATCGGCGTCATACTCGACGATGGCATCGGGGACGATGGGTCGGCTGGCCTCATCGACGAGGCGACGGGCGGGGGAGATGCTGAGCTTTCGCATCACGACGAGGGCGGCCTTGATCTCATCGAGGGAGAGGCCGGTGCGCTCGGAGATGCGCGGGAGGCGGTTCTGGGTGAGGTCATCGAGGTAGCCCTCGATGATGCGTCGGGCGGCGGCGAGCGTTTTGCGGGCATCGGGATCGCGCTCGATCTCATCGGCGAGCGAGTCTTCCATGGCATCGAGCTGGAGGAGGAGGCACTCGCGGACATCGCGGGCGCCGATGCCGGCGGGCTCGATCAGGAGCTGGACGGCCCGCAGGCCGTGCTCGAGGCCTTCCGCGGTGGGCTTGATGGGGGAAGAGGCGGGGACGCGATCAGCGATGGTCGCCAGCGGGGTACGGACATATCCATCCTCCTCGATGTAGGGGATGATGATGTCGCCCATGGCGCGGATGCGATCCTCAACATCGGAGAGGGCCCACTGGTCCTGAAGCTGCTCGGTGAGTGAGGCCGAGCGCGCGGGAGCGGCGGCCATGGCATCGAGCTTGGCATCGCGCTCCCCATCCATGCGGGCGGGGGAGTAGGAACCGAAGTCGTCTTCGCGGGAGAGGCCGGGCTCGGGAGCAGAGGGGCCGGGGGATGGTTCAACCGTGGGGGCACCGCCGCGATCTTCGTAGTCGGAGGCAGAGAACTCGTTCTCGGCGGCCTCGGGGTTGAATTCCTGGTATTCCTCGAGTCGCTGGAAGTCATCGGTCGCGGAGGATTCGTTGACCTCCATAGGGCGATCGAGATCGGCGGCTTCGGCGGCCTTGCGGTCGGCGCGGGTGGCATCGGCATCGAGTTCCGCGATCTCCAGCGCGGCGTTGTTTTCAAGCTCCTGCTGGATGCGTTCCTGCAGATCCGCGAGCGGCATCTGGAGGATCTCCATGGACTGGATCATCCGAGGGGCCAGCTTCATGTGCTGGCCGAGCTTCATCTGCTGTGAATAGTCAAATCGCATAGGAAGGCACTAGGCACTGGGCATCGGGCACTGGTGAAACTAGATCATCGGACATCTTGTCTACATTGGATTGCATCGGCCAAGACGGCCTTGTTGGCGAACTCGAGGTGAGAGCCGGTTGGGAGGCCGCGGGCGAGGCGGGTGATGCGGACATCGGGGCGCTGGGCGAGTTCCTCCTGGAGGTACAGGGCGGTGCCATCGCCCTCGACGGTGGGGTTGAGGCCCAGGATCACCTCTCGTATCGGCGATTCGCCGGGGTTGCGCTGCGGCTCATCGAGCCGGTGGAGGAGGTCCGCGACCGTGAGTTCCTCGGGGCCGATGCCATCGAGGGGTGAGATCCGGCCCATCAACACGTGATACAACCCCTTGTACATCCCGGTCTGTTCAAGGGCGATCAGGTCCTTTGGCTGTTCAACGACCAGGACGCTTGCCCGTTCCCGGCCGGGATCCGCGCAGATCTGGCAGCGGGGAAGATCCCCCCCCGCATCGGTGAGGTTCCAGCAGACACCGCAGTGCTGGACCCGCAGCTTCACATCAGAGATCGCCTTGGAGAGGGTCATCGCCTCGTCGGGGGTGCTCTTGAGGATGTGGAATGCGAGCCGCTCGGCGGACCGTCGGCCCACGCCGGGAAGGCGGGCCAGCTCTTCCATCAGGCGATCCACGACGGCGGGGTAGGAGCTTCTCCGGGCGGACTTGCCGCCGGCTGGGGTCCGGCCGTTGGGTGGGGGTTCGCCGGGGCGAGCGGGCATCGGGCTTGATCCATCCGTGGACATCGGGGGGATGGTAGGGTTGGGCACTATCATGTCGGCGATGTCAGTCGTCCAGATTCAGCCAGTCCAGGCGGTTGCCGACCCGGGGGGTCCGGGACGGGGGGTCGTTCCGTCGATTGCCCGGCGGCGATCCTGGTTGCCGATCGCACTGGTTGCCATTGTCATCGTGATCGCCGGGAGCATGTTTGCGGCCTGGAGCAACGCCCGGCCCAAGAACTTCGGCATCGTCGATGAGGGCAAGATCTATCGATCGGGAGAGCTGACGCCCGCAGCGCTGGGGAGGGTCGCATCCCAGTACCACATCCGCACCATCGTCGACCTGGGCGCGTATGAGCCGGGATCCGCGGAGGAAGCCCGGATGCAGCGGACCGCCGATGCTCTGGGGCTTACGCGATATGTGCTGCGGCTGGAGGGGGATGCCACGGGCAACCCCAACAACTACGTGCATGCCCTCAAGCTGATGAACGATCCGGGGAAGCAGCCGGTTCTGGTGCACTGCTCGGCGGGGGCGCAGCGCACCGGGTGCCTGGTGATGCTGCACCGGCACATCGTGCAGGGCAGGCCGTACGGGGAAGTGTTCCATGAGGCGATCAGGCATCGCCACGAGGCCGCGGACAATCCGTACCTGCTGCTCATGCTCGCGGAGTGGTCTGAGAAGATCGCCGAGGCGTATCGCACCGGCAGTCAGATCCCGGGCGTCGAGCCGATCCCCGCACCTACCCCCACTTCCATCCCCACCTCCACGCCGGCCTTCAGCGCTACTCCCGCCAGCTCCCCCACCACTTCCGCGAAATGAAGCCACCCACGGACGAGACGACCATCCGCCCGGTCGCCGCATCCCGGTGGACATCGATGCTCTCGGGCTGGCCGATCCAGGTGGTGCTGGTGCTCTTGGCCGCGGGGATGATCCACTGGCCGCTGCTGGGAAGCGCGAGCTTCAGCGGGACCGAGGGGCACCGTGCGATCCCCGGGTACCACATGCTCGAGGGTGGTGACTGGCTGGTGCCGGAGCTGTTCGGGAGGCCGTACCTGCGCAAGCCGCCGGGGATGCCGTGGGCGATCGCGGGGGCTTCGGCGCTGCTGGGTCAGACGGAGCTGGCAGCCCGTGCCGTATCGGCGATGGCGGCGACGGCGGCGGCGGTCTTGGCGCTGATCTTTGCCCGGCGTTGGTTCGGCGCGATCGGGGGGCTGTACGCAGGTCTGGCGCAGGTGTTCATGCCGGTGTTCTGGTCGAGCGCCCGCAGCGCGGACATCGATTCGCTGCACAACCTGGGTGTTCAGCTCGCATCGCTGTCGGCGTTGGACATCATCCTGGCGCAGGGCCGGCGGGGGATCGGTTCGCACGTGTGCGGCACGCTTGCGCTGACCGGAGGGCTTGTGCTGGCTGCGCTGGCCAAGGGGCCCGCGGGGGCGACGGCGTTCGCATCGGTGCTGATCGCGGGGATCCTGTTTCATCGATCGGCCCGCGTGCTTTTCCGGCCGGGGATTGGCGCGGGGCTGGTGCTCTCGGCCGTGATCCTGTCGGTGATCTACATGCTGATCGCGCAGCGGACGGCGGACCTGCCGGCCGCACCGGTGTTGCAGACGGTCGATGACTTCCTCTGGGAGCCGGGGCAGACGATGCGGATCCTGCTCTTGATGCCGACGAGCCTGCTGATGGCGACCCCCGCGTCGCTGGCGATGCTCTTCCCGTGGGGGCCCGATGCGTTCGCCGAGGCCCGTTCACCGAAGGCCGAAGAGACCCCGCGTGCGTTCCCGGCCGCCCGCATTCTTTCATTGGCGGTGCTGATCTCGCTGGGGATGCTGACGATCGCGGGGGTCAGCAACCCGAGATACACGATGGCGACCCAGATGCTGATCGCGCCGATCGCTGGGTATTTCGGGTTGGGGCTGCATGGTTTTTTCATTCTGAAGCGACCGCCGATCGCGCAGTCAATGCTGCTGGGTCATCCGATGGTGATGTGCATCGGGATGCTGCTGGCCGGGATGGTGACGGTGTGGCTGAGCCAGCCCAGGCTCAGCCGGATCGGTGGGCGTGAAGCCGGCGCGAAGATCGCCGGTGTCATCTCGCCCGGATCGAACATCTGGGCGGACCACCTGATCGAGGCGCGGCCGGATGTGCTGTGGTACGCGAGCAACGGGGATGGGCAGGCGCGCAAGGTCGAATGGAAAGCGCTCTCAGCGGACTGTCCTGTGCCTCCGGTGAATCACTACTTGATCCTCCGGGATGACCCGCAGGCCGGAGAGCTGTCGCGATATCAGCAGGCCGGGCGGATGTCGCGGCTGGAGGAGGTCAGCGCGGGATCGGTGTACCAGTACACGTTCCGGGTTTTCCGGGTCCGCGAGTGATGGATGGTGGATGTTGTGACCGGGTCGCAACGTCCGAGAAGTTACCTATTTTCACATCCAGGGAAGGGTCGCAATGCGTTAGCGGACGTGGTTGATTCCAGACATCATGCGAATGTCGCCAAAGACCAGCAGCTTCGCGGAACATTCGCATATTTGGCCTTGAAACCAGGGGTCGGCACGGTTACCTTGAGGTCGTTCCGCCCGCCAGTCTGGTTCCCTTCGGGGGTTTCGACGGGAGTCCTTTCCGTCGGACGCACCAGACGCAATTCCAGATCGAGCGCGAAGGAAGAGAGAGTCCTTTGTGCTCCATTGAAGACGGCAGCCTCCGCCACCGGGAGAGAGAGTGGAGGCTGCTGATCTTCTTTTTGGGAGACGAGTCCGGATAGGTCGCGATCGGGCGGACGTGGGTGGAATCACCTGCACGCGAACAGGGCTTGCCGCGCGAAGATCCACCGGCGGCTCGGCTCCGATGAGTGCAGGATCAGGCGCGGCGGACTTCGACCTTGCCGCCGGCGATGTCCTTGATCCCGTAGCCCATCTTGGCAAGCTCATCCCGGATCTCATCGGAGCGTTTGAAGTTCTTGCCGGCGCGTGCGGCGGCGCGTTCGTTGAGCTTGGCGAGCACGGCGGGGTCGGGGGCCAGGCCATCCCGGAAGACGCCGATCTCGGTCTGCGCGGTGGCAGCGCGGGAGAGTTCGAGCACACCAAGGACGTTGTCGAAGGTGCGCATCATCATGCCATCGTTGAGGGATGGCTCGTGGGTGCGCGAGATCCACTTGTTGACCTCGGCGATCGCCTCGGCGATGTTAAGGTCGTTGCTCATCGCCAGCGCAAACCAGCGGCCGACCTCGGGATCGACGGATGAATCACGGGCGCCCTGGTCGGCGCGCTCGAGGAAGGTTCGCCAGCGATCGACGGTCCGCTGGCTGTCCTTGAGGCCCTGCTCGGTGAAGTTGGCGTTGCTGCGATAGTGCGTCTTGATGATCTCGAAGCGGATCGCCGCGGGCTCGATTCCCTTCTCGAACAGGTCGCGGGGCGTGTAGAAGTTGCCTTTGCTCTTGCTCATCTTCTCGCCATCGACGAGCAGGAAGCGGGGATGGAACCACATGCGGGCGAAGGTGCCCTTCTCGGGGTGGGTGTTGAAGGCAGCGCACGACTGGGCGATCTCGCACTCGTGATGGGGGAAGATGTTGTCCTCGCCGCCGGAGTGCAGGTCGATGATGCCGGTCTGGTCGGTGAGGTGGACGAGAGCATCGAGCAGCGCGGGGCCGACCCCGCCGGCGGCCTGCTTGACCACGCCGGAGGCCGGGGCGCCCGGGAGCAGGAGGCGCTCGGCGGACATCACGGTGCACTCGATATGCCAGCCGGGGTAGCCGGTGCCCCAGGGGGAATCCCACTTCATCACGTGCGATGGATCGCTTTTCCAGAGGAGAAAATCGGCGGGGTGCTTCTTCTGGGCCTGGTTGGCAGCGCTGATGCGGCCGCCCTTGCCTTCGGCGAGTTGGTCGAGGGTGTTGCCGCTGAGCTTGCCGTAGGGGGCGAAGCTGGGGACATGGAAGTAGATGGTCTGCTTGCCGGGTTCCCCGACGGCGTAGGCGTGGCCGCGATCGATGAGTCGGCGGATGACCTGGATCATGCCGGCGACCTTCTGGGTGGCGCGGGGCATGAGGGTGGGATCCTGCTGGGATTCGATGGCGACCTTGAGGCCGAGGCGGCGTGCATCTTCGACGAAGCGGTTCGCGTAGAACTCGGCGATCTGATAGGGGTTGGAGGGATCGACGCTCACGTTGTCAGGAAGCTTGCCGGCTTTTTTGGCTTCGAGGAGCCGGCGACCGGCGACCGACATGCGGTCTTCACCGGATTCGCCGCCCTCGGCATCGTCGGTCATGTGGCCGACATCGGTGATGTTCATGACGTGGGTGACGCGGCGGGGGCCGCGGTGGCGAGCACCGCCCTCGGCCTGGACATCGCAGAGGGGGGATTCGATCCATCGGCGGAGGACATCGGCGGCGAGGAAGGAGCGGAAGTTGCCGATGTGTGCATCGTCGTAGACGGTGGGTCCGCAGGTGTAGAAGGTGATATGCGAGGGATCGCCGGGGATGAAGGGCTCGATGTGTTTGGTGAGGGTGTTGTAGAGGCGGAGGGGCATGGTGGAGATGGTATTCCGATGCGGAGGGCATGCGGTTGGATGGAAAGAACAACGCCCGCCGAGGTGGCGGGCGCTAGAGGAGATGCATCGGGGAGGTGTCGCTCTGTTCGCTACGGCTTGGTCAGTGCATCCATGGGCTCAGCATCGCCGCGTTCAGCGGCGATGGGAGCGTTCGGGTTGTTGTTGTGGTATAGCTTCCAACTGTTGAAGAGCAGGACATCCGCCGCACCGACGTAGTTACTAATCAGACTCGTATTTAGTGGACATTCGACTGGGCTTCGGCTATGATGAGGGATGAAGAGACCGGATGCAAGGAAGCTCCCGCCGGAGGCTCAGGAAGACTTGCGGCGCCGGGTGGTCGC
>JADLBU010000109.1 GCA_020847535.1 Phycisphaerales bacterium
CAATCCCCGATAGCTCAATGGTAGAGCGAGCGGCTGTTAACCGCTAGGTTCTAGGTTCGAGTCCTAGTCGGGGAGTTACCGACGCCCTCGCGGAAACGCGGGGGCGTTTTGGTTTACGGGTCGGGCGGTTTGGCCGCCTCGGTTCGCCATCGCGACGACGCGCGGAAAGTCCCGTCAGGACGGGGGTTTCCGATGCCTGGGCCGAAACCCGCCCCGCACGCCGCGCTCTCCGTCTTGAAACCGAATCTCGGGGTCCGACGACAACCCCCACGGTTGCTCTCGCCCCACCGACGGCAACCCTCTCGGACTCTCGCGCTCTCTGGTTGACGGGTGGCCTGAGCTTAACAGGAGGGTTGCTCTCGGGGGCCTTGCCCGGTTGGTGTCGGAGTGCCGACCCGGGCCGAATTGCTCCGCTTCACGATTTCCGCAACGGCGGCGTCAAAGCCCAAACCGCGAGCCCAAACTTCACGGCCGACCTTGAACCGGACTTGTCCTTCGATGATCTCCAGTTCGACTTGACCTCCCGGCTGTAGGGCGGCATCGGTGGCAGCCTCAATGTCCTGGTAGGCAGCCCATGCCTCCGCAAGCTGACTCCCGACCGCGAAAACGAAGCGACTCTGCTGGCGAATCACCTCCGCCGTTGGGGCGTCGTCGGTGATTGGCACCACGCAGAGCGCAAACCCATCCTTCGCTTCGCACGCCGTCTCCGCCTGCCTGGGCGTCATCTTGACGCGGTCGCCGCGAGCACTCTTCACCTCGAGCAGCGTGGAGGCGCCTTCGATGCCGAGCCTCAAGACCACCTCTTGACCATTCTCAACGAAGTCGCTCTCAACCTCGAAGTCCGAGCCGGTTCCTGTCCGCTCAACACTGAGGCCCTGGGCCTTTAGTTGGTCGCGCAGAAGCTGCTCAACAAGTTGGCCGATCCCTTGGTTGCGGCGAACGCGCTCACGATTTTCCTTCCGCTGGCTGATGCTCTTGAGAATCTCGGGGTCATTCTGGATGTCGTTGACGAGCTCGCGCACGCCCTTCACACCTCCGGCGGCCTGAGCCAGATCGCCGACAGAGCGAATCAGGGAGACCCGGGTCTCCTCGTCTGGTGCAACAACTCGCAGGGCAAGGTCCGCCGGACTGATGCCGAGCGCCTGCAACAGCCCCCTTCCGGACTCGGTCTCAAACTGCCTCACCAGGCCAGGGCTCCCAGCCAGCAGTCGGGCGAGCGATTCTGCCGAAGCAAGTTCGGACCCGTGACCGTCCGCTTCAGGCGGAATCCACCTCAGGGCGCGTAATGGGACCAGCCATGCCGCTCGGAAGACGTGGTGCTCTAACGTACATTCGCAACGAACAGGGGTGTGCTGGAAGGCATCACGGTCGTTCTGAAGCACATAGTTCAGGATGAACTCGATGAGCTGGATCGCGCGGGCGCGGCTCTTTCGAGCTGCATTAATCAAGCCAACGTCCTTGTCCATCAAGCACGCGATGTATGACACCGAGAGGGCTTGCTCCGAATCGTGTTCCTTCTCGTCGGACAACGGCTCGACCGTGAGCGTGTCCTCCATCCGCACGGTTGTCTCGTACAGCGGCTCCAGGTGAACAAAGCCACGTTCCTGGAGCTGAGTCCACCGCCCGCGCTCCTCGGCCTCGGCAGCGAAATCGGGATGCAGCACCTTTCGTTTGGGGAACAGCGCCACGTACTTCCTCGCACCGTCAGACCAGACCGCAACGGGCGCCAGCATGCGATCTTCTCGTTGATCGTGACGAGGGAGTTCGACAACGAGATGGGTCTCTTCGCCGCCGTCAGTTGTGGCGACGGGGAACCCCTCCAATCGCTTGGCGAATTGCGGTCGATCGGCGAGCCACCAGAACAGACTAACGCTTGCTGAGACCATGCTGTTGGGAATGCGACCACTCTGGCATTCTCTCCGTAGCGCGGCCAAGATCTCATCCACCGCCTGTTCCTCGCTCTTCGCCGGTAGCAGTGTTTCAAGCCCGGGCACGGCTACTCCAGGGTCTAGCAGCCCGCTTCGGATGTCGATCCCAAACACTGCCCCGATGTCCTTCAGTATGTCCGAAATGCCCTGATCAACCGCCAACTCCCGACGCTTCCGAAGTCGGCCCGTCTGACTGGGCAAAAGTGACAGGTCATCGTGCAGGCTCGTTTGTCGGCTCAACTGCACGAGCACCAAGAAGCGAGAGAGCCAGGACATCACTCCTTCCGACTCTTCCACCTTGGAGGCGAGGTTCTCAGTGGTTCCGGCATCACTGACCATTCGAGCAAGCCGGGGTAGCGTGAACGCCGCAGGATGTTCGCCCAATGGCCGCGTTGTCAGCAGCGCCCAGTTCGATAGGTTCCGCGACCATGCGACGAAAGACTTCCGTGGCGGCAATCTTGACGCCGAGTCAGTCCATCCATGGGCCAGTTGCCAAAGCGTGGCTTGGTGCATCGGGTCATCCGTCACGGGTAGCCACGCCTTCGCAGCCGGGACCCAATCACCCGACACCGTGGGGATCAGAGCGACGTCTTTGACGCGCTCGAGCACGTTGATGAGCAGCCGGTTCAACCATGATTCATCTACCCATTGCGGTCGCTTGGAGGTATCGAACGCCATGAGACGATCGGTGTCGGCCCACTTTTCGCGCGCTGCCGTTTCGATCAGTAGCCCGATGGCGGGCAACGCTCTCTCCGCAATCTCACGGTTTTTGGCGGCTCGCGGCGAATCGCTGTCCAGCCATATCCCATCTCGGTCTTCAAACGGCTCGAACTCCCTCGACTGGAGCACAGCGGGCAGTGACAGCTTGTCGGTCCCGAGAAGGGGAAAGAGGACAAATACCCTCGGCGTGCGCTCATCAAGTTCAACGCCGAGCCCGGCACCAAGCGTGCGAAGGGGAATGGCCGCCTGAACACCAGCATCCGGCCGTGCCACGGCGACCGTATGCGGAACGACCCCGTCATCGGTATGGTGTTCGATTGTCGTGAGGTCAAGCCCCGTGGCCAATGGCCGAGAGCTCCCGCGAACCAGTCGCCACGGCCCCCCATCGCCGTGAAAACCTACAGCGGAGATTTCGGGCGCGAGCGCAAGGACCAGCGGACCCCATGCCTTCAGATCCTCGATCGCCGTGGTCGCTAACGCCTGCCCTTCCGCGGTGAGGGGATACACAAACTCGGTTTCGGTACGTGCGTCGGCCGCGTGGTCCAACTGGCACGACTGCTTGCACTCGTCCATCGACCGCCGCATCGCAGCCGCCAGTTCGTGTTGGTCCGTACTGCTCCGGTCGAGCCAAAACTCGAACTGTTTTCCGTCCTCGACCAACCCCAAAACCCGGACTCGACGAGCCAGCAGGTGTGTGCTGACGAACCCGGAACCAAAATGCCCGACCTCGTCCTCGCCGTCCAACTTGGTCGTGCCGTGGTAAATGAGGTGAGCCAACTCCTTGTACTTGAAGGCTCGCCCATCGTGACGAAACCGAAGCTCTCCCTTGCTCAGCTGCACGGAGACATTCACCCCCGTCGGGAGGGCGGCATCGCGAGCGTTCTGGAGCAGTTCCCAGATCCATCGCGCGCCAAGAAGCGAGCGCTTCGCCTCAAGACGGTTCAGGTGCTTGAGGATCGACTGCGCCGTATTCTCGGCCAGAACTTCTCGCTCGGCGTCGTCGAATTGATTACCCACACGATCCTCCACAGATTCCCTCGATCCGTTACAGGCGGCATCGTATCAGCAGGCGTCAGAGACTGACGCGCTGGCCGGAAACTCTGATTTCCAGAGGTTAACGCATGGGTTGCCCTCGGCAGCCTCGCGCGCGACTTCGGAATCCCATCGCGTAGGTATCCAGTAGCCAGGGGCGGCGTGCCACTGGCGACCGATCCCTGATCACCACGACCGACCACGGACGGGTGAGCATTCCCGAAGGAGTGCGCGATGTCGCTGCGCCTCGACCCGACGGACCCGGCGGACATGTCGCCCGACGAGCGGATGGACGAGGTTGCCAGCATCCTGGCACGCGGGATTCTGCGCCTGCATGGGCGAGTTCCGGGACATCTCGGCCCCGTCGAGAATCTGCCGGAATCCTCGGCCACATGCCTTGAACTGACGGCTCCTTCTCGCCCTGATGGCGTCGCTGGTTAACGGCCAGAGAAAGGCGGCGATGTCCGATGTTGAACGTGGGCCAGAAGGTGAGCGCGCTGCGGCGGATGACGGTGGGCGACCTGCGGCGGGAATACGCCGAGGTCTTCGGCGAGCAGACGCGCTCGTACCACAAGGAGTTCCTCGTCCGCCGCATCGCGTGGCGGATTCAGGCCAACGCGGAAGGCGGGCTTCCCGACCGGGCGAGGAAGCGGGCGCTGGAGATCGCCAACGACGCCGACCTCCGCTCGCGAGCGCCCGCCGGAGCCGAGCCAGTCAAGGTGGCCGCGCGTGCGCCCGGCGGCCGCGTGGTGACCAAGCAGGTCGAGGCCCCCGCCGACGCCCGGCTCCCGATGCCCGGGGCGCTCCTGACGCGGGAGTATCGCGGTCGCACCATCCGGGTCCGGGTCCTGCCGAACGGGTTCGACCATGAGGGGACGATCTACAGGTCGCTCTCGGCGGTCGCGCAGGCGGTCACCGGGGCGCACTGGAACGGATACCTGTTCTTCGGGATTCAGGCACCGAAGGGTGCGGAGGCACGATGAGCCGACAACGACCCAACCAAACCAACGGCAAGTTGCCCGCCGTGCGCTGCGCCATCTACACCCGCAAGAGCAGTGAAGAGGGGCTGGAGCAGGAGTTCAACTCGCTGGATGCCCAGCGTGAGAGCGGCGAGGCGTACATCCGGAGCCAAGCGGGCGAGGGATGGGCGTGCATGCCC
>JADLBU010000110.1 GCA_020847535.1 Phycisphaerales bacterium
ATGCCGCGCGGATGGGAGGACCAAGGCTCCGCGCCTAACGGCACACCTTCGGCAGCAGAACTCGCGGCACGGCTGACTGCCGGGCTGAAGCAGAATCTACCAGATGTCATGAACCGCTATGCCGAACTCGTAGAACAGGCATCAAAGTGAGTCTTCACCTTTCGCACCTCGCGGGCCAACGCGCATTCCGGGCCCAGCTGCGCAAACAGCGCGATCCCGACACGGTCACTCTTGTTCGGCATTCGATTCACTCCAGAAAGAGGCGAGGTCAGCAGGAGGTCCTATCGGCGCACGGCCTCGTGACTCCTACCGGGTCATCCGACTTGCTGCCACGCCGCGACGGCCTGATGGCCGTGGGCGTAGGGCACACGTTCCCGTTCGGTCATCTCGACATTTTCGAGGGCGAGGACAGACGTGGAGAACTGCTCAAGGTGGGCGCCTCCGTGGAGGCGCCGCAGCAGTTCAGCGATCACAAGGCAGCCGGCCGTCAGTCCGACGAAAGGCACCCCAACCGAACGCGACTTGAGGAGTGTCAGGCCGCATTCGTCCATTCCGGCCGCCTTGAGAGCGTCATACGCCGGCGTAGCCCGCTGGGCATTGTCGCTCTGGTCGTAGCGACCCCAGATTTCGCTCGGCGTGCGTGGCCCCGGGAAGGTGTGGACCGAGATGCTCCGGAATGCGTCCGGGCCAGCCCCAAGCCCGGCCTCCACGATCAGGTCGAATCCCGCCCGGTCCAATGAGAGCCTGGTGTTGGCATTGTCGACCCCGAAGAGTGCGAGCCCGGGCTCATCCTCCGCACGACGGGTGTGTGCTCCGAATCGACGCTCTTCGAGGACGGTTTTAAACCCCCGCTCTTCTAGCCATGCTGCGACGACCCGCGTTTTCTTCTCGTCAACATCACGAGTCCAGGACAACACCGAGGTGCTGTCGTTCGACGGCGCGATCACATCGAAGTCCTGCAGGACCAACTCGACTTTCGCCAGATCGGAGTACGGCAGCAATGCGATGAGCCAGGCGAAGGCTTGGCCGAGATTCCCAAGGCCGATGACCCAAAGCCGCGATGGCACGAAAGACACACTCGGCTCGGATGGATCCGGCACCGACCAGTCGCTACCGGGAGTCCAAAGCGACATGCCCGACGTGCGCCGCCCGGCAAGAACGTGGTCGCTGGCGTAGTAGGCAAATACCTCGCCCGCACACGCTGCCGCGGCCATAGCGGGGACGATGGGGATGCAGCTTCCTTCCGGGAGACGCTCTTCGTACCCCCGCGGCATCACGCCGCCCCGCCATCCGTCCCAGGTCAACTGCCAAGCGGCAGCGGTGCTCGCAGGAGTCACTGTGCCGATGACCGCGGTCGGCCACCGCGATTGTTCATCGGATGCATGCACGCCGCCAAGTTCCTCGACAGCGTCCCTGAGACGGCGACCGGGGGCAAGCGGCGTGAGACTCGGAGCGTCGGGCACGTTGATTACGCGTACGCCGCCGAGGAATGTCCGCCGCGACAGGTTGACAAGCGTGAGGAGTGCCGCTTGGTGGTCGGCGGAGGTGGCGAGCTCCTCGCCCACGACGATGTTGAGCCCGAAGGACTCCAGCATCGCCATCGCCTCTTCGTGCGTTGTCGCGCGACCGTTGTCCATGAAGTACTTGGCGGTGCGATGCAGGTCGTTGGGATCGACTATGAGACTCATGCCTAACTCCAGAAGCCGGTGTACACGAAGTCCTTGGCCGTGTCGGGACTGCGGTCTGTCCAGGCGTGTTGACCGCGATATTCGAAGACCTTCATCCGCTCCTTCAGGTTCGGGCCGGACGCAAAGTCGGGAACGATGATGGCGATGTGGCCAGCGGTCGCGACCATCGGGTTCGTTCGATCAGCGTTGCTCTGAAATGCGTGCCGAGCGTGCGTGTGAACATCCGCCACGACGCCGAGCTTGCGCTCTCGGCACATCGCCCACAGCCGAGCAAACGACGGTGCGTGCAGCACGCACACGCCGGAGGCATAGGCCATCGGGTCGAGCTCGTCGTAGTAGACGACCCCCTCTACTTCGCGACGACCGCCGCGTTCAGTGCCGAGCAGGAACGCGCCCGACTCATGCCGTCCGTGACTTCGGGCGTGAAGCTGTTTGAGCAAGTCGTTCCAGAGCCCAGTCGGACAACTCACCTGGTGCTCAGGAACCCACCACGCCCGAATAGTCGCCTTCATTGAGAAGCTCATAGACCTGCTCCAGATAGCACACGATTCCGCGAGCGGACTGCCAGAGACGACTGGGGTGCTCGTGTTTCCAGTTATCGTGCCCCTCCAGGGCCATGCGGTCGCAAGGGAGGTAGAGGCATTGCCCCTGCTTCCAGCAGGGGCGGAACACGGACGGCACGATCGACCGACCGGTGGGCCACCTGGCCGCGGGCAACGGCGCGTTGGCGTCGATGTCCCACGGCTGTCCGATCGGGAGGGCTTGGCGGTACCCGGAGAGCTCGAATCGGAAACCGAACTCTTTCGGGCCGCCGGGCCGCTCGGGGGCCGACACCGCGATGATCGAGTGCGGCCAGCTCGTAGACACGTGCCGCCACCGGCCTTCCAGTTCGCCGCAGCGAAACTCAGGCGCCTTCAAGTCGGTCTCGAAGAGCGCCTGGTCCGGAGGAGTGGGACCGCTCATTTAGCCCTCCACCCGCTTC
This sequence comes from Phycisphaerales bacterium, assembly GCA_020847535.1. Classification (GTDB taxonomy): domain Bacteria; phylum Planctomycetota; class Phycisphaerae; order Phycisphaerales; family UBA1924; genus JAEUJB01. The sequence goes on from JADLBU010000110.1 coordinate 2,671, forward strand.
TCAGGCACGAGGTCGAAGCAAGCCGAGCAGTTGTGCGCGACCTGGGAGAGCGGCGTGTCCGTCGCCGGACGCTCCGTCGAGCCGCAGATCTGGAGGACGTGCTCCGCGGCGTCCTGGGGGCTCATGCCGAACTCGTGCACGGCCCACTGCTTCACCGCCCGGATGCGGACGCCCGGCGGGAACTCCCGCTCGGCCGTCTTGTGGGTGAAGTGCACCTTGACCTTGATGCGGCGGCAGGTCGTCACGTGGATGCGGCAGCCACGCTTGCACCCTTGAGCTGGGTGGTGCCGCTCAAGCGGGAGGTGCTCCTCCGCCTCATCGACGAAGACGAACGTCTCCGCCTCGACCTTGATCCCCTTCGCCTCCAAGGCCTCATGGATCTCACCGACCGTCGCCGTGGGGGAGACCTCGGTCTCGATGATCCCCGGACGGCCCTGCACCTGAATGAACGCAATGATCTTCGACATCTGCAAACTCCTTTCCAGGGGCTCTTGTCCCCTGACCAGAAGAAAGCGATGTCAGGCCTTAAAAGGCGGAAGCCCTAGGCGTGGCAGGCGAAGTACGCCGGGCAATTGGGGCACTTTCGGGCCTCCGGCGCGGGCGCGA
>JADLBU010000111.1 GCA_020847535.1 Phycisphaerales bacterium
GGATGTCGTTCACCAGGTAGGTGGCGCTGGCGACCAGGCACCAGAGCCCGAAGAGCGCGCCGCTCCGCCAGAGCAATGGCCACCAGGTATCGGCCTCGCGCGGGACCCAGGCGTCGCCGGCGCTAAAGATGAGGGCCGCAAAGACGATCAGGTTTTTCGGCCACTGGTAGGGCCGCATGGCGATCAGCAGCGCCGGCAGCACCGAGCGCCCGCTGGTCGCGACTGTCGTTGCCTCCGTCATTCGCGGGACCGTACCACGGCGGCCCACTGGCCGTTGACGGCGCGGACCAGGTCTTCGGTGCGGGCGGGGAAGACGGCGTTGGGGGCGCCGGCCGCGGCCCACACCTCGTCGAAGCGCTTGAGCGAGTCATCGACCACAACATCGACCGGCTTCGGCCAGCCCACGGGCGCGACGCCGCCGACGGGATAGCCGGTGTACTCCATGACTTCGGCCGGGGTGCCCATCTTCAGCTTCTTGCGTCCGACACCGAGGATGGGCGCGAGCAGGGCGGTATCGACCTGGCGGTCGCCGGCGGCGAGCACCATGGTCGGGCGGCTTTCGGCCATGAAGAAGAGGGTCTTCACGATCTGCCCGAGCGCGCAGCCGACCGCGTCGGCGGCTTCCTGGGCGGTGTGGGTGCTGCCGTCGTCGAAGACGCGCACCCGGCCGGGGAGTCCGAGGGCGTCGAGCGCCAGTTGCACGCGTTCGGGGGCAGACACGCGGGAATTGTCGAGTGTCGAGGGGCGGATTGTCGATTCGGGGGTAGCGGTGGGGGACTCGGAGTCGCGGAGCAATGCCCGTCGGCGACGACTCCTGCTCAGTTTCGTTTTGGCTTTTGGAGGAACTCCTGAAGCCCAGCGGCAGCGTGGAGGCTTTGCGACTTCAGCTGACCCACGATGCCGCCGACATTCCAAGCATCCGGTGGCTTCTGCGCCAGCGCCGCCGCCAAGTTTCGAACCCTGTCTCCGAGACGTACCAGGGACGCCTCCGTCATGACTCTGCATTCTGGAGGGCAGAAGGCGTCCGTTGCCAGTCTCTGCGAGGGATGAATTAGCACTGCGGAGGCCGACTTATCAGGGTAGTTATGGCGAAACCACTCCATGCTTGAAGTTAACTGGGAGGCTTCCGTCTTTGAGATTGAAGCGCGAGAAATCTGAACCTCACTCTTGCACTCAATCACAAAGAAATTCTCTCCAGTGTACCAGAGCACATCGGGTCCCGCCTTTGTGTACTTCTCTGGCCGGTCTGACTTGAAGCCGAGTGCCACCCCAAGCCTCTCCAACGCGTCCTCGAACTGTTCGGCAGCAACGCCGAATGCGAGCGAACTCAGAATTTCCTGATAAGCGACAGGAATTCCTCGAGGATCAGTGAACCTAGCGATGAATGATTGCAGGCTGTGAGCCTGTGAGAGTTCGATGCCATCGATTCTGGAATGGCTCACTCCCAGGATCGGCCTAAGCACCCGCGAATTGGCGCTGTAGGCTGCAATCTGTGTGGCTTGGGCCGCGCCCGGGTCCACGATATCCTGGATCTGGGCCTTGGTTTGCAGATACCAGCCCTGGTCCGGCCCCTCAACTCCACAAAGACTTATGGCGGTGGAAATGGCCTCGGCGCCCCCAAGACAGTCTCCTCCGGCCGAGCGGAGGAGCGCCGTTCGCTCGGCTTCTGCCATGAGCGCGGAGCCCTGTCCTGCCGCCGTTCCAGTGCCAACACTAGTAACGCGCTTGAGGTGGAACTCCTTCCATGATCGGTCTTGGCCGAGGCACTGCTGGATCAGCTCCATTACCGCAGGTCCCTGGTCGCGATTCTCTCTCAGAAGAATGTCAGCCAGATCGAGGCCGATCTTGATTTGCTCGGCAGTCTCGGGCGTCAGGTTTGCTTGGCACTGTCGATCTACAGCGAAGGTCGCAACGTCCGGTGTGGCAAGGATACAGACGCAGAAGTCCGAATTGGAGCGGACTCCTCGCCCCAATCCCTGCTCGAGCCGCTGCGCTATGTCAGCTGTCAGTCGAGACCCACCGCGGAGCGTCTGGCGCTCATAGCCTTTCGACAGGCCCTCACCAGTTGGGAGCCCGTCAACAATGAGGACACGGCACTCTGCGTCGGCCAGGTCGACACCGTCGTAGCGATTGACAAACACCCACAGATTCCCGGAGCTTGACTTCAGCGAATTGAGGGCGGTTTCCAGATTGGACGAGTCAGCTACCTGGGCGCCGCCGGCTACCCAAGCGTCGGCGGCGCGACGGGAAGGAACGAGCACAACGACGTTATGCTGTCGAGCGAGATCCTTCGCGACTTCGCGCACCCACTCCGCATCCAATGATACGTCCACGAGCGACGGGGCGAGGACCAGACGCTCTCCAATGTCTCCGGGCAGCCGTGGTACGATAGGTGTCGTGGCAGCTGCAACGGAAACTCCGAAGTCGCGGACGAGGATTGAGTCATCGACTACCGAGCCACTGAAGTACAGTCGGCGTTCGGCCTGATCGAGGAATGGAACCTTCTCAATTGGTAATCGAAGAGGAGCGATCTGAAGGCCCGCGCCTGATAGAATCAGACGGCAGTTAATCAACATATCTCTAATCAGCGGCCATGCAAATTTCAGCTCATTATCATCGGTAAAATCCGCTAATAGTTTGGCGACGCCATTCTGGTTTTCTCTCCAGCTCCAGTATGGAACCATCATAAGGACGCTGGAGTCACCCCTTTCAAGTGATGCTGCCGCTCCGGGCGACTGGTCGTAGAGGGCAGGCTTAAATAGAGAGAGAAGGTTCTGGTAAAGGGGGTGCGCCTTATCCAGCCTTATAGATGCTTGGTTCTGAGCTGAAGCTAGGCAAGAATGGGCGTCATCAATGACGAGTGCCCCGGGCGGCAACGCGGGGGATCGCCAGCCCCCCGCGACGCCAAAGACGGAAAGGCCATTGAAGACCTTGTCGAACGTCGTCACCAAGACTGCCTGGCCCCGCAGAAAGGCCAAGGGGATCTGGTCGCTCTTACCGTCCGCAAACTGCACCGTCGGTATTCCGGCTTTGGAAGCATGTGTCACCACTTGCGATGCCAGTTGCCGAGTTGGACAGAGGTAGACAGCGGTTCCGACTTCCTCGTTCAGGGCTGACTGAAGAGTCAAAAGAGCCACCAACGTCTTGCCTGATCCCGTATTCATTTTTATGACCAGATCTCTGGCGGACCGACTCTCGTACCAGTCGCTCAGAACCTTGGCCTGAGGCGCACGAAGATATGGCAGTGATGGGTCGCGGACGAGCTTGGTGAAGAGCTCCTCCGGTTCAGTGGCACTGGCGCTTGCACCGCCGGGCAACATCTTCGAAAAGTCAACCATGGCACGCCTTGGAATGGTGGCGCCGTCAAGCGGGACACCGGTTTGTGCTCGACCGAAGACCGACGGCATTCGGCTTCGATTTGCCTAGAGCACAGTCTCTCATACCGCTAGGCCAAGTCAACAATTCATCGCGCCAATTTCGTGTCGAGTTTTCGCCCGTACAATCCTCACATGCCACGCCTGCGCGCTGACCTGCTCCTCCTCCAACGCGGCCTGGCGCCGACGCGCGAGGCGGCGCAGCGGCTCATCCTGGCCGGGCGGGTGCGGTCCGGGACGCTGGTGCTGGTGAAGCCGTCGCAGATGCTGGCCGAGGATGCGGCGCTGGAGGTTTCGGAGCCGGAGCGGTACGTCTCGCGCGGGGGGCACAAGCTCGAAGGCGCGCTCTCGAGGTTCGGTATCGACGTGACCGGGCTGCGCTGCCTCGACCTCGGCGCTTCAACCGGCGGGTTCACCGATTGCCTGCTGCAGCACGGCGCGGCCTCGGTGCTCGCGGTCGACGTGGGGCGGGCGCAGCTGCACCAGCGCCTGCGCGAGGACCCGCGGGTGACGCTGCTCGAAGGCACGAACGCGCGCGCCCTGCCCGAACTGCCGCCCATCGACTTCTTCGTGGCCGACCTGTCGTTCATCTCGCTGGCGAAGGTGTTGCCCTCGGTGGCGGAGCGGCTGGCGCGGGGTACGCCGGGGGTGGTGCTGCTCAAGCCCCAGTTCGAAGCCGGGCCGAAGGACGTGCCCCGCGGCGGAGTCATCCGCGACGGAGCGGTGTTGCAGCGCGTTTGTGACGAGTTCGTAAACCGCGCGACGAGCGAGGGGTGGCGCGTCTGTGGCATCATTCCCTCGCCCATTCGCGGAGGCGATGGCAATACGGAGTTTCTCGTGCATCTGATCTCGCCCTCGGGTCGTGTCGAACCATGCTGAAGCGCGCGGTGGTCTTCCACGCGCCGCGCAGCGAGGGCGCGGCGGCGTTCGCGAACCAGCTTGCGCAGGAGCTGGAGCGACGCGGCGTAACCTGCACCGTCGGCGATGTCTGGGGCCCGCCGCCCATGGCTGCCATCGAAAGCGCCGGCGTGGTGATTTGTGTCGGCGGCGATGGGACGGTGTTGCGCGCGAGCCGGGTGACGGTGCCGCACGGCATCCCCATCCTCGGCGTGAACATGGGCCGGCTGGGGTTCCTGACCGACATGAGCCCGCGCGACTGCTTCAACCACGTCGAACGCATCGTCGCCGAGGACTGGCGCATCGAAGAGCGGCTGATGGTCCGCTGCGACGTGATGGATAACGGCCAAACGATCCACAGCCACGTAGGGCTGAACGATATCGTGGTCAGCCGGAACTCGCCCGGCCGGCCGGTGTACGTCGACGTGCACATCGATGGCGCGCGGCTGGCCATCTACCGCTGCGACGGCATCATCGTGTCGACGCCGACAGGGAGCACGGGGTACTCGCTGAGCGCGGGCGGGCCCATCCTTGCGCCGACAGA
>JADLBU010000112.1 GCA_020847535.1 Phycisphaerales bacterium
ACCGACGTAGTACGTGAAGTCGTCGAAATCGACGAATCCCGAGCCGTCCACGTCCGAACGGCAGTCGTCGGCGAGACGATTGCGGACGACCGTGGACGCCAGCGGCGTCGGGATGCCATCGCCATCGTGTCGGCCATCCGCCTCAACGATCGCGGTGGCGGCTTCATAGCAGAACACCTCCGGCCGGCGGATCCGCACGATCTGCTTGCACTTGCCGTTGGCCTTGGCGTTGAATACCGGCCCGCGGGATGGGATCCCGAGGATTGCGTCGTCCGCACCGTGCCGGACATGAACGTCATCCGCCGCGACCTCGATTGGGCTGGGATCGAGCCGGGGGACCGGCGGACAGAGTTCGTGGACTTCCACAGCCTGCGGATGACGCTGAGCACCATGATGGCGGTCTACGGGATGTCCCAGCGGTCCCGGCAGGCTCAGATGCGGCACAGCGACCCGAAGCTGACGGAGATCACGTACATGGACTTGACGCTTCTGCCGATCGCCGACGAACTGGCTCGGGTGCCGGCGATCCCGCTGGGCACCACGCGGGCGGCGTTGGGCCCGGGACGCGGCCGGGACGGCGGTGGGGGAGTGGTCGCCAGACTCCCCGCCCCGGCGGACTCGGGCGAACGTGGCGGCCAACCCGGGGCAGTCGGTGGCCGCGCCGCGGGCCGAGCTTCGAGGCGCCGCAGGTCGGCTTAATCACGACAGACCATGGCAGGCGGATGCAACGCGGGTGATACGCCCGCGTCGTTTTCACTCGAACGGCAGAGCGTGGTCGTACGACCCAGCCACGTAACCCGGCTCAGCGCAGAATAAGCGCAGAAAAACCGCTGCGCATCCGGTCAATCTGTGGCATCGGGTGGCAATCTGAGGTAGTACGGCGACATGCTCGCGCACGGCCCGCGGTCTGTGCACCGCCGGTCGAAATCGCCGCAACTCCCGCCGTTGTCGCGAGTTGTCACCCAAAGACAAAGCCCGGCACCAAATGGCACCGGGCTCCAGAAAGCGGGCGACCGGATTCGAACCGGCGACGTACAGCTTGGAAGTGGGACTTGGCGGCGCGAGCATCCGCTCGACAAACGTCGAAGGAATCGCGCTTTTCGCTGCGAGCATCGCTCAATAAGCGCAGAAAGAGTTTCTCACGTCTAGACGCTTCGCGTCAGCGGTAGTCATGACGAGGCCAACCCGAGGTCGTTTTGGTCTCTGCGATGGCACAGAAAAATCTTGGAAATTTGTCTTCAACGGCGGTGACGGGTGCAAGCACCTGCCTGCGCTCGGTGGCATCCGCGGTCTTGCGGTGTCGCGTTGTGTCGCCTGAGCACGCCTGCGGGATGACATGGCGACGTGGCTATGGGCATGCTACACATGATGGGGGCGAGCGATGCACTGAACTTACGCACATCAACAGGGGCATCCCATGCTCGTGGAACTCAGGCCTCCCTCGTCCATCAAGCCCTACGACCAGAACCCCCGTCGCAACGACGGCGCGGTGGAGGCCGTGGCCAATTCCATCCGCGAGTATGGCTTCCGCCAGCCGATCGTGGTTGATGCGGACGGCGTGATCGTCGTCGGGCACACGCGGTGGAAGGCGGCGCAGAAGCTCGGCATGAGCGAGGTGCCGGTGCACGTGGCCCGCGAGCTGACGCCCGAGCAAGCCCGCGCGTACAGGATCGCCGACAACCGCACCGCGCTCATCGCCGAGTGGGACGAGGATCTGCTGTCGAGCGAGTTGGCGGCGCTCAAGGCGCTGGACGTGGACCTGGCCATGCTCGGCTTCGACGACGCCGAGCTGCAGAACTACCTCAACCCGCCGACGACCGTCGGGCTGGTGGACGAGGACGACGTGCCCGAGCCGCCCGACGAGGCGACAACCAGGCCCGGCGACCTGTGGGTGCTGGGGCAGCACCGGCTGTTGTGCGGCGACTCGTCGAAGGTTGAGGACCTGGATCGCTTGCTCGCCGGTGCACGGGTCCATTTGACCAACACCGATCCGCCGTACAACGTTCGTGTCGAGCCGCGCAGCAATAACGCCATCGTCGCGGGCCTGTCGTCGTTCTCGCTGGCCAAGAGCAAGGCCAAGGGCGACCACGACTCGCACGACCAGCAGTCGGCCGACCTCAACCGCTACCCCGAGAAGGGCAAGGCCACGCACAAGAAGCTCCGCGCCAAGGACCGGCCGCTGGCCAACGACTTCGTGAGCGACGAGGAGTTCGATCGCCTGCTGGACGCGTGGTTCGGGAACATCGCCCGCGTGCTCGTGCCCGGCGGCGCGTTTTATGTTTGGGGCGGCTATGCGAATCTCGGCAATTACCCGCCGTTCTTGAAGAAGCACGGCTTGTATTTCAGCCAGGGAATCGTCTGGGACAAGCAGCATCCAGTGTTGACGAGGAAGGACTTCATGGGTGCGTTCGAGCTGGCCTTCTACGGCTGGCGCGAGGGCGCGGGCCACCGCTACTACGGGCCGAACAACGAAACCGACCTGTGGCATGTGAAGAAGGTCAACCCGCAGGCGATGTGCCATTTGACGGAGAAGCCTGTCGAACTGGCCCGCCGCGCCATCGAGTACAGCTCCAAGCCCGGGGAGAACGTGCTGGATCTCTTCGGCGGTTCGGGCTCGACGCTCATGGCGTGCGAGCAGGCGGGGAGGCGCGGGTTCCTCATGGAACTCGACCCGCTCTACTGCGACGTGATCGTGCAGCGGTGGGAGGCGTTTACGGGCAAGAAGGCGGTCCGGCAGGCGTCCTGACCTGTCCTGGGAGTGCCGCGATTGGCAGACCTCAAGGTTGACAACCTCGAGCCCCAGCAGGAGAAGGCGCTGCTCGCCCTCCTCAACGAGCCCACCATCAAGAGGGCGTCCGAAGCCTGCGGGGTGGGTGAAAGGACGCTCTACCGGTGGCTCGACGACCCCAACTTCGGGGGTTTGTACCGCCAGGCGCGGCGGAAGGCGTTCAGCCAGGCCATCTCGGTCGCCCAGAAGTACATGCCGATCGCGCTGCAGACCCTGGTGAAGATCACGGCCGATGAGAGCACGCCGCACAGCGCCCGTGTGTCGGCCGCCACGGCCATCTTGAAGTTCGGCCGCGACAGCATCGAGCTGGATGACCTGGCCGAGCGGATCGGGCACCTCGAGGCCCAGCTCAACGACCGGGCCGGGCCGCCCGGAACGGAGCGTGGCGCATGACGACCGTTTCCGGCCTGCATCGGAGACTGCGGCGGATTGAACGCTGCGGGGGCCTGTCCCCCCTGTGCCCGCTCTGCCGCGGCGAGGGGGACTTCCGCGTCGTGCTCGTGCACGCCGCGCTGGACATCGTGGAGCGCCGGGGCTGCGAGCGTTGCGGGAAGACGCGACCGGCCCGCCGCGAGGCCATCGGCACGGGAGGTGGCTCATGGCGCTAAAGGCCAGCATCCGCTCGCTCGAGCGCCGCGTCGCCAAGGCGTTCCCGCCTGCGGCCTGCAACTGTCCGTGGTGCATCGTCGTGGGCCGGGACGAGCCCAGGCCGCCGCCCTTCTGCCCCCGCTGCGACAAGCAGCGCGTGGTCATCGTCGTGCACTCGGACACCTTCAACCGCAAGCCGGAGGTGGCAACATCATGAGCGTGCGAGCGTCCCTGCGGTCGCTGGAGCGCCGCGTGGCTCGGGCCATGCCGGTGGCGGCGTGCCCGTGCGTGAGCGTGGTGCTGCAGGACCCGGCGCTGCCGCCCGAGCCATCGGTGTGCCCGCGCTGCGGCAAGAACAGGCTGGTCATCGTGCTGGAGGACGAGTTTGAAGCGCCGCCCGCGGCGGCGGGAGGTCGAGCGTCATGAACGCCAGGCGAGTCATCGAGAGGCCGTGGCGGTGGGTGGCCGCCCACCACCCGCTGGTGGTGTTCATCTGGTGGGCGCTGGTTGCCGCGTGCATGCTCGTCTCGTGCGAGCCGGTGCTGGCGGCGAGCGCCGCCCACGTTGGGCCGACGGGCGTCGGCAACCGGGAGGGACCCACGGGCGGGGGCGACGGCCGGGCCGCAACGGCGGCCAACGTCGGGCGACTGGCGGGGACCGTGATTGAGCAAGGAGACGGGCCGTGAGCCTGCGACACACACTGCGATCCATCGAGCGCCGCGTGATGCCCCGCGGCCCGTGCCACGTCTGCGGGGGCCTGGGGTCCTTCGACACCGTGATCGTCCGCGACGGCGTGCCGAACCGCGCGCCCCTCGGCTGCGCGGCGTGCGGGAAGGTCCGGCACGTGAAGAAGATCATTCTGGATACACCGACGAAGGCGGCGCCGTCATGAGCGCCCGCAGATCCTTCAACCGCCTGGAGCGCCGGGCGGCCCGGGTGCTTGGGGCCGAGCGCGGCCCGTGCGTGTGCCAAGGGCCGCTGGTGGTCGAGCACCACCTGCCGAGCGACCGGCCCCCGTCATTCCCGGACCGCCGGTGCGAGAGCTGCGGCCGCGAGCGCGACGTTCTGCTCATCAACATCATTCACACGCCCCCCAAGCGGATCGTCGGCGGCCCGCCGGGTGCCGCGACAGGCTCGTTTACACCGTAAAGACGTAGCTTCGCTCTCAGGAATGGCGATGAATTCGCCATAGCGGGTAGAAGGGGTCTTGTCGAATCTCATCCCGCTTGCCGAAGAACTGCAGCGCCTCTTTGACGATCCCCCCAGCCTTTATTGCGGCTAGACCTGTCACCACGGCCTCAGAGAGTCCTGTGAGCGGGATAGCAGAAAGAACGCACGCTATTGGTTGTACCACGGAGCCAGCGAGAGCGCGGGCAGAGGTCCGCGCGTTATCGTTGAATCGCTGTGTCAGGTTCGCGAGCGCCGGTTCAACACGGTCATGGATCACTGCCCTTGCCACATCAGGTGAATGAGCGAGTTCAGCGACCGCTGACCGCAGGCCTTGCCTAAGCGAGGTGATTCGTTCTTCCTCCTCGTTGAGGATCTTCGCGTATGTTTCGGCATCAATATCGGTAAGGTATGGCACCAACACTCGGGCAATATGCACTTCCCCGGTTTGGGGAGTCTTGTCAAGGGAGATGGTTGCAGATGGGTTATCAGGAGCTTCCTCCCGCAGCAACCATTCACCAACGGGAGTGTCAAGCTCGGCTTCCACCATTACAGGATTCGCCGCAGTACCCGCTCGTGGAAAGACCGTCACAACGGGAATCGGGCGGGCAACAACTCTTCCGAGCCGCGTAAGCGGTTCGATACTCTGAGCGAACTCAGCAAGATCACTGGGTGCCAAGTGTCCCACAACGAGATCGTCTAGAACGTGCTGGCTGCCGAGTGAGTTCAGTAGGCCGTACGGGATTCCAACTGCCTGCTGTCCCTGGCCCGGCCACGGCAAGAACAGCCGTAGCCTGTCAGTCCGCGACAAGATCACGGCGGTGTAGTCAGCCATCATGGCAGACGCGAAAATGACTTCGCGCTGTACTGGTCGATCCTGTACGAACATGTGATGTCGGACAAGGCGGGGGGAACGAGACAATGCCACAAGTTCGGGGTGTTTGTCACGATAAAGCCCTCCGTAACGATCCACACCAACGTGCGCCGCCTTCGCCAGCGCGGTACCAATACTCGGCAACGAGCGTTTCATTCGCGACCTCCACATAACTAGGTTAGGAGTCAGGCGAGCCTTTCGCCGGGCATTGACAAACACCCCGGGCCTGCCGGGGTGCTGGTCGCCGGGCTGTCGGTGGTCGCTACTTCCCGGCGTACTCGAACATCCCGCGATCGACCTTCTTGAACCGCGACTCGCTGCCCTTGGCGGCCGCTTCGCGGATCATCGCGGCGTACAGCGTCGCGCTGGGCGTCTTGCCGCTCGGGCTCGACCACAGGCCCTGCGTGGCCATCTGCTCGACCAGCTCGGTCGCGCTCATGGGCTTGGCGGCCTTGGCGAGCACCTGGGCCGCGGCGTCAAGGGCGCTCAGGCGCTTGGCCTTGGGTTCCTTCGCGGGCTTGGCGGCAGCGGACTCCTTGGCCTTCTTGCTGCCCTTGCCCCGGGCCTTGCCCGACGGCGGCGTCTGTTGGCCCGCGTCGGGAGCGGGGGCGTCGGGCGTCGCGCTCGCCGGGGCGGCCGTCGGGGCGACGTCGCCCGTTGGCGGGGCCGCGTCGTCGATCCTGGCCTGGACCTCGGCCAGCGCCGCCTTGCGTGCCTTCTCGGTCCCGGCGCTCGCCGTCTTCTTCGCCGCGGGCTTCTCGTTCTTGGTCGTCTTCTTCGCCATGTGCATGCTCCCTCGTGGGGGTGTGGTTCCCCGCGTCCCGGCGTTCCCATTCGTGGGGGCCGTCGCGGTCGTGCACATGGAGCCATTTCGTGGGGGGCATTGGAAGGCGATGAGCGGGAATCTCGCTGGAATTACTGCTCAATCCGCGGGCGTGCACCACGCATGACAGGGGATGTCCTGGCGTGCGCCGCGCCCCACCGGAACGCCACGGGCGCGGGGACGGGCACGACCGAGCAATTGTGCGATTTGTGCGCGCGGTTTCGGGGTACGCGGGAACCCGGCCGCGCCGCCGCCCTCCGCGCCGTCCCGGTACGCTTCTCGCTCACGCTGCCCCCGGAAGCCCGGCGGTGATGGCTCACGCCCGCCGCTGGGCGTTTTCATCGCCGGCGCCGCATGCCGGGGGAATCCCGGTTACGAGTTGTATCGGGGAACGAGCCTGCTCGAACGAAAACGGCCCGGCGGAGGCCCGGGCCATGGTCACTGTTGAGTGAGTTGTATTTCAGCATCCCGCCTCGAACGCCGTCACGAACGCGATGAAGTCTTCGAGATCCACGAAGCCCGAGCCATCGAAATCGGCTTCGTTGACGCCGGCCTCAAAGGCGTGGATGTATTCGATGTAGTCGTCGAGATCTACGAAACCGCTGCAGTCCAGATCGGCGAGGCACTCGTGCAGCGTGGCAGTGCTCGAGAGGTCGGATCCGCACGTGCTGGAGACGACGCAGTCGTAGCTTCCGAGGTCGTTGGCGGTAATCCCCGTGATGCAGAGGTTCGGTGAGTCAGCGCCGTACACGACGGATCCCCATCCGGTCGGGCCGTCGTAGAGCGGCACGCCTTGGCGGCGCCAGCGGTATGAGACACCCCACGTTGCACCCGACACCATCACATCAAAGCACGCCGTGCCGCCCGGGCAGGTCGATGTGTCGGTCGGATCGATCGCGACCGAAGGCGGGTCGGAGACGGCGAGGGTCACGCTGTTGCAGGTCGAGGGCCGTGCGCACCAGCCCTTGGTCTCCGCGTGCACGTAGTAGGTGGTCGTCTGCGTGGGCGCGGGGAGAACCACGGTCGCGCCCTCCGCCACCGTCGGGCCCGAGCAGCTGCCCGTACTCCACACGTACTTGTACTTGCCCTGCCCCCAGGCCGACAGGGTGACCGTTCCACCGCCCGAAGGGCAGAGTATCCGCCCATCGTCCCACGTGACGTACGGGGGAGGTGTGGGCTTGTCCTGCTGCACATCGTCGAAGTTGAGGCCAAGAGCGGCGATGTTCCATGGCGCCGATGTGCCGTAGTGAGTGTTTACCCAGTTGACCTCCGCCGACAAGTCCCGGACTTCATCCACATCGTGATCGGGGCCATAGCCGCCGTTTGGAGCCCCAGTCTCCCAGAGATTGATGAACATGCGGTTGTACTGCGAGTTCCACATGGCGATGTCGGCATGACCATCGCCGTTGAAATCCGCGGTCAGCGGGAGTTCGCCGGTTGATCCGAAGTGGAACGAAACGTGGGGCGAATCGGAAACCCCCCAAATGGGGTTCTGCTCGTACAGCTCCCATGTGTTGCTGCCGGCGCGGTAGACCGCCAGATCCTCGCCGTTGGGGTCTACGAAGTACCCGGCCAGAACTCGGTCGTTCGGCCCGAAGGGGATGTTCCAGATCTCCTTGCGGTCCGAGGCTTCTTCGTGGTCCATGTTGCGGTTGGAATCCACGATGAACCACAGGTCGCCGTTGCGGCGACCCACAACGGCGATCTGGTCGCCGCTGTTCTGGAAGTCGCCGATCAACGCGTGATCCCCTCCAAGCCCGAAGGCGCCGACCCATTGGATCTCGCCGACACCGGTCGTCGAGAGGTTGGCGCGGCCGTACCAGTCCAGTTCCGTCGCGTTGCTGGGGTTCGGCCGGCAGATGAAGAAATCGTCTCGCCCGTTCGCCCACGCGGCCCGCGGCTCGCCGGCCAGGAAGTTCGGCTTGTCGGAGTCCCATCCAAGCTGGGCGCCGTGGTTCTCGAAGCCGAACTGGTTCTTGTCGGCGTCCACATACCAGACGGTGAAGGCGGGATGGATGAGGCAGATGTCATCGCCGATGGAGCAGAAGTCTCCCGCGACGGCGTGCGGGGCCGCGACGGCAATGCCGGCGATGGCCATGAGAGAGAGGGAGCGAAGGAACGTGGAACCACTAGATGTACGAGCTTGCATCGGAATCTCCTTGAGGTATCGAGTTGTGTGGAACTGGTGAACCACGGCGGCGCGAGCTTCACACGCCGCCGACGATGGGTGTGTTGGTGTCACTCGTACGAGCCTTCGAGCATCATCTGCACGGCGCGGTTGCGCTTTTCGTGCTCGTCCATCTGCCACCTGTCGAACTTGTTCAGCCGCGCCTTCTGGCGGGCGGCCTCCAGGTTCTGGGTCTTTGGGCGCTCACCGCCACCCGCGGCCATCAGCAGGCCCATCAGGATGAACACCACGAGCAATGCGATGCCCAGCGTCCGGAGCGGGTGATCTTGCGTGGTTGGCTCGGCGAGCGAATCGGCCTGCGGAGTATCCATGGCAGTTCCTTTGTGTTGCGGGGGTGCTCCCCTGCAAGGCACAGCGACGAACGGCTGGCCATCCCGCAAACCCTGGAGCAGAAATTCATGTGCGACCCAGCTGCGGGGAATCTGGAACTTTCTCTTGCGGGCCCAGAGCGCGTGTGTCGCTCTCTCGTGGAGAAGGAGCCCTGCCGCAACTGTGCGGGTCTGGCGACCTTCACATCAAGGAGATCCGATATGACATTCGATCGCGGTTCCAAGACCACGCCCACCCGAATCCTCGCCCCGGTCGCGGGCCTTCTCGTCGGCGTGCTGGGAGCATCCCACGCCTCGGCTCAGCAGTACAGCAGCGCGAGGTACGACATCGCACTGCTCGTCCCCGATTACGTGGTGTGGGAGATCGACCGGACCGGGGTCGGGGAGTTCAGGGCCAATACGCAGTGGGGGCTGCCCGGCGATCGATTCCTGGCCGGCGAGCCCATGTGGGGGTACCGCAACGGCAAGGATGAAGCGATCGTGTTCCGCGGTGACGGTCTGTGGTACGTCAAGGTCAACGACACGAATCCCGGATACTCCGGGCGGTACGAAGTCAAGACCTTCGGCTGGAAGCACAGCCGACCGGTCGTGGGTGACTTCAACGGGGACGGCAGAGATGAAGCGGCGGTGATCTTCAATCACTCGCACTACTACTCGGGCGGGATTGTCGAGGCCGACCTCTGGAAGATGCCCCAGAACAACCAGCTCATGGTTGACGGCAACGGCAACCTTCGGCAGGACAACATCCACACTGGGCCGGACTACTGGTCGCAGTTCCCCGTGGTGGTCGGTCCCAAAGACCAGGTGCTTGCCGGCCGGTTCGCGTACGGCTCCCGGGATGAGATTGCGATCTGGCGCAACGACACGGGCTATTGGGACATCTACACGACCGGCTCGAACGGCCGTCCTACCCCGAATCGCTACGCCAACCCGCAGTTCGGGCTGCCGGGCGATATTCCAATGGTCGGGGATGTCAATGCGGACGGCCGCGACGACCTCATGGTGTTCCGCCCGTCCTCCAAGCGAGTCTTTGTGAACCTGTGTGAATCCGGCGATATCAACGGCGGGTTCGGCGGGATCGGAGACGTCGACCAGATCATCAACTACACGTACCCGATCAATCTCGTGAATTCCTCGATCGGCTGGGGCGATCGCCCGTGGACCACGGGGGCCGTGTGCCTGAAATTCGACTGATTCAGTCACCGAGTGCAACGCACGATGGTTATCATTGCTTTGAACCGGCCGCGTTGAGCCTCTTGCCGAGCCAGATCTTCGCCACGGTCCACTCCCCCTCGACTGTCCGTGGGGAAACGCCCAGGAGTCCTGCCATGTCCTCGGTGGTCATGCCCGCGAAGAACTTCCACTCGACGATCTGGGCCTGGCGGGGGCTCAGCGCGGCCAGATCCTCCAGCGACTGATGGAGCGCCTCGATATCAATGTCATTGACCTCGGGAGAGATGATCGCGGTGTCCAGCCGAACCTGATCGGCATCTCCGCCCCGCTTCTTCCGGTTCTTGGCCTTCGCGTGGTCGAGCAGCACCTGCCGGATGACCTTGGCCGAGAGCTTGAAGAAGTGCGGGCGATCGGTGATTGAAAGGGATCGCGAACCCGAAAGTCGCCCGTACGCTTCGTGCACGATCGCCGTTGCCTGGAGCGTGTGGCCCGCCGATTCCTTGCGCATCAGGCCTTCGGCGATTCCGCGAAGCTCGTCGTACAGCAGGGAGAACAGCCGGTCTAGGGCTGTTCGGTCCCCCGATGACACCTGGCCGATCAGGGTGGTGAGCGTGTCCGCATCAAGCCCGGTGCTCAAGAGTCCCACCTCCAGCAGGAAGTTGCACGGTTCGTTCAGTTGCTGCGATGATAGGTAACCGGGCCGGATCCAGGGTCAGTGAAGGGAGCGGCGTGAACGCAGAACGACATCAACGGATGACCGCGATCTTTGTAGAAGCACGCCTGCTGACCGGCGACGATCGCGAACGTCTGCTTTCAGAACGGTGTGGCGACGACCTCGAACTGCGGGAAGAGGTCGAGGCGTACCTGCTCGCGGCCCAGCGGCATGATCCGTCTCCGCTCGATTCACCGCGGATTGATGCCGCCGCCGTGCTGGGGCAGGCCGCGACCCAGACCGAGGACTATCCCGCCGGTTGCATCATCGGTCGCTACACGATCGTCAAGCGCATCGGCGAGGGTGGCTTCGCCAATGTCTATCTGGCCGAGCAGACCGAGCCGGTGAAGCGGAGGGTGGCGGTCAAGATCATGAAGGCGGGCCTCGACACCAAGGCCGTGCTGGCGCGGTTCAGGCAGGAGCAGCAGGCGCTGGCGGTGATGGACCATCCCAATGTCGCCAAGGTTCTCGACGGCGGCGAGACCGCCGGCGGCCGCTCGTACTTCGTGATGGAGTACGTTGAAGGCCGGCCGATCACCGCATTCTGCGATGAACACCGGTACACGATTCGACAGCGGCTGGAACTGTTTATGTCGGTGTGCGATGCGGTGCAGCACGCCCACATGAAGGGAATCATCCATCGCGACATCAAGCCGTCGAACATACTCGTCGGCATGACGGTCGATCGCGCTGTTGCGAAGGTCATCGACTTCGGAATCGCAAAGGCCATTGAGCAGGATCTGGCCGGGCACACGATCTTCACTGAACGCGGTCAGCTGATCGGCACCCCCGAGTACATGAGCCCCGAGCAGGCCGGCGCGGGTAACATGGACGTCGACACGCGAACTGACGTGTATTCGCTTGGGAGCGTTCTGTATGAGCTATTGACCGGGGCACCACCGTTTGATCCCCGAGAACTGCGAAGCAAGGGGTACGCGGAGATCCAGCGCGTTGTCCGCGACGTGGATCCTCCTACACCGAGCGTTAGGTTTGCCGCCTTGGTGCCGCAAGCCGCTTCCAGGTCCGCCAACGCGCGAGGGTTGCCGGCGAGCACCGTGGTTCGACGGCTGCGTCATGAGCTTGAGTGGATCACCCTCAAGGCGATGCGGAAGGAGCGTGCAAGGCGATACGTCACCCCGGGCGCACTTGCCGCAGATGTGGGCCGATACCTTAGTGATCAACCGTTGGAGGCCGCCCCGGAGTCGCGATTGTATATGGCTCGGAAGTTGGTGCGGCGGAATCGCGGGACGGTGTTCGCCTGCGCGGCGGTGCTGACCGCCCTGTTGGCAGGACTGGGTGCGACACTGCTGCAGGCACGCGAGACAGGACGACAGCGCGATGCCGCAAAGACCGCCGCAACGCTTGCCGATGAGCGATTCACACTCGTGCGCGATATTGCCAATCGCTTTCTGTTCGAGATCGACAACGATGTGCGCCGCCTTCCCAATTCTCTCGAGGTGAGGGAACAACTGGTCGCGACCGCGCTGGAGTACCTGGAGAAACTGAGGCACAGCGGCGAACTCAGCACATCGCTCGCGATCGAGATCTCCGCTGCGTATCGAAAGGTGGCGGGCATCCAAGGCGGACGAAGCGAGAACAACCTGGGCAGGCTGAGCGATGCGATACAAAGCCTTCAAAGCAGCCTGGAGTTGGCCGAGATGGCGCACCTGCGCGAGCCTGATGGAATTGCCGCGATGCTGGCGGTTGCGGAGGCGCGGCATGACCTGGGCCTCCATCTCGCCATGGCTGGACAAGAGGGCGATGCCGGCGATCACCTGCGCGAAGGTCTGGCATTGCGATATCGAGCCCAGTCCATCTACGGGAGTACCGCCCAAGTCGTCCGTGCGCTCTTTGATAGCCACATTGGTATTGGGGATGTGGCGTACCGCGCGGGAGATACAGATTCTGCACGCAAGTCGTTTGCAGCTGCGGTTACGCTTCTGGATGGTGACACCGACGCGTTCGATCGCGATGCAGCTGGTACCCGGTCTGTGGCGATCGCCTGTCTGCTCGCTGCCTCTGCCGAGATCGATTCAGGCCGAGCGGTTGCGGCAGGATCGTTTATCGACCGTGCGGAAGCGGCTGTTGATCGCCTGATAGAAGCCGATCGGCACAATGTCGACCACCGCCGGCTGATGGGCGTCGTACTAGAAAGGCGTGGCGCCGCGAAGGCTTCCGCCGGCGACGTCGCAGGTGCTCGCGAAGCCTGCGTTGCCCGGCTTGCCCTGGCTCGCACTCTTTCGTCCGAGTCGGTCCAAGACGCCCAGCTTCGAAGAGACGTAGCCATCACGCTGCGTGACCTCGGTGACTACACAGCGGATGCAGGCGACCTGACCGTCGCGATTGGACACTACACGGAATGCCTCGGGATCTTTCGTACGCTGGCCGAGGCGAACCCAGTCGACACGTCACTACGCGCGGAGCATCTTGGCCTGTACCACCGTGTCGCGACGACGAGTCGTCAGCTCGGGCAGGACGAGGCCGCACGCCAGTGGTTGATCGTTGGCGAGGGCTTCGCCCGGGTCGTTGACTGTGCAAAGGACGATCAGGAGAGCTGCCGTGCCAAGTGCAATATCACGGGGTTGCTCGCAAACGTGCTGCACGCGATGGAGGGAGGTGCGGCCGCGGGCGAGCACTATCGACAGTCGTACGAGGACCGCAATGTGATGCATAGGCGCTGGCCGAGTGATACGAATGTGCGTGTTTCCTTGGCGATCGGAGCGAGGGGGTACGGCCTCTACCTGCTTGCTCAACAGGAAGTTGACAAGGCGGTATCCGTGTTTGGAACAACCATCAGCCAGCTGTTGAGGAACAGTGAGGCTGGGGGCGAGATTGCATTCGCGTGCTGCCAGGACTTTGCCGCCACAATGCGGCGAGTGCGTCCAGAGGCTTCGAGGGCGTGGTACCGGCTGATGAAGGAAGTGCCCGAGATTCGCGACGAGTCGGTGCGAACGCCCGAGTGGCTTACCAACCGGGCGATATGCGCGTTTCGGAACGGTGAATTCGACCGGGCCCTCAATCAGATTGACGAGGCAGTCAGAGTCTCGCAAGCAGAGAATCAAACGGCCGACGCTGAACTGGTCGCCTATCGCGCCATGGTGCTTCATCAGCTCGGGGATCGAGAGGAGGCGCTGCGGGCTCTCTCCGCAGCCCGAGCATTGGCCGGCCAATCCGGCAGCGCGACAGAAGGCCCGCTGGCGGAAGCACAGGAAATGATCGCTCCGCCTGGTCCATAATTGGAATGATGCATCGGGCTCGCCAGTTGTGCGAACTGGCGAACTTCACAGGTTTTCCTTTGCGGATTGGGCGGTGTGCTGTTGAGCCTGTCCGTCTCCGGCAAAGAATTCCTGCGAGCTGATCCCGGAAAACTCAATCTTCAGGCTACTGGCTTCAGCAGACCTCTACCTTGCCATTTCTCCCCACCTCGAGGTAACTCAGGCTCGAGTTGGTCGCGTAAACGACTCTCTTCCATGAGGTTGCGCGCCAGCCCGCCCGGAGAGACCAGATGGCACGCCAGCGAGAATCCGCAGTTTTCCACCCGCCCAGGACGCCCGCAGGGGCGTCCGTCCCCGACCTCGAGCCCCCGGGCGTCGTGCGCGTACGAGTAGGAGACGGGGCGTCCGTCGCACCCCAGCGGCCCACGCGCCGCCCCAAGCCCAGGACCCGCCGACCGCCCGAGGTGCTGACCGACGCCGAGGTGCGGGCGCTGCTCGACGCCTGCGGCAGGTACTCGGCCTCCGCGCTCCGGCACCGTGCGATGCTCGCGCTGCTCTACCGAGCCGGGCTGAGAATCTCCGAGGCCCTGTCCCTCCGCCCCCACGACGTGGACCTGGAGGCCGGGACGGTCCGCGTGCGGTTCGGCAAGGGCGGGTACGACCGGGTCGCGGGCCTGGACGGGGGCGCGGCGGCGATCGTTGCGGAATGGCTGGCGGTCCGGATGAAGATGCCCGTGCCGCCCACGGCGCCGCTCCTGTGCTCGTCCTCGGGCCGGGCGGTAACCACCGCGTACATCCGCCGCCTGTTGCCCGCACTCGGCCGCAAGGCCGGGATCGCAAAGCGGGTACACGCCCACGGGTTCCGCCACACCCACGCGGCCCAACTCCGGGCCGAGGGCGTGGACATCGGCATCATCTCCCGCCAGCTCGGACATCGGTCGATCCTAACGACGATCAGGTACCTCGACCATTTGAACCCCACGGCGGTCATCGACGCTATGCGAAAGCGGGCGTGGTAACCGGTGACAGCATGGTGTCAGCCCGCCCGGGTTGAGCCCAACGATGCCTTCGGCTACGCTGCCCGTCCCGAATAGACCGCGGTAGAGCGCCCTCCCAAGCCGGAGCTGGAGCGGCCGTGTCGCAACAGAGGTCGCACGGTGTCGCAAGGCAGCATCCAACTAAAGTCGGCACTCTGGGACGCCGCCAACACGCTGCGTGGCTCCGCCGTCGACCGAACGGATTGGAAGGGGTACATCCTCCCGCTGCTCTTCTTCAAGCGGATCAGCGATGTCTGGGACGAGGAGACGGCGGAGGCGGCTGAGACCTTCGGCGAGGCCGATCCATCCCTCTATCCGGAAGTTCACCGGTTCACCTTGCCGGACGGGTGCCACTGGGATGACGTCCGGACTACATCCACAAACGTCGGTGCGGCCCTGCTCAAAGCCATGCAGCGGATCGAGAAGGCCAACCCCGACACGCTCTACCGCGTCTTCGGCACCGCCGACTGGGGCAACAAGGAGAAGTTCACCGACGAGCTGCTCAAGGACCTGATTGAGGGCTTCTCGGCGATCCCGCTCGGCAACAAAGCCGTCAGCACCGACGTCCTTGGCGACGCCTACGAGTATCTGATCGGCAAGTTCGCCGATGTCGCGCGCCGCAAGAAGGCGGGCGAGTTCTACACCCCGCGCAGCGTCGTCCGCATGATGGTCGAGATCCTCGATCCCAGGGAGGGTGAGTCCATCTACGACCCCGCCTGCGGCACCGGCGGCATGCTGCTCGGCGCGATTGAGCACGTGCAGCGCAAGGGCGGCGACCCTCGCACGTTCTTCGGTAAGGTCTATGGCCAAGAGAAGAACCTCACGACCTCGTCCATCGCCCGCATGAACCTCGTGCTCCACGGCATCGAGGACTTCCAGATCGCCCGCGAGGACACGCTCCGCAATCCCGCCTTCAGCGACGCGAGCACGGGTGGCCTGCTCACCTTCGATTGCGTCATCGCCAACCCGCCCTTCTCGCTCAAGGAATGGGGGCGCGAACTCTGGGAGGCGGACCCGTGGAGCCGCGCCAAGTACGGCATCCCGCCCGAGAGCTACGGCGACTATGCGTTTGTGCAGCACATGATCGCGTCGATGGCTGCGACCGGGAACAGCCGCATGGCGGTAGTCCTCCCACAGGGCGCACTGTTCCGCAAGGCCGCCGAGGGGGCCATCCGCACCGAACTGCTCAAGGAAGACCTGATCGAAGCCGTCATCGGCCTCGCGCCGAACCTCTTCTACGGCACGCAGCTCGCCGGGTGCGTCGTAATCCTGCGGCGGAAGAAGCCCGCCTCCCGCAAGAAGAAGGTGCTGATCATCGACGCCTCCAGCCTCTTCCGCAAAGGCCGTGCCCAGAACTTCCTCGAGCCCGAGCACACGACGCAGATCGTCAAGTGGTACCGAGCGTTCGCGGATGTGGAGGATCGCGCCAAGGTCGTCACGCTTGACGAGATCAAGAAGGAAGGGTGGACGCTGAACATCTCGCGGTACGTGCTGCCACCCATCGGTGAGGAGATCCCACCGCTGTCCGAGGCTGTCGCCACGTTCAAGTCCGCGTTGGCCGAGGCCCGAGCGGCCGAAGACCATCTCCGCACCGTCCTGACGGAAGGGGGCTGGCTCAAGTGACCGCCGCCCTCTCTCAACGTGAACTCGAGTCCTACCTCTGGGGCGCGGCCACGCTCCTCCGTGGCCTCGTCGATGCCAGCGACTACAAGCAGTACATCTTCCCGCTGCTGTTCTTTAAGCGTCTCAGCGATGTCTGGGATGAGGACTACCAGCAGGCGTTCGCCGAGACCAAGGACGCCAAGTACGCCACCGCCACCGCGAACGACCGCTTCGCCATCCCCGCCGGCGCTCACTGGAAGGACGTCCGTACCGCCCCCAAGGACGTCGGTCGCGCACTCCTGAACGCCTTTCAGGCGATCGAGTTCGCCAACCCCGAGCGTCTCCAAGGCGTTTTCGGCAACGCACCTTGGACCGACAAAGCCCAGCTCCCCGACGCCACGC
>JADLBU010000113.1 GCA_020847535.1 Phycisphaerales bacterium
ACCGACGTAGTACGTGAAGTCGTCGAAATCGACGAATCCCGAGCCGTCCACGTCCGAACGGCAGTCGTCGGCGAGACGATTGCGGACGACCGTGGACGCCAGCGGCGTCGGGATGCCATCGCCATCGATGTCGGCCATCACCACCACCGTATAGGCGCCGAAGGGATCATCAATCCAGAACGAGGCAGCCAGATCGAACGAACCGTGCCCGCCGGGGGGGAGAGTCATCTCACCCATCACGGGGACACCGGGCTCCTCGCCGTTGAGGCCGACGACTCGGGTGTCAGGGTTGTTGTTCTGGTCGTTGACGATGACAAAGTACTCGACGAAGGTCGGCAAGTCGGGATCGCCGTCGATCCCCACCGGGCCGATATCGGCCATGTCGAGCGTGGGGATGGGGTTGAGGCAGCAGTTGATCGGGAACTGACCGCACACCGAGGAACTGAGGACGACCGAGCCCTCGCAGCAGAACATATTTCCCGTGGTCACATCGGTCGCGCAAACGGTGTAGCACGATGTATCGCCGGGTTGGGTGAACGCCGGCCGCGGGATGGTGAGGGTAACCGATGTGCAGGCTCCGGGATTCACGATGACCGTTGAGGGATTGGCTGTGATGCCGGAAGGTGAGGCGACGGTGCCGCACCCGGTGACGGGCGGAAACGAGAGGGAATAGGTGCGCTGCATAGTCGTGCCGTTGCAGATGGGGACGGTGACGGTGATGGAAGCGGCATCCTTGCAGAAGACGGAAGCCGTCGGAGGCTGGCAGAACTGCTTGCACTTGCCCTCCTCGTCGCCGTCGAAGATCTTCTTGATCTCCTGCTCGGACAGGCGGCGTTTGAAGAACTCGACTTCGTCGATGCAACCCATGAAGCCGTCGAGAGTGGAGCTGAAAGACGTAGACGCCGCGCCGACACGGAATGGGGCCAAGTTCGCGATAAAGCCGCTCTCAGGAGGACCTGTGACAGTCGTCTTGTTGCTGTTGATGTAGAAGTCGACATCGGTTTTGCTCGGGGTGCGCGTCACCGCGGCGGCGACGTGGATCCACGTGCCCACCCAAGTAGGAGGAATGGCGGGCCCGGCGAAGTTGCTCGCAGCGCCCACGCCGTCGGCAACGGTGAACCAGAGCTCATTGTTCAGCAGGTAGAAGCTGTAGCCGTGCGGGACAAGGGTGCTGGAGAATGCCATCTTGTCGACGATGACCTGGATGATGCCGCCTTGTATTGGAAGGGAGCCGGGCCTGATCCAGGCGTCGATCGTGAAGTCTCCAAATTGGGGCTGCACGGCGGCGTGGCTGGGGACATCGACATAGCCGGTGTCGAAGCAGACCGCACACCCGACCTTGCCCTGGGTGTGCCACGAGACAGGGAAGTTCAACGTACCGTTCTTCGGCCCCGCGAGGTTCTTCGCGGTGCCGCCGCTGCACTCATCGAAGGGGAGCCAGAGGGTCATGTTGCTGGGCGGCGTAGCGCATTTGATGGGGCAGGGAACCAGGCAGATGTTGTCCACGAGGAAATCGTTGTCGGTGCCGTTCCACTCCGCCATCAGGTCGATCGTTGCCGTAGCCGCCGTGGCGGTGAAGTCGACAGTGAAGTGCTGCCACTGCAGGAGAGGGCCGGGCTTGCCCTTGAAGACGAGCACACCATTGATGTACACCGCAAACGAATCGGTGTTTCCGGGGTCATCATTGTGTGCCCAGCTGGCGAAGTCGCCTGAGAGCGTGTAGCACTTGCCGACGGTGAGTCCCGTCACGACCTGAGTGAGCGTCGGGTCGGTCGGCAGCTGAGAATTGTTGAGCCAGTACGACGGAGCAGGGTTGCCTATCGTGGCTTCCCACCCGCCGGTGTTGAAGGACGCGGTCCATCCGTTTGCCGAACCGTCCTCCGGAACGAAGCCGTTGAAGTGGCCGTTGACAAGCAGGCTGCCTGGGCACGGCCCCGCGCCAGCCGCGCCTGCGATTCGGAAGATCAAGAATTCATCGTGATTGGCGCCGGGTCGGAGAGGATTCGCGGATCCGGTATTGTGCCAGATCCACTTGGCGGTGGCGGGAACAGCCGCCAGGTGGCCCCAGATAGTGATGTTTCCTAAGACTCGGTTGTCCCAGTTGGGGAAGCCGTCGGTCGCCTGCCACAGGCCGTTGCCAGTTGCGTACGCGATGGCGGCGTCAACCTGGGCTTGTGTAGGCATTACGCCCGCGGGCCACGGCCCGTTCATGTTGAAAAGAGCCTGGAGATGGGCGCCGGCGGGAAAGACCTCCCAGGCGCTGTCGCCCGTGTCGAACGTCTTGCCGGTGGTGGTGTTGGTGAACGTCCCGAGAAAGCCCTGCGCGACCGACTGATCGGACGCCGTGGCCACGTACACGAAGTCCGTGGGCGCACGGTTCAAGGCGGTTAACTTCACGGGGATTTTCCAGTTGGCGCTGGTGCCTGCGAAGAAGGTGGTCGCCATCGCGGTGCCGAAATAGGCGTCGAACTGGTTATCCACAGTCAGGTCCATGACCCAGTCATCCGCCTGGACTATGGTCGAGCAGATCGGCGCGACAGAACAAAGCAAGGCCGCCAGTCTGGCAATGGGACGGCTGGTCGATCGCGAGGACCGCTGTAATTCCACAGCTGACATGGGTGTGCTCCGGAAAGGTTCCGAGGCCCCGCGAAGGGGGCTACCTGCGTCGGTAGCACGCCGAACGAAATGGCCACGCAGGGTCATTCCTCGGTTCGCCCGTTCGCGGGCCCCCAGCCTGCGTATGCGAACCGCCGTGATCGAGAGAAACCAGTGCCAGCACCACCGGAAGAAGCCAAGGCAGCTCGATTCGATGTTCTGTTGAGTCTTCATGGTGTGTCTCCAATCGTTTTCGTGGCTCGCCCGCTGCTTCCTGCGTGTGGCCGGCCTGGGCGAGCGAATCCGAACCACGCGGTTGCGGTGTGAATCAGCATCCTGCCTCGAACGCCGCGACGAAGGCGATGTAGTCCTCGAGATCAATGAATCCGGTGCCGTCAAAGTCGGCGTTGTCGGCGCCGGCCTCGAACGCCAGGATGAAGCCGGTGAAGTCGTCGGTATCGACGAAGCCTGAACCGTCAAAGTCTGAGGGGCAGAAGTCCGACAGGGGAGCCTCGTACATCAGCGCGGCCGAGGCGGCGGTGATGAAGTTGCCGTTGCCCTCCGTGTCGGTCAAGAGTTGGAGGGTGGTGAGGCCCAGGGCATCGATGTCCACGAACTCGACCTCGAGCGCCAGTTCGAACTGAGACCCGACAGGTATGTTCGCTTGGCCTTCGAGGGCGATCCCGGGCGCTGCGCCGTTGATCGAGAGCGTCGTGCTGGGCCTGCCATCGGGGCCGATGGCTTCAACCCTGTAGGCGAACGCACCGGAGGTGATCGCCGTGTTCCCGAATCCGAGCGATGCCGACCCGGTCGAGCCCGGTGGCAGCGACATGGTTGATGTGCCGCCATCCCAGCAGGAGATATCCGGCCGGAACACCACGGATCCCTTGGCGGAGAGCGCCAGCAACCCCGCCGCTGTGAAATCGGCGCTGAAGCACGCCTGGTCGCCCGGCGCCATGCCCGGGGGCTTGGTTGCCGAAGCCGAAACCACAGCCACGGACCAGGTTGCGACCGGCAGCGGAGGGATCAGTACGGGGAAGTTGGTCGGCGCGAACGAAGGGCATGGATCCTGGTAGAAACCACCGTCGAACGTCGTAATAAAGGGTGTGAAGTTGATGAGGTGCGCCTCGACGGTTGCCGAGGTGTCGTTTCCACAGAACACGGCCGTTCGCGGAACCTGGACGATGTGCTTGCACTTGCCATTGGCCTTGGCGTCGAATATTCCCTTGACTTCGCTGTCGTCCAGCACACGCCGGAAGACCTCGACCTCGTCGATTCCACCGGCAAAGAAGCTCGATGGGACGGTCGATCTGGCGCCGACCGTGACGGGGCTTTCGTTTGCCAGGCTTCCCTGGCGCGACATCGGGTTGAACGAGCCTCCAATCTGCTGACCGTTGAGATAGAACTTGCCGCCGGCGGCGTTGTCGCGATCCACGGTCACGGCGATGTGCTGCCAGCCGGATAAATTGGGGATCCAGCCCGTGACCCAGTTGGTGTGCGTATCGCCGTTGGCGTTTGGAATCCCATCGGCGAGCTGGAAGCCGATCCTGGCGCTGCCGGCGTTGTCTCCCATGAGGAACAGGTGGTAGCCCCAGAAAGAGAACGATGCGTCCTGCACGCGCTTGTCGACGATCACGCTCAAGGCCGGCAGGTTGCCGTTGGGCATGACCCACGCATCGATCGACAGATCGCCATCAGCAATGTTGTTGGGGGCGTGGTTCGGAACGCTTACATAGTCATCCTGCCCGTCAAAGAAGAGCGAGTTGTTGACGAACTGACCCGGTACGAAGGTGGGGCCGCCCCCCGCGGGCAGGAGCATACCGCGGGGCTCACCCGTCACCGCATTGATAGTGCGTGGGGGATTTCCCCAAACCTGGTCGAAGGGGAGCCAGAGCGCCATGTTCGCCGGCGGGGTTATACATGCAGTGTTGACGTAGGGGACCGGCAGATTGCTCCGCCACGCCCCGCGGCCGTAGGTGCCGGCGACGATGGTCCGGAGGGCAGGATCAATGAAGAGGTCGTTGATGTTGACATTGGGCAGATCGGGACCGTCCTTGATCCAATTCTGCCCGCCATCCAATGAAACGTAGACGCCAGCGCCAGTGCCGACATACATGCCGGGCACGGCGGGCCACGCCCAATCGATGGCGAGGGCCTGTGCGCCGACGCCGTTGGGAAGCGTGCCTGTGATGTTGGTCCAGTTGACGCCCGAGTTCGTCGTCTTGAAGATGCGACCGCCTGTCATCACGTCCCAGAAAGTCACGAACGCGGTGGCGGGGTCGGTCGGGCTGATGACGATGTCGCCGATGTTCCCGGTGGGCAGGCCGGCGGATCTGTTGTTCCAGTTCGAAAGGTCGTTGGTGACGAACACCTTGCCGGTCGAGCTTCCCGTGTAGATCGTGTTGGAGTCGGTCTTGGCGATCGCGATACTGTTGAGTGTGCCGCCAGCTCCGACCGCGTTGGTGCTGATCGCATTCCAAGTCGGTTTCGCGGCATCGGCATCGACCGTACGCCAGACGCGGTTGGTTCCCCCGACGAGCGTGGTCGCGGCGTTCGGATCGCCGACCATGGGGGCGGTGAAGTTCACGGGATCCGCTTTCTTCCACGCTCCGGTGATTTCTGTCTCGATGCCTCCGTTGAACCGGAAGATCAGAAGTCTCGGATAGGTGGTGTACCTCACCGTGGAATCAGCAAAATCGAAGACGGAGAATCCTCCATCACCGGCTCGGAGCTGAGGCCATGAGTTATTCGCAGCGATGCGCTCGGGTGTTCCGTTGTCCTGCGTGCCGCCCAGGAAGCGCTGCGGCGAGGTCGGATGCTGGACGATGTTGTAGATCTGGCTGATCTGAAAGTCGGCGTTGCAGTTGATCCAGCTTGTGCCCGCATTAGTGCTCTTTGAGACGCCTCCGTCGTTGCCCTCCCAGATGATGCCGCCAGGGCCAAAGGCCATGGCGTGGTGATCCGGATGGAGCTTGTCACCGCCGGTGGAGATTTCTGTCCAGCTCGCGCCACCGTTGGTCGTCTTGATGACGCCCGTGATCGCGTACGGATCCACGCCCCCGCAGTACACCGTATTGGAACTGGAGTCGTTCGGGTCCACGGCCACGTATGCGTCGTACGAGCATTGCGGCCAGCAGAAGTTTGGCGCTGCGATCTGCGTCCAATTGGCGCCGGCGTTGATGGTCTTGACGAGCCCGATCAGGTCGTTGCCGCCAATAAATGCTGCGTACAGAACGTTCGGATTACTCTTGCTGATGTCCATTACCACGCGGGAGTTAGCGAGGGTTGCCGCCGTAAACGAGTCGCCGCTGTCGTTCGACTTGTAGATTCCAGAAGGGTTGGTCGGAAACGCGAAACCGATGTAGACGATCGCGCCGTTGGTGGGATGGGTCACCAGGGCGGTGGCGTTCCCGTTCAATTTCGTATTCCACGTAGCGCCGCCGTCCAGGCTTCGATGGAAGCCGCTTCTACTGGTCACATAAATGAGCGAGGAGTTTCCGGGCGCGACTGCGATCCCGCTGATCTGATCGCCGGTCTGTGCCACCGTTGCGATCTGAACCCAGGTGGCGCCCGCATCAGTGGAGCGATACACCCCGTCCCCCTGCGATTGCTGCTGCCATTCACCCGTTCCGTAGTAGATCGTGTCTGGATCCGCGGGATCGAGGGTGATGGCGCCGCCGTTGGTGGTGGGGAGCTCATCGGTGAGCGGGGTCCAGTTCGTGCCGCCGTTGGTGGTCTTCCAGACACCGCCCGAGGCCGATGAGATGTAGCAGATGTTCGCATCGGTCGGGTGCGGGGCGATCGAGATCACCCGGCCCGAGGCGTTGCCCTTGCCGGAATTGGACTCGCCGGTGATGGGCCGGGGTCCGATCGGGGACCATGACAATGGATTCGCGCGTTGATCGTGTTTTAGTCCCTCTGGAGCGACCGATCCCACGATGCGGTAGAAGCCCGCGGGCGCAGGACCGGATTTGCGGTCGCGCTTTACTTCGCGTTCGACAGGAGCGTGGGTCAGTTCAATGGGCACGAAGCTGCCCGGTGGGGGGGCGGCTGCGGCGCCAGGAGTGGTTTCTGGTGCCGCCCTGTGATTCGGGGAGCACGCGGTCGCCACGCCGAGCACAAGTGCCGCCACGTAGCGAAGGTGCAGACAAGCCGTGAGCCCGTAGCGCTGCGGGGATGATCTCTGGAAAGTCTCAGGTGTGAGTTGCGAGAACATTGACAATCCCTTTGAAAAGGTCGCGATCACCGCCGGCGCGTTGCACCACCACAACGGAATTGCGAATAAGGGCAAAGCGCACCGCGTGCGCCGTGGAAGTCATGACAGTTCACTGGTTGCCCTTCGGTGCCGCCCGGCAGGCCGGCGGCGCATCGCGGCCAAGGCGCCAAGACCAAACAAGGGAGCGGCGGAGGGGGCGGGGACGGCGATTCCCCAGACGAACTCCGGATACTCATAGCTGCCGATCGTTTCGATCTGCTGCTGTCCGAAGTCGAAGTGATACAGCTCCCCAAACCCGCTCGAGAATACCGCGTTGGTGAGCGGGTGGATCGCCAGTTCAACCGGGTCCCTTTCGCCGATCTCGCCATTGCCGTAGGCGCCGGTGAGCACCGGGTTCGTCCCGAACGGATCCGTCCAGGTGTTGATGATGAATTCGTTGGGCGGGTGGTTGGTGTCCATCACATGCAGAAGCCCACCGAGCATGTTCGCACCCAGGTGGTCCTGGTCCTTGACCAGCGGCATCAGGGACGTGCCCGAGATTCCGCCGGAATGTGAGACCACGGACAGGCTTGTCGATCCACCGGTGTTCCCGTGGGACACTACCAACCCCACGCCCGCGAGGTACTCGATTCCTTCGACGTACTCGTTTGCATCCGCGAACGAGTAGGTGTGGGTCGTGAAGGTCTGGGCGATCGGATCGATGTTCACCAGAACACCTGGTCCGCTGATCGACCTGGTGCTCCCGTAGAAGTGGCCGTCGGTGGGGTCATAGGTCAGGTCCCGTGCCTGCGCGACCCCCGGGATTGTCATGGCGAACAGGAACGATGCCCGGCCCGTCTGGTCGTTGATGCTGACAAAGTGAATGTTGCCATCGCCATCAGGCATCCAGGTCCAGCCGTAAAGGTCGGAACCTGCCGCAACCAAAGGCCCGGCCACGACGACGGCGGCCCACGCCGTCAGCACGTGAGTTCTTCTATTCATGAGGCTCATTGCACATCTCCTGTCGATGGAACACGAATCGGACTGGTCCGACAGCGCCACGCCAACGTTGGCCCGGCAGGGGTTCACATGACACGCGTCGCTATTCCGTGATTCGCGCCCCATGGTGCGATCTTGCCGGGAGAGGCGAGAAAGCGTTGCCGATTGT
The DNA here is from genome assembly GCA_020847535.1 of Phycisphaerales bacterium. Taxonomy (GTDB): domain Bacteria; phylum Planctomycetota; class Phycisphaerae; order Phycisphaerales; family UBA1924; genus JAEUJB01. The sequence continues at coordinate 7,959 of JADLBU010000113.1, forward strand.
GAAACTGCATGTCGGCCCTTTCGTGTGCCTCGCCGGGCACGCGTTGCGCCGGCGTGGTGGCGAACTTCCCGGGGTGATCGGCATCCCCACGGGACATCGACAACCCACGAAAGGGCTTGGGCGGTGGGCCGGCGGATCTTTCCGTTCGATTCGGTGTTTTCTGATAATCAGCAGCCGGGCGGGCTCTTGCGACCGGTCGAATCATGTGCCCGGCGCGGCCGGGGTGGTCGGAGGCTGGGGGTGTTTGGCCTGATACCGCCGGTACTTCGCCTCTGCCTCGATTCGAAAGGGCTCGGTGCGGCAATAGGCGTTCATGAGCGCATCAATCACCTTCGTGTTCCCAAGGGACTCGAAACGGGCCACCAGCCGATCGAAAATTGGTCTGTACGGCGGCAGATCCCAGGCGAAGCTGTCCGAAAAAGCGATCAGATCACCTGTCGTATCGCAACCCGAGCCCAAGAATGCTTTGCTCACCGCAACCATGCACAATCTGCCGGACATGGCGGTGGTCTGGTTCGGGGGATCGACTTCGGCAAGCATTTCCAACGCCAAGGTGTTGAACATCTGGGCCTCGTCATACAGACCGAGCGCCAGATCGACATCCGCGAGCGCCGCGATCAGCCGGAACGTCGCCATCGACGCGCCGACGGATGCCAGTGCGATGTCCAGACCTGTCAGCAAGACTTCTCTCGCCTCATCGAGGCGTCCGCATGAAGCAAGCGAGTTCGCGTAGCTGTTGTGAAGCACCACATCGACAAGGGGTGAGTCGTTCGCGAACACCGCGCGGGAGTTCACAAACGCCAGGCGGGCATACGCCAGAGCCTCCTCATGGCGACCGAAGTCGACATAGCAGCCTCTGAGCACGCTGTATGCCTCCGCGACTGCGGGGTGGCCAATGCCGAGCTCTTGCTCGAGAACGGGGATCGCTTTGTGTAGTTCATCCATCACCTCGCCTGAACTAATGCACACGGCGTAGTTCAGACGTGTCTTTGCCACGCCCACGTGCCGATCGCTCCCCAGGATCTCCGTCTTTGCGGCGATCAGTTCTCGCCATATCGATGGGCTCCACGTGTAAACTGGCGCCCGGAGACTGGTGGCGAGCGACTGCCACCTTTTCGCCGCCTCTCCCTCACCCAGTGCAGTGCGTACAGCCGCGAAGACGCTGATAGACTCCTGAAGATCTGGATCCTCATCGCTCATCGCGCCGAATCGGATTCTCAGACACCGCGCAGCGCTTGTGAGCGCATCAGCCGGCCTGTGCAGAGCAAGCAGGATCTTCGCCTCTGTCAACAAGGTGAGTGCGTTGGCCCGTTCGCCGGCAGCGTCTGTCCGCAGCACATCGCCAGAAGCAGCGTGGGTCTCCCTCGCCCGCTCTGCCAAACCTTGTCGAAGCATGATCCGGGCCAGCAGGTCCTGCGTCAGGGCCGTCTGAACGTGCTTCTGACCCAGCGTGCCCTCCCAGATTGATAGGGCTCGCTCCGCCGAGTGCTGGGCGTATTGCGGAGAGTTCGCAAGCAGCGCGGTCTCCGCAAGATCCTGATACGCGGTAGCCGTCCGCGGATCATTCGGTCCGTACGTTCTCAGCGAGAACGCCGTCGCGTACGCTTTCTGAAGCGTCGCCATGGATTGCAGGCCGCGATCCCGGAAGACATTGCCCAGCAGGCTGCGGACCGTTGCTTCCAGTTCGGGCAGCTCTGCGTACATTCCCACGTCCAGCCTGCGATACAAAGACTCCAGCCCACTCAGGGAGTCGGCGCCCGCGGCGGGTGGAACAAGCTGGTCGATGAGACCCGCGACCGCGCGTCGCTTCGTCTCTTCCACGGCCGCCCGCTCGCTCTCGTATTGGCGCTGCATGTTCAAGTCGCGCACCCGCGATCTGCTGTGCCACACGTAAGCCATCGCGGCGCCCGTACAGAGCAGGAGCAATGCGCTGATCGCCAGGAGCCGGCGGTGCTTCCAGGCAGACTTGCGGATGATGTAGAGCGTGCTGTCGCGCCTCGCCTCGATGGCTTCATTGGCGAGGAAATGCTCCAGGTCGTTGGCAAGCGCCGCCGCCGTCTGGTACCGGCGATCCCTGTCCTTGCTCAGCGCCTTGAGCAGAATGGTTTCTAGGTCGGACGGCACACCGCCCAGCCGGCTCGTGCGAGCTGCTTCGCGGGGGGAGTCAGGGTCGCGTGTGCAGATCGTGTTGAACACATCGCGCAGCGAGCCGCCGACGGGATAGGGGAAACGGCCGACCACCAGCCGGTATGCGATCACGCCCAGCGAGTAGACATCGCTGCGAGCATCGACATCCTCCGGCCGGCGACCATCGACCTGCTCTGGCGATGCGTAGGCGGGTGTGCCCTCGAAGACTCCCGCCAGCGAAACCACAGTGATCGATCCTTCTCCGGGCGGTTGAGCCGGATCGCTGAAGAACCGCTTGGCAAGCCCGAAGTCCAGGATGTGGGGTTCTCCGTTGCCGTCGATGATGATGTTTCCCGGCTTGAGGTCCCGGTGGATGACTCCCAGCCCATGTGCGTATTGAACGGTGCGGCAGACTTTGGCAAGCGCCCGCAGTCGCTCATGCATCGCCCGAGGAGGTGGCGGCTCAAGTTCCGTGATCCCCGCCCAAACATCGATGGGCGACCCTTCGATGAGTTCCATGGCGTACCCGCGCCTGCCATCGGAGGATTCCACCGCCTCGTAGACCGTGACGATGTTGGCATGTCGCAACGAGGCGGCAATCTCAATCTCTCGCTCGAAGCGGAATCGCTCGCGTGCCGATGCCAGCCGTCCGGAGAGGAGCATCTTGAGGGCAACGGTTCTCCGCGTGTCATCCTGGACAGCTCGGTAGACGACCCCCTGCCCGCCGCGCTTGAGCTCCTCCACAATCTGGTAGCCGGGAACGAATACCTCCCGGGGCAGCGCGTGCGATCGATGCGAGGGTCCGATCGTGGGTTCATCGCCGACGCCCAAAGTTGTGCCGGCACCGAGGTAGGATGGAACGAAATCCGCATCATGGCGGATCTGTTCGAGCGTGGCGGTGCACTTAGCGCATGCGCTGGTGTGCGCAAGGATGCCTTGATCAAGAAGCCGACCCGCCGCAACAAGGACGAGATCGTCTTCGGATGGGCAACGCCCAGCGGAGAGCGCCTGTCGGTCTGGGCGTGAATCATCGGCGCTCATGAGTCCTCCACTTCGAACTCCGTGGACACACGTGCGACCCACTCACGGAGCTTGCCGGTCACGCGATGACGCGCGAGATAGACATCATCAACCGTCATGCTGCATTCCAGCGCGGCGGCCTCGGGGGTCATGCCCCGTAACGCCACCAGTTCAAACGCTCGAACCGTGTGCTCTGCAAAGCGGGACGACTCGCGCAGCCGCCGCAGGGCCTCGTTGAGGATCACTTGGCGCTGTTCCCGCTCCCAGATCTGCGTCATTGATGCCGAATCGCGCAGATCCAGCATATGGGAGTCTCCGTGCCACCCGGCGTGCCTGGCTCCGTCGCGCCGCAGCGATTCGATCCGGTGTCGGGCGATCCCGATGACCCACGAGCTCAGCCGCCCGCGACCTCTTACGTACTTGCCCGCGCGGTAGGCGATCAGGAACTCAGCCAGAGTCCATTGAGCAGCATCAGAGGCATCGGCCTCGCTCAGGCCGAGTTTGCACCCAAAGCCGACGAGGACCGGCTGATAGCGACGTATGAACTCGTGCCAGGTATCGATGTTGGCTTCGTTGTGGAGATGTTCAAGCAGGACGGTTGTGGTCTTTGGAAGTGCATCCCCCACGAAGTGACTCCCCATTTGCCAGCAGTCGGTTCCATCGCTAGCGGTGACAGGGTATCAAGTGCCCTTGCCATCCCCTCCCACCCGGAAGTAACTCAGGCTCGACTTGGTCGCGTAAACGCTCCTGCGGAAGGGGCTTAGGCGATCATCCGGGAGATGAGCCATGGCAGACGATGCGACCCTCCGCCCCCAGCCGAGACACGGAATTGTGGAATCGGAGGTGCCCGGCAACCCAATTCTGGGTGCCCCCACCCCCCGCAAGCGCCGGCCCAAGCCCAGGACCAGGCGCCCGGCGGAGGTGCTGACGGACGCCGAGGTCCGGATCCTACTTGCCGCCTGCGGGGACGACCTGGTCGGCATCCGGCACCGGGCCCTGCTGGTGATGATGTACCGGGCCGGGCTGCGGATCTCCGAGGCCCTCTCCCTCCGACCCCACGACGTGGACCTCGCCGCGAGCACCGTCCGCGTCCGGTTCGCCAAGGGCGGGCGGGACCGGGTGGTTGGCCTGGACCCCGGGGCCGGGGCGGTGGTGGGGGCTTGGGCGGAACGTCGGGCAACCCTGGCCGTACCGGCGACCTCGCCGCTCTTCTGCTCGCGGTCGGGGCGGGCGCTGGGCGAGCCGGACCTCGACGGCCTGACGCTCCTGGCCATGGACGAGTTCGCCATCCACAAGGGCCACCGCTACGCCACGGTGGTCATCGACCCCACCTGCAAGCGCGTGCTGTGGGTGGGCAAAGGCCGCGATCGCGGCAGCCTCCGGCCGTTCTTCGAGATGCTCGGGCCGCATCGCTGCGCCCAGGTCCGGGCCGTCGCGATGGATATGAACAGCGCCCACGAGGCCGAGGTCAAGGCCAACTGCCCGCAGGCCCAGGTCGTCTTCGATCTGTTCCACGTCGTCGCCAAGTACGGCCGCGAGGTGATCGATCGCGTGCGGGTGGACGAGGCCAACCGCCTGAAGGGTGACAAGCCCTCACGCCACGTGGTCAAGAGCTCACGCTGGCTGCTGCTCCGCAACGCCGAGAACGTCCCGCCCCGGGATCGGGTTCGATTGCGAGACCTGCTCAACGCCAACAAGGCCCTGATGACGGTGTACGTGCTGCGCGACGAACTCAAGCACCTCTGGGACTTCCGTTCCCGCGGCCACGCCTTCCGGTTCTGGAAGCAGTGGCACGGCCACGCCGTCCGCAGCCGCATCGAGCCGCTCCGACGCTTCGCCAAGAAGCTCAAGCCCTACCTGCACGGAATCCTGAGCCACTGCGCGTTCCCCCTCCACACCAGCCTGCTCGAAGGCATCAACAACAAGATCAAGGTCATCAAACGCATGGCCTACGGCTTCCGCGACGACGCCTACTTCTTCCTCAAAATCCGAGCCGCCTTCCCCGGATCACTCCCCGGAAATACCGGATGAACCTCAAAAAAAGCTCTCGAAGAGGGCATCTGGAGGGCATATCGGCATGTATTCCTGCTGAACGGCGAAAACACGCTCCGCCAGATTGACCTGGGCATCGTGACACGGAGTCAGGCTGGCAGTCCAACAGAGAACCTGCTCAATCGTCTCACCAGTGACGATATCGTCACGGACGTCCCAAACCCCAGCAAACTTGTTCGTTGGTGGCCGCCAGCACTAACCGCGTGGACCACAAAAGCAGTCCGAGACGCCTTTTTCACGACGCCGGCGATGTCGCGCCTGAGGCAGCCAGACTTGATCAAGCGCACGATCGCGGACGGCGTGTCCAGGGGCGACATCGGGTACGCCCGTCGAAAAGGCAATGCTCAGTTGGAGCTCGTCGCGTTTGGTCAGTCGTTGATTCAGTCCGATGTCGAAATCGGCGATGACGTGGTCATCCTCAAGCCGGATGATGCCAAAAAGTTGCTCGAGCCGCTGCGGCTCGCGCGAGTGCAGATCAGCCCAGACGGCCGGGAGATTGCGCTGGGCGAAGCTATCGCATTCTCCGTGTCAGGTGTGAGTCAGTACGGTGAACCAATCGAGACAGGTACATTGTCGTGGACCGCTACAGGCGGAACTGTTGACGCCGCTGGAAAATTCGTTGCAGGTGCGGAGGCCGGACTATTCGGAGTGTCGGCCAGGTGCGGAGCCGTCGAAGGGACCGCCCAGGTTCGAGTTCGCGCCCGCGACCAAGCCAAGCCCGAACCGGGTGGCACAGGGGGCTCCCAGCAGCTGATCTGGTCGGGCGAGGTGCCGGCCCAGAAGTGGATGAACTTCTACACCAAGGTGCTGACCCGGTTCGCGTCCACCCCGGGGCTCAAGCTCAGAGTCACGTTCGAGGCCCCGGCCGACAATGCTCAAGCCAAGGCCAAGGCAGACGAAGCACGCGCAGCGCTACGCGAGCTCGGGTTGGATGATCATATTTCTGGTCTGTAGTGACGCACTAGGAGCGCGGAATGTCCGATTCGATTCACGCACACTTTGATTCCTCCCTCCTGGCGGCCGCGAAAGAGTGCTACCGACTCGGCTACAAGCCAACCGAGTTCATGCGGATGGTGTCCCCGGTAAGCAATGGATGGGGCCTGGGGAATCGCGCGGGCGTACAAGGGCTGTTGAATCGCGAGCGCCACGCCGATCAGGGTAAGGACCGTGTTCCTGGTGCTGGTGCGATGGGTCATGTGCATCCCTGAACCGATCAGCGCGGTGTTGCGCGGTGTCACACCGCGCTCGGCCGCAAAAACTCCCCCAAATCGCCCCAACGGACGAAATGCTTGCAATCCGCAACCCGCGTTGGTATCGTGCCTTGCGCGTTTGGCCGATGCGTCCCAGCGGGTTCGCAATGATGAGGTCGGGAGTTCGACTCTCCTCCGCTCCACTTGAACAAAGGGCCCTGCATTGCAGGGCCTTTTTTCGTTATTCGGGGTGATCCCGCACGGCGGATCGGGGATGGATCCGGGGATCGCCGCACAAGAGGGTCGCTGAGTCGGATCGCCCATGAAGTGCCGGCCCGGGTCGGTCGATATCAACGGCCTCCGGAGCCACGCTTCATGCCCATGACGCAGGATGACATCCGCCGTTATTACGAGACGAACTGGCGCTCCACGTCCGAGGGCGCCACTTCAACCGAGGGGCTCGCCTACTCCAACACGGTCGAGGATTCGGTCCTGTACCCGATCTACGAGCGGCTCCTCAGGGATCTGCAGGTGCGGGTCACGGGCGGCCGCGTGCTGGATGTCGGATCGGGCTCGGGCCGCTGGATTCGATTCCTGCTTGAACGCTTCGCGCCCGACACGCTCATCGGGATCGATTTCGCGCAGGCGGCCGTCGAGCTGCTTGGGAAGTGGCGTCCATCAGCGCCTCAAACCCGGATCGCCTTCGAGCGGGCCGACATCGCCGATTCCTCGCTGGCGCTGACCGAGCCCGGGACATTCGACCTCATCAACATCGCCAACGTGCTCTTTCACATCCCCGAATGCGACAAGTTCAATAGCGCGCTGGGCAACCTCAAGCGGCTCCTGGCGCCGACGGGCCGCATCGTCACCACCGAATACCTGCCTCGGAACTCGATGCGGACGGAGTGGATGATGGTCCGCAGCCGCTACGAGTTCCAGGCGTCCGTTGAGGCGGCGGGGCTGCGGATCGTCGATATCCGCGCCGGCTGCTTCTTCTCGAACGACCCGATGGGCATCGACGGCCCGGCCGCCCGCAGCCGCGGGCACTTCGTGCTGGTGCGGGCAGCGCAGCAGATGCTGCTGGATTCGCCGATGACCGAAGAGAACCGGCGGTTCTTCCAGGCCCTCTTCGTGAACATCGAGCAGGCTGCGCTGGCGTTCTGCGCCGAGCGGATCGCCCCGATCGACATGCCATCGCAGAAGCTGGTGGTCCTGGGCCACGCGTGAGGGCGTAACCAGGCTCGTTCCAAGCCGGCGTTCGTTTGCCGCGGGAGCATCAATGGCTGGCTGGGGATGATCTCCGCCCGTGCAAGATTCGCTAGACTTGCGGCATGGCACGCATCACCCGCGCAGCTCTCATCCAATGTGCGAACCCGCTGGCCGATGAGAAGGACCTCTCGAAGGTCAAGTCGGCGATGATCGAGAAGCACCTGGGCCTGATCCGCGAGGCGGCGGAGAAGGGGGCCAATGTCTGCTGCCTGCAGGAGATCTTCTGCGGGCCGTACTTCTGCGCGGAGCAGCAGGTGCGGTGGTACGAGACGGCCGAGCCGATCTATCCCAACGGATCTTCCGAAGCCGGGCCGACGATCAAGCTGATGGAGGAGCTGGCCCGCAAGCATCGCATGGTGATGGTGGTGCCGATCTACGAGCTGGCGATGGCGGGGGTGTACTACAACAGCGCAGCGGTGATCGATGAGACCGGCACGTACCTGGGCAAGTACCGCAAGCACCACATCCCGCACTGCCACCCGGGGTTCTGGGAGAAGTTCTACTTCAAGCCCGGTGACCTTGGGTATCCGGTCTTCCAGACGCGATTCGGAAAGATCGGTGTGTACATCTGCTATGACCGGCATTTTCCGGAAGGGGCGCGCGAGCTGGGGCTGAACGGGGCCGAGATCGTGTTCAACCCGTCGGCGACCGTCGCGGGGTTGAGCGAGTACTTGTGGAAGCTCGAGCAGCCCGCGCACGCGGTCGCGAATCAGTATTACGTGGGGGCGATCAATCGTGTGGGCGTGGAGAAGCCCTGGTGCATCGGGGAGTTTTACGGGCAGAGCTATTTCTGCAATCCGCGGGGGAAGATCATTGCGGAAGCATCGCGGGACAAGGATGAGGTCGTGGTTGCGGACCTGGATCTGGACATGATTACGGAAGTGCGGAATGTGTGGCAGTTCTACAGGGATCGGCGGCCGGAGAGCTATACGCAGATTGCAAAGGCGTGATCGATACGAGCCGCGAACGAAGTAAGCGGTCTTGAGGAGTTCCGCGGTCTACTCCGCTCACTTCGTTCGCGGCTCGTCGCGAGAGGGCACATGGAGAACGCGTGGCACTTCCACTTGCGTACTTTCTGACTTGGACCTGTTACGGCCAGCGTCTGCACGGTGATCCTCGGGGATCGGTTGATCGAGCGCACAACACCTCTGGTACTTCCTGCCTCAATGCCGATCCCGTTCGGCAGCGATACGAAGGCAATCTGATGAAAGGCCCGGTCTTCGCGCTGGTGCCCGCGATGTTGCCGATAGCCGACGCTGCGATCGAGCGGTTGTGCGGCGAGCGCAACTGGCTGCTGATCGCCAAGAATGTGCGATCAACGCACGTGCATGTCGTAGTGAATTGTCGCGGGTGTTCGTCCCCCGAGCGGGCGATGGCACAATTCAAGGCTCGGATAACACGGGATCTCCGCATTGCCGGCCTTGTCTTGCCTGAGGCACGTATCTGGACCCACCACGGCAGTACTCGCTGGATCAATCACGAGGCGGGTCTTTCCGGTGCTATCACCCATGTCAGCGAGTGGCAGGCCGGTCCGAATCGAGAGATACTTGAGCGCCACCGGGCGGAGCTTCGGGAACGGCTGGATGCGATGAAGGCCTGGCTGCGTTCGCAGGGTTTGCCGGAGCACGGAAGGACAGCGGTGATCGGAGAGGATGAGGAGGATCGACGGCGGCGGTTGTTCACGGGAATGCACGACGAGCCGCGAACAAAGTGAGCGGAGCAGGTTGCGGGCGTCCGTCAAGACCGCTCACTTCGTTCGCGGCTCGTCAAGCATCCTCGCGGCTCGTCACCCATTGACATATGCCAACAACACTCTCCAACGCCGATCTGGCTCCCACCACTCCCGCCCAGCGAACCTGGTCCACCTGGCACATCGCCGCCCTGTGGATCGGGATGGCCGTGTGCATCCCCACCTACACGCTCGCCGCAGGGATGATCGAGCGCGGGATGAGCTGGTGGCAGGCGACCCTGACGGTGCTGCTGGGCAATCTCATCGTGCTGGTGCCGATGATTCTGAACGGGCACGCCGGGGCCAAGTACGGGATTCCCTTCCCGGTCTTGATGCGGGCGAGCTTCGGCATCAGGGGGGCGAACATCCCGGCGATCGCCCGGGCGCTGGTCGCGTGCGGGTGGTTCGGGATCCAGAGCTGGATCGGCGGGGATTCGATCTACCAGGTGCTCGGCGGGCTGGGCTGGGTGGACATCGCCGCCGACCGCGCGGGGAACATGACGGCGCTGGGATTGACACCGTGGCAGGGGGCGTGCTTCCTGGCGTTCTGGCTCATCAATGTTCATTTTGTTTGGCACGGGATCAACTCGATCAAGTGGCTTGAATCGTGGGCAGCGCCGTTCCTGATCGCCGCCGGACTGGCGCTGATGACCTGGGCGATCGTGAAGGTGGGGGATGTCTCGGTGCTCTTCGGCGCCTCATCGAAGTTTGCGGATAACGCTGCGTTCTGGGCGGTATTCGTGCCGCAGTTGACGGCGATGGTGGGGTTCTGGGCGACGCTCAGCCTGAACATCCCGGATTTCACACGGTTTGCCAAGTCGCAGAAGGCCCAGGTGTGGGGTCAGGCGCTGGGGCTGCCGCCGACGATGACGCTGTTCTGCTTCATCGGGATCATCGTGACCTCGGCGACCACGATCATCTTCCATAGGACGATCTGGGATCCGGTGGAGGTGGTCGCCAGGCTCGGCTCGGTGCCCGTGATCATCATCTCGCTGGTGATGCTGTCGGTGGCGACCCTGACGACCAACATCGCCGCCAATGTGGTGAGCCCGGCGAACGATTTCTCGAACCTGAACCCGCGTCGGATCTCGTTCCGGATGGGGGGCATGATCACGGCGATCATCGGGATCCTGATGATGCCGTGGTACCTGTACAACAACCTGGGGGCGTATATCTTCACGTGGCTGATCGGGTATTCAGCGCTGCTGGGACCGATCGCGGGGATCATGCTGTGCGACTACTACGTGATTCGGCGGACGCGGCTTGATGTCGAGGCGTTGTACGACCCTGCGGGCCCGTATTCGTACACGAGGGGGATCAATCGGCGAGCCGTGGTTGCGCTGGTGCTTGCGGTGGTGCCGAACATCCCGGGCTTCATCAACGCGGCGAGCCATCGCTCGGTATTCCCGGCGTTCTTTGATGCGATCTATGGGTATGCGTGGTTCACGGGGCTGGCGCTGGCGATGGGCATCTATTACGTGCTGATGGCGGGCAAGAGTGGGGGCGCGGCGGGGCGATCGGGTACACTTTCGGCATGACCACAGCGCCGACCCTTCCCACATCCGCCCCGACTTCTTCCGGCACCCCCGCGATGCCGCCGTGTGTACACAAGCCGCATCCATATGCGGGCCCGAGCAGGGATGAGGTGCTGGCGATGCGCCGGGAGTTCCTGACTCCGGCGCTACTTACCTACTACAAGGATCCGATCATGATCGTCGAGGGCCACATGCAGTGGCTCTTTGACGAGACGGGCCGGCGATACCTGGACATGCTCGCCGGGATCGTGACGGTGTCGATCGGGCACTGCCACCCCAAGGTCGTCGAGGCGGTTCGGCAGCAGAACGAGCTGCTCCAGCACGCGACCACGATTTACCTGCACCCCAATATCGCGATGTTCGGGAGGAAGCTGATCTCGACGTTCCCGAAGGGGTCGGGGCTTGACAAGGGTGTGTGCTACTTCACCAGCTCGGGGAGCGAGGCCAATGACCTGGCGATCCTGATGGCGCGGGTCAAGACGGGCTGCTTCGATGTGATCGCGTTGCGCAACGCGTACCACGGGATGTCGAACTTCACGATGGGGATCGCCGGGCTCAACACGTGGCGCCAGCCGATGCCGATGGGGTTCGGGATCCACCACGCCAAGCTGCCGGACCGCTATCGCGGGGCGTTCGGATACGACGATCCGGAGGCGGGGAAGAAGTACGCGGATGATGTGCTGGATCTGATCCGCTCGGCGACCGGCGGGAGCATCGCGGGGTTCATCGCCGAGCCGATCCAGGGCGTCGGCGGCACGGTCGAGATGCCGCCGGGGTATCTGAAGGCCGTGTACGAGCATGTGCGCGCGGCGGGCGGGCTGTGCATCAGCGATGAGGTGCAGACGGGGTTTGGGCGGATGGGGGATGCGTTCTGGGGGTTTGAATCGATCGGGGGACCGGGAGTGATTCCCGACATCGTGACGATGGCCAAGGGGATCGGCAACGGAGCGCCGCTGGCGTGCGTGGTGACGCGGCCTGAGATCGCCCAGGCGATGACCAAGAAGCTGCACTTCAACACGTACGGCGGCAACCCGGTGAGCATGGCGCAGGGATTGGCGACGCTGAACGTGATTCTCGAAGAGAAGATCCAGCAGCGGGCCAAGGAGCTCGGGGCGTATCTGATGGATGGTCTGCGCGATCTGCAGAAGCGTCACGGGATCGTCGGGGATGTCCGCGGCAAGGGGCTGATGCTGGGGATGGAGATCGTGGAGGACAAGGCGAGCAAGGCGCCGGCGGGGACCAAGTGCGCGGCCGTGTTTGAGCGGTGCCGCGAATTGGGCGTGTTGGTGGGCAAGGGCGGGTTGAACGGGAACGTGCTGAGGATCAAGCCGCCGATGTGCATTTCGCGGGAGGATTGCGAGTTTGCGTGTCGGGTGCTGGATATCGCGGTGAGCGAGGCTGCGCGGGCGTGATGTCGTCCGTACCTACCGGCGGCCGCCGCGCCTTCGAACTCGCCGTGCGTGTCCGTTTGACAGTGACTCCAAGGCTGCGATGTGGAGGTACGACAACTCGGCCCAACGATCTGATTTGTCCTCGGCGATGAAGATCTTGGACTTCATCAATGCCACTTGAAACGGAGTTGTTACGGGATACGTCTGGCCGCTGCTGCTGCGGATCTGGAACGGCTCAAACGGCTCCTTGGCCAGGCGTTCTTTGATATCGGCCAGAATCATGGAGAAATAGTAGGTGCCGCGGCCGTGAACAGCATCTCGATCCGTGGGAGTGCTTCGCCGTTCTCGACACGATCGGCCATGACTCGCAGCGCGAGAGCCTGCACAGCGGTGATCGCCTGTTCCCGCGTTGGTCCGTACGCCAAGACGCCCGGCATTCGAGCCACCTCCGGGATCCAGCGGCCATCAGTCTCCTGCCCAGTTTTGGATCGTGAGCTTCATGGCGTTGATTGGGTTGGATCACCGGCAGCTCGGCGGGTTCGCTGAATCACATCCACCGCTGCACAACAACCTTGCTCTCCGTATAGAACTTCACCGCATCCTCGCCGTTGGCGTGCAGATCCCCGAAGAACGACTGCTTCCACCCCGCGAAGGGGAAGACGGCCATGGGGGCGGGCACGCCGACGTTGATGCCGACCATTCCGACCTGGGCGAGCGTGCGGAAGCGGCGGGCGTTGTAGCCGCTGCTGGTGAAGATGACGCCCATGTTTCCGTAGCGGGAGCGGTTCATGTTGGCGAGCGCTGCATCGAGGGTCTCTTCGCGCATGATGCTCAAGACGGGGCCGAAGATCTCCTCATCGATGATCCGCATCCCAGGCCGGCAGCGGTCGAAGATGGTGGGGCCGATGAAGCAGCCGCGGCTGGGCATGGGGCAGGCGCGGCCGTCGAGGACGAGTTCTGCGCCATCCTTCACGCCAGAATCGATGAAGCCCGTAATCCGGTCACGGCTCGCGGGGTCGATCACCGGGCCCATGCCGACGCCGGGGGTATCGCCCGCATCGACCTTGATCTTGGTGACCGCCTCCTTCATGCGCGGCACGAACCAGTCGGCCGCGTTGCCGACGGCGATCGCCACCGAACCGGCCAGGCACCGCTGCCCGCTGTTGCCGAAGGCCGAGCCGACGACACCCTCGATGACGGCATCCTGGTTGGCATCGGGCATGATGACCATGTAGTTCTTGGCGCCGCCCATGCACTGGGCCCGCTTGCCGGCGTTGGTCGCGGTGGTGTAGACGTGCTGGGCGACCTTGGTGGATCCGACGAATGACACCGCGCGAACATCGTCGTGCTTGCAGAGGTAGTCGACGACGGCGGGCCCGCCGGTGACGAGGTTCAACACACCCGGCGGCAGCCCGGCCTCGTGCGCGAGTTCCACTTCGCGCACCGCCGAGAGGGGCACCTTCTCGCTGGGCTTGAGGACGAACGTGTTCCCGCACGCGATCGCCATCGGCCACATCCAGAGCGGCACCATCACGGGGAAGTTGAAGGGTGTGATGCCCAGGCACACGCCGAGCGGTACGCGATCGACGGTGCTGTCGATGCCGACGCCGCTCTTGTCCTCGGTGCGGCAGAAGGAGGTGCTGACGGCGATCTGTGGGAGCGTCTTGCCCATCGTGAGCGTGGGGGCAGCGCAGGCAAACTCAACGCAGTCGATGCCGCGGCGGACATCCCCGCGAGCCTCGGTCATCGTCTTGCCGTGCTCCCGGACGATCATGCCCGCAAGCTCCTCGAAATGCGTTTCGAGAACCTGCTTGTACTTGAAGAGGAACTGGCAGCGATCCCCGACGGGGGTTGCGGACCAGGCGGGGAATGCGAGGGCGGCGGCCTGCACGGCCTGCTCAGCGCTGCGGATGGAATCGAGCTCCACCTGCCCGATCGACTCGCTGGTCGCCGGGTTGATGACGCTGTGCGTCTTGCCCGCGGTGTCCGGCCCCGCGCTGACTGGTTGGATCCGCTGACCGGCGATGAACTGGTCGACCTTGGGGAGGGATGACGCGCTCATGTTCTTCTCCGCTTTGGCCGGATCGGGCCTGGAGGCCTCGATGCGGGGCCGGATTCTACGTGGGCGGGGAGTGGGGCGATTTCGTATGATGATCGGTCCGACCAAGAAAAGCGGAGCCCGCCATGGCTGACCTCAAGGTAACTGTCAACGGCCTGAAACTCCCCAACCCCTTCGTCATCGGCTCGGGGCCGCCGGGCACCAACGCCAACGTCATCGGCAAGGCCTTCGATGAAGGCTGGGGCGCGGTGATCGCCAAGACCATCAGCCTCGATGCCTCCAAGGTCGTCAATGTGACGCCCCGCTACGCCCGCTGGCGCATCGATAAGGAGATCGTCGGCTGGCAGAACATCGAGCTCATCTCCGATCGCCCGTTCAACACCTGGATCGATGAGTTCAAGCTGCTCAAGGACAAGTACCCCGACCGCATGGTGATCGCCTCGGTCATGGAGGAGTACAACAAGGACCGCTGGGTCGAGATCGTCGAGCGATGCCAGGATGCCGGAGTGGATGCTTTCGAGCTGAACTTCTCGTGTCCGCACGGGCTGCCGGAGCGCAAGATGGGATCGGCGATGGGGCAGGACTGCGAGGTGCTCGAGGAGGTCTGCGGCTGGGTGAACAAGGCATCGAAGGTGCCGGTGTGGGCAAAAATGACACCCAACATCACGCACATCGAGGAGCCGGCGCGGGCGACGCTCAAGGCCGGGTGCGAGGGGATCAGTGCGATCAACACGATTTTGTGCGTGATGGGTGTTGATCTCAAGACCCTGCGACCGGAGCCGACGGTGGAGGGGTACACGACACCGGGCGGGTACTCGTGCCGTGCGGTGCGACCGATCGCCCTGCGCATGGTGATGGAGTGCGCGCGGATGATGCAGCGGGAGTTCCCCGACCGCACCATCAGCGGGATCGGCGGTGTCGAGACGGGTGATGATGCAGCGCAGTTCATCCTGCTGGGCTCGCACACGGTGCAGGTCTGCACGGGTGTGATGATCCACGGTTACGGGCTGGTGAAGACCCTGTGCGAGGGATTGAGCGCGTTCATGGACAGGCACGGGTTCAAGACGATCGATGAATTCCGGGGACGATCGCTGCAGTATTTCACGACACACGCCGATCTGGTGGCTCGCCAGGCGGCCGTTCGCGCAGGTGGGGAGGCGGCCCGGAACGGCGTCGTCACCAAGGACACGCAGTGGAGCGGGGATAAGTTCGTGGAGCAGAGCCAGAAGCTGGTGGCGAACCAGTAGGCTCGCTGGCGCTTCGGCAAGATCCTGCGAAGACCTCGACGTTTCAGCTCGGAACCATCCATGCCCCTGCTCATCAAGAACGGCCGGATCATCACATCAACCGATGACTACAGCGCCGACATTTTCGCGGCGGACCAGACGATCTCGCGCATCGAGAAGGTGATCGATCTAAACGCGTGCCCGACGGGCACGGAAATCATCGATGCAGCCGGAAAATACGTGTTCCCGGGCTTCATCGATCCGCACGTACACGTGTACCTGCCCTTCATGGGCACGTACGCCAAGGACACCTGGGAGACGGCATCGCGGGCGGCGATCATGGGTGGGACGACGACGCTGATCGAGATGATCTGCCCTGGCAAGACCGATGAACCGCTCGCGGCGTACGAGTTGTGGCTCTCGAAGGCCAAGGGCATCTCGGCGTGCGACTTCACGTACCACATGGGGGTTACGCGATGGGATGAGCTCGCCGAGCGGCAGCTCCGTGAGGTCGTGAAGCGCGGCATCAGGTCGTTCAAGGTGTTTCTGGCGTACAAGGGAGCGCTGGGTGTCGATGACCGGGAGCTGTACCACGCGCTCAAGCTTGCGCGGGAGCTGGGCGTCGTCGTCACCGCGCACTGCGAGAACGAGACGCTTGTCGATGAGCGACAGAAGGAGCTGCTCGCCGCCGGCAAGACCGGCCCCGAGTGGCACGAGCCATCCCGGCCGGTGGAGGTAGAGGCCGAGGGTGTGCAGCACCTGATGACGTTCGCCCAGATGACCGGCGCTGAGGTCTACATCGTCCACACCTCGTGCGAGGAGGCGATCCGGGCAGCGCAGTCGGGGATCGCCCGCGGGGTGCGTTGCCACATCGAGACCGTGATCCCGTACCTGACGCTCGACAACACATACGCCCAGAAGCCCGGCTTCGAGGGGGCCAAGTACGTGATGTCACCGCCGATCCGCGAGAAGAAACACCAGTCGTTCCTGTGGGATTCGCTGCGAGCACGGACTGTTTCGACGGTGGCGACCGACCACGCGCCGTTTGATTTTGAGACGCAGAAGACGATGGGCCGGGATGCGTTCACCAAGATCCCCAACGGGATCCCGAGCGTCGGGAATCGCGTGGATCTCTTGTACACGCACGGGGTCGCAACGGGCAGGATCGATCTGCACACGTTTGTCGATGCGGCGAGCACGCGAGCAGCGCGGATCTTCGGGCTGCGCGGCAAGGGAACGATCGCGATCGGTGCGGATGCGGACCTGGTCGTCTACGACCCGGCGTATCGCGGAAGGATTTCCTCCAAGACCCACCACATGGCGACCGATTACAATGCCTATGAAGGCTGGGAGCTCAAGGGTCGGTCGGAGGTGGTGATGATTCGCGGATCGGTGATGGCCCGCGGGGGGAAGTTCGTCGGGAAGATGGGGCATGGCCGGCTGGTTGAGCGTGGCGGGTCATACGAATAGATCAGTTCGCATCAACGCTGGCATCGCCGCCTTCCAGGGCCTTGAGCTCCAAGCTCTGAATCTCGGGCATGCTCTTGCCAGCGATCCCCTGGAGCTCTCCGTACATCGCCGCCGTGTTGAGGATGACCGACTCGATCTGCCTTTGCCGCTTTGCCCATTGCTTCTGGATCACGCGCTTCTCGGCCTCGAGCTCTTGCTGCATTCCCTGGAACGCCTCCATGATCGCGGCGATCCTGTGGCGAAAACCCGGCCCGGTCAGGTACGAGTAGAGCAATTCCTGCTTGGTCTGCCGACCCTCGGAAGCGGCACGAGCCAGTGAGACCTCGACCAATGCGTAACGCAGCGCAGTGGCGACGGGGATCACGCAGGCGCGTGAGCAGACCCAGACTTCTTCGAGCACCCCAAAGGTCTCGATTCCCTTGGGCATCACCGAAGTCAGTATTGCGCATACTTCGGCCTTGGCCTCGCGCTGATCACTCCGGAGCTTCTCCAGCCATTTGTCGCTCCAGCTCTGCGTCCGCTTCGACTCCCACAGGATCGTGCCGGCCGTGTGTCCGAGCGGTCCGGCAACACGCTGCAGCACATCGCCGCCGAACTGCCCTTTGGGTACCGGCTCGATGGTGTCGCGAGGGAACGTCGCCCGCAATACGGATTCGAGGTGCAGTTCCTGGGTCTCGCCCTGAAGCTGCTGTGAGCCCTGCTCGAGCTTGCGGGTCGCCTCGGCGAGCTGGCGCTGGGTGTCGGCGAGGATCTTGTCTTTCTCCATCGCTTTGAGCCGGAATTCCTCGGCGGCATCGCGCTGGGCCTTTTCCTGGATCTTGCCGCGCTCGGCATCGATCGCACGCTGCTTCTGGAGCTCGAACTCGCGCTGGGCCTCCTCCAGCTCCTGCTTCTGCCGCCGCAGATCTAGCTCGGCCTGCTGCGTCTGCGCGAGCTTGGTCTTGCTGCGGGCAAGCTCATCCTGGATCGCCGTCATCTGGACCGCGATCTCGCTCGCGGCATCCTGACGGGCCTTGCGGCCGATCTCATCGGCGATCCGGGTGCGCTCGGCGGTGAGGCGAGCGGCGATCTGCTCATCGATGCCGGCACGGTCGCGCTGCAGCACTGCTGCCTTCTCGGCCAGGGAGCGCTCGCGATCATCGAGCTGTGCCTTCTGCCGGGCGGCCTGGGCATCGATCTCCGAGCGCAGCTTCGCCTCGATCGAGGCGGACATCGCCGTCGTCAACTCGAACGGCCGGTGGCAGTGCGGGCACGTGATGGAGCTGTCGGGCATGACCGGTGTTCCTCTTGGATCGCACAGAGCCTATGCCGCCGTCGCGGGTTGTGTGCGTAGATTCAACGGCATTTGAAGGCGGATTCAGCCCTCGACGATCAGGCTCAGGCATGTCGCCCCGGCTTCGGCCTTCTGGAACTCGGAGAGATCGACGGGCAGGATGCTCAGGCCGGTCTTGGCGAGCAGATCCGCCGTGCGGGGGTGGCCGCGAGCCATGATCGCCGAGCCGTTGATCGTTAGAGCGTTGGCGGCCCAGGGCTCATCGATGGGGATGTTGATGATGTGAAGGCCCCGGAACGCCGCGGGATCGACCCAGTCGGGGTTGACCAGGAGCGTTTCGGGGGAGATCCCCGTGCATGCGGTCTTGAGGTGCAGGCAGCCGCGGACCTCGATGGCTATCACGCGATATCCCAGAGGCTCGACGATGTGACGGAGCGTCTCGATGCCATCCCGGCTCGATCTCGTCGATCGCCCGATAAAAAGCGTTCGTCCCATGCGCAGGACATCGCCGCCGTCGATCATCCCGGGCGGCGGGACGGTTTGCATGCGGCGGAAGGGGCGCAGCGCGGGCTCGACGCCGGCGGTCTCGGCGCGGCGAGCCGGAGAGCCCATGCGCGTGATGATCGCGACTTCGGGCAGCACGATCGCGGCATCCTCGATGAAGCAGGCATCGGGGAGATCATCGAGCGGCGGAAGTCGCAGGATCTCTGCGGCGGCGAGCGCGAGGGCTGCGCAGTAGGCCTCGTGCTGGCGGCGGGCCAATTCGATGTCGATGGGTTCGCGGCCGATGTGTGTGATCTGGCACTTGGGGAGCGATGATGACACCTCGCGGACGATCGCGTGCAGGGTTGTCGGGCGTGCAGCGCTCATCAGTTCCCTCGCCGGTGCGGGGGCATGGTAACGAATCGGGGAACGGGGAACGGGGAACGGGGAGCGGGGGGGAGTGGCGAACGGCAACGGGTGAGCGGTGGAAACTACGCGTAGTTCCTGAAGTTCGTTGGCAGTGGAAGCCAACGGTGAAGGCATGCCGCTGGCTCTGGCGATGCGTGGATGCTCGTTCGTAGACCGTACGGAGGGTGAATTCCGAAGCAACATTCCGGGTGCTGGTGCGTCCTAACAATGATCCTGTCGAAGGGTCTCTGGCGAACCGAGCCTGCGAAAAGATGGAGCGCGATGGATCGCGACCATGACCTCACCGAGAACGCGGGCGGGGTTGCGGGGAACGTTCGTGCCTGACCCTGGCGGATCAAGGAGATGGGTATGTTCGGCCGAGTGTCGGGCGGCGCTGGCGAGTCGGGTGGGCGAGTCGGCGGTACCTTCAGGCGAGCGACGTTGTTGTGCGTGATGCTGGCGATCTGCGGAGCGCCGATCGCGCTTGCGGAACCCGGCAACCGATCCGGCGGCGGTGATCGCGGAAGCGCTCGCAGCTCCGGGGGATCGAGCCGCAGCTTCGCGACCCCCAGCCGGCCGAGCAACGCATCACGGCCCACGGTGAATGCACCGTCACGCAGCACTGCGAGCGCACCCTCGCGCAGCAGCGCGAGCGCTCCTTCGCGCAGCAGCGCGAGCGCTCCTTCGCGCAGCAGCGCGAGCGCTCCTTCGCGCAGCAGCGCGGGCGCTTCCTCTCGCACCAGTGGGAGTTCTCCTTCGCGATCCACCGGATCCTTTGATCGCAGCTCCGGATCATCGAGTGCGGGGCGCACCAGCATCGCCGTTCCGAGCGCATCACGTGTGGGCAGCTTCGGATCCAGCTCATCCAGGGTTTCCGGCCCCGCGCCCAATGCAAAGGCCGCCTCGACGGTCTCCAGGTCCGGGGGCTCTTTCAACCGCAGCGTTTCGGCAGGCAACACCCCCGGCGGCGGTCGGTCCAGCGCGGGAAGCGGCGGGATCACGCGTCCCACCGTGAATGCAGCCAAGCCTTCTGTACCCAGTGTCACGGCCCCCAGTGCATCGCGTCTCGCCCCCAGCGCATCGCGTACAACACCCAGCGCTTCGCGAACCGGCAGCTTTGGCTCAGGCTCTTCCCGAATGGCTGGCCCCGCTCCCGATGCCAAGGCATCCTCGACCGTCTCCAGGTCCGGCGGTTTCTTTGATCGCGGCGGCAGCGCTGGTGTTGGAGGCGGTGGTGGTTCAACCGCCAACACATCCGGGGGCCGATCGTTCTCAAATGGCGCAGCCGGCGGCAGTTTCTCCAACCGCGGCAACGACTGGAATCGCGGCGGTGGAGGCGGTGGAGGCGGTGGGGGTGGTGGGGGTGGTGGAGATCGCGGGGGTCACGGAGGCGATTGGCATCGCGGCAACGACCATCACGACGGCCATGACGAGCATCATGGGGGGCATGGGAGTCATTGGTCGTATTGGGGCCATGGGCATCACGGCCACAACTACGGTAGCAGCTTCTCGTTCGGCATCAGCATCGGCGGTGGCGGCTGGTACGGCTCGTATTACGAGCCGGTGTGGACGTGCCGGCCCAGGCCGATCTGTGCGCCGCGGTATTGGTATCCGCGATACGAGCCGATCTGCATCCGGGAGTATTACCCGACGTACATCGTCGCCCGTCCGTGGTCGTACACGAGCGTGGTGTACACGGATCCGATCGTGATCAGCGAGCCGGCGCCGATCATCGTGGAGCAGCCCGCGCCGATCATCATCCAGCAATCGCCGACGATTGTGACTTCGGCGCCGGCGCTTGAGTCTTCCGGGACGGCTGAGGTGCAGACGACGGCGATCGGCGGCATCCTCCCCGCACCGGGGGACATCACGACGGCCTCGACCAATGGCCAGCCGATCATGGCGGATTCGGCGAGCCCCGCTCCGGTCTCTCAACCGATCGCCGCGGCTCCCATCGGCGCCGATGTGATGCCCAGCGATCTGACGCTGACCGCCAGCCGCGGCCCCGATGGCATGGTGCTCCTGATGATTACCGGTGTCAACGCGACCGGCGGGTTCAGCACGGGGCTTGAGACCAGCGAGTTCCGGGAGACGACTCCGACGGTTCGCCTGCGCAACACCGCGCCGGCGAGCCCGGCGGCGGTGCCGGCCGATGCGGCCGACCCCCGCGCTGGGTTTGAGATCAGCGCGACGATGAAGATCGCGGCGGGTGTCAATTCCGTGACGGTGAAGGTGGGGGATCAGGTGTACGTGGTGCCGGTGGTGGATGCACCGGCGGCGAGGTAATTTGTTGCTGCAACAGACCTAAGAGACTGTGTGAAAAGGGTCGAATCTGCCGAAGAATAGGGGATGGAACGGAGTTCCTATCCAACCGATCTCACGGATGAGCAATGGAAGCTGGTCCGACCGCTGATCCCACCAGCCGCGCCGGGGG
>JADLBU010000114.1 GCA_020847535.1 Phycisphaerales bacterium
CGGCGCGGCTGGTGGGATCAGCGGTCGGACCAGCTTCCATTGCTCATCCGTGAGATCGGTTGGATAGGAACTCCGTTCCATCCCCTATTCTTCGGCAGATTCGACCCTTTTCACACAGTCTCTAAGAAAAACCGTGTGCCTCGTCCTGCCACGCGTGCGCTCCCCATCCGGGAACTTCAACAACACCGCGCGCACGATCCCGCCCAGAATCCCGCCCGTGACCACTGCCGCCGGGATCATCAGAAAGAACATCGCCGTCTGTTCCAGGCGATTCCGCGAAGTCGCCAGCGGAATCATCGCAAGCGCCACCGGCAGCAACCCGACCGCGATCGCCACCAGCCACCCCGGTTGCCCCTTCAACCTCGGATGATCCCACCACGCCTCGCAGTCCGGACACTTGATCGATCCCGATGCCCGCGGCGCCACCCCCGCCAGATCACGCCCGCACTTCCCACACGCAACCGGGCTGGGCTTCCCGCACTCCGGGCATCGCCGCTCAGCACCCAGCGGCAGCGCGGCGAGGTCGTATCCGCAGGATGGACACCGCGATCCCTCCATCTCTCAAATGCTATTCTCCCGCCGTGCCCAGCACCCCCGACTCCACGCTCACCACCACGCTCGCCGGAATCCCCCTCCGCAACCCCATCATGCTCGCCGCCGGCACCTGCGGCTACATCGATGAGCTCGCCGATGTCCTCGATCTCTCCCGCATCGGCGCCATCGTCACCAAATCCATCACCGCCAAGCCCCGCGAGGGCAACCCCACCTGGCGCGTCATCGAAGCCCGCGGCGGAATGATGAACGCGATCGGGCTTGCCAACATCGGCATCGAGGCGTTCGCACGCGACTACGCACCCAGGCTCGCCGCTGTCAGCAGTAGGGGAGGCGGTAGCGGTGGAGGGCTCACCATCATCGGCTCGGTCGCCGGCTTCTCCATCGATGACTACGTCCAGGTCTGCGCGGCGATGAACGCGATGACCGGCCTCCCCGCCGTCGAGCTCAACGTCTCCTGCCCCAACGTCCACGGTGGCACCGAGTTTGGCGCTGATCCGCAAGCGCTCGCCGAACTCGTGCTCGCCGTCCGCGCGGTCCTCCCCGACAAGAAGCTCTTCATCAAGCTCAGCCCGATCGCCACCGGCCAGCCCGGCATGGTCCAGATCGCCAAGGCGGCGATCGATCCGCAATCGATCATCGCTGGATCCGGCCAATCCCGCGGCGCCGATGCCCTCTGCCTCTGTAACACCGTCCCCGCGATGGCGATCGATGTCGCGACACGCCGGCCCCGGCTCGCCAACAAGACTGGCGGGCTCTCCGGCCCCGCGGTCCATCCGATCGCCATCAAGATCGTCCACGATGTCTACCGCGGGATTGCCAAGTCAACCAGCACACCCCTTATCGGCATCGGCGGTGTCCTCACATGGCAGGATGCCGCCGAGTTCATCCTCGCCGGTGCGAGCGCGGTCGAGATGGGCACGGCTCTCTTCGTCGATCCGCGATCCCCACTGAAGGTTGTCAAGGGACTTGCCCAATGGGTGACAGCGCAGGGTGCTGCATCCATCTCAGAACTGGTCGGTGCTGTGAAACTGGAGGGATGAAGATGATGTCGAGCAAGAGTGTCCACCGCCAGGTTGCCGCATCGCTGCTGGCGATCGGAGGCATGTGCGTTTCCATGTCTCCCGCGCAACCCGCAATCGAGCCAGCGGTCGCGCCCTCATCTTCCTCTTCCCCGACGGCGACCGCCGTTCGCGATTGCTCATCCAAGCTCGAATCCATCCGCGAAAAGCACAAGGCCCCCGCGCTCGCCGGCGCGGTGGTCACCGCCGATCGCCTCGAAATCCTCGGCGCTTCGGGCATCCGTTCCGTCGGCCACAACGAGGCCATCACACCGCAGGACAAGTTCCACATCGGCTCCTGCACCAAGGCGATGACCGCGACCCTGATCGCGATCCTTGTCGAGAAAGGCACGCTCAAGTGGGAGACCACGCTCCCCGAGGCCCTCCCCGACCTGAAGGATTCCATACACGAGAAGTACCGCGATGTCACGATCGCCGACCTGCTCACGCAGCGATCCGGCGTGACCGCCGACATGCAGAAAGATGGCCTCTTCATGTCGCTCTTCAAGGCCGATGCCGACATGCAGGCCTTGCGTCACCAGGCCACCAAGACCATGCTCTCCTGGGAGCCCAGCCACGACAGATCCAAGTTCGTCTACGCCAACGGCAACTTCTTGATCGCCGGCCACATCGCCGAGGTCGCCACAGGCAAGACTTGGGAAGACCTGATGCGGTCGTTGCTCTTTGAACCCCTGGGCATGACCTCCGCGGGCTTTGGCGCCCCCGGCGGTGATGCGGTCATCGATCAGCCCCGCGGCCACCACCCCAGCGCCGGCGCGGGTGTCAGGTTCGACAACCCCGCCGCGATCGGGCCCGCGGGGACCGTACACGCGACCCTTGAAGACTGGGGCAAGTTCATCTCCTTGCATCTCCGCGGCGCCAAGGCCGATCAGAAGGTGGGCGACGTCACGATCACCACTCAGACCTTTATGAAGCTGCACGAGCCTATCAAGGGCAACGGCGCTGATTATGCGATGGGCTGGGGCATCGGCCAGCGGCCTTGGGCCAAGGGCCCCGCCGGCGATACGACGGTCTGGTCGCATTCGGGGAGCAACACCCTCTGGTTCTGCGTCGTCTGGGCCGCCCCCGATGCCGGGTTCGCCGTGCTCGCCGCGAGCAACATCGGTGGGGATGGAGCCGCCAAGGCGTGCGATGATGTGTGCGATGCCTTGATCCGTGATCACCTGGGCCAGAAGAAGTAACTGGATGCCTCCCTCGTTCCGCATTCCACAAAAATCACTCGAAGCGGGAACCCGCTCCCCTCCCGCGGGATCCTCCTTGTGCCGGCCTCAACCCCGGCCGGAGAACAACCCCGGTGTCGAGCCAGACCACCGCACCTTCAACCCTTGAACTGCCCGCCGATGAGTGCATCCCCACAGCTGCCCAAAGCAGCCGCGAGGATGCCTGGTTGACACTACTTGAAACAGACCGCACCGCGGCCCTGACCGAGATCTATCGCCGCCACTACCGCATGATCGCGTCGTATCTCTATCGCCGCACTGGTGATCCGCACCTGGCCGAAGATCTCGCGGCCGAGACCTTCCTCGCAGCGTTCCGCACCGTTGATCGTCTTCGAAAACTCGCAGTCCCTGCCAGGTTCTGGCTCCTGCGGATCGCCACCAACGCCTCACACCGCTGGATGCGGGGCACGCGGCGACGGATCGCCCGTGAGCAGGCCCGTGAACAGGCCCAGCCGCAGGCCAGAACGCCGCCGGAGGCGTCCCGGTCAGACAGCACGGATTCTCACCAGCCCGTCCGGTCGGCGGTCGCCAGACTGCCGCGTCGATTCCAGGCCGTGATCGCCCTGCACTACTTCGCGGGGCTTGCGGTCCAGGAAGTCGCACTCGTGCTCGAGTGCAGCGAGGGGACCGTCAAGTCGCGGCTCTCGCGCGGCAGGGATCGCCTGCGCCGGGATCTCGAATCCACGGGAGGTGCGGTGTGACAACCAGCAACGACAAGTCAACGCCGGTTTCGCTCGATGAATCGCTCCACGCGATTGGACGCATCGACTGGCCCGGCACGGATCGAAACCAACGCATCGAGGAGCATCTCATGAACAGCACCGTGATCGCATCGAAGGCGCCGGCGGCCGGCCGCATCCGCAGGCGACCGGGCCTCTGGCTGGGCGCTGGCGCCCTGCTCGCCAGCGGCCTTGTCTACGGCAGCGTCCGCCTGTACGACCGCTACAAGGTGCGCGTCAACGTCAACGGCGTCGAGCACATCCACGAAGTGCAGTCCGGCCCCGATGGCACCGCGATGGTCGAAGTCACGCTCCCAGACGGCAAGAAGGCCCGCATGCTCGTCGGGCCTGAGAACAAGGGCCCCGATGGCGAGATCCGGGCTGGAATCAGCGTCTCGGAGAATCCGCCGTCCGTGCGGAAGAACGATGCGACTGCGGCTCCCCAGAAGAAGGATTGACCGGCGAGGATCGATCCTCGCGATCACTCCTCGTTGGGCACCAAGAGCTCCATCCACACCGGAAAATGATCGCTCGGATACGGCGCAAGCGCGGAGGCATCACCCCCGATGATCGGCCGCTCGCGCCAGATCCCCGACCGTACCACCCCCAGCGTCCGGGATGGAAGCAAGTAATCCGCCCGCAGCTTGAACATCGCGGTGTCATCGGCATCCAGCCCTGGGATCTCGATGTCGGACCTGGGCGGATCATCCTCGTGTATCCGCCGCGATGTCAACAGCGAACTCTTCACCGGACTCTTGTACGCATCCCCCTCATCCGGATCGGCGTTCAGATCTCCCAGGATCACGAAATGGGCCCGCTTGTCGAGCCCGCCCGGCGTGTTGGTGTCATCCACGATGTACGAGGCGTTCTCGATGTAGTCCGCCCAGAACCGGATCTCATCGTGGTTGCGCTTCCCGTTGCGGTCCTCCTCCCCATCAAACACCGGCGGCGTCGGGTGGCTGCACAAGAAGTGAATGATCGCCTTGTTCGGCAGCTTCACCGGGATGTCCCAGTGCGCCTTGGAGCTCAGCCGGACCTGCGGCTGTTCATCGGGTGAGAACCACGGCTTGCCATCTGCCGTGACCGGCAGCAGCGCTCCAGGAATGAAATCCCACGGCATCAGGTGAAACGTCCGGACCTCATCGCCCAGGATCACCAGCCGCTCATCGACCAGCAGCGCCATCCCGTACTGCCCCGGGAACGTCCCGAACCCCCAGCAATCACCCGCATACTCGATCGCCTCCGCCGATGGCTTGGCATGCCGTCCATCCGGACGCGATGCCGCCGGCGTCGGGTACGCCGTCACAACCTTTCCGTTGTTATCCAGGTCCAGCCCGCTGCTGATGCCCGTGTTGACCACCGCCATGAACGCCTTGTACCGGATCGGACGCAGCTCCGGTGATTGCGGGCTCGCCAGGAACGAATCGGCGAACCTCTGCGCATTCTGCCCCGCCGGCGCATCAGAGGGTGTCCCCAGCACCCCCGGCGTGTCGTAGGCGATCTCGTTCAGGAAGATGATGTTGGGCCGAACCCGCTGGATCGTCTGCGCCAGCCGCCGGAGGCGAACATTGGATGGATCGGCGATCTCATCCCCGCGCACATCCCCGACGTTGTACGTCGCGATCCGCACCGTCATGTGCGTGGGCGCCTCGGCCGCCGATGGTGGCGCAGCGCTCGGCTGGGTTCCCGGTGGCGAAGCCGTCGAAACCGATGCGATCCCCGCTGCGCAACACCAGATCTGCATGAACTCACGGATCATGGGCCAACAATACGCGTGCGATCGGCCAATCGTGCATGATTCCAGTCAGAGGTACCCGCCTCGCCTCCATCCGTCAGATGCTCTCCAGGAACAGCCTGACCTCTTCCGATCCCGGATCCGCTCCCGGCCGCAGCAGCGCCCGCTCATGGCTGTCCAGAGGTGTACCCGCCGGAGAGATTTGCAGCGCATCGAATCCGATCCGCGATTGGCTCGCCCCCGCGAGCGGATCCCCCGCCGGGGTCGCCACCAGCCGCGGACGATTCACCACCATCAGCATCGCCGATGCCACCACCGCCAGGATCGCCAGCGTTGCTCCCGCCTGCACCGCCCGCCGCGTGTGCCGCCGCCGCCGCACCGCCGCCATGAACTTCGCCGGCGGCGGCGTCGATTCCACTCCCACCCCCGCGTGCGAGTCCAAGAGCTTCTCAAGACTGGTGTGATCGTGTGGCATGGTGGTCCTCACGGTGACTGGCAACTGTCACGCAAAATCGCAAGCGCTGATTGATACTGCGTCGAGAGCGTGCTCCGATGTCGAGCCAGGGACAGCGACATCTGGTCAAAGCTCAACGCCCCGATGTGCTTGAGCAGGACAACTTCCCGTAGCCGCCGTGGCAGCCGATCGATCGCCGCCCACAGGTTCCCCGGCAACGCTGTCCCGTTCTCGTGCCCGGCCGCCGGAGTTGATCTATCTACTTCGCCAGCCACTTGCAGTCGATCCCGCCGCCGACGCTCCCGACCCGCCGCCCGCAGTGCATTCAGCGCTGCCCGACGCGCTGGCCACCACCCTGGCCAACCCGGGCCTCATCCGTGCCGCCGCATCGTTGTTCTGTTCGATGATGGCCGAGTCCCGCTCCCCTGCCAGCAGCAGCATCGGACAACCAACCTCGCCCAACGCCGGAACCTCGGGGTCGATCTCGCCGCCGCGGCACACCACCGCATGCACCGATCCGGTTCGCCGCGCTGCCGCCATCACCTCCGCCGCAGCCCCGGTTCCGGCCCCCATCACCCCGATCGCAAGCCCACGCATCGACTGATGCGCTGCGATCCAGTCGATCGCCATCACAAGCCGATCCGCCATCAGAGGGATATCGAACCGGTGCGAGTGCTCACGCACCTCCGCGAGTTGCTCCGCCGGCGTCAAGAGATCCACCAGCAGCGTTGCGATCCCACGTGCCTGGGGCGATGCCGCGATCGCGCAGCTGTGCGGGCTCATGCGGGTGCTACCGGCCCCTTGTGCGAACAGCACGATCCCGCTGGCGCTGACCACACCCATCGCTGTAGCGCGCATCGTCAGATCCCCCGCGAGCGACACCGCGCCGGCGGGGATTCGGATCAGCTGTGGCTGCGCCGGCGCGGGCCGACTGGCTTGGGCCCCGTTGGCCATCACGACTCCTACGGCATCGATCGCCTGATTGAGACCAACGGTTCGCACTCACGTGCTGTCATCTCCCACCGAGAATCCCGCTCGCCGCCCGCTTCAACCCGCGTACCCTTCAATCATGCACGCCGAACCGCCAGACCCAGCTCACAATCCATTGACGATCGCCGGCCGGACCTTCAGGAGCCGCCTGGTTGTCGGCACAGGCAAGTATCAAACCTATGAGGTCATGAGAGATGCGCTCATCGCCAGCGCCTGCGAGGTCGTCACGGTCGCCGTCCGCCGGGAACGCCTCTACAACGCCCAGGGAAAGAGCCTCCTCGAGTTCATCGACCTCTCCCGCTACACCATCCTCCCCAACACTGCCGGCTGCTTCACCGCCGAGGATGCCATCCGCGTCGCCCGCTTGGGCCGCGAAATCCTCGGCCAGCTCGACAACCCAGGGGCTTCATGGGTCAAGCTCGAAGTCCTCGGAGACAAAAAGACCCTCCTCCCCGACCCCGTCGGCACCGTCGAGGCCACCCGCGAACTCGTGAAGGATGGCTTCCAGGTGCTCGCCTACACGAGCGATGACCCGATCGCCGCCCTCCGCATCAAGGAAGCCGGCGCAGCCAGCGTCATGCCCGCCGGCAGCCCCATCGGCAGCGGCCAGGGCATCCTCAACCGCAACAACATCGTCCTGTGCCTCGAACTCCTCAAGCAGGGCGATCCCAGCTACCCCGTCATCGTCGATGCCGGCGTCGGGGTCGCCAGCGATGTCGCGCTCGCGATGGAGCTGGGTGCGGACGGAGTCCTCCTCAACACCGCGATCGCCCACGCCAAGGATCCGGTCATGATGGCCCACGCGATGCGCCACGGCATCACCGCAGGTCGCCAAAGCTACCTGGCCGGTCGAATCCCCAAGAAGCTGTATGCGACGGCGAGCAGCCCGTTTGAGGGGACGATCTCGTATATTCCCGGTGAGTAGGACGGCTCCGTTCGGACGGTGCTTCCCATGCGTTCGACGATCGCGCCATCCGATGGTCACGAGGCAATCGCAAGTGTCAACGTGAACGCCGCACCCGATCCCCCTTCCGGCCGCGAAAACCTCAAATCCCCCCCCATTGACCGCGCCACCCCCTGCGCCAGCGCCAGCCCAAGCCCCACCCCCGGCACCCCCAGATCCGTCGTCCGCGCCCCCCTGAAATACGGCTCAAACATCCGATCCTCTTCTTCAGGCGTCAATCCGCGACCATGATCCCGCACCGTGATGCTCGCGTATCGCCTGCCGATGCTCACCGCAACGTCGATCGCCTCCGGCGAATGCCCCCTCGCATACTTGCACGCGTTGTCCACCAGGTTCGTCAGCACCCGCTCCACACCCATCGGATCCGCCTTCACGATCACCCCGTGCGCAGCGTGAAGCTCCGCCCTCAGCTCAAACCCATGCGTGCTCGCCGTCTCGCGCAGCTTGCCCGCGATCGGATCCAAGAGCCCATGCAACTCCACCTGCTGAACGCTCCCACCGTGGGGGGCGCGACCCAGCCGCGCGTACTCCAGCACGCTCTCGACGATCCCCGCGAGCCTTCCCGATTCGCTCTTCATCGTCCCCAGGTACTCGCTCTTGCGCTCCTCGGGAACCATCCCCTCGGCGAGCATCTGTGAGTAGAGGCAGAACGTCGTCAAGGGCGTCCGCAGCTCGTGCGTCACCGCCGCAGCGAACCGCCCGCGACGCTCCGCAAGATCATGCAGCGCCCGCAGCACCCCCCACGTGATCGCCAGCGCAGCCAACACCGCCAGCCACGACACCACCAGCCCCAGCCGCATCGGCGTCCAGCCCACCTCCGTCAACGCCAGCGGTTCGCTGACCACCAGCTCCGCCGGGATCGATGCCAGCGTGCGGCCCAGCGCTTCGGTCGGCCGCCCGCGAACATCCTCCAGCACCGGCTGCAGATCCGCCCACTGGAACAGATCCCCGATATCCGAGAGCAGCCAGCTCCGCGTGAGCTGCCAATCCAGCCAGAATCCCTGCTCGAATGTATCGCCACCCACGGTCACGTGCCGCGTGAACACCAGTTGCGGGGCTGTCGGCGGTCCGATCCACGATGGCGTCAGGTCCGTCATCGACACCGGCGCAGCTGTCTGCACCGTCTGACCCGCGGACTTGGACATCCGCAGCGAGTCGCTCTCATTCCCCGATTTGAGAACGAGACTCGCCCGCGCATCGCTCACGTTCTTGTCGCTGGCATCCCCGGTACGCAGCTGGGCATCCTTGCGAAGCACTTCATCTACTGATTCCGGCTCAGCGGGTGCTTCGTGCAACTCCCTCCCGGCCTCATCGGCCGGCTTGGCGGGTTGATCACCACGGTCGCGCACTTGCTCCCGTTGCCTCCGGGTCGCCGATTCCGCCGCCTCGCTCGGCGCGGCCGGTGTCGGAGTGCTCGCCGCAGGATTCGGAGCCGCCGCCGCCGCCGCCGCTGTCGGCGCGGGCTCGGCCGTCTTGGTCTCGACGGAGTCCGCATCCCCCCGATCCGCCACTTCAACATCATCGCCAAGCTTGCCGGCCTCCGAATCCGCACCCTCCCCGCGCCGGGCCTGCTCGGCGACATACGCCCGGTTCGCTACCTGGTTCTCCGGCGCCTGCTCGGCCGTCCGCGCCAGGTTCTGCCGCTCGAAACGCTGCGCAAACTCCTTCTTCAGGTCGACCGACTGCTGCTGGCGATAACTCAGATCGCTCGCCACCTGCTGCGGTGGGGGAGGTGTGGGCCATGGATCTGCACCGGGCGGTGGGGCGGAAGCAAGAGCCGCGGCATCGTCCTTGTACATCTGCTTGCTCGCCAGCAAGCCCTTCTCAGCCGCGGCCCGCAGCGCTCCCAACTGCGTCAGGTGATCCTCCGCCGCCGCCAGCGCGGTCGTCGAGATATACCGATCCTCCGCGAGCTTCCGAAGATCCGCCTGCGGAACCTGCGGAGAGGTCACCGAACCCGTGTCGCTCACCTGGAAATACAGCCGAATCACGCCGATCGGCGCATCCAGCAAGGGCGATGGCACCATCACGTCGCCGGGGTTGACCTCCTCGAGCATCCGCGTGAACGCCCGCTCGGTCGGGTAGAAGCTCTGGTAATGGAAGTACGGGCGAGAAGCCTCGCGAGCGATCACAGGTGTCAGCGCTGAATCCATCCGCCACAGCGCCAGCCGTATCGCCTCCTGCCGCGCATACGCCGCCTGCGAGACCACCTCGCGCTTCTCGAGCCGCAGCGTGTGCAGGGTGATCCACACCAGGACGCCCAGCACGGCGATCGCGCACAACCAGAAGATCCGGAGATTCGGCGCACGGCTGTTCATGAATCCTGGGGCTCCGAGCCCTCTCCATCCTCACCCCCACCCTCACCCCCGCTCCCCGCCAGCATGTACCCCTTCGCACGCACCGTCACGATCACCTTTGGCTCGTTTGGATCATCACCCAAAAGCTCCCGCAGCCGGGCGATCGCCATGTCCACCGTCCGCGTCTGCAGGTTCCTCGCATCCACCTTCCACACCCGTGTCAACAGCTCCTCACGCGAGACAGCCCTCCCCGGGTTGCACGCCAAATACTCCAGCACCCGCGATTCCAGATCCGGCAGAACCCGCCGAGTCTGGTCCGGCAGTATCACCTCCCGCCGCGCCAGATCGATCGTGCAGCCCCCGATCGTCAGCTTCCGCACCTGCCGGGGCCGCTCCGCCGACCTCCGCAGCACCGCCTCCACGCGAGCGAGCATCTCCCGCGGTCCGAACGGCTTGACGATGTAGTCATCCGCCCCCGCCTTCAGCCCCTTGATCCGATCCTCCTCCATCCCGCGCGCGGTCAGGAAGATCACCGGCAACCCCGGCGCTTCCCGTCGGATCACCTCCAGAACCTCCAGCCCCGTCAGCTTCGGCATCAGGATGTCCAGCAGCACGATGTCCACCCCGCCCCCGGTCGCGGTCGCCAGCCCGGCCCTC
Organism: Phycisphaerales bacterium; assembly: GCA_020847535.1. GTDB lineage: Bacteria > Planctomycetota > Phycisphaerae > Phycisphaerales > UBA1924 > JAEUJB01. Next base: position 10,671 of record JADLBU010000114.1, read on the forward strand.
CCATCGGCCGCCTCCAGCACGCTGTACCCTGCGAACGAGAGGGCATCCACCACACCCCGGCGGACCGCCGCATCATCTTCCACGACCAGCACGGTTGCCAACGACATGCCCAGCTCCGAGGAAACAAGCTCCGGGAAAAACGCTTCCAATCCCGCGCGTTCAAACGGGCGCAGCCCCGCGGCTGCGCCCGCAACGCCTCAAATACTATCGGTCAGCGCGGGTGAACCGGTCAGCGACCCTTCGGCGCTTCGGGTGTCGCCGCCGGCCCCTTCACCAGGATCCGCCGGCCCTCCAGCGACAGGTAGACATCTCCACCCATCGCCAGGAGCCCCTGCCGACCCTGCCTGGTCAGCTTCACCACGATCTCCGAGTACGCATCGGTGCCGAACTCGACCGTGGCATCGGGCGCTGCATCCTCCTTGCCGCCCAGCGCCGAGTCGACCCAACGCCCACCCCTGCGGAAGAGCGAGCGGTCCGCCACCTGCTGCACACCGGCGATCTGCACCTGCTTCATGTCCTTGTCGAGCATGATGTTCGCCGCCGCCCCGCTCACCGTCTGGGCCTGCTGCCGCCCGACGTAGTTGAGCTGCTGCGTCGCCCCTTCCTTGCCCGCGCGCTGCTCATTGCCGCTGCTGATCCGCTCCCGCGCCCGCGTGTACGCACGCGCTGGCGCTGCCGGTTCGGCCGGTGACACCGCGATCCGACCATCCGCCGTCACTTCCTCCCTGAACGATGCCAGCGGTGCATCCTCATCGGTCGCCAGGAACGATGTGTACTCCGTCATCACACCCCATCGTGTCGATAGCCGGATGATCTCATCCACCAACTCCTTCGTGCGCGGGTCGTTCGGTGTCGATCCTCCCGCCGAGGACTGGCGGATCTCATCGGTCAGCGCGGCGATCTTCCGGGTCGCCCAGATCCGCGCCACAAACCCGTTCCGCGCTGAGGCCTCCGATGTCTGGAACGTCATCTCGTACACGCGGTCCTCCCCCGTCGCCTCGTGCCCCGTGAGCCGGAACCGCAGCGTCTGGTCGGTCGTGTACTGCCCCAGAACCAGGATCTCATCGTTCTCAAAGACATCGTTCAATTCCGATGGCTGCATCTCCCGCACCAGCCGCGTCGAGACCGAATCCCCATCCAGCGCTATCAGTTTCGGCCCCACCAGCATCGGCCCGCGCAGACGAGCGAACACCTGCGAGACCTTGATCTCCACATCCTCCTCCGGGAGCACTACCGTGCTCGCCGCCTTCGAGCTCTGCGCGATCGTGCTCAAGAGCGGCGCGTTGGCGTCGTACCCCACCCCGAAGCTGAAGATCCGCCGGTTGTGCATGTTGGCCTTCTTCACCGCATCCCGGATCGCCACCTCCGACCGCTCCCCGACCGTCGGCAGCCCATCGGTCAGGAACAGCACCATCGGCAGCGTCCCCGACGTCGGGGTCACACGCACCGCCTCCAGCAGCGCATCATGGATGTTCGTACCGCCCTGCGCCTGGATCTGCGAGATGTACGACCGCGCCTCGGCCGCAGTCTCCGCCGTCTTCACCACCGGGTATCGCGAGAACGACTGGATCGAATCCGAGTAGTCGATGATGTTGAACGACTCACCCATCGCGAGCCCCTCGATCACCTGGATCGCCGCTTTCCGCGCCTGCTCGATCTTCGCCCCCTCCATCGACCCTGATCGGTCCAGCACCAGGATCACCTCGCGCTTGGGCTGCTGGTGAGACATCCGCTTGGGCAGCGATGCCAGCATCAGGAAGTACCCACCCTGTCCGTTGTTCACCGATGCATCCGGGTACGCGAACAAGGTCGCGGACACCCCGCCGACGTTCGCCGGCCGCCGCAGGTACGACAGCCGGAACGCCCCCGGCGAGAGCGGCCTGCCCGCCGCCGATGCCGCGCTCACCCGCACATCCCCGTGCTTCTCGACCACCAGGTCATGGCTCGGGGAGTACACGCTGGCGATCCCCTTGCTGTTGTCGATGCTCGCCTTGATCGTCCACGCCACATCGCTCTCGGCAAGCGCTTCGCTCCGCGGGAGCACGTAATCGATCCGGTCCCCATCGGCCAGCAGCACCTGCTCGAACGTGATCGTCAGCTTCTGCGAGCCGTTCGCCGGGATCGGGAACGCGCTGGTCCGGATCAGGTTGTACCCCGCGAACTCCACCAGCGCTGGATCCAGCGACTTGCGCACGATCGAGTCGTAGATGCTCCGCGCCTCATCCCTGGGCAAAAGCTTGGCGATCGGCTCCAGGCCCGTGCCGTCGTACTGCACCGACCGGATCGTCACCCCATCCGGCACCGGCACCAGCATCTCGGTCTGCTGCGGCCGGTTCGCCGGGTTGCTCACGGTCAGCTGCATAGTCGTGGTGGCAAGCTGGTCGTCGATCCCCAGCTTGATATCCACCGCCGTCAGCTCCACAGCCTGGATGTGCCGATGCCGCATCGTCCGCCGCGCCTGGGGCACGATGATGTTGTGGATCTCCGTCACCGCCGCCTTCGACGCCGATGCCTGGTGGCCCAGCGATGGCGTCGCAGTGCCAAGGGCGAGCAACATTCCCACAATCAGAGCCTTCGACAGAGCGAGGGAAACCTGCATCGGACGCTCCTTGTACAACCGGCCCGCCCCAGTGCGGGACCCATAAGCGATCGCCGCCGATCCCCTCGGCGCTCCGCTTGACACTTGGTTGTACCAATGAAAACGCCCCGAGTGCGTCACGGCTCTGTAACGGGTGCCGCTCGCTTCAGGCCACCGAATGAGCCTCATCCGGCACGATCGCCGGCGGCGGCGCCGATTCCTGACCGCTCGCCCGCGCCCGGCTGTACGACACAATGCTGAACGGCAGCGTCAACAGATACACAAACGCCACCCCCGCCAGCGTCGTCCAGAAATCCTTGATCGCGCACACCACCACCAGCCCGATCAACGCCATCATCGGCACGATCAACCGCCGCTTGACCCGCAATCGCTTGAAGGAGAACAGCGGCAAGCGGCTGATCATCATGTACGCCACGAAGAACGTGTGCGCCACCACCAGCCACATCGGAAGCTCATATCCCAGCGATTTGGATTCCAGCACCATCGGCGGGATCAGCACGATCATCGCCGCCGCCGGCGTCGGCAACCCCACGAAGAACCGCGATGGCCCCTGGCCGGCCTTGTGCGTCTTGGCCGCCGCCGTGAACCTTGCCAACCTCAGCGCGCTGCACAGTACGAACGTCATCACGCCCGCCAGACCTATCGCCTCCCACTTGCCCATCTTCGCCGGATCACCCAAGAGCCATCGATGCAGGATCATCGCCGGCCCCACCCCGAACGCCAGAAAATCCGCCAGCGAATCCAGCACCACCCCGAAATTGCTCGTCGCCCGCAGCATCCGCGCTGCCCGGCCGTCCAGCCCATCCAGCACCGCCGCGACCAGCACCGCCATGATCGCCCGGTCCCAATCGAGCTTGAGCGCAAAGTGGATCGACGACAACCCCGCGCAGAGCGACAGCGTCGTGATCAGGTTCGGCACGATGTGACGGATCGGCACCTCGCGCTGCCGCGGCTTCCTGGAGGGATACCCGAGAAACATCGCGTCGCTCCTTGCGATCTAATCCACGCGGTCATCCATCCGCGCTTCGGCCTCAGCGGACAAACGATCCGTCCGGCCCGCCCCCGCTCCCACCAACTGCCCATCTCCCGATCGCCCCAGCACCGTCTCCCCCGCCGTGGTCTTGTCCCCGACCTTGACCAGCGACTCATACCCCGCCGGCAGGTACACATCGACGCGCGATCCGAACCGGATCAATCCGTACCTCTCCCCGCGCGCGATGCTGATCTGCTCCCTCACCTGGCACACGATCCGCCGCGCCACCAGCCCCGCGATCTGCACGCACACCACCGCGCCCCCGTCCGGCATCCGCAGCCGCATCGACAGCCGCTCATTCAGATCGCTCGCCTTGTCAAAGCTCGCATTGAAGAACTTGCCGGGGTGATACGCAAGCTTCTCGACCCGACCATCCACCGGCGATCGGTTCACATGCACGTTGAACACGTTCATGAACACGCTGACCCGCAGCAGCTTCTCCCCGCTGCCCTCGGCGATCTCCGGCGGCGGCGAAGCGGGCAACACCATGCACACCACACCGTCCGCGGGGCTGATCACCAGCCCTGGCTCCCCCGGCGTCCTTCGTTCGGGATCCCGGAAAAACCAGATGCACCACAGCGTCAAGAGCCCGCAGATCCCCCCCGCGATCCACCCCCAGTTGCCCAGCCACGACAGCGCTGCAGCCGTCACCAGCGCCGACAGCACGATGAACAGCCCGATGATCGGCCACCCCGGCACCGTGATCCCCAGGATCGGCCTGGGCGGAAATGGATCGACCGGGGCAAAGACGCTGTGGGCTGTAGAAGCGGTGGTCACCAAGCAAGTTTAGGCGCTCAACACATGACCACAATCTCATCCACACGTGCCAGTGTTGCCGCCCAAGCCGAGTTTCCTTGATGTCTCTCCCCAGCGTTCGGCCCGTGAAACAGGCCACCGTTGGTTGCCAGAGGCGCAGCCTCTGGTATCCGCCTCCTGTGTCCTGCATCTATGAAATGGATGCGCGAGCCTGCCCTATCCGGGTGTGCCTTCTCGCTCCTCCATTCCTGCTTCTCCACCGCTTCCCAAACAACTCGATTTCTTTCCCTCTATCCTCCACCCTTGCCCGATCTGCTCGCCACCTTCTCCGCCCGCCTCGACCGCTGCATGCTCCCCGATGCATACCGGTTCGCTCGCACCCTGCGCCAGATCGAGCGTGATGCCCGCCGCTCGCGCAAAACCGACCACCAGCTCGCCCAGCTCACCCGCCAGATCGACGACTCGATCGCCCGCCGCGAATTCCGCCAGCGCAACCTCCCGACACCCACCTACCCCGCCGATCTCCCCGTCTCCGCGATGCGCGAAGAGATCAAGGCCGCGATCTTGCAGCACCAGGTCATCGTGCTCTGCGGCGAGACCGGCTCCGGAAAGACCACCCAGCTCCCCAAGATCTGCCTCGAACTCGGACGAGGGGTCGCCGGCCTCATCGGGCACACCCAGCCGCGCAGGATCGCCGCCCGCTCGGTCGCCACCCGGATCGCCCAGGAGCTCGAAGGCGAGGTCGGCCGCGCGGTCGGATACAAGGTCCGCTTCGGAGACCGCACCAGCGCCGACACCTACATCAAGCTGATGACCGATGGCATCCTGCTCGCCGAGACTCAGACCGATCGCCTCCTCACCAACTACGACACCATCATCATCGATGAAGCCCACGAGCGCAGTCTCAACATCGATTTCCTCCTCGGCTACCTCCGCCAGATCCTCCCCCGCCGGCCCGATCTGAAGGTCATCGTCACCTCCGCGACCATCGACCCCCAGCGCTTCAGCAACCACTTCGCCCGGCATCTCGACGGCAAACCCATTCCTGCCCCGATCGTGATGGTCCCCGGCCGCACCTACCCCGTCGATCTCGTCTACATGCCCCCGCTCACCGGCGATGAGGACCACGAATCCGCACTCGACATGGAGACGGCGATCCTGCACGCCGTCGATGAGGCCGCCACCCGCGGCCCCGGCGATGTTCTTGTTTTCCTCCCAGGTGAGCGCGAGATCCGCGAATCCGCCGAGGCCCTCCGCAAGCACCACCCCCCCAACATCGAGATCCTCCCCCTCTACGCCCGCCTCTCCCCCGATGAGCAGATGCGCGTTTTCGACAAGCACGCCGCACACAAACGCCGCATCGTGCTCGCGACCAACGTCGCCGAGACCTCCCTCACCGTCCCCGGCATCCGCTACGTCGTTGATACGGGCATGGCGCGCATCAAGCAGTACAACCCGCGCACCAAGGTCACCCGCCTCCCCGTCGAGGCGATCTCCCGCGCCTCCGCCGACCAGCGCAAGGGCCGCGCAGGCCGACTCGGACCCGGCGTCTGCTTCCGCCTCTACACCGAAGAGGATTTTCGCCAGCGCGATGAGTTCACCACCCCCGAGATCCTCCGCACCAACCTCGCCTCCGTCATCCTCCAGATGACGGCCCTCAAGCTCGGCCGCATTGAGGAGTTCCCCTTCGTCGAAGCCCCCGACGGCCGCGCCATCCGCTCCGGCTACGACGCCCTCATCGAGCTGGGCGCTCTCGATGAACTCGAAAACCTCACACCGATGGGCGAGCACATGGCTCGCCTCCCCATCGACCCCACCCTCGCCCGCATGCTGCTCGCCGCCGACAAGGAAGGCAGCCTCGCCGAGCTCCTCATCATCGCCTCCGCCCTCTCCGCCCAGGATCCCCGGGATCGCCCCATGGAGCACGCCGATGCCGCCGACCAGGCCCATCGCAAGTTCCTCGATCCCCACTCCGACTTCATCACCCTCCTCAACATCTGGAGCTGGTACCAGGAGAACAAGAAGCACCTCTCCCACGCCAAGCTCCGCAAGCTCACCCGCACCACCTTCATCTCCTTCCTCCGCATGCGCGAGTGGGAAGAAGTGCATCGCCAGCTCCACGAATTGATGTCCGAAATGGGCTTCCACTCCAAGCCCTTCAAAGGCCCCTGGTCCGGCCGATTCGGCCACGAAGACCCCGACCTCTCCGGCAACCCCCACAAGGCCCCCAACCACGCCTCTCCATCCAAAAAAGAAGCCCTCGAAGCCGCCGCCGAGCACGCGCCCATCCACCGCGCTGTGCTCGCCGGCCTTCTCGGTGGTGTCGCCAAGAAGAACGAGGAAACAACCTACACCGGCCCCCGCGGGGGTCAGTTCACCCTCTGGCCTGGCAGCACTCTCTTCCGCAAGGGCCCCCGCTGGATCGTCGCCGCAGAGCTCGTCCAGACCAGCCGACTCTTCGCCCGCACGATCGCCAAGGTCCAGCCCGAATGGATCGAGGAAGTCGGCGCTCACCTCATCAAACGCACCCACTCCGATCCACACTGGGATCGCGAGCACGGCACCGTCTACGCCTACGAGCGAATCACCCTCTGGGGCCTCGAACTCATCGCCCGCCGCCGCATCCACTACGGACCCATCGAGCCCAAGCACTCCCGCGATGTCTTCATCCACCACGCCCTCGTCGAAGCCGAAGCCGAACACCACGGCCCGTTCTTCACGCACAACCAGCAGCTCCTCGAACAGGCCTCGCTCGCCGAGGCCAAAGCCCGCAAGCACGGCCTGCTCGCCGATTCCCAGGCGCGCTTCGCCTTCTACGACCGACGAATTCCCGCGAACATCTTCAGCATGGCCGCCTTCGAGAAATGGCGCCGGCTCGCCGAACGCGACAACCCCCGCCTCCTCTACATGACCCTCGCCGATGCCCTCGTCGAGAACGATCCACGCATCACCCCCGATGCCTACCCGGATGCTCTCCCGCTCCCCGCACCCACCGGCAGCAAGCTCAACCTCTCCCTCCCCATCCAGTACAAGTACGACCCCGGCGCGGCTGACGATGGCATCACCCTCGATGTCCCTCTCCAGTCCATCGGCGGCCTCGATCCTGCGCGCTGCGAGTGGCTCGTCCCCGGGATGCTCCACGAGAAGATCATCGCCCTCGTGCGTCTCCTCCCCAAAGGCCTCCGCAACCCCATCGAAAACGCCCCCGCCTTCGCCGATGAGTGTCTCAAATCGCTCGCCTTCGGCACCCGCCCGCTCGCCGAGGTCCTCTCCGAGCAGCTCGGACGAAAGATCGGCGCGGTCGTCCCCCAGGATGCCTGGAAGTTCGATGAGCTCCCCACGCACCTCCGCATGAACGTCCGTGTCTTCGATGAGCAGCGCAAGCTGATCGCCGCCGGCCGGGATCCCGACTCGCTCAAGCTCCAGCTCACCCCGCTCGCCGCCGAACGGTTCGCCGAGTTCGCCAAGGACCGCTTCGATCGCGATGGCCTCAAGGACTGGGATTTCGGAGATCTCCCCGACCACATCCAGATCGATCGCTTCGGCGTGCGACTCACCGGCTACCCCGGCATCATCGACCGTGGCCAATCCGTCGATCTCCGCCTCCTCCAATCCCACGCGCTCGCCCAGCATCACACCCGCGCTGGCCTCCGACGCCTCTACTGGCTCGCGCTCAAGGGCGAGATGCGATCGGTCATCAAGGCGCTCCCGACCATCGATTCCATGGCGATCCGCTACGCGCCCTCAGGTCCGCCCGCCGAGTTCAAGGAACAACTCGAACTCCTGATCGCCGAGCGAGCCTGCATGCCCGATCCCTGGCTCATCCGCACCCGCGCTGAGTTCGATCGCCGGCTCGCCCAGGGCTCCCACAACCTTTATCGCACCGCCAGTCAGGTCGCCTCCGAGGTCGCCGAGATCCTGGACCAGATGCACCAGGCCTCCCTCGCGCTCTCCGGCAAGAAGCTCCCCCAATGGGCCGACATCATCGCCGATGCCAAGCTCCACCTTGCCCTCCTCTCTGACAAGGGCTTCCTGACCTCCACCCCGCGCGAGTGGTTCGGCCACCTCCCCAGATTCTTCCGCGGCATCCACACCCGCCTTACCAAGCTCACAAGCGGCAGCCTCGATCGCGATCAGCGCGCTATGACCGAGATGCGCCCCCTCTGGCTCGGTTACCTCACCCGCGCCAAGCACAACCACGACCACAACATCCACGAGCCCGCCCTCGAAGAACACCGCTGGCTCCTCGAAGAACTCCGCATCTCGCTGTTCGCCCAGGAACTCCGAACCTCCGTGACGGTTTCGATCAAACGCCTCTACGAACACTGGGAACGAACGGTGCTTCCAAGCACCGCCGCCAACGCCGCCGCGGATGTGATCTCCAATCCTCCCGCCCTCCGCCGCTGAATTGGCAAGCTGTGTAGCTTCAGGCCGAAGGCCTGGTCGTTCGTAGCCGGTGGTGGAGGAGGCTTTGCGACGACACCACCGCAAAGCTCCGTTATGGAGTTTGTTGCCCGAGTGGCCTTCGCAGTCTGAAGGACTGCAGGAAGCCGGAACTACTCCGCCGGCCACCAATGAACCTCCCTCACAACGAACAGGCGCCGGTTCGGCTCGCTGACTCCTCACCCCACATGATGCCTCACCACCATCTTCCCCCTCCCCACCGGCCACTCCACTGCCACCACATCAATCCGCACAGGCCTTTCTTCCCACCCGTTCGCCCGCGCCAGATGCCGCGCGATCGACAGCAGCTTCCCCCGCTTGTGCGCGGTGATGTTCACCTCCGGCGGGATCGGATCCACCGTCCCCGCCGCGACCAGCCGCGTCTTCACCTCGACAATCACCACCGTCGCGCGATCCGGCGCCAGGCACACCAGATCCGCCTCCCCCATCGGCACCCGTGCGTTGCTCGCCAGCACCCGATACCCGCGAGCCTTTAGATACCGCGCCGCCGCACGCTCACCGCGCCGGCCCACCGATCCCCACCGCGCCAGCGCCGACCGGATCTCCCGCAACACCCCCAGCATCCCACCTCTCCCCGCGAGCCAAGCGAGCAACGGCGAGCCTCAGCGAGCCTCTACCGGAGCCTGCCCCGCCCCGCGCTCCGCAAACCAATACCGCTCCAGCGCTGCATCGACCAGACGCTGCACCATCTGGTCGATGTCATCCACGCTCGCCCGCTTGAGCAGATCCATGATGTACTTGTTCATCCGCTGCTCGATCTTCTGCGAACGCAGCCGCTGCTCGATCGCCGCCTGCGCTTCGTACAGCGATGTCCGCGGGAGCGAGATCTCCTCGAACCGAAGGAACGCCATCGTCGAGCCGTTCTCGATCGGCCCCGTCCACGCCCCCGCCGCCAGCGAGATCGCCGCTTCGTTCAGCGCCGGCACATTGAAGTACACAGGCCTTGCCGCGGCCGCAGGCTTCTCAGGATCCTCCGGCTTCACACCGCCAGGCTGGTCCGCCTCCTTGGGCTTGAACGCCTCGGGGATGTAGAGCCCGCCCTCCTTGGCGCGGAAGAGGTTGTTGGGACGCTTGGCAATCTCCTCGAAACTCACGCCCGATGCCAGCTCCGTCTTGATCCCCTCGATCCCCGCCGTGTCCTTCGCATCGATCGAGATCATCCGGAACTGGCGCAACGGCGGCGGGTTGAACTCGTCGTATCGCCGGTTGTAATAGTTCTCCACCTCGATGAACGGCACGTGGATGTTCCTGATGATCTGCTGCCGCACCTGGTACAGCACCAGCTCGCGCTCCTCCCGGTCCCGCCGCCACTTCTCCAGCGAGCCATCCTCGCCTGCATCGGCAAGCTTCTGCTCCGCCAGCGCCTGGCTGCGGTAGTTGCGGCTCAGGAAATCATCCTGCAGCGTCTGGATCCAGTACCGGAAACCCTGCTTCTCCTCGGGAGTCAGGCTCGCGCGGGCCTCGGCCTGCAGCAGCTCATCGTTGATGATGTCGCGCATCTTGCGCGTGATCTGCTCCACCGCCTTGGTCCCGAACGCTTCCAGGCTCGGGGCGGTCCTGGCCTCCGTCCGAAGCCGGGCATCCATGCTCGCGAAGAAGTCCGAGATGAACACCGGCCGACCGTTGATGTCGCCCACCTTCGCATCAATCAGCACCGGCTTCTCGATCTGCCTGGCATCCGATGCAGGTATGGGCTCACCCGCGCTGGCGACCACATCAAACGGCCCACCGCGCTCGGCGATCGGCCCGGTCCTCTCCACCGGATACGACCGCCCGCTGGATCCCGCGCCCGGCACAGGCGCTGCCGCCGGGATCTCCGCCACGTTCGCGGTCGCGTGAGCCGATCCAGGCTCGCTGAAATCCTCCGATGTCAGCGCGGTCCCCGGTTCGCGAGAAGATGAACCGCCGCCGCACCCTGCCAGCAGAGCTCCACCCGCCAGCACCCCCAGCACCCCCAGCACCCCCAGCGCAGCCAGAACCGCCACGCCCACACCACCGCCTCCGACCCCAACTCCGAAAGCCGTTGAGTGCTTCATCGCATCGCCTCGGGAGTACATGTCCAGCGCTCCTTCGCCCACCCGGTTCAGTGTACAGGGCTCGTGGCTCAGGCATCCCGCCTGAGAACTACCCCATCTGCTCAGCCTGAACCACCGCCCCGCACCCACCAGAATGTCGGTGAATACCCGCGTTTGCCTAGAATCGCAGGCACGAAGAACACACGAATCCCGAAAGGTTCGCCCATGTCAGAAGGCCAGTCCCCAAACCAGCCGGCTCCCAAGCTTATCATCGACACCGACTGGAAGTCGCAGGCCCAGGCCGAGAAGGACCGGCTCGCCGAGGCCTCCAAGCCCAAGCCGACCGCCCCGGCACCCGGCTCCGCAGCGCCAGGAAGCCCCTCCGCCAAGCCCGGCGAACCCGGCGCCGATCAGGAAATCGGATTCCAGGACCTGGTGCGCATGCTCGTCACCCAGTCCCTCTCCTACATGGGTGCCTTCCCCGATCCGCGCACCGGCAAGGCCGTGGTCGCTATCGACATGGCCCGCGTCTTCATCGACCTCCTCGGTGTCCTCGAGCAGAAGACCAAGGGCAACCTCACCCTCGAAGAGAGCACCCTCCTCTCCCGCACCCTTAACGAACTGCGCATGGAATGGGTGGACATCTCCAAGGCGGTCGCCGAGGCGATCAAGGATGGCCGCATCCAGCCCGGACAGGTCGGCATGGAAGGAACCCCCGGCCCCGGCGTCGTCACCGCGAGCGCTCCCCCCGTCGCCGGCGGCGATCCCAGCTTCAAGCTCAAGTTCTAACGGGTTTGCCTACAAGTGCTCGTGGCACAGGCATCCTGCCTGTGTCTATGCTCTTGCAGCCCTGATCGCCACAGCGGACGGGCGGCTCTCGCCAACGGGGCTCGGTACAGAGGAAACAACGATGCCATTCAGATTGCCCACAACGCTCATCTCCGCGATGCTCTGCACGCTGTCGGCCGCGGCCTTCGCGATCGTGCAGCCCGCCCGGGACGCCGCACCGCCGGATGGCCTCGACCGTACGGTGCTGCCCATCCCCGAGCCCAAACCCCCGTTGGTGACCGAGCTGGATGCCCGCAACGCCACACCCCCTCCCCATTTCGAGGTTAAGGCCCCGGCCAAGGCCCCCAACGTCCTCATCATCCTGATCGACGACATGGGCTTCGGGCAGTCCAGCGCCTTCGGCGGTCCGGTCCAGATGCCGACGCTGGAGAAACTGGCCAAGGGCGGGCTGCGCTACAACCATTTTAACACCACGGCTCTCTGCTCGCCCACCCGCGCCGCCCTGCTCACCGGCCGCAACCACCACGTGAACAACATGGGCTCGATCACCGAGACCGCCACGGGGTTCCCGGGCCAGACCGGGCAGCGCCCCAACAGCGTGGCGCCGCTGGCTGAGATGCTGCGGCTCAACGGGTACAGCACCGCCGCGTTCGGCAAGTCGCACGAGACCGCCGCGTGGGAGGTCAGCCCTTCGGGCCCCACCAGCCGCTGGCCGACGCGCTCGGGCTTCGACCACTTCTACGGCTTCATCGGCGGCGAGAGCAACCAGTGGGCGCCGGCCGTCTTCGAGAACCTGAACCGCGTCGAAGTGCCCAACGACCCCGACTACCACTTGATGACCGACATGACCGATCGTGCGATTCGATGGGCCAGTTCCCAGAAATCGCTGACGCCGGATCGGCCGTTCTTCATCTACTTCGCACCGGGGGCCACTCATGCGCCGCATCACGCGCCCAAGGAGTGGATCGCCAAGTACAAGGGCAAGTTCGACCAGGGCTGGGACAAGGTCCGCGAGGAGACGCTGGCCCGCCAGATCAAGCTGGGCGTGGTTCCCGCGGGCACCAAGCTGGCCGCCAAGCCCGAAGCAATCAAGGACTGGGACACGCTGAGTTCCGACGAGAAGCGGCTCTTCGCCCGCCAGATGGAAGTATTCGCAGGGTACGGCGAGTACGCCGACTTCGAGATCGGCCGGCTGATCCAGGCGATCGAGGATCTGGGCCAACTCGACAACACGCTCATCTTCTACGAGGCCGGCGACAACGGGGCCAGCGCCGAGGGCACAATGAACGGCTGCTTCAACGAGATGACGTACTTCAACATGGTCCCCGAGACCGTCCCGGACATCCTCAAGCACTACGACCAGCTCGGCTCGCCGGACTCCTATCCCCACTACTCGGCCGGCTGGGCCGTGGCGGGCGCTGCGCCGTTCGCCTGGACCAAGCAGGTCGCCGGCAGTTGCGGGGGCTCTCGCAACCCGCTGGTCGTCCACTGGCCCAAAGGCATCGCGGCCAAGGGCGAGCTGCGCACGCAGTGGCACCACGTCATCGACATCGCGCCGACCATCCTGGAAGCGGCCGGCCTGCCCGAACCCAGAAGCGTGAACGGCACGCCGCAGACGCCGATCGAGGGGGTGAGCATGGTGTACACCTTCGCGGATGCCAAGGCGCCCAGCACGCACAAGACGCAGTACTTCGAGATCTTCGGCAACCGCGGCATCTACCACGACGGGTGGCTGGCGTTCACCGTTCACCGGGCGCCGTGGGAGATGAAGTCACGGGCCCCGTTCCTTGACGACAAGTGGGAGCTGTACCACGTCGCGGAGGACTTCAGCACGGCGAACGACCTGGCGGCCAAGAACCCCGACAAGCTCAAGGAGCTTCAAGGGATGTTCCTCATCGAGGCGTCCGCGAACCAGGCGCTGCCGCTTGACGATCGCTTCCTGGAGCGCACCAACGCGGCCCTGGTGGGCCGCCCCGACCTGATGGCCGGTCGCACCTCTCTCACGGTCTACGACGGCATGATCGGGATGACCGAGAACGTTTTCATCAACACCAAGAACCGCTCGTTCACGATCACCGCCGAGGTCGATGTCCCCAAGGGTGGGTCCAGCGGCGTGATCATCTCTCAGGCGGGCAAGTTCGGCGGCTGGAGCCTGTACCTCAAGGACGGCAAGCCGATGTACGCATACAACTTCCTTGGCCTGAAGACCGACAAGGTCGCCGCGACCGAGGCCGTCCCCGCCGGCAAGGCGACGATCCGTTTCGAGTTCGCCTACGACGGCCCGGGCATGGGCAAGGGCGGCACGGGCACGATCCTCGTCAACGGCAAGAAAGTCGCCGAGGGCAAGATCGACCGCACGCAGCCCAACTTCTTCTCCGCCGATGAGTGCGCGGATGTCGGGATGGACGGCGAAACGTGCGTGTCGGACGACTACGCACAGGGCGCCAACGCCTTCACCGGCAAGATCCGGAAAGTGACCATCGAAGTCGGACCGGTGAAACTGACCGCCGCGGACGAGAACCACCTGGAGAACGCCAGGCTGGCGAGGAAGGGCGCGGAGTAGCGGAAGGCCGCGGCTGCGCGCGTGGTCGCCTGCGCCGCGACCGTCGTCCATCAGGCTGCGACGGTCGCGGCGGGCACCGCGCTCCACGGCCACCGTGATGGCTTTTTGCTCTGCAGAAAACCAGCGCAACCGCGATGACTTGTGCGTCGTATCGTGAGTCGTGAAGACACTCTTTGACGAGCGACCCGACCGTGAGGACATCGACGCGACGCTGTTGATCCGGGTGGTGAACATCGCGTTGCGGATCGCAACCCGGTCCGTGCGCGAGTACTCCGACAAGAAGAGCCCCAAGGTCTTCACGCAGCGGCAGCTCTTGGCGTGCCTGGTGCTCAAGACGTACCTCAAGACCACGTACCGTGGCGTGGTCGAGCAGCTGGTCCTGATGCCGGCCGTGCGTGAGGCGATCGGTCTCAAGCAGATCCCGCACACCCGCCTACCGGTGACAACGCGACGTTCGGCACACCAGCTGATGCACATCTCCAGGGCGTCGGGACCGTCGTCGTGAACCATGTCGGCAAGGCGCTACGCCCGCGCCTGGATGGTCCGTGAACCGTGACAGCCGGTCTCTGCGGCCTGTTCACGTTCCCATTCGGCAAGCAGCCAGTCTCCCAGGTGTTCGATGAGACGCTCATGCGGTGCCGCCGGACAGAGGCCAGAGCACCGGAAGCCGTAGCACACCGACGATCGCCACCGCGAAAACGAGGAATGCGACGACGCCGAGGGATCTCCGAACGGATGCGCGGGAGAACGTACTCGAGACGCCCCCGACGAACAGCACCGAGGCAAGCATCAGCGTGAGGAGGACGTACTCGCTCGAGACCTGCCCCGCCACGGCGGCTTGGTCGCCTGCCGCCCGTGCTTCCCGACGCTGAGCGCTTGCGAGAGTCTCTACCTCCAGGGAGTACTCCTTCTGCTGAAGCGGTCCGGGAACCGAAGGATTCTCGAGGATGCCCTCGCGGATGGACGTCTCAAGCGCTCGCTGGAGTTCCGGGCGCATGTGCGCGAATACCGTCTTGTGGGTGCGTTCATCGCCAGCACGCTGCGCTCGCCAATACTCAAGAATGAGGAGCCCATCCTGCGTCCGGACCTGCAGGCCCGCGAGCGTGTTCTCCGCGGCCTGTCGTTCGGCGGTGTCCGATGCGGACTGATACTGGCTCTGATCATCGGACCATCGCGCGGCCTGGTACCCGCACCACGTAGTAGTGAGCGTCGCAAGCGAGAGAATGATCGCGGTCAGGGCTTGCAGTCTGCCGGATCGCTGGCTTGATATCACTGCTTCAAGCACCTGCCGGAGCAGCTCCCGAGTGTTATCGGGGACTTGCTGGGGTTCCACCGTCGAAGAGTCTTGATTCGAAGGAGTTGGGCCATGAGTTTCCATGCCTGACAATCCTCGGCGTTCTCGGAAGAGCTCGTCGAACGTCCATCATATCCGGAGTCGCAAGGGCTCTCGGCGAGCGGTGCGCATGAGCGCCGGCAGCGAACGCATCGCCACATCGGCCCAAAGGGACGATGAGCGTCCAGCATCGGCCCCCGAATCTGATGCAGGTCTCCAGCATCTCCCGAGGCCGGTGCGATTGAACTCCCGATCGTTCATGGCGATCGCTGCGTCCCTGCGTCGATGAGGGGGCGCAGTTGGCTGCGAGCGGGGCATGCCGCACCAGGTCTGCGTATGCCCGGGCTGAAGCTGGACCCCGAAAGATGCGGCTCAATACTCCCTGTCCGTGAGGATTCCCGGTTGCGGCACGGGGTAGCGACCGTCGGCGCCGGCGAGCAGTGGGGCGGCCGAGCCCAGCGTGAGCCATTCCAGATCAGGCGCAAACTCGTGCCGGCAATCGAGCATTTCCTGGAATGTGATCTCGCGGCCGGTGTGGGCGGACATGCGGCCCATGTTGCAGACGAGGCTGGCTTCGATGCCGTACTTTGCTTCGTTGTACGCCTGCCCGTCACGGATGGCGCCGACAAAGTCCTCCCACTCGTTCTGGTATGGGTTCGATTCGGTGGGAGCAACCTTTGAAGTCCACACCAGACTCTGGGGGCTGAAGTCGTGACGGCTGTAGATGCGGGATGGCGCTCCGCAGTCGCTGTATGCCGAGACGATCGCCGAGCCCTTGGTTCCGTGCATGTAGCTCTGGAACCGTTCCTGGCAGCCATCGATGTTCCGGCCGTCGAACATGAACTTGGTTCCGTCTGCGTAGGTGTACTCGACCGCGTAGCTGTCGAAGTTCTGGTCGATGTACGACACGCCATCGCGCGAGCGGTAGTGGCGACCACCGATCCCCTGGGCTTTCACCGGCCATGCGCCCTTCATCCAGCCGATGTGGTCGATGTGGTGGATGAAAAAGTCGTTGAACCCGCCGCCGCTCGCCCACAGGAAGCTGTGGAAGCGCCGAAGCTGGTATTCGAGGTCGGTTACCCCATCGGGCTTCGGCGGGGACCGGAATGTGGCGATCGAACCCTGCATGCGGTAGCCGTACTGGGAGATGATCTCGCCCAGTTCCCCATCCTGCACGCGCTTGGCGAGCTCCTGCATGGCGCGGCTGTGCCGGGACATCAGGCCCACCGCGACCTTGAGGTCCTTCTGGCGAGACCGCTCCGCCAGCTCGAGCATTCTCTTGCCGGTGGGCCCGTCAACACAGATCGGCTTCTCCATGAAGACGTTCAGACCCTTCTCGATCGCGTACGTGAAATGCACCCATCGAAACGCCGGGGGCGTCGCGAGGATGACCACATCCCCGGGTCGCAGGCAGTCCATGGCGTGCCGGTACCCGTCGAAGCCGACGAACCGCTTCTCCGGCGACGCATCGAGCCCGCTGATCAGCGCCTTGTCGGGCGACTCCCTGAGCGCCTCGGTGATTGCCTCGTGGCTCGACTTGACCTTGTCCTCGAATACATCGGACATCGCCACGAGCTTCACCGGGCCTCGTTTCACCGAGAGCGCGTTTACCGCAGCGCCGGCGCCGCGCGAGCCGCACCCGACCAGTGCAACCTGGATGGTGTCGCTGCCGCCGATATGCACAGCGCCAAAGGCGCGGGCCCCGAGCAGCGTGGCCGCCGTGATTCCGGTGGCATCGTTCAGGAACTCGCGACGCGTTCTCCGCTCCGTCATGGTTATTCCTCGCGTGGCTGCGTGTATTGCCGTGCTGAATGTGCGCCGGCTTCGTGCGTCACCCTGCAAAGCCCGGTCTTGCCGTCCAGACCCTCGCAACATCCGCGATCCGACGGACTGGGCGCCGTCAGCGCAACGTGAGGGTACTCAAGATTGCGCCACGTGACCACTGTTCGCGGTTGCCACGTTCCCGGCCGGGCTGACTTTACGAACTGCCCAGGCGGACCGGCTCGAAGCCCTTGCGGTACTCCCGACGGACGATCGCCTTGGTTGCCTCGGCGTGGTTGGTGAAGGTCAGCGTCTTGCGATCCCAGTTGAGCACCTGCCCCGGGTATTTGGCGGCCTTGACGGCGAGCAGTCCGGGTTCGGTGCAGCGCAGGCCGGCGCTGAAGGGAGCCCACAGGTGGGGTGTTTCCTTGCCGAGCGCCTTGTCGACCCAGGCGTGCCAGTGGTTGAAGGATTCGTACTTGGGCAGGCCGGGCCACTGCATCCCGTCGGTCTTCTGGCCGTCGCGCCAGATTTCCAACCTGCCTTCGGGGTTGAGGAACAGCGTTCCGCCCTTGCAGACCACGATGGTGAAGATGCCGTCGGGCCATTCGCCCGGGCCGATTCCAACCTGAGCGCGGTCGGGCTTCAGCTCGGTGTCGTAGAAGTAGAAGTTGCAGGTGGAGTTGGCGAACTTGCTGCCGCTCACCGGATAGGTGATGGTCGAGATGACGCGATCGGCGTGGAAGTGCGAGAGGTCGCGCGAGGGTGTGCGCGAGCAGACCTGCGTGGGGGACTGGAGTTCCGGGAAGGCATAGAAGAGCACATCGGTCAGGTGTACCACCCAGTCGGTGATCTGGCCGCCGCCGTACTTGAACCAGCTTCGCCATTGGCGCCGGACCATGTTCGGGCGGCAGGGTTCGTTCTGTGCCCCGTTGAGCCAGAGGTCATAGTTGAAGCCGGTGGGCGGCTCGCAAGGATCCTCGCGCTTTCCATCGGTGAAGTAGAAGCCGCCGGCGAGTGCTCCGTTGCCGAAGGCGACGTGGACCTCGATCACGGGCCCCAGGCCGCCGCTCTTGAGGATGTCCACCGCAGCACGGCGGGTCTCGCTCTGGATGCGCTGGGCGCCGACCTGTGTGATGAGATTGGGGCGGGCGGCGACCGCATCGCCGAGGATGGTCAATTCCTCGAGCTGCTGCACCAGGGGCTTCTGGCCGTAGACGTGCTTCCCGCGCGAGAGCGCCAGGGTCATAATCGGGCAGTGGGAGTGATCCGGCGTCGAAACAATGACGGCGTCGAACTTGTCCCCGTGCTTGTCGAAGGCCTCACGGTAGTCGACGCACGTGAACGCGCTGGGGTGCTCCTTGGAAGCCTTCGCCATGGCTTCTGAATCGACATCGCACAGACCCACGATCTCGGCCAGGGGGTGGGAGGCGACCGTGTGGCGATCAGCCTCGCCGATCGTGCCGACAACGCCGATCGAGAGAACGCGGAGCTTGGTGTCGTGCCGGCGAGATCCCGGGGGTCGTGCCCAGGCAAGCCCGGGGGCGGCCAGCGTCGCCGCGCCTGCGGCGGAGAGGTATTGGATGAACTCGCGGCGGGAGCTGGTGCTGGGGTTCATGGGAGTCCTTGTGGGTGCTTGATCGAGGGCGATGGGTGAGAGTCTAACTTGGAATCGCGATCGGTGTGCAAACGTCCGGAGGGTTATTCCTGACCGGTCTGCGGTTCGGGAAAAGGGCCCCTGATGGTCGCCTCAATCGCCCGCGCGCCCCCGCCGGGGCATCACCCCGGGGGCGTTGATGCGGTTTCGATTGTGGCGGAACAGGCTATCAAGAACACGAATGGTTCCACTCGCGCCGCTGACGGCGATCCGCGAGCCATCGGGACTCACATCCAGATCGAGCAGGTACCCTGCGCCGAGCTTGAAGGTCGCCAGCAGTCTGATGCGGGCAGTGTCCCAGACCCGGAGCGTGGAGTCACCTGCAACGCTGAAGATGCGGGTGCCGTCGGGGCTGAACCGGGCCGCACCGACGCGGCCGCGATGACCGTGCAGCACACCCAGGGGTGTGCCATCGCGCGCGTCCCAGATCCGCACGGTGCGATCCTCGGAGGCCGTGACGATGCGGCTTCCATCGCGGCTGAACGCACCATCAATGAGCCACTGTTCGTGGCCTTCCAGCGTGAACAGGCGCCGGCCGGTGGCCGCATCCCACACGCACGCGAACTTCTCACTGCCCACCGCGAGGATGCGCCTGCCATCGGTGCTGAAGCGGACGCAGCAGTAGAAGCCATCCAAGCACCGCTCGAGATCAATCCTGTGCGATCCGCTCTCGGCGTCCCAGATCGTCGCCTGCCCCGAGTGCGAGACCGTCACCACGGTCGCGCCGTCGGGGCTGAACACAGCGTGAGCGGCGGCGCGAGAACCCGGAGGCAGCTCAATGAGCTGCTCGCCCGTGCGGGTGTTCCAGATCCTGGCATTACCATCGGCGGTGGCCGTCAGAAAGCGTGATCCGTCGGGGCTGAACGCCGCGGACATGAGCGAGCCGGAAGGATCCCGCGAGGTCGAGATCTCACGCCCGGTCTGGAGGCTCCACAGCCGTGCGGTGCCATCCTCGGATGCCGAGAGCAGGTGTTCCCCGTCGGGGCTGAACTCGACGGAATGAACGGGCGCACTGTGGCCGGCAAAGAGCGAATCTGTTCCACGAGCAAGCTCCCACGCGCGGGCGATCCCGTCTTGCGTGGCTGTCATGATGTGCGACGGCGTCAGAACGATGGACCGTGCCGTGCTGGTGTTGCCGATCAGGTGAATCGAGTCGGAGTTACCCGAGGCGGAGGCAAGGATGACATCGCCATCCCACGTTGCCAGGCCAATTCGGGACGAGTCGAGGCTGAAAGCCATGGCATCGACGGAGGAATCCGGCCCGTTGATTTCCCGCACAAGGGAACCGTCCGTGACATTGAAGAGCCGGGTGTAGGCGGACACCTGGCCGACGAGCAGGTGATCTCCACCGGGGCTGAACGCCAGCGAGCTGATCGCCATGAGAAGATCAAGCGTCTGCGCGATGTCGCCCGCCTGGGTACCGTGGATTTTCACGGTGTTGCGTCCCGGCGGGGCATATGCGATGTGGGCGCCATTGTTGCTCACGGCGACCACGGATGCCGGTGGTGATCCGCATGGGATCGATGCAAGCAGGGCGCCGGTCTGCGTGCTCCACACCCGTGTCATGCCGTCGTGCTCGATGCCGACCGCGAGTTCGCCGTTGGAGCTGAACGCGAGCGTTGCGACCGGGCCGGCATGGCCGGCCAGGTCCCGCGAGCCGCCCGTGCTTGCAAGCTCAAAGAGCCTGACCGTCCCATCGCCGGAAGCCGCGATCGCCCGGCGGCCGTCGGAGCTGATGACTCCCGTGATCATGGAGGTGGGGAAAAACGGCTGTTCGGTCAGCACGCCACCGCTGCGAAGGTCAATGGTTCGCAGCATACCGCCGGCCGAGAGCGTCGCCGCAAGCGTGGCATCGGCGTTCATGCCGGCGGAGACGAGCGGCTCATCTCGTCGATCGATGAGCATGGCGGATGAATCGGTCCTCGCGGAGGCGTGGTTCCACTCCCAGTTGCGAAATCCGGGATCGCACGCGGCGAGGAACTCGCGAGCGGGAATGACGGTGTCGGCCTCGATCGCGGCGATCCCCGATGCCATGTTGGCGATGTAGGATTCGTACCGGGCCTCGCGGGCCTTCTGGTTGGCGTTGGCCATCCCGTAGATGGTGCCGATGAGGCCTGCCACCATTGTCAGGGCGATCGCTGCCCCGGCGATCACCGGGCCCTTGTGGCGTTGCACGAACTTGCGGGAGCGATAGCCGGTGCTCTGGGGCGCTGCCAGCACGGGTTCGTTGGCAAGGTAGCGCTGGATGTCGGCGGCGAGCGCCGCCGCCGAGTCGTATCGTCGCGCACGTTCCTTCTCGATCGCCTTCATCACCACCCAGTCCAGGTCTCCGCGCAGCATGACAAGGAGGGCGGCCGGCGCTGCGGCGCGGTCGGATGCGACGCCGCCGAGGGCATCGCGCGAGGACTTGAAGCGGACGCTGGGAGCGGGCGGGTCGGTATCTCGGATGATGCGGTGGAGTTCGGCATAGGCCGCCGATTGAAGGCCGGCATCAAACGGAGTCGAGCCGGTGAGCAGTTCGTACAGGACGATGCCGAGCGAGTAGACATCGGTGCGCGTGTCGATGTCCAGGGTGCCCGCGGCCTGCTCGGGGCTCATGTACTCGGGCGTGCCGATGAGCTGATGCTGCTGGGTGTGGAGTGACTGGGCGATGAGCTGGTGCTGTGTGGCCTTGGCGATCCCGAAGTCGATGACCTTGGCGCTGGGGACGTTATCGACAAGGTCCACGAGGATGTTGGCGGGCTTGATGTCGCGATGAATCACACCCTTGTGGTGGGCGTGCTGGATGGCGCTGCACACCTGGATGAACAGATCAAGCCGCGCGCGGATGGAGAGCTTGTGCGCATCGCAAAAGGCAGTGATGGGTTGCCCCGTGCAGTACTCCATGATGAAGTACGGCCGGCCGGACTGGGTCGCGCCCGCGTCGAATACCTTGGCGATCCCCGGGTGGTCCATGACCGCCAGGGCCTGGCGCTCCTGCTCGAAGCGGGCCACGACCTGGCGGGTGTCCATGCCCGCCTTGAGAATCTTGAGGGCGACCTGACGGCGCACGGGGCGCGACTGCTCAGCGAGGAAGACGCTGCCGAACCCCCCCTCGCCGATGAGGCCGATGAGCGTGTACGGGCCGATGACGGTGCCGGGCGCTTCACCAAGGACGGTATCGATCGTGGCCCGGCTGCCGGCGACGATGCCATCCAGGCCCACCATCCCCAGTGTCGCCGAGTCGCCGCGGAGAAGCATGGAGACCAGTGTGTGCAAGGCGGCATCGCGGGCGCAGCATCGATCCAGCTCCGCGATGCGAGCCTCAGCGCTGAGGGGCTGGATGCGGAGGAAGATCTCCTTGGCCTCCATCAGTCGGCTCAAGGGTGGCTGTCCGGGCCTGGATGCGGCCGCGGGCTCAGCCATGCTGAGCACCCATGAGGCGGGCGGCGAGCCAGGCGCGGGCGAACTGCCAGTCGTTGGACACGCTGGTGCGGGAGGTTCCCAGCACGACCGCGGCTTCTTCGTGATTCATTCCCGCGAAGATCCGCATCTCGGCGATCTGGGCGGCGCGGGGGTCGACGCCTTGAAGTTCGGTGAGGAGTTCATCGATCTCGGAGACGGTGATGTCGGGCGCTGCGCCCTCGCCCGGGATCGCATCCAGGGAGATGCGGAGGCCGGCCGAGCCGCCGCGCTTTTCGGCGTTCTTCCTGCGAGCGTGATCGACGAGGATCTGCCGCATGGCCCGCGCAGCGGTGGACATGAAGTGCTCCCGGCTGGTCCATCGCTTGGGGCCACGATCGAGTTTGACGAAGGCCTCGTGGACAAGAGCGGTAGGCTGGAGCGTGTGCGAACCCTGGCCGCGGAGGAATGAGCCGGCGATCGCCCGGAGTTCGTCGTACACCAGCGGCATGAGCGCATCCATGGAGGCGCCGCCGCAGCCATCTTCGTACGGAACCTGGGTCATGCCTGGCAACTCCGCGGGTACATGCGCAGAGCATACCAGATACTCGGAACCTGATTGGTCCTTGATCACTCGCGGATACGTGATCCGGTGCCGGTCCGTCAGCGATTTGTGGGCGAGTTGAAGGAGAATATCTGAAGGTCCCCAAGAGGATTGCGTGGCGGGGCTGTCTGCCTTGTCGGCGATCCTACATGAGCATCCTGCACACCTCGCTCACGGGCGATGTTATCCGTTCCTGGTCGAGCCCCGTACACATCGCCTGGACCGAGCAGAACCTGGCCCAGTTCGCCGTCCCGGCATGACGGAGCTCGGGATTCATCAACCGCCGTCAGTCACGGCGTCAGCAGAGCCATCGACTGGCTCGGCACCACCTGCGAACCCGCCGATGAGTTGGAGACCGGCGCATCGTTCTGGCCTGTCATCGACAGAGGCATCGCCGCCGGTTTGCCCTCGAAGAGCACCTTCGAGCTCCCCTGCTTGAACATCGCTGGGCCCATGCCGCATCATCGGCGACTCACGCACGAATCACAACCGGGATGCGTATTTTGTGGTCTGCACAAGGAGTCTGTGCCATGGCGGGTATCTCAAAGAAACTGGTCAAGTCGGCGATCGATACGCAGCGTGCAACCCAAGCCGGCCCAAAGGGCGGCCCGGCGGGCGCACATCGGGATGGCGCTTCCCGCGGCGGCAGCCGCATCGAGCCATCGCACCGACAGAACGCCGCGGCCAAGGACCGGCCGAAGAAGTAAGGATCACACGGGAACGCTCTCGAACGTGACCCGGCCATCGGCCAGACGTGCGAAGTACGCCTCGATCGCATCCAACCCCGTGACGCGATGCACGAAGGCGGCGGCACGCACCAGGTCGGCCCGCTGCACAAGCTCCAGCCGCGGCTCCTTGAGCTCCAGCCGGTTCGCGTAGAACGCGCAACCCTGGTGCGTGATCAGCACCAGCCGCTTGAGCTTGTGTACCTGCACCAGGAACTGAAGCTCATCGACCACGCCCTCCTGCTCCAGGTGGGTCTGCGGGTGGCCCGAGATGCATGCCGGACCCCCGGGCAGGCACAGCCGGTCGTACCTCGGCAGCGACAGCCCGTTGGTCAGGAAGTCGTCGAAGTGCTCCCCGACTCGCCCATCGGAGCAATACAGAGCGGCTGCGTGGATGCGTGAGGAGTCGTAACGGAGAGTGCTCTGGTACGTCAAGGTGCGCTCCATGCCGGGAACCCGGCCCAACCCCCCATACACATGATATCGCCGAATCCGGAGGCCCCCGGCCGGGCTTGATGGTGAACAGATCCCGGATCGGATCTACACGCCTTGTGCGCACGAAAGTTGATCTGCGCCACGATCGCTCCTGAAGGGTTCTGACCGCATTCTGGACCTGTCGGTCCTCCTCGGTCCCGCACGCACTGAAGGGCTCCACGGCCGATTTCCAGCGGGCGCGCCTTCGCGCGTACAAAAGTACGCATTCAAGTACAACGAGTCTCATGCAAGTACAACAGCGCGCACGCAAGTACAGAGTGTGCCTCTGTTCGCTCACGCAATTCGATGCTCATCGGTGTTTCGCTGTGTTTCCCGGGTATCATGTTGCATTCCCCCGCAGGAATCGCAACTGGGCAGAGGTACGCCGAAGGGAACCCTCGATGTTCATCTCATCGCATCATTGCAGCGCTGTTCGTGTCTACGTGTGTGCAGTGTTCACTCTGGCGGCAGCCTGCGGCCCCGCGCTCGGCCAATCGATCGAACAAGCAGACGCGGACAAGTCGAGATACACGCTCTGCAACCCTACGCCGCGCGAGCTGATGCGCGAGATGAGCACGGATCGCCCCGACACCACCGAGAGCGCCTATACCGTCGATGCGGGACACTTCCAGCTCGAGATGTCGTTCGTCGACTACACCTACGACCACAACAACGACGACGAAGAGACGCGGCGGACCTGGGGGATCGCTCCCGTGCTCGTGAAGGTCGGCCTCCTCAACAATGTCGATCTCCAGCTCGGGCTCGATCCGTACACAGGGGAGAAGGTGACCGATCGCACCAGCGACACATCCCAGGCGGCCGAGGGCTTTGGGGACACGGTCGTGCGGCTAAAGGTCAACCTGTGGGGGAATGATGGCGGGACCACAGCCCTTGCACTCATGCCGTTCATCAAGTTACCGACTGCCGACGATGAACTGGGCAACGACGATGCCGAGGGCGGCCTGATTGCGCCACTGGCGATCGCGCTCCCCGGCGACTTCTCGATGGGGTTGATGGCCGAGCTGGACTACAACCGCAGCGCGGCGGATGACAGGTATGTCGTGGATTTCCTCCACACCGCAACCATCGGGCACGACCTGATCGGAGATCTGGCCGGCTACATCGAGTACGCCGGGTTGCTCAACCTCAACGGGGATGAAGACTATCGCGGCTACTTCGACGGCGGGCTGACCTACGCGCTGACACCGGATGTCCAGTTCGATGCGGGCTTCCGCATCGGAGTGACCGAGGCTGCCGACGACCTTGGCCTGTTCGCGGGGATCTCGTTCCGGCTGTGAGGGGACGAAGGTGGCCGCGCCGGAATCAGTCGCGTGTACTCCGTCTGCCGAGGATCGCAACCTCGCCGCCCCATGAAGTCACGGCGAGCCGTTCCCCATCGGGGCTCCACGATGCGTGCCACAAGGTGTCCGAGATAGGCGCAGCCTTGAGCAGTGCGCTGCTGGATGCAGGATCGAGGATGTAAAGATGCTTGCCGATCGCGGCGAGCCGGTTGCCATCCGGGGTCGCAGCGAGCCGGTGGATCGGCTCATCCCCGGCGTGGAGGGTGCGGATCGGTTGGCCATCGGCGGCATTCCACAGACGCACGGAGCCGTCATCTCCGGCGGTGGCGATCCCCTGATCGCCAGGGATGAAGATCGCCGTATGCAGCCCGGCCGTGTGACCGCGCAGGATCGCGATCTGGATCCCGGTCTGGACATCCCACAGCCGCGCTGTGCGATCCGTTCCTGCGGTGACCAGATACCGGCCGTCGGCGCTGAAGTCCACGGATTGGACATTCCGCTCGTGCCCTTCGAGCGTGCGCACAATGCCCGCGGTCTTCGCATCGATCAAGGCGGTCTTGCCGTTGGTGAGCGCGGCGGCGAGCAGTTGCGAGGCCGTATCCCAGGCGATGTACGTGACGCCCGCGCCGCAATCGACCTTGGCGGTCTGCTCCCGCGTCTGGAGAGTGAAGATGCGGACAGTCTTGTCCCAGGAGCAGGAGGCCACGGACTTGCCGTCAGGACTGAACGCGGCGGTGCATGCGGGGCTGCCATCGTGAGCGAGCCACTGGGCGGTGCTGATGCCGGTGTGAGAATCCATCAGGGTTACCTTGCCGTTGTAGGCCGAGCACGCCAGGAGTCCGCCATCGGGGCTGAAGGCGACCGAGTAGTTGGATGTGCCGACCGTGGTGCGGATGCCGCCGCCATAGTCCTTGCGCGTTGGATCCCAGGAACGCAGAGAGCGATCCGCCCCGCCGGAGACAATCGCCGATCCGCCGGGCGCCCACGACAGCGATGAGACCGATGCCGTGTGGCCGCACAGGGTCGCCGTCTGCTTCCAGTCCGCGCAGTTCCACAGGGCGATCGATCCGTTGCCCGCGCCGGTCGCCAGCGTGCGACCATCCGGGCTGAAGGCGACCGCGTTGACATCGTCGGGGTGGCCAAGCGTGGCGACTTCCGCGCTATCAGACACGCGATACACCTTCGCCCAATCGAAGTCCGAGCCCGCGACGAGCAGCGAGCTGTCGGGTGAGAAGCACACCGAGGAAAAGCGGACGATGCGGTCATCGACCGGCCCCCCCAGCTTGCGCGGTTCGCCGCCGTTGGCAAAGTCCCAGACGAAGACGGCCGAATCCCACGAGCCGGCGGCGATCAGCTTGCCATCGGGGCTCAGCGCGATCGAGCTGATGGGCTTGACACCGCCCTTGTAGGTGCGGATCACATGGCCGCTTGTCAGATCCCAGAGGTGAACGCGTCCTTCGATCGGTGTTTCCTTGTCCGTGTAATAGGCCGCACTGAGGGCGTGGTTGCCATCGGCGGTGAACGTGATCCCCGCGACCGGGAACTTGTGGTCCTTGAACTCGATGAGCGGCTTGCCGGAGGTGATGTCCCAGATGCGGGCGATCCGATCGACGCCGGAGGAGGCCAGGCGCGCGCCATCGGGACTGAAGCGGACGCAGTAGGTCCCGCCCTTGTGACCCGCAAGCTCGGCGATCTGTGTGCTCTTGGAGATATCCCAGAGAACGATCGGACCCTCGTGCATCGCCAGCGCGGCAGTCGTGCCGCTGGAGTTGATCGTCACAGAGACGATCGGTGATGCAAGAGATGAGGCGAGCACGGTGGACTGATCGAGCATGGAGTCCAAGTACGACCACTCCCAGCAGCGGTGGGGGATCGGCGCGCCATCAAGCCAGCGTCGGGCATCGGCGTACTCGGCGAGCCGGTAAGAACTCAGGGCCGCGGCGAGGTGGGCGCGGTAGCTCTCGCGTATCGGATCGGAATCGCTGGTGGGTTCGCGGGCGACCGAGCGCTGGGAGAGCAACAGGCCCAGGAGCACGGGAAGCAGCATGAAGAGGCGGTTCATCTGGAACTCCAGTGGTCGGTGAGGCATCAGTTCGCGGCGTCGTAGGCTTGGCGGAGCCAGCCGATCAGTTGCTTGTCGGCATCGGCGGGTTCGGCGAGCCGTACGCGATGCGAGACCATCGCGTTGAAGCTCCCCGAGGCTTCGAGTCGAGCGGTTTCCTTGACGCCCTTGAGGTTGATGCCGACATCCATGCGGGTCGCCGTGGATGGCTGGATGATCGCGAATTGCTTGGCACGGCGGATGCTGACGTAGGCCTTCTTGGGTGCAAGCTCGACATCGGATCCGAAGGTCTGGATGGCGGCGACCAGGGAGTCGTAAATCGGCTTCAGGCCGGCCTTGGAGCCTGCATACTGCGCCGCGATCAGGTCATCGGGTGCGGAGTCCGAAGCACCGGACTTGAAGTGGCGATGGGCGACCAGGTTCGCGTAACCATGCGTGAGGCCGTGATCGGCCTTGAGCATGGATACCAGCTCCCCGTGCTTGGCGAGCTTGGAAGTATTCGCGATCTTGAGCCACTGATCCAGGCTCTTGCCGGTGATCTCCTTCAGGTTTGCGACCATCGCGGCTTCGATCTCTTCGGGTGACTTTGCCATCCCTCTCCTCCGTGCGAATGGGGTTATTTCTTGCGTGTGCGAGCCTTGCGGTCGATCTGCCGCGGCGATCCCCAGTTGGTCTCGGATTCGATTAACCCCTCGATGTACTCGCGCAGCGAGGCGATCGCCGCGTCGTAGGCGCGGAAGTCGCGGTACGTGCGGGCGAGCATGACCGCGCCTTCCATCGTTGTGAGAACGAAGATCGCCAGGCGTCTGGGCTCGGCGTGCTCCGGGAGGCGACGCGAGGCCTCGTGGAAGCACTGCTCGACGGCCTTGAGCCAGTTGGTGAAGTTCTCGGCGATCAGCTCGCGGGCGTTGGGATGACTCTCGGTGAGTTCGATCGCCAGATTCCCGATGGGGCAGCCGTGGCTGAACTCCGTGGCCTGGAGCATCTGGCGATACTGGTCCAGGAGCTTGAAGATGCGCTCGATGGGGTCATCAAACCGGTCCCAGATCGCCTGGAGAACATCAGGCCAGAGAAGAGCCTTGCGCCGCTCGAGGACGGCGGCGAGCAGTTCCTCCTTGGTGGGGAAGAAGTGGTAGAGGGAGCCTTGCTGGACGCCGGCCTTGCGGGCGATCTCGGAGAGGCCGGTGGGGCCGTAGCCGTGGAAGGCGAACAGCTCCATCGCGGTTTCGACGATCTTGTCGCGGGTGTTGCTCTGGATGGGTGGCATGAGTGTTGGTCGGGCGACCACCCAAGTTTATTTGGGTGATTGACCAAATGTACCGCGCAACGGGATCCTCGTCAAGTGACAACTGCGGATTTGGGAGTGGCGGGGGTCAGGCCGTGCGGACTTCAGCGCCCAGCTTTGTCTTGGCGAGCCCGATCAGGGAATCGATCTGTGGATCGACTTCCTCCCTGCGCAGGGTCTTGGCGGCATCCCGGAACCACAGGCGCATGGTGATGGACTTCTTGCCCGGTCCAAGCTGCTTGCCGCGATAGGCGCCGACGTAGGCGAGCCGCTCGAATCGGTCGAGCGAAGCGCTCGCCAGGAGTGACTCGACATCCTTCCAGGGAAGCGATTCGGGCACGGTCAGCGTGAGATCCCGTTCGACCGCGGGGAACTCGGGAAGCGTCGAGACCTGGGCCTTGGGCGGGAAGAGGCCGAGCAGCAGTTGCAGGTTGGTCTCGGTGATCACGACCGGGACTTCCAGGCCGTACTCCTTCTGGACCGCCTCCGAGAGCAAGCCGACCGCGCCCAATGCGACACCGTTGACCAGGACATTGGCCGCCGCATCTTCCCGGATTGCCGCGACCAGAGTGCCCGCCTGACGGAACTCAATGCGGGCGCCAGCGCCAGCCATCGCGCGGATCGCCGATTCGATGATGCCGCGCATCATGCGGACCGCGGCCTGCACTTCTTCAAACGAACGCTTGCCGGTGCTGCCGGCGCCGGAACTCTCTCCCGGGACATCCATCAACAGGCTCAGCCGCCGGGGTTGGATGACCTCGGCCGTTGGGCCGCCAGGGGCCTGCGCGAATGTCGGTCCGAGTTCGAAGAGCCGGATGCCGCCGGGCGCTGTCACCGCTCCATCCTGGTTCTTGCGGCGACACGCGAGCAGGCTGGGGATGGTGCTGGGTCGAAGCGTGGGCTCCGCGCCGCGGCGATCATCATCGACGCCGATGGATATCTGCCCCGGCAGCAGGAAAGGTGTCGCTTGCGTGGGCTTGATGAAGCTGAAGGTCACCGTCTCGAAGAAGCCCATGCCGGCGAGCAGGGAGGAGAGTTCACGCTGCGCCCGCTCCAAATCCTGCGGTGGGCGGATCGCGACCGGTATCTTGCTCATCAACGGGATCTTGTCGAGGCCGTGGATGCGGGCGATCTCTTCGATCAGATCGACCTCGCGGGTCAGGTCGGGTCGCCAATGCGGGGGAGTGCATGCGATCTCCTCGCTAGCGCGGCCGATGGGCTCCATGCCGATCTCAAGTCTGAGGAGGATGCGGGCGATCTCATCGACAGGGATCTGGGTGCCCAGCAGCGCATTGCAGCGAGCCGGGCGGAAGCGGATCTTGAGATCCTGCGGAAGCGGTTTGCCCGCGGTCACGACACCTTCGCAGAGTTGGCCCCCGGCGGTTTCGAGGATGATCGCCGCGAGCCGGCGCGATGCGAAATCCAACGAGCGTGCATCGACGATGCGCTCGTAACGGTGGCTGGCATCGGTGCGGATCCCGTGGCGTCGCGAAGTCTTGCGGACGGTCGCCGGCGCCCAGGTCGCGACTTCGAGCACGACATCGGTGGTTGAGTTGCCGACTTCTGAATCTCCACCACCCATCACGCCGGCGAGCCCTTGGGCGCGCGAACCGTCGGCAACCACCAGGTCGTCGGCCTCGAGCACGCGGGCCTTGCCATCGAGGGTGGTGAGTTTCTCCTTGGGCTGGGCGGTGCGGACGATGACCTTCGATCCGCCGAGCCTGGCGAGGTCGAATGCGTGGCTGGGGTTGCCAAGCTCGAAGTTCACGAAGTTGGTGGCATCGACGATGTTGCTGATGGATCGCTGGCCGACGGCCTCGAGCGCTTCCCGGAGCCAGGCGGGGCTTGGCCCGACCTTGACGCCCCGGATTACGCGGATGGTGAAGAGGGGGCAGAGGTCGGGACGGGTGTTCTCGAGGGTGACGGCATCGGCTGCCCGGCCGGAGGTGGCGGCCGGGGTGGTGGGGGGAAGCTCGACGCTGGGCATGATGAGCGTGCGGCCGGTCTTGGCGGCGATCTCACGGGCCAGGCCCAAGTGGGAGAGGCAATCCCCGCGGTTGCTGGTGATCTCGACATCCATGCGGATGTCTCCGCCGGGGAGCGTTTCGCGGGATTCGATGGGAAATCCCGAGTGCATCAGGGCCTGCTCGGCCTCATCGGCGGTGAGGTTGGCGGGAGAGAGGTACTTGTTGATCCAGGCGATGCTGATGTTCATGGGGGGTGAAGGATAGATCGGTCAGCGCTATATCGGCTGAATATGGAGCCATTGAGATTGCCCCGGGCGGGGAGCCCCTTACAGTGAGCGACAGGCGCATGGCACCACTTCCCGGCGTCACCATCATCATTCCCTGTTTCAACTATGGCCGATTCCTCGGCGAGGCAGTGGCTTGTGCGCTGGCGCAGCGGGGCGTTGATATCCAAGTTGTCGTGGTCAACGACGGGTCGGATGACGGCACGACGCCGGCGATGTGCGATGCGGTTGCATCGGACCGGGTACGGGTGATCCACCAGCCCAACGCCGGGCCGGGGGCGGCCCGCAATCAGGGTGCGAGGGAGGCGAGCACCGAGTTCATCGCCTTCCTGGATGCCGATGACACCATCGATCCCAACTTCGCGTCCAAGCTGATCGCCGCGCTACGTACGGCCGAGGGGACGGCCGAGGGCACCGCTGAGGGATTGACCGATGGCACGCCGCCGGCCTCGCATGCCTACTGCCAGGAGGTGCTGACCGAGCAGGCCAGCGGGACGTGGAAGGTGCCCGATTGGGATCCGCTGCTCCTCATGATCACCAACCTGCATCCGATCACAACGGTGATCCGGCGGGTGTGCTTCGAGGAGGTGGGGGGGTTCGATGAATCGCTGGGTGGCTACTACGAGGACTGGGATCTGTGGCTGAAGCTCTCATTCCGCGGGTATCGCGGGGTACGGGTTGCCGAGCCACTCTTCTATTGGCGCAGGCACAGCGCCGAGACCATGGTGATGAAGGCGGTGCAGCGGCACGATGAGACGTTCGGCCGGATCATCGATCGGCACCGCGCCGAGTACGACCGGCGGGCGATCGAGCTGGTGCGTTTCTCCAACTCGATGCTGCGGCGATTCGATTGCAACTGGATCGAGGAGAGCGGCTTCCCGCGATCGCTGCACTATCTCTGGGCGATCCGGGACCAGTTCCACCAGATCCAGCACCAGGTCCCCGAGCTTCAGAAGGCGCTGGAGACGATGCGGAGCCACGCCAGATACCAGCAGGACCGCAACGATGCCCTTTCCGCGGAGATCATGGAGCAGGCGGCGGTCGGCAGCCGCATTGAGAAGTCGCTTCGTGACCACTACGAGTCCTATGCGGTGATGAAGATGCACCGTGCCTGGCACCGGTTCCTTGATTCGCTCCCGAGGCCGCTGGCGTGGCTGCCGCGGCAGGCGGCGCGGGCGATCCGGATGTTCGCGAAGTAGGCACGTTGTGATTGCCGAATCCGCCCGACTCGTGCGGGTATCAGTTCCGGATTAATCTGGACCTGCCGGCGTGAGCAGCGCGGGCGTGCATCGTTCCGGTTCCATCGGCCAAGGGGACGCCAGATTCCTTCAGGCAGCCCCTCGTTCGCCATTTTGAGGAGCAGGATGCCATGAAACACCTGTATTCATCGTGCTACCACCGCGCCCGCATCGCAACCGGACTGGCCGTCATCACCCTGTCTGCCGCCGCCGGCCACGCGGGGGTGCCTCCGGAGCAGACGTTCGATCACTCCTCAGTGGTGCGGGTTCTCAACAAGCTCGACAAGGACTTCCCCGACGCCATCGACACAGGCAAGACCATCGGCACCGGCACGATCATCAATCTCAAGGAGATGGATGTGAAAGTCGGTGACAAGATGGAGAAACACGGGTTCATGTGGATCCTGACCGCCGACCACGTGGTCAGCAAGACCAGCGGGCCTGGGGATCCGGGAATCGAGGAGGGACTGGGCATCGGTTTCGGCAACGCTCCCGGCCCCGGCAAGACCAGCACCGGTTTCCTCCAGTCGCAGACCTTCCGTGGGCCCAACAAGAAGGACATCGCCATGATGGTGGTGGACATGGGCAAGGTGGATGGCGCTGCGTGGAAGAAATACAAGGGGATCGAGAAGGTCGAGTACGGATCGATCAAGAACAAGGCGGCCGATGCCGACGACCATCTGAATGCCCCCTTCTCATCGGCGGTATTCGGGATCACGGGCAAGCTTGTGATCAGCGACAAGACGGGCAAGCCCGAGGGGTGGTCCCCGTTCGACAACAGCGCCGGCATCCAGCGGTTCTACAACGAGAAGATCGAGGAGAAGGTGGACGACTTCGAGCTCAAGAAGTACATCTACGACGCGGCCAAGTGGGAGGTGCGAGCGCCCGACTACGCCAAGGGCAACGGCGCGGTGATGCCGGCCGACTCGGGCTCACCAATGTTCTTCGAGACGACGGTGAAGAAGACGTTCAAGGTCGGCGACAAGGAATACACCGTTGATGTCCGGACCAAGATGCTCAAGGGCATCGTGACCGGCGCCGAGAAGACGCTGGGAGGCGCCTGGCTCTTCAACACCGGCCCCGAGGATCCGTGGATCCCCAAGTCCTGCGGGCTCATCATCACCCCCGAACTCAAGAAGTGGATCGACGACCGCATCTGCACCATCCCATCCCCGGGCGCGGCCACGCTCGCGCTCGCCGGGTCGGCGCTCGTGCTGGGAAGGAGGATCCGCAAGTGACACGCACCCACGCACATCTGCTCGCGATGCTCGCCGCCGCCTGCGGTTGCTCGCCAACGCTGGCGCTCAGCGGCTGAAGTTCGCGAAGGGGCTGCTGGTCGAGATGGATCCGCCCGCGGTAACCACCGGACCAATCATGTTGGCGGCCAGGTTGACGTTGGTGAAGCCGTTGCCCACCCCGGGGTTCTGGGCGACGTTTCCGACGACGAGGTTGTCATCGCCCGTGGGTTCGATCCGCACCGAGTCCGAGCCGCTCGAGGTCAGGTTGTCCTCAACGTGATTGCCATCCCCGACGATGAGGATGCACGGAGCGGCGGTCCCGGACATGCTGACCGTGTTCCCGGTGATGCGGCTGGATCCGTAGGCCCGGATACCGCCCCCGGTGTTGAGCGTGACGATATTCCGCTCGAAGTGAGCGACGCCGCTGTTGAGCGAGCTGCTGATCCCGAACAGGGCGGAGGAACGGACCGAGCAGCCCTCCACGACCGAGCCGTAGGCGACCTCGATGCCGTGGCCGCCGGAGTTGTTCACGCGGCAGGAGGAGACCTCGCAGTTGGTAGTGCCGACGATCCCGTCGGAGCCGGAGCCGTACACGATGCACCCCACGATGCGCGAGTCCGGTCCGACCGTGATTGCGGACTGGCCGGAGGTGTCCACGACGCAGTCCTCGACGATGCTCCGCGAGCTGACGACCACGCCGGTATCCGCCGTATCGGTGATGCTGAGGCGCTCGATGCGGGCGTGATTCGCCAGGTCCAGCCCGTGCTTTCCGGAATTGCTCAGCGTTCCGTTGCGTACCGTGGTGTTCTGTGGCGAGTTCACGCGCTGGATGAGAGATGCGGTTCCAGCCCCCGCGCCGCCGCGTGACACCGTGAAGCCTCCCAGGTCGATCGTGACGTTATCGCTGGCGACCTCGATCGCGACGACATTGCCCTCGGCCTGGATGTTTCCGGTGAGGTAGTACGAGCCGGCCTGGGTGATCTTGTAGAGGCTCGGGGTGCTGTCGCTGTCTCCGGGCGTGGTCGCCGGGCCGATCGCCGTGCGTGGTTCGACTTCAGAGAGCGGCTTGGATGTGCCCTGAATCGGTCCGGCCGGAGGATCGAGGGGGCCAAAGCCGGCAGCGCAGCAGGTGAGGGTCAACATGGTCAGGGTGCGGGGACGGGGCAGCATCATGGGAGAACCTCCGGTTTGTGAGACTGGCGTCCCCAATGCGTCGTTCCCGAGGCCGAAGGCTACGGGATCGTCGAACTTGGTGGATTGCACTTCCGAGGCCGGCGCGGTCCAATGAAAAAGGCCCGGACGGAGAGTCCGGGCCTTGGGTGCGAACTATGAGTGGAGGGCTTACTTCTTGGCGCCGGCCTTGTCCTTCTTGTCGTCGAGGACCTGCTCGATCATGCCCTTGGGCATCTGGCGATATTCGAGGAACTCCATGGTCGCGCTGGCGCGGCCCTGGGACATTCCGCGGATCGCGGTGGTGTAGCCGAAGAGCTCGGCGAGCGGGATCTCGGCGGTGACGAGCTTGACGACGCCGCGATCATCGGTGTCGATGATCATCCCGCGGCGGGATGAGATGTCGCCCGTGATGTTGCCGAGGTAGTCGTTGGGGACGGTGACGACGACCTTCATGATCGGCTCGAGGAGAACGCCGCCGGCCTTGGCGGAGGCTTCCTGGAGGGCGATCCGGCCGGCCTGCTCGAAGGCGACCTGCGACGAGTCGACGTCGTGGTAGGAGCCATCGACCAGGGTGATCTTGGCGTTGATGAGGGGGTAGCCGCGGTTGTAGACCGGTCCGTTGAGGGCGGTCTGGCGCACCCCGTATTCGATCGACGGGATGAATTCCTTGGGGACCGAGCCCCCGACGATCTTGTTCTCGAAGGCGATGTTCTCGGTGAAGTCGAGTTCATCCTCGGCGGCCTGGGCGGCGGTGAAGGGCTCGAGGTGGATCTGGCAATCGCCGAACTGGCCGCGTCCGCCGGACTGCTTCTTGAAGAGGCCGCGGACCCATTCGACCTTGCGGGTGATCGCCTCGCGGTAGCTGACGCGGGGCTTGCCGACGTCAACGCCGATCTTCATGTCGCGCTTGAGCTTGTTGGAGATGATCTCCAGGTGAAGCTCACCCATGCCGCTGATGATCGTCTGGCCGGTCTCTTCGTCGAAGTGCGAGCGGAAGGAGGGGTCCTCGCGGCGGATGACGCCCAGGGCCTCGGAGAGGCGGCGCTTGTCGTCGGCGCTCTTGGGCTCGATCGACATGCTGATCACGGGCTCGGGGAAGTGCATGCGCTCGAGCATGATGGGCTTGTCGGCATCGCACAGGGTGTCGCCCGTGTAGCTGTCCTTGATGCCGACAATGGCGACGATGTTGCCCGCGGAGGTCTCTTCGAGCGGGATGCGGTTCTGGGCGTGCATCTCGAAGATGCGGGAGGCGTTCTCCTTCTTGCCGTTGCCGGGGTTAAGGAGGCGCGTGCCCTTGGTGAGCGTGCCGGAATAGATGCGGACGTAGGTCAGGTCCCCGTGCTGGTCGCTGACGACCTTGAAGACCAGGCCGGAGAAGGGGGCATCCTTGTCGTGCGGACGCGTCATCCGCACGTCCTTGTCGCGCGGGTCGGTGCCCTCGACCTCGGGCTTCTCGTTGGGGTTGGGTAGCAGCTCGACGACCTTGTCCAGGAGCATCTGCACCCCGATGTTGCGGAGGGCAGCGCCGCACAAGACCGGGTACGCCTTGCGCTCGACCACCGCGCGCCGCAGGGCCAGACGGATCTCCTCCTCTAAGATCGCCGTCCCGTGCAGGTACTTGTCCATCAGGGCATCGTCGAGCTCGGCGACCTTCTCGACCATGTCGTGACGCCACTTCTCGGCGGTCTCCTTCCAGTCGTCACCGACATCCTTCTCGATGACGGTCTCGCCCTTCTCGCCCTTGAAGTAGATCGCCTTCATGCGGATCAGGTCGATGATGCCCTGGAACTCCGGGCCGGTGCCGATGGGGTACTGGATGGCGATCGCGTTGGCGCCAAGGCGGCTCTTGATGGTGCTGAAGCTGAAATCGAAGCTGGCGCCGAGCTTGTCCATCTTGTTGACGAAGCACAGGCGCGGGACCCTGTAGCGGTCGGCCTGGCGCCAGACGGTCTCGGACTGTGCCTCGACGCCTTCCTTGCCGTCGAAGACGGCGACCGCGCCGTCGAGGACGCGCAGGGAGCGCTCGACCTCGATGGTGAAGTCCACGTGCCCGGGTGTGTCGATCAGGTTGAGCTTGTATTCCTTGCTCTCGTGGGTCCAGGGGCAGGTGGTCGCGGCGGACTGGATGGTGATGCCGCGCTCCTGCTCTTCCTCGAGGAAGTCCATCGTGGCGGTGCCCTCATGCACCTCGCCGATCTTGTAGTTCTTGCCGGTGTAGTAGAGGATGCGCTCGGAGACGGTGGTTTTGCCGGCGTCGATGTGGGCGCAGATGCCGAAGTTGCGGATGTGTGACAGGTCGGTGGTCATGACTTCTATACCTCGATCTGTGAGCCTGAACGGTGTGCCGCGTGGGCGAATGGGTCAGGGGGTGCGATGGGGGCAATGGGTGGTGCGTTTGGTGGAGGCCGACGATCGGTGGCTTGCGTCATGCCTGCCGGGCTTCTCGACCGTCTGCCCACATCAACCGCGATCTGGGCCGATCGCGGGGATCAATCGCCTGACGGCGGGTGCCCTGTTCATCCAGGGCCGGGTTGCCTGGGGAGGAGAAGAGACAACTCTCAGGGGCGCTCCCGCGCCCGGTTAGCCATCGGAGATTTCTTCTTCCTCTTCCATGGGCAGAACCAACTGAGGGCCGAACCGAGAAGACGACACAGGCATCGGGCGAACCAAGCTTCGCCTCCTCCGCCGCCGTGGCCGTCAACGAAACCGGGCGCCAGCCGCACTGGGTGACCGCCGTGGTCGGGGCCTCTGGGGCACCCCGGACACGGGCTGGCGCTGCCAAAACGCGAGAGCAAACTCTATACCTCGGCCTATCAGAATCAAGACAGATCCGAGGCCCGGCCAGGTCGAATACGTGCCTCTGGGCATATGGGTGGAGGTCTTTTCGACCCTCGAATCCTGCTGAGAAGAGCCATCTCTTCGAGGGCGGCTTCGTTCTCGGGCATGACCAGATTCTCTAATCCACCCATCCGGATTCCTATTGCTCGATCTATGAGGGTCTTGTGTGCAACCACCCGGCAATTCCGGCCGTATCGGTCATCATTCGCCCGGGACCGGGCTTCGTTAGCGCCCACCCATGGGTTCGGCGGATCCTTCGCGCAGGCCTAACAGAGGGAGATCGAGATGTCTGCAAAGCTGTTCTTCGGCATGGTTGCGGTCTGCGGTGCGGCG
The DNA here is from genome assembly GCA_020847535.1 of Phycisphaerales bacterium. GTDB lineage: Bacteria > Planctomycetota > Phycisphaerae > Phycisphaerales > UBA1924 > JAEUJB01. The sequence goes on from JADLBU010000114.1 coordinate 48,544, forward strand.
AGCATTGCCTCGGCACACGGCAACGGGCTTGATATCCAGTTCTCTGCGACCGGTAACGATGCGGGCGTGTGGCTCTCCAACATCACGGCCGCCCCGAGCGAGAAGGTCTACGTCCGCGTGCGGATGTCGATCCCCCATGAGTACTACGGGATCTCCGGGGCCCGGTACAACATCCTCTCGAACAACGCCGGCGGCTGGGATGTCGGCGGCAACGATTCGATCGACCTCACCCCCGCCAAGGGCAGCGCCACCGACGGCCGGATCTCCGGCTTTGACTTCGGCGGCCAGACCCAGGTGATGTTCGAGGCTGCTTCCAGCCTTCGCATCGATGCCAAGGGTGACAACAACAATAACCCCAACGCCGGCATCTCGACCTCGCAGAACACCCCCGGCGCCCTAGGAACCAACTTCAACACCAACATCGACCACGTCGTCGTCTACAAGTTCGCCGTCAACCTCAGCAACAACCAGGCCGATGGCCGTCAGATCATCATCAAGATCCTCGCCAGCGAGATTACCTCCTGGAAGGGCTACCAGACCTCCAGCTCCAGCGCCGGCTCCAACATCACCGAGCCCGTCGAGGGCGATACCGGCACGATCACCGTCCTGGTCCCCGCGCCCGGCGCGATGGCGCTGGCCGGGATCGGTGCGGTCGGCCTCCTGCGTCGCCGCCGCTGAGTCATCTGCGATCAGTCTCAATCAAACTGTGAAACGCGACAAGGCCCCTCAGCGGGGCCTTGTTGTTTTCTTCACGCTTTTGCAGTCGAAAGCTGAACGGCGATCAGGTTCGCCGGCGTCTGCACAATGGCACCGCCATGACCGCGATCGGGAGCGACGACGGGGTGGGGATGCGCGGGCGAACCTGGCGGGGGTCGTCGCCCCTTCCATCGCAGGCGTGTGCGCCACGAACGCGCCCTCCCAATCCGACACACGCAGATCCCGGTGCGAATAGAACTGGTCGATCACCTCCCGAAGCCGCGTGATCGCCGCACGATTCAGTGCGGGTGTCAGCGGTGGGGGAGCCTGCTCCCCATCCTTGAGCGTGGTGAACCGGATGGGATGAGGGATCGCCGGCTCACGGTTCGCCGAGCGGCAGCCCAGTGCCGCGGGGCAGTTGATGCTCAGCGAGTAGCGGCGACCGGGCTCGAGCGTGACGGGGATTGCCAGTTGCCGAGCGGTTCGCCACACCGGTTTGCCGGTGGCCGGGAAATCGGGTCCGCCGCCGCAGACCGACCACCCTCGGGTGCTCATGTCCTGATCAAAATCGACGAGGATCTCCGTGAGCGATGGCGGGATCGATTCATCGCCCAGGTCCGGGAAGGCCTGCACGATGCGTGGCGGCTCGGCGAGCGCGGCGGCGAACGGCGCCGGGGCGAGGGCTGCGCTGAGCAACATCGGGTATCGCATCGCATGAGCCTACCGATTTGTGCGTAGGAAGTTGCGGGCTTCAGAACGCGAAGTTGGCCCAGTGGTTGGTTGCGACGAAGGCATTCCCGGGGTACTGGATGATCTGACCGTACTCGCTCCCTGTCGGGAAAGCGAAGTTGCCGCTGGAGTCGTCGCGTGCGGAGTTGCGGATGACCAGGTTGTCAGCGCCCTCGACGCGGATGCCGTAGCCGCTGTTGCCGGAGACGTGGTTGGAGTCGATGCGGTTGGCAATCCCTGTGATGTAGATGCCGCCGGAGAACGCGTTATCCGCGCAGGTGTTCCCGACGATGTGGCAGTCGGAGCCGGCCTTGATCCCGACCTCGGGGTTGCCCGAGGCGTTGCAGTTGGCGACCGTGCATTCGTTCTTGACCCAGATGCCCGGACCGGTGAACTGGTCGCTCGCGGTGCAGCCGGTGATCGTCGAGGCATCGTCGAGTAGGAAGCCGCCATTGTTGCCGTAGGCGGTGTGGTTGCTCACGGTGGCCCGCGAGGCGCAGTCGAAGCCCGCATCCCCGTTGTTGGTCGCGATGCATCCGGTCACAAGGCTGGCGCCACCGATGATCATCCCCGCGTCGGCGTTGTCGGATGCGTGGCAGCCGGTGACGACGGCGTTGCTGTTTGCCGTCAGTCCCGAGATGCCGTTCTGGTTGGCGTTGCAGTCCGTGACTGTCGAGTAGTGCATCACGAGCATGCCGTAGCCGAGGTTGTTGTTCGCGTTGCAGGAACGGACGATCGACTTGGTGCCGATGGCCATGCCGCCGGCGCTGCAATCGGACACCGAGACGTGCTCGATCGTGGCCTGACTGGCCTGCGAGGCGAAGATACCCACTCCCCCCCAGCCGCGCAGCGCGCCGCTCCGCACCTTCAGGCCGTTGACGAACGCGGGGACCTGGATCCCGTTGCCCGCGCCGCTGCCGCCTGTCAGCGTGCAGCCGTTGAGGTCGATGGCGACATCGCTCGCGTTGACGGTGATGCCGCTCGATCCCGCGGGGGCCGTGAAGTTGCTGACCAGGTAGTACGTCCCGGGTTGATTGATCGTGAACGGCAGCGAGGCGATCTTTATGCGCGGCCCGACGACCGTCAGCGTCTTGTAGGTGGAGGAAACCGGGCCGGCGGGCGGGTCGAGGGGACCGGCGATCAGTGATCCGGCAAGGGCGCCAAGGACGAGGGCGACCGATGAAGCGGCGATAGCGCGAACATGCATGGCATGTCCCCCGGCAAGGCGTGATGAGGTAGGTCGGGTCCGGCCCGAGTGGGCAGGCACTGACAAGCAATTCGCTGATTCGACACGGAAAGGCTACCGCTGCATTGGCAATTCAATACGTGAAGTCCGCGATCGAGTCCACCGAGCCCAGCGTGCCATCCGCCATGTTCCCGGGCCGACATACACTTGCCGGCCGAATCCCGCCCGCCCCGAACAAGGGACCTTTTTCGCATGCGAGCCATCGTCACCGGCCAGATCGGAATGGAGAAGAAGCCCTTCCTCGACGCCGTCGCCCAGTTTGCCGGGCAGCAGGGAGAGGCCATCGATGTCTACCACGTCGGGGACATGATGTATCGCGAAGGGCCCGATGTGCGCCCCGGCAAGATCCTGGACCTGCCGCTCTCGAGGCTCAACTCGCTCAGGCGAGCGGCCTTCAAGGACATCATCACCGAGAGCCGCGAGAAGAAGAACATCCTGGTCAACACGCACGCGACCTTCCGCTGGCGGCATGGGCTCTTCTCGGCCTTCGACTACGACCAGGTTCAACTGCTCGATCCATTGATCTTCATCTGCCTGGTGGACAACATCGAGGTCGTCCACGACCGGCTCCACCGGGAGCACGAGATCGATGCCACGCTCAAGGACTGCATGGTCTGGCGCGAGGAGGAGATCCTGGCGACCGAGCTGATGAGCAAGTCGATCCCCAACTCAAAGTTCTATATCATGGCGCGGGGTCGCCACCAGCCGACAACCCGCACCATTTTCCGGCTCGTGTGCAGGCCCGACATGCGGAAGGTCTACCCCAGCTTCCCCATGAGCCACGTCGTCGACATGCCCGATGTGCTCGCCGAGATCGACCGCTTCCGCGCTGAGCTCGCCAAGCACTTCATCACCTTCGATCCCGGTGATGTCGATGAGAAGCTGCTCCTGGAGCGGGCGATCGCCGCCGCCCGGGAGGGCAAGGAGTTTCTCGATGTCGCCCCCCACAGCTACGGGGGGAGCAAGGCCGCGGGCGCTGCGCCGATCAAGGTCAAGGTCCGCGAGGTTCTCGACATCGCCGGTGACATCGACGGGCAGATTTACATGCGGGATTTCAAGCTCGTCGATCAGGCCGACATGATCGTCAGCTACATCCCCGAGCTCCCGGGCGGCATCCCTGGTCTTTCGTCGGGAGTCGAACGCGAGCTGCACCACGCCTTCGAGCACACAAAGGAGGTCTACGTGGTGTGGAAGCCCAGGAAGAGCCCCTCGCCGTTCATCACCGAGACGGCGACCCGGATCTTCGGAAGCGTTGATGAGGCGCTGGCGCATTTCGAGAAGAACGGCTATTTCGGGGATCGCAATCTGTTCGGGCATTGACGGCCTCTCTGCATCTCCACGGCGCGCCTTCAAAAAAAGAACACCCTCGCCTTCGCGAGGGTGCTCTCCTCCCCGTGATGCGTGACGCATCCCGGGATCCCATACCCCCAAATCCCCACGATCGGACTGCCCACGAGTGCGCCCGGTGAGCAGGGCCGTGAGCGCCCCCACGCGCACGGCGAACCCCCGACGAGACCCCACGAACCCCCACGAACCCCAACGAACCCCCACGAGTCCTTCCGGCTTGCGTTCTCTCTCTATCTCGGTCCCGAATCCCCGAAAAGCCCTATCGGGCTCCACGAGGAACTCTCTCCCGTGCGAGGGTTGCCGCGGCTGCTCTCCAACAGCCGAAGCTCCGCCGCACGACCCTGCGCCTCAGCGCCAACCCCCCTCCGTTTCCCTCCGGCAGCAGGTGTTGGCGCTGAGGCGATCCACGAGCGCGGTTGCTGTGGCCGAGATCGCGGGTCTCTCACATCCGCGATCCGTCCCGATGCGTTCAATCAAGTCGGTGCATCCACAACGCTCTCCATCGCCTCCCGGGCGTGTTGTGTCCCGCGCGAAAACCCCCTTCCGCGCGAAACGGTTCATCTCCCCGAGACCCGATCCGATCATCCGTATCTGTTTCCTGATGCACGGTCGTGGTTCGCCCGGTCATTCATCGCACTGGCGAGGATCCTGTGATTCCCCGCGATGCGATCCGATCCGGTTTGGACCCGCTTTCGGGGGCCGTTCCGTGGCAGGTCGCCGAGAGCCTCTGGGCCCGTCCGCTCCCACCCCCATGTCCCTCACAACCCCGCGCTCCCCACCGAGAGCCCTGCTCAGGCAGTTGCTTGCCCATGCATCTCATCATACGACATCATCGGCATGCGGTTTCCACCCTAGTGTCAAAAACTTGCACGAATTTGCAATGTTAGTAAGGACAAATTGCGTGCATGTTATGTGTGTTGTTATGTCGAGTGTTGCGAGTATCCACGGCCTTGCCTGGCCGCCGATGGGTCGTGTGGATAAGACTGTAAAGCCCTGCTTTGCAAGTGTTTGCGAAAATCGGATGCACCCTGATGCCGGCTGTAAAGCCGCGGTTGTCCACATGCGTTCCCGGCCCCCATCACGCAACCCGCCGAGACACCTGAAGCACAGCACGAATCGCGCGCCGCTCGGCGGTTCCGGTCTGCATGACGGTCTGATGAAGCTCTTTTGCCAGCTCGATCAACGTATGAGGAGGCCCGCCGATCCATCCGAAACGTGCGATCAGAAAATCGCGATCGGCCTTCCTGGCCCGCTGCAAAGTGCGCTGAATGCGCCCATCGGGTTCCACCCACCTCTGCCATCGGCACAAGTTGGCGGTCCAATCAGGGATCGGCGGTGAAGTGGTGTAGACCGCGGTCGCCCGTTGAGTCATCGCCGGCGCTGTGTGCTCACGCGCCCACTGTGCCGCCAGCCGCGTGATCACGGGGCTGACCGAGCCCGCGAGCCGCGCGCCCGTTCCCGCCGCGCGGAAGGGATCGAAGATGTGGACCACCTCGCCGACCGCAGCGATCGATGACATCACCAGGTTCGCCGCATCCATCGGCCGCAGCGAATCCACCGAGCTGCCCAACCGCCCCTCGATCGTCTGAAGCATCAGCGGCAGTTGCGATCGCACCAGCTCGGCACGCAGCCGCGCTGCCCAGCGCAGGTCCGTCTCGATACGGTCGATCGCGCTTGCCGATGGATGCAGGTGGCTGACCTTCTCGATCGCGCCGTTGGCCCTCCAGGTGAGGTACTGGTACGCGATCGCTCGCGCCATCTCCTCTGTGCCCACGGGCACGATGCGCACACGTGCGGCGGCCAGGAGGGATGCAAGGTCCGGCGCTGCGGGCCTGCCCAGGCCCTGACGCACGGGCGCAGGGCTCAGCAGCACACGCTCGGCATCGGCGCGCGCGAACAGGGGCCCCACATGACCCTCCAGATCCGGCAGCATGCCGCGGAGACGGTCGAGCCTTTCCAGCAGCACACCACGCGTGATCGCCTGCTTGCGATGGCTCAGGCGTTTGGCGATCTCTGAGGGCTCGATCGCTCGCCGGTAGGCGCGATACGCCAGCCGACGGTCCCGCGCACCCAGCGGGCGATCATCCCCGAAGACTCCGCCAGCCTGCTTGCCATCCGCGCCCGGGAGCAAGCGCTGCTGCTTCTCGTGGCGCTGCAGGAGCTGCCGGATCGCCTCGTGGCTGCGGTCAAAGCGCTCCGAAAGTCGCTTGGCGGCCTCGTTCAGAGAGCATCCGAAGCGCCGGCGATAGCGGATCGCCCGTCGCACGATCCTCGCCTCGATGTCCGCATCGATGCGTGAGAAGCCCGCAGCACGCTCGATCAGCGCGCTGTTGCGATGACCGAAGGCATCGGCGACCGCGCTGCTGAACAGGACTTTGACCTTCCCGCGATGGCCCACGACGCGGCGGGCGATCAGGCCCTTGCGGCGCAGGCGATCGATGGTCTTGCGGCTGATGTTCCAGCGGCGAGACAGCTCATCGGCGGTGATGAACGCGGACGATGTGTTCTGAGTGCTGTCGCTGTTGGTCTCAGGCAGAAGCTCGGCCTCCTGAATGCTCGCCGCATCGCACAGCCGCTCCACGAACGCCGAAAGATCCGCCAGAATCGCCTCCCCGGGGATCGTGCTGGTGGAGTCCGCCGCGGCGTTGTCCGGCCGGTATCGCGTGACGCGATAGATCACCCACTCCGGCGGGTACTGGCCTTGGGGATCGATATCACCCGCGAGCTGCTCGGCCCGCTCGATCGCTCGGCGGACCGCCTCGGCCGGGGTGTACCTGAGCTGCGCGGCAAGCTGCTCGAAGGCGGGGACGGTGAGTCGCGGCAGGCGGGGCATGGGGCGGAGGGGGTAACGAAGTGGGGGAGTGGAGTTAGTGAGAAGTGGTTGCTGGGGAGGGCGTCGCGTGGGTCTGAGAGGTGTAGATATCGCCCCACTCCGGCTCGAGTCTGGGGCACAGGCCGCACTCGGCGGCTGCGGAGAGGAATGTCGAGAGGCCCTCTCGCTCCCTCTCACCGATCCGGAAGCGCAGCAGCTCCCCGATGTATCGCCGGGCCAGGTCCGTCGGCCAGCGGTGCTCGGGAGCGCACTGGCTGATGATCCAGTCCAGTCGCGTGAGGTTGTGGCGAAGCTGGCGGTCCAGCAGCGCGGCGGCGATCCGAAGCCGCGGGCCGATCTCGGGATCCTGCCAGCGATCCCGCCGGCACATCCAGACCGCGTAGACAAACGGCAGGCCGGTCAGGGCCTTCCACGCCTCACCCAAGTCGAGCTGATGCGGATATCGCACCGCGGGCGGCGAATCGGTGACGACCTTGTCACCGATCAAGAGCATCGCTGGGGGCCACTGGGCCTCCGCGCCGCCGCTGGCGACCCGCTCCCGTGCATCAAACTCGATGATGTCGGGCGTGATGCCGTGCAACTTCCTAAGCAGCACGCGACAGAGGGCGACCGATGTGCGGCTGTCGGTATCGACGTGGACCTGCGTGATTCGCTCGATGGGTGATTCCGAGAAGAGCCGGACCGTCAGCGTCGGCCCATCGCAGCCGATCATGCCCGAGGGGAGCAGCACCATCGGCACTCCCAGGGCGGCGGCATCGAAGGTGGAGGCCAGCCCGATGTCCGCCTGACCCCCGGCGACCAGGCTTGCGATTTTGGAGGGGACGGCCGTCGAAAGCTCGACACCCTCGGTCTTATCGAGGCCCTCGATGAGCGGGACGGTGTTGAGGTAGCGGACGGCGAGCAGTCGGACGGGGTGCATGGGGAACTCTAGAGCCGGGATCCGTTACGTTCGCGTGACGGCATTGCCGGGAAATGGCGTCTGATTGAGGTGCAGAGCGCGGTAGACTGTACGGGTGTGTGTGCGGGCAGCGAAAGCAACCAGCCAGGGGCATTGCCATGAGTGACCGTTCCAGGCGTGATTTTCTGCGGGTTTCGGGCCTTGCGGCCGCGGGGACCGCTGGCGGGATCCTGACGCTGCGGGCGGGGGCAGCTCCGACGGCGGCGAGCGGCAGCCCGGCGATCGCCCGGCAGGTGATCGACCAGTTTGGGGAGCCGCCGGTGACGCTGACGATGAAGGATGGGGCGAAGGCAACCCCGCGAGCGGCGCTGGGGCCATTCCACGTCGAGGGCGCTCCGTTCCGCGGGAAGGTGAGCCCTCCGCGAGCACCGGGGACGGTGTTGGTCGTGACTGGTCGCGTATGGGCGCTCGACACCCGCAAGCCGATTGCAGGCGCGGTGATCGACCTCTGGCACTGCGACATCCACGGCAACTACGCGAACGATGCGGGCGATTTCCGCTACCGCGCGCGGATCATCACATCCGAGACCGGGGCGTACGAGTACGAGACGATCCACCCCTCGCGATACCAGGCGGGTGGGGACTTCCGCTCACCCCACATCCACTACCGGATCGCCGCCCCGGGCTATCACACGCTCGTCACTCAGCTCTTCTTCGAAGGGGATGCCGAGCACAACGATGACAGCCTCTTCGATGCTTCGCTGATGATGCCGATCGTGAAGAAGGGGGAGGCGGGGGCGGAGTATGAGGCGACCGAGTTTGATATTGTGTTGACGAAGTGACTGCGAAAATAGGTTCGTAGGCGACGACGCCTACTCCTCACCCTTCCTATCCGCCGCCTTGCCAATGAGCAGCCGCGTCAGAACATCCTGCACATGCGTGCCGGATGCATCCACACCCTGCCCCTCGATCTTCAGCGCGCTCAGCGAACCGTAACCGAGCCCGATGTGGATCAGGAGCCACGCGATCAGCTCCGCGCTGAAACGGGTCGCCACCTTGTGATCCGACTGCGCCCGCTCCAGCTCCTTCTTCAGGAACTGGTGCAGGTTATGGAACGTGGTATTGATCGCCGCGTGGATCGCCTCATCATCCACCTCGGTGATCGCCTGCAGCAGGACCAGGTAATCATGCCGGCCATCCGGCGTCACCATCGGATTATCGCCCAGCAGCCGCTTGAGCCGGTCCGCGGGATCACCTGAGCTGGCCAGGTGCTTCTCCCACATAGAGATCGTTCGCCGACCGGCGCGCTCGATGAGCGCCACGAACAGGTCGCGCTTGGAATCAAAGTGCCGGTAGAGAATCGGTTCGGTGACGCCCGCGGCCTTGGCGAGTTCGGCCGTGGTCGCCCTGGCGTAGCCATGGCGAGCAAAGAGCTCCGAAGCCCGGTCGAGCAGCTGTTCCTTGCGTTGGGCGGCGGGGAGTCGGCTCACTCACTTGATTCTAGCAAGGGCTAACAACGGCTCCAAGTCATTCTGGACAGGCTTTCCACCGATCCATCGCGCCCCGGGGATCGACCTCGTATCCAGCGCAGAAACCGCGCAAATTCAAGGGGATTCGGCGCTGCGGTCGATTCCCCGGAGATGGCAGAGCACACGCCGGACAGGCGGCTGGTCCTGATCGGGGGCGGGGGCCACGCCCTGGTGGTCGCCGAAGCCGCCCAGAACCTCGGCTGGCAGATTGCCGGCTTTTACGATGACGATCCGGCCTCCACGCTTGCCTCTCGTACCGGACTTCCCAGGCTCGGCGGATTGCGCGAGGCTGCCGGCGAGGTACGCATCGTGATTGCCGTGGGCGGGCTGGAACTGCGGCGAACCGTCATCGATGCCCTGCGCGAGCAGCGTCTGATCGCTGCCACGGTGTGTGCGCCGGGTTCCCATGTCGCCCCATCGGCATCGATCGCCGGGGGCGTCTTCATCGGACCCGGGGCGATCGTTCACTCGCACGCGAGCATCGCCGCCCACGGCATCATCAACAGCGGCGCGATCGTCGAGCACGAGTGCATGCTCGCCGAGAACGTCCATATCGCCCCCGGCGCTGCGCTGGGGGGTCGCGTTACGGTGGGAGCTGACACGCTGATCGGGCTGGGCTCCCGGACCCTGCCGGGCATCAGGATCGGCCACGGATGCACGATCGGCTCTGGCGCTGTGGTGATCAGGGATGTTCCGGATGGCGCGACGGTGGTGGGGGTGCCGGCGAGAGAAAAACTCAAAGCGCAAATCTCAAAGCTCAAATGAGAACCGGCAGACCGCATGTGTTTGCGGCCGCCCATTGTGCCGCGTTTGAGCTCTTCGCTTTGAGCTTTGAGTTTTACTCCGTTCCTCAGAACGGAATATCCACCGAGAACGTGAAGACCCGCTCCCTGTCCCCGTAGTACTTGAGGAGCGGGAAGCCGAAGTCGAAGGCAAGCGGCGCGGGGCTGAGACCGGGGATGTAGATGCGGACGCCGAAGCCGACGGAGACGCGATACTTGTCGAAGCTCATCTCGTCGACGACGGTACCGGAGTCGACGAACCCGACCAGCGAGACGGTGTCGCTCATGATCGGCTGGACGATCTCGGGCCCGAAGAAGAACGACCAGGTGCCGCCCACGGGGTCATCCCCGACGGTATTGGTGTCGCTGCGGATGCCCTTGGGGGAGATCGTCCGGTAGTCAAAGCCGCGGAAGGACTGTCCGCCGAGGTAGAAACGCTCATATACGGGGGTGTCTTCTGGGCCCTGCGGGATCCATCCCGCCGAGGTCTTCAGGGAGAGGACCGTCTTCTCTCCCAGGAATCCCTCGCTGACGGTCAGGAAGACCTGGTGCTCGGCCTTGAGGGAGGTGAAATCAAAGTCGCCGCCCATGGCGCCAGCCTGCGCGGCCGAGAGTTCCAGACGCGTGCCCTTGGTCGGGCGGATGAAGTCATCGACGCTGGTCCGCGTGAGCGACAGCCCAACCGATGTCAGGATGTGCTGGTCCTCGACCTCGAAGTAATCAACCGGCGCGCCATCATCGATGTTGTCGAGGCTGATCGATTCAATGCGGAAGGGCACCGACCCGATCCAGCGCGTGCCGAACTTGCGACCGAAGCTGAATCGTGTCCCGTAGCGTTCCTCATCGTACTCGTCGTACTCGCGCGTGCTGTAGAAGATCGAGGCGCTCCCCGAGTAGTCGGATTCGAAGAGGTTGGGCTCGGTCAGGCTGATCGAGTAGGTCCCGAGCTCGGTACCGGGGAGGGCCTCGATCCTGAAGGTCTGCCCCGCGCCGCGGAAGGCCCGGCCCGCGGCGAACTCACCGAACGAGTCGGGGAGATCGGCGACGTCGAAGTTGCGCTGCTCGAGGGCGATCCGGCCTCCGAAGCCGTTGTCGGAGCCCATCGTCACACCGAACTGGAACGAGCCGGTGTTGGTCTCCTTGACCTCGACAAGCACATCCCGGTACTCGGGGTCGACCGGGTCGGGCGCCTGCACCGTGATCTTGACGCTTCCGGGCTGGAAGAGCCGCAGGCGCTCCAGATCCTTCTTCGTGTCCTCGATCTGCGTGATGTCCAGCGGGCGATCGGGCTGGAGCCGTATCTTCCGGCGAATGACTTCCTGCTTGGTCAGCTCGTTGTCGATGATCTCGACCAGCCCCGTCTTGGTCTTCTTGCCCTCGACGATCCGCAGCAGCAGGTCGACCTGCGGGCTGTTGGGGTCGCGCAGCTCGCGCGGGTTAAGATTGACGGAGATCGCCCCGCGATCCGGATCGTCATACACGTACCCGAGCTTGCCGTACGCCTCACGGATCGCATCGAAGCTCTTGCGCATCTTGTCCTGGGCGTACACATCTCCCGGCTTGATCAGCATCATGCCGCGGAGCTGCTCGAGCGAGAACTCCCCCATCGGGAAGACAACGAAGTCGCCCGGGCCCAGCTGCATGACCGTCTCGCCCTGGGCGGCGTTGCGATTGGCTTCCTCCTGGGTTTCGTAGCTGCGGGCCAGGTTGGGATACAGCACCTGCACCGAGCGCAGGACATACACCCGGCCTTCATCGATCACGAAGGTCACGATCGCCTCGCGCCCGTTGGGGCTGGGCCGGACGATGCGATCGACGCGGACATCCAGGTACCCGCGATCCCGGTAGAAGTCGATCAGGGCGGCGACATCGGTGTCCAGAAGCTCATCATCCAAGGGTCCCCGGCGGAAGATCGGCCACGACTCCTTGGTCTTGAGTTGGGACTTGAGATCCCCTCGCGTGAAGGAGTTGTTCCCCTCGAAGCGGATCTCCATCACCTTCATCCGCTCACCCTCGCGGACCTTGAAGAGGACGATTCCCTGCTCCTCGAGCTCCTTCTCATCGACGGTCACATCCGCGAGGTAGTACCCCTTCTCCTTGTACCTTTCCTTGATGCGGCGGCAGGCGCGGTCGAGCTGGTAGCGATCGACGGCGGTGTTGACCAAGACCGCGGTCTCGGCGGTGATGTCCTGGTCGGAGAGCTCCTTGTTGCCCACCGACTGGACATCCTTGATGATCGGCTGGAGCGTGACGGTGTAAAAGAGGATGACAGAGCCGTCGCTCTGGAGGGCGATCCGCAGGTCCACCTGGCGATATTCGCCGCGGCGGTTCAGCCGCTCGATGTCTCCCGTAACCGTCGATTGCAGGTACTGCCCGCCGGACTTGGACCGCAGGTTATTCTCGGCATCCTGGCGCTGCTTGGGTGTCAGCGGAATGAATTCTCCGGGCTTGCCCGGTGCCGGGCGCTGAAGCACGACCTCTCGGATCAGACGCCCCTCGTACACCTGGAGTTCTTCAGGGGGCGGGGTCTGCGGGCCGGCGGGAGGTCGCGTCTCTTCAACGGGTTGCGCTTCCTCGGCGCTCTCATCCGGAGGCTGGATCGGCTGGGCCGACAGCGGCGCAGCACATCCAAGCGCAATCCCCGCGCCGGCCAATAGCATCAGCATGCGGCCACCGGGCGGTCGATGTCCGCGTGATCCGGTTTCGCTCGCCCACGGGCGCTGACAGGTGCGTTGCATCTTCTTCCAGTCCGTCACAGGATGCGGACGATACTCGCTACGGGCGTCCGATACAAACCGGACGCCACGTTTCGTTCCTGACAGCAGATAGCCACGGCCCGGCAAGCGGGGTACGCTTGCAGCCCCCAATCCACCGGACATGGGTTGGGGGCATGATCTCCTGGGATTCGAGGGGAACGTGGGGGTTCGTGGGGGTTCTACACGACGAGGTTTGGACAGGAGGGGTTCGATTTGGAGCTGTTCATTCGCTCCGTCCGCAGGGCGGCAGTCGTTCTGATCGCCGTTTCGTCGATCGCTGGCGGCACGCTCTTGGCTTGGCACATGGTCAGCCCCGAGTCGCTCGCCGGCACATCCACCTCGCAGATGGTGCTGGTCCTTGCGCTGCTGGTCCTGCCCATGGCCGCCCTGGGCGCGTGGCAGATGGACAGGCTCGCCGCCGCCCGCAGCCCGGCGCGTTCCGGCGAAGGCGAGTAGCCGCGCTGCCGCGATTCCAGAACTCTCGACCGAACCGTCGCCCGAACTGTCGGTTGGGCCGCCGCGTAGCAGGTCACGGCTATAGTGCCCTCCGGCTATGAACAGGCGATCCTCGTCAGGTGTCAGCTCCCCCGCACGTCGCAAGCTCCGGCGCAACGTCGCCGAATCGACCTCAGCCTCCGCGGCTTCGGTCGGTCGCGATCTCGTTGCGCCCGATATGACCACCTATGAGGGGTGCCTCGCGTACCTCAACGGCCTGGTCAACGTCGAGCGCACCCGCCTCAAGTCCGCCGATCCCGAGATATTCAAGCTCGATCGCATGCGGGCGATCCTCTCTGAACTCGGCAGCCCTCACCTCCAGCTCCGCTGCGTCCACGTCGCCGGCAGCAAGGGCAAGGGCAGCACCTGCGAGATGATCTCATCGGCCCTCGAAGGCTGCGGCCTCACCGTCGGCCTCTACACCAGCCCTCATCTGGTCGATCTGCGCGAACGCATCCAGATCAACCACACGCTCATCCACACCGACGCGATCACATCCTGCATTGCCCGGGTCGCCAAGGCATCCGCCGCCGTCGAGAAGATCCACGGCGCCGGCACCTACTTTGAGCACCTCACCGCCGCCGCCTTCCTCCACTTCGCCGAGCAGGCCGTCGATATCGCCGTCATCGAGGTCGGGCTGGGTGGACGACTGGACTCCACCAACGTCATCATCCCGGAGGTTTGTGCCGTCACGGCGATCCAGATGGAGCACAAGCACCTCCTGGGCGACACCCTCGAAAAGATCGCCCGCGAGAAGGCCGGCATCTTCAAGCCCGACATCCCGGTCGTGACCTGCCAGCAGTCCAAGCCCTCGATCATCGAGGTGTTCCGAGAGGTCGCCGCAGACACCGGCGCCAAGCTTGATGTCCTCGGAGATTCGATCGACTTCTCCTGCCGCTTCGAGGCCAGCCCCGAACTCGGACCCCACGCCCGCATCGTCTTGACGACGCCCACATCAAACTTCGAGCACCTGCCAGTCCCCCTCCGCGGGGAGCACCAGGCGCTCAACTGCGGACTGGCCCTGGCGGTCATTGATCGCCTCCGGGAGCGCGGCTTCGTCCTTCCCGACCGCGAGATCGCCCTGGGCCTCGCCCGCACGCGCAACCCCGGACGCATGGAGAAGATCTGGGGCAACCCGCGCATCATCGTCGATGGCGCCCACAACCCAGAGTCGGTCGGCGGCCTTGTCAAGGCCCTCGGCGCCCACCTCCGCTATGACTCACTGGTGATTATCTTCGGCTGCGCATCCGACAAGGATGTCCCCGGCATGCTCTCCAAGATCGCCACCGGTGCGGACAAGGTCATCTTCACCCGCTCGGAGAACAACAGCCGAGCAGTCGATCCCCGCGAGCTCCAGCGCAAGTTCAACGAGATCAGCCACAAAATGTCCCAGACCGCCCCGAACCTCAAGGATGCCGTCAGCATCGCCGCCCGGGCCGTCGGTCGAGATGACCTCGTGTGCATCACGGGATCCTTCTACCTCGCCGGCGAGGCCAAGAGGCTGATGTCTTCCAAGGCGACCGGCTCCATGGGAAGCTAGTGGGGGACGCGGGCGGGCCGACCCGGACAATAACTGACCACGGGCAGGTCCGGATTCGAGTTACCAACCCGGGATTCACCCTGTTCGTAGAAGATGCGGGCGCTGGCAGTGGAACCGGCGGCCGGCGTGCAGACAGTCAATGGTTATGCCGATAGACTCACGGCATGGCGCGCACAGGCCCGTGGCCGGGCGGCGCGATCCGTGCATTCGTTACCTGAGAGGGTTGAATGGCCAAGGGCAAGAACGACGGCGAGGGACTTACCCCACAGACCTCCGGCCGGGATGAGGGCGGCGGGGGCTTCCGCGGTAGAAAAGTCACCACGTGCTCCTTCTGCGGCAAGACCAGCCGGGATGTCGGTCCCATGGTCGAGGGCCCGGGAGAGGTCTACATCTGCGCCAAGTGCACCGGTCTCTGCCAGAACATCTTCCGCCAGGAGCGCCGCCGCGTCAGCTCGGTCGCCAGCACCCTGCGCGAGATCCCCGCTCCCCGCGAGATCAAGGAATTCCTCGACGGCTATATCATCGGACAGCAGCAGGCCAAGAAGTCGCTCTCGGTGGCCGTCCACAACCACTACAAGCGCCTCCTCCACATCGAGAACGCCGACACCAACGGCGTCGAGCTCGACAAGAGCAACATCCTCATGATCGGCCCCACCGGCTCGGGCAAGACCCTGCTCGCGAAGACCATGGCCCGCATGCTGAAGGTTCCATTCGCGATCGGTGATGCCACCACGCTCACCGAGGCCGGTTACGTGGGTGAGGATGTCGAGAACCTGCTCCTCAAGCTCCTCCAGGCCGCCGACTTCGACCTCGACAGCGCGCAGCGCGGCATCATCTACATCGACGAGATCGATAAGATCGGCAAGACCTCCAACAACGTCTCCATCACCCGCGATGTCTCGGGCGAGGGCGTCCAGCAGAGCCTCCTGAAGATGCTCGAGGGCACGGTCGCCAACGTCCCTCCCCAGGGCGGACGCAAGCACCCCGAGCAGCAGTACATCCAGCTCGACACCTCCAACATCCTCTTCATTTGCGGTGGAACCTTTGTCGGCGTCGAGGAGATCATCCGCCGCCGGATCGGCAAGAGCCGCATCGGCTTCACCTCCCCGACTTCGAGCTCCAACGCCGATGACTCATCCGCGATCCTCTCGCAGGTGATCGCCGACGACCTCATCGAGTTCGGCATGATCCCCGAGTTCGTGGGCCGCCTCCCCGTGCTCGCCCCGCTCATGCCCCTCTCGATCCCGGCCCTGGTCTCGATCCTCACCGAGCCCAAGAACGCCCTCATCCGCCAGTACGAGCACCTCTTCTCGCTCGAGAACGCCAAGCTGACGTTCACCGATGAGGCCCTGCGTGCGATCGCCGAGAAGGCGATCAAGCGAGAGACCGGCGCCCGCGCCCTCCGCGCGGTCATGGAGGAGATCATGCTCGACATGATGTTCGAGCTCCCTGATCTCAACGCCGATGGCGCTGAGTTCGTGATCGATGAGGCAGCGGTCCGCAAGCCCCGCTCCCTCAAGGAGTTGCGGGTGGCTCGCAAGGAATCGGCATAAGCCTTCATTGACAATCCGATGTCTCACGCAAGGGCCGCCAGTTGCGGCCCTTGTTCTTTCGTGAGCTTGCCGGCTCGGCTACCTACCGATTCGCACCCGCGCACTGCAAGATTGCGACCGCTCCGTCGCAGTGTCCTACGGCGGACCCGGTTTGAGGCCGCCTCGGAATCACGCGAACGTGTGATCGCGGCATACGTGATCACCTTCCGCTCGCACGCGAAGGGACTCTCCATGAAGCGCATGAACATACTGGCCATGACTCTGCTCGCCGCCGCGCTGGAACGAACCGAAGGTGTTGCCGCCGTGAGAAAGGTCGGGTAGCTTATGATCTCACGCCGCCATCCACTTCCCACTGTGGATGGGACACGCTCCCGGCCTGACGGCTCGGCGTTGATCTTTGGTATTCTGCAGGCATGTGCCAGGACGTGCCGCCAACGTCGGGTGACGGCTTGGATCCAACGCGGTGGACCGCGCCGGGTTCGGACCCTGCGCTGTCGTCACCTGCACCGTTCCGGCCATCCCGTATCGGACGCTACACCATCATCCGCATCCTGGGCGAGGGCGGCATGGGCACCGTCTACGAGGCACAGCAGGAAAGCCCCAGGCGTGCCGTGGCCCTCAAGGTCATCCGCGCCGGCCAGGTCTCGCACTCGCTGCTCCGCCGCTTCGAGCACGAGTCGGCCGTCCTGGGCCGCCTCCAGCACCCGGGCATCGCCCAGGTATACGAAGCCGGCACCATCGAGGACGAGCGCGGCCACTCCGTCCCCTTCTTTGCGATGGAGTTCATCCGCGGTGTGCCGCTGACCGAGTATGCCTCAATCAAGAATCTCGGAACGGGCGAGCGCCTGGACCTGATCGCCCGCATCTGCGACGCCGTATACCACGCACACCAGAAGGGTGTCATCCACCGCGATCTCAAGCCCGGCAACATTCTTGTGGATGAGGCCGGACAGCCCAAGGTCCTCGATTTCGGCGTGGCTCGCGCCACCGACTCCGACGTTCAGCAGACCACGCTTCAGACCAACATCGGCCAGATCATCGGGACCGTCCCCTACATGTCCCCCGAGCAGGTCACCGGGGATCCAAGCGAGCTGGACACCCGCTCCGATGTCTATGCGTTGGGCGTGATCGCCTACGAGCTGCTCGCCGGGCGGCTGCCATACTCGCTCGACAAGCGGCTGATCCACGAGGCCGTCCGGATCATCCGCGAAGAAGAACCGACCCGCCTCTCCTCGATCAACCGCACGCTGCGGGGTGACGTCGAGACCATCATCGCCAAGGCGCTGGAGAAGGACAAGGCCCGCCGCTACCAGTCGGCCGAATCCCTCGCCTCTGACATCCGCCGCTACCTGAAGGATGAGCCGATCATCGCTCGCCCGGCGAGCACGTGGTACCAGGCCGCCAAGTTCGCTCGCCGCAACCGCGGCCTGGTCGCCGGCATGGCCGCGGCGTTCGTGTTCCTGAGCGCAGGCCTCGTAGTGGCCCTGGTCAGCCGTGCGGATGCCGTGCAGGCTCGGAACTCCGAAAGGATCCGCGCCGACGAACTCAAGAAGGTCGCCGACTTCCAGGGCCAGATGCTCGCGCAAGTCGATCCGACCACCGCGGGCGTTCGTCTGGCCGAGGATATCAGGGACCGCTACAGCGCAGTCCTTGCCAAGGCTTCCGTTCCCGAAGACGAACGCAGCCCGCAGATCGAGTCCTTCATCGGACAGTTCAGCCGAGTGAATGCAACCGATGCCGCCCTCAAGCTCATCGACCAGACCATCCTCAAGCCCGCCGCGGACGCCATCAGCACGCAGTTTTCCGATCAGCCCACCGTCGCCGCGACCCTTCGCTCTGCCCTCGCCGCGCGATACTACGACCTGGGCATGTATCAGCCTGCCGTGAGCCTGGAGCAGATGGCGCTCGCCAGCCGACGCAGCATTCTGGGGGAAGAGCACGAGGAGACGCTCTCCTCGATCGGCAACCTCGCCGCCTATACCAATTCTCTGGGTAATCGCGAGGAGGCCCGACCCTTGTACCGCGAGGCTGTGGACAAGAGTCGGCGCGTTCGCGGCAACGATAACGCCAACACGCTTGCATGCATTGCCAATCTCGGCTACGCCCTTCTCGACGAAGGGAAGGTCGCCGAGGCCGAACCGCTCCTCAGAGAATCGCTCGATGCCCGCCTGCGCATCCTCGGCGAAGACAGCCCCGACACGATCACCTCCATGTCGCACTGGGCCAATCTGCTGCGGGATCAGGGGAAGTTCGCCGAGGCCGAAGCCCAGTATCGGGATGTGCTCGACCGGCGCCGCAGGGTTCTCGGAGAGGACCACCTCCGGACCCTCGGCACGCTCAACGATATCGGTGCGATCCTCAAGTACCAGGGCAAGATACCCGAGGCCATCGCCGTCTTCCGCGAGGTTGTTGATCGCCGGCGCGGACTCCTGGGCGAGATGCACCCTTCCACTCTCTCGGCAATCCAAAACCTCGGTGCGGCGCTCATGCAGACCCAACAGCACGCCGAGGCCGAATCATTCCTGCGCGAGGCCTTGTCCAAGCAGCAAGAGCTTCTGGGTCCCGATCACGCCAGCACCCTCATCACGCTCGGCAATTTCTGTGTCTACCTCATCAACCAGAACAAGTTCGCTGAGGCCGAGCCCCTCTGCCGAGAAACCCTCGAGCGCCGCACCCGCATCCTTGGCGACAATCACACCGGCACGCTGATCGCCAACAACGTCATGGGCCTATGCCTCATCCGCCAGGGAAGGCTGGAAGAGGGAGAACCCTACTGGCGCACCGCCCAAGCCACATCGCAGCGCATTCTCGGCCGGGACCATCCCGAAACCCTCGTCTACACACACAACCTCGGCGGACTCGCCGTGGACCAGAAGATGCCTGATGTCGCAGAGCAGCTCTTCCGAGAGGTCGTGCAGGCCGGACTGCCCAAGGTCGGGCCCGAACACCCCACCGTACTCAGCGCCACGCGCCGGCTCGGCGTTCTTCTCAATCAGCGACAGGCCTTCGATGAGTCCGCCGAACTGCTCGCCAACGCCGAGCCCGCCGCCCGAAAGATATACACCGCCGCAAACGCCCACTTTCTTGCGCAGCTCCTCAAACTCCTCGGCACCGCTCGCGCGGGACTCAACCAGTTCACCGATGCCGCGCCGATCCTCCTGGAAGCCCATACCACCTACAAGAGCACGCGCGGCGAGAAGCACCAGGACACCCGTGACTGCACGCAGGCACTCATCGACTTCTACACACTCTGGGACTCGAAGGAACCCGGCAAGGGATATGACGCCAAGGCCGCGGAGTGGAAGACCAAGCTCGACGAGTCCGCTGCTGCGGAGAAAAAGTGAGGACTGTAACTTCGCACAGAATCTTCTGTCGCAGGTCCAGTTCGAGGGAATGAAACGACATCGGTGCCGGCGCAAGCGTCCGGTCCGATCCAATGGCGGATCGCGCTCTGGCATCAACCTGCGATGACGCGGCCAGCGGCGGATGAACCTTCATAGAGATACCCCTTATGTCCGCAGGAGCTGGGGTTCTATGACGATCTGAGGGTCGCCGAGGCGATCGAGTTCTTCGGCCGGCTCAAGGGACTGCGGCACATCGCAGCTGAGCGGCCGCTGACCGCCGTCGGGCTCCTCGGGCATGAACGCAAGCGGATCCGGGAGCTCTCGGGCGGCATGAAGCAGCGCCTGGCGCTGGGGATCGTCGGTGGCGTCTTGACGATGGTTATGTCGCCGATCGACGGATCGCTCGACAAGCCGTCACTATCGACCGCGACCGCGAGGAACGAGGCGGACCCGAGCGGCAGGGCCGGCGACAGGTCGTAGCCGAGCGTGCAGCCATATCCGTTGCCATCGCTCTGGTTATCCGAACGCCTGACGGAGCGAGCCCGCTCCCGAGTCGTTCAGATTCGTGACCGAGAAGGTGGCCAGCAACTGCCGCGGCTCAAGTGCTTCGAAGTTCGCGGTGGAACCACCCGTTGCTTCGACGCGCCGCTACGCCGAAGGTTGCCACGGCCGGCCCGGCCAAGAAGATTGCCGATGTCGTGTTGCATTGACTTTGCTCCGCTCTCGGGTGTAAGAAGCTGCTGACACCGCGCCGGCTTCGACGAGGCGTGTTCGACGATCTGTCAGATGCTCGTTGCCATCTGCGTCAGGTTCTGCTCGGCCCACGTGTTGGTTGCGGAGTTCCACCAGAGCCGGAGGATGTCCCCCGTCGCCGAGGTGCTCAGGATGCTCATGGTGACCGTCCCGGCGAGGCTGGTGACGCCGCTCACGGGACCCACCGTCAGGGTGGCGCCGGGAACCTCTTCGCGGAAGTGCTCGACCTGCCATTGGTTGTTGTTGTGCCCGGGGACCCACCAATAGACGCCGATCGTGCCGTCTGACTCGCGGCCGGCGACGTTCATCGCTCCCCACGAGGTCACCCAGCTGGTCATGCTGCTGGCCTGGAGGAGCGGACCGTTGTAGTCATCGGTCAGGTTGTTGGTCTGCCAGTTGCCATTGTTGATGTTGGGAACCCACCAGGTCGCCGAGAGCTTGCCGTTGGTGTCGGTGCCGGCGATGTTGATCGCGTTCCAGCTGGTCTGCCAGACCGTCAGGCCGCCGGTGAGAGTCGGGGCGCCATACTCAGCGCTGAGGTTGTTGGTCGTCCACCGTCCCCCGGTATTGAGCGACTGGTGCCACCAGACCGCCTGGATCTGGCCGTTGGCATCGAGGCCCACGACGTTCAGAGCATTCCAGGGAGTGACAAAGCTGGTAATCCGGCCGCTGAACTGCGGCATCGAGAGACCCTGGGCGCGAAGCTCCGCGCCGCGGTTGGTCGCGATCCACTGGTAATTCCCGCCAGTGCTTGCGCCGATCTGTCCCCAGTCGATCAGGTCGCCACTGCCGCTCGTGCCGGCGATGTGGACCTTGTTGTCGGTCGTGGTGAAGACGGTGAGGTTGCCGGTGATCATGGAGGCGCCCGTGACCTCGGTGTTGAGGTTGCGGTACGTCCAGGTGGAGCCGCTGGTGTTCGTGAAGAGGCAGAGCCCCGCCGTTGTCATGGCCGCTGCGTAGTTTCGATTGTCCTTGGAATCGACCCAGGTCACGACCTCGCCGGTGATCTGCGGGCTGTTGGTCTTGGCCTGCAGGTCCGAGCCCGTCCAGGTGGTCGCGCCCCCCTGCTGCTGAAGCACGATCGGCAGGCCCGTGGCGTTCTGTGCTGTGATGTTGATGTTGCCCGAGGGGCCAGCCGAAGCGCCCAGGAGCTGGCCGCTGGCCGCGGCGAACGGGTCGAGATTGGGGGTTGTGAACGCCGACTCGAACGCCCCGATGTCGGCGTTGCCGTGGCGCACACGGAAGTACCCATCTCCGCGTTGGTCGTGGACGAAGCTCTCGGAGTTGATCCCCATGTTGATCGCCCGGCTGGTCGACTTCAGCGCCATGGTCTGCGTCTGTCCGCCGACGGAGTTCAGCGGCTCCAGGCCCAGCGCGCCATCGCTGACGCCGACGATGTTGTGATTCACGCCGGTGGTCAGGCCGCCCGAGTTCACCGCATCGCCGATCAGGTTGTAGGAAGAGTTCGACGCGAGCATCGCGCCGCGGGAGAGGTTGATGTCGTTGGCAACCCGGCTGCCCGGCGCGCCCCTGGTGTTGCCCGCGATGATGCTGCTGATGATCGTCAGCACACCCGAGGCCACATCCTTACCGCCCTCCACGCCGCCGCCCAGCTCCTCGTTCGCCAACCCGTTCCCATCGGAATCGCAGACATTGAACACGATCGTCGAGTTGGAGATGGCGATCGAGCCGTCCCACATCGCGATCGCCCCGCCCCAGTCGCCGGCTTCGTTGCCCGTGAACGTGCTCTGACGGATCACCAGTGTTCCGCCGGTGAAGATCGCCCCGCCCGTGCCGCCGATGTTGGCCGAGAACGTGCTGGTCTCGATGGTGGCCGTTCCCGTGAAGAAATCGATCGCGCCACCGGATATCGCGCCCGAGTTCCCCGTGAATGATGTCGACCGGACCGTCAGCGTGCCGCCCATGTTCTCGATCGCGCCGCCGGACCCGGGAGTGGTGTTGGAGGTGAAGGCGCTCAATTCGACGGTGAGCGCCCCGGTGTTCTGGATGGCCCCGCCCATGCTGGCGGCGGTGTTGTCCGTGAATATTGACCGCGTCAGCGTCAGCGTGCCGAGGTTGTTGATCGCGCCGCCGCCGATGTCGCCGGTGTCGTTGCCGTCGGTGAAGAACAGGCCGCTGATCGTCGCCGTCACACCCGCGTTCACTGTGAGGATCCGCGAGGCGTTGCCTCCGCTGATCACCAACTGGCCCAAACTCGGCCCCGTGATGGTCACACCGTCGGTCAGTGTCAGCTCGCCGGCGCCGAGGGTGATCACGCCGTTGAGCGACGATGAGAACGTGATGGTGTCGACGAAGCCCGTGTTGGCGTTGGACTGGAGGATCGCCTCGCGCAGCGAAAGCTGCCCGGCGCCGTAGTTGCCATCGTTGTCATCGCCCAGGGAATCCACAACGATCGACAGGGTTGTCGCCTCGGATTCGTACGCGCCGATGTCTACGGCGCCGACGGCGCGCGCGAACCCGCTGCCGCGCTGGTCGGTCGTCAGGCCGAGGGGGTTGCTGCCCGCGCCGATCGCCGGGCTGCCGGTCAGGAGCGCCACGGTCTGCGTGGATCCGCCGTTGTTGCCGAGCGTTCCGAGCTTGAGCTGGTCGGACGTGACGCCGACGATGTTGTTATTCGCACCGTTAGTCAAGCCCCCGCTGGAGTTCGCATCGCCGATGAGATTGTACGAGGAGCTGCCATCCAAGGTGCCGCCGACATCGCCACCGGTGTTGCCGGCGACGAGCGTGCTCGTGAGAGTCACCGTGGAACCGTTGTTGACGATGCCGCCAGCGGACGACGCGCCGACATTGCCCGCGAAGGTCGAGTTGAGGATCGTCGCGGTCCCGAAGTTGTTGATGCCGCCCCCGCCGGACTGGTCGGTGCTGTTGCCCTGGATGGTCGAGTTCGTGAGCGTGAGCTGGCCGCCGCTGGTGATGCCGCCGCTGCCGGTGTGGGCGACGTTGCCGGAGATCGTCGATTGTGAGATGACCAGGTTGGAACTGTTGGTGATCCCGCCGGACGCGTCGGCGGAGTTGCCCGAGATGGTGGATCCGATGATGGTGAGCGGTCCATCGTTGTAGATCGCTCCGCCCGCTCCGGTCGCGAGCGACGAGTTGATCGCTACCCCGGTGAGGGTGAGAGTTCCGAGATTCAGAATCGCCCCACCATAGTCCGAGGAGCCCGCCGTCATCCTGATGCCACTGACGGACGACGTTCCGGATGAGAAGCTGAACACGCGAGACGCGCCGCCGCCGCTGACCGTCAGAAGGTCAGCGCCAGGCCCGCTGATCGTCAGGCTGTCGGCGATGGAGAGCTCGCTCGCGAGCGTGATAGTCCGGTTGTTCAGGGAGCTTGAGAACGTGATGGTGTCGCCGCCAGCGGTGTTGCCGGCAATGAAGATCGCTTCTCGGATGGAAAGGTCGCCGGCGTTGTAATTCCCGTCGTTCTCATCGGCAACCGTGTCTACGACGATCGTGAGCGGTGAGCCTTGGTACTCGAACGCGCCGATGTCGGGAAGGTTCGCGTCGCGCACGAACGGAGCGCCCCGCTGGTCGTTGGAGCCGCCGGTGCTGGTGTTCAGGCCCGTGTCTCTCGCGGCACTCCCGGCCAGTATGCCGATCGTCAGCGTTGGTCCTCCGTGGTCCGAAGCGAATGCGGAGTCAAACTGCGGATTGACGCCGGTCAGGTTATCGTTCCCATCCCCCGTGAACAGGCCGCCGGCCGTGCCTCCGTCGCCGATCAGGTTGTTGTACGAATCGCCCGTGCTGACGGATCCGAAGATGTCGCCGGGAGAGCCGTTGACCGTGTTGTTCGAGACGATCGTGCTTGCCAGGATCGAGTTTCCCGCTGGAATCTGGAGTCCCCCGCCCGCGAAAGACGCGTGGTTGTACGCGATGGTGGAGTTCGCGAACACACCGTTGGCGTACACGCCGCCCCCGGACGAGGCACTGTTCTGCACAATCGTGCAGTTGGCGACAGATAGGTTGGCGCGATCGCCCGGGTGGTAGATGCCCCCTCCAATACCCGCGGAGGTGTTCCCGGAGATCGTGGAACTCGTGATCGTGAGGGTGGCCGGGCCCTCGAAAAAGACCCCGCCGCCGGCACCCCCCGTTGAGTTGTCCGCGATCGTCGAACTGTCGATGGTGACCGTTGCGTTGTTCTGAGAGTACATCCCTCCGCCGCCCCCGCCGTTGTCGATGGGCGCTGTGTTGCTCACCACGCGCGACCTTGTCATCGCGAGCGAGCTGTTGTTCGCGTTGAAAATGCCCCCGGCCTCGGTCGGCGTCGTGTTGCCCGTCACGGTCGAGTTGGTCAGCGTCAGGTGCCCACCGTTGTAGATCCCGCCGCCCTGTACGGCGTTTCCGCCGGTGAACGTCAGGCCGTCGAGTGTCACGGCGGCGCCGTCTTCCACCCGCGCCACGCGCGAAGCGTTCTGCGCATTGAGGGTGATTCGGCCCCCGCCCCGGAGCGCCACGTTGTTGGGGATGGCCAGTTCCGACCCGGTCAGGAACACGGTCCCGCTCACGTTGTCGGCCCAGTAGATGACCTCCGCGTCCGGGTCGGGGTCGTTCCGTGCCCAATCCAGTGCCGCGTTCAACTCCCACAGCTCGGTCGTGTTGAGCTGGATGTCCGTCAGCAGCCTGCGTGCCTCGAGCGGCTCGAGCCCGGTCTGGCGAGATCCAAGCCGTCCAACCGGAGCCTTGCCGTTCGCTCCCTTGGGATTCCCGCTTCGACCAAGGATGCGGCTGATCACAGTCTTCATCTCGAAACCCTCCTGCGCAGCGTGCCAAGGGTGCAAACGTTTTCGGGTACTGTTCGCTCTACCGCGAGCAGGAACCCACGCGCGAAGCATGCACCCCGGTTACGTAATCCGACGCCGGCGCATCAGGAATTCGCAGCCTTCGTGGAATCCGAGGACACCATCGGATGCGATGAGACCGGATTGCGTATCCATTCCCAGTGGGGACACACGTAAGCCCGAGGGCGATTTCGGATACTTTCACGGGATGTTCGGAGGGAGCATCCTTACTTGACTCTGGACCCTACGGAGAAGCCCAAGGGCGGTGTTCAATCTGACCGCTCCTCGGGGATCGATTCCAGCGGTCAAGATCGGCGCTCGTGTCTGCTATGCGGTGACCGATCTCGAACGGGCGATTGAGGCGCTCAAGGTCAAGCCCAAAGCCTGACACGGGCGGATTGCGCAAACCTTCAAATGATTTGAAGGTTCATGTCATCGCCACCCTGGCTCGGAGATCAGGGACGCCATCGGGGTCGGCTTTGAACGTCCGAACTCATTGGCTGACAAGCGGCCAAGTTCTCAGACCAAACACAATACTGACAAACGATGGATTTGGGGCAATCGGTGCTATTTCGGTCATTTTGTGAACCATTTTGACAGCCCAATCGTATCGTTTACGATACTGGATAGAGCCATGACCACCACCATCCACATCTCTGCCGACCGCCTAAAGCACCGCCGGGAGTCTCTTGGCATGAGCTACTCCATTGTCGCTGCCAGGAGCGGGGTTTCCGAACCCACCGTCAAGCGGATTCTGGGCGGGCAGGTCGCTGAAGCGTCGTTTGCCAACGTTGTTGCCATCGCTGAGGCCCTTGGTGCGTCGTTCGGCATCGAGGAAGCTGATCCCGAGGAATTGTGCCGTCAGCAGGCTCGTCGGAAGGCTGAACGGATTGCACGGCTCGTGCAGGGTACCAGCGCCCTCGAAAGCCAAGCTGTGGACCAGACGGCATATGACCGACTTGTCGAGCGCTCATTCCACCAGTTGATGGCCGGGTCAAGACGGAGGCTGTGGTCTGAATGATGCTTCCTGATCCGCCAATCCCGGGACAGACTCCGTTGGACGACCTCTCGGGATTGCGGGTCAAGGGCATTCGCACGACCTCTGAACTAAACGTCGCTGAAGCAGAGAACATCCGCAAAGCGATTCTGAAGTATCTGGCGTCTCGCCCCACATCGAGATCGGCTCAATTCGACGTTCGCTGGCTTTGCCGACTCCACGACGAGATGTTCGGCGATGTCTGGACGTGGGCGGGTACGTTTCGGAAGAGCGAGACGAACATTGGCTGCAAGCCCTATGAGATCGAAAGCCGGCTCTACAGCCTCCTTGAAGACTTGAAGGCTTGGCAGGCTTCTGGCATGCCCCTGCTGGAGCAGGCAGTCCGACTTCACCACGTTGCGGTTCAGATTCATCCATTCCCAAACGGCAACGGGCGCTGGTCCCGAATGTTGGCCAACATCTGGCTGAAGCTGCATGGCGCTGAGCCGATTGAGTGGCCGGAAACGACCATCGGAACAGCAAGCACAATCCGTGACGAGTATCTCGAAGCGATCAAGACTGCTGACAGGGGGGACTACGCCAAGCTTTTGGCGCTGCATGGACGGTTTGAATCGGGCGGCAAGCAAGTGCCTCGGAACTAAACTCTCTGGCCGTCTCAACGGTCGTTTCGTCTCACGCTCAACAGGGGAGCGGTATGTCAGAAGGACCCGCCAAGAATCGCTTCTTCAAGGACCGCTACGCCGTCTCGATGGCGTCAGGTACGTCTGGTGGCATGTCAGTTGTGTACAGAGGCACCGATCTCGAATCGCCGGGCACCTCGGTCGCTGTAAAAGTCTTCAGGCAAACACTCGATCCGAAGGAGAGCACGCTCCTCGCCGAGGCCTTCAAGCGAGAAACTGCGGCGCTCAAGGAGCTTCAGCATCCGAACATCGTGCGCTTGATCGACTTCGGCATAGACAGCGCTACCCACGAGACGTTCCTGGTGTTGGAGTGGATTGAACGTTCGCTGCTTGACCATCTCGCTGCCAGTCGCCCAACGTCGTGGCCGGTTTTCTACGACCAGGTTGGTCGCCCGCTTGTCGAAGGCTTGGCGTTTGCCCACATCGCCCTTGACGGCTTCGCGTGCATCGCCAAGGGCCGTCGTCTCATCGACGGCACCGGCACCCACGATGACGACGTGACGCGGCACCTTGCCCCGGCCCGTGCGTGGCATCCAGACGCGGCCCAACGTCGGATCCGTGCCGAACTGCTCCGCGAACTCGCGGACGTGCTGGAAGGCGACGAAGCCCCGACGGCGGAGACGTTGGAGCGGTGCATCCCAGACACGTTCAAGGATCGGCTTCTCTCACGCTCTCTCGAATCTCGCACGCTCGCACGTCTCCGCACGATCGACCTTCCCTCACGATCGCAACTCGAATCCATGAACCGATCCGCGTTCTCGCGGTGGGGTGTTGACCGATTCATCCGAGCGGTGCGAGGGATCAAGTTCGGAGCGGTGTTCATGCTCCGATCCCGACACCGGGACAAGTGAACGCACGCGGGCACGTCGCCCGCGTCAACCGAAGAAACAAACAAACTGAACACAGGGGGCACACGCCCCAGAAAGGCACGAACGATGACGACTCTCCCCAGCAATCTCGGTGACTCTGGAATCCCGATCACCCACGGTCCCGGTGCCGATCGCCCTTACGGCCCGCACGAAGTCCAGCAAATCAACCGGGGCGGTGGACCCAGCACCGATTTCGCTCGCGTCTCATCACGCATCGACACCGTTCTCCGGATCGGCCTGTCGGCCCGGCCCCAGCGGCGGGACTATTGCCGCGTTTCTGTGCGAGTTGCCGCCGAACGTCGGCGGTGTAGTCCACCGGGTCCGCGTCGATTCGATCCAACGCGAGCCTGAGCGGATCGTCGGGGAGTTTGATCCCGCAAAGGGCGAGTGCGGCAACGGCCCGGACGTTGACGCCCGACGCGGCGGATCGGCCACTCACGGGGATTGCAGCGACGGCTTGTTGAATGCTCGGCATGGCGATTCCCCTTTCAACCCGTGGCGAGGGCGACACGGCGGGCCTGTTCCTGATTCTTCTCCGCGTAAATCTGCGTGGTGTCCAACTTCGCGTGACCCAGCACGGCCCCCGCCGCGTCAAGCCCGAAGTCGCGGCGGAGTTCGGTTGCCCGCGTGTGTCGGAGTTGATTGACCGGAAGGAGGCCAGGATGGCCGGCACGAAGCATCGTCGAAGGCGGGCGCGTCCGTTGGATACCATCTGGCGCTGCCCAGACGAACTATGGGAGAAGGTGGAGCGGGTGCTCGATGAACTCGATCCTCCCGCGGCCACGGGACGCCCCCGCGTCGATCCACGCAAGGCCCTGGACGGGATGATCTACC
>JADLBU010000115.1 GCA_020847535.1 Phycisphaerales bacterium
AGGCGATTGAAGAATACCTGGAGCACAACAATCAGCAACCGAAGCCGTTTGTTTGGACCGCAAGCGTGGCCAAGATTCTGGAGAAGGTCGGTCGTTGTAAAGCTGTTTTAGAGACACTACACTAGCACGAACGGGGCGTCCTGGTGGCGATTGCGGAGGAGCGGCCGCCCGGACGCGACGACCGGCGACGATACTCGGTTTTCGATCTGATCTATCTGTCCCTGCTGCGGGAGTTCGCGGGCACGATCCCTCTTGCGGCGGCGGGCTTGGTTTCGGTTCAAGGGCTCAAACCCGAGCTGTCAGAATTGGCGAAGTCGGCTTAATGGAGTACACGGAGTAACGAGGGATCGGTGGGTACGCCTAGGCTGTTGAAACATGGAGCGGGAGACGGGACTCGAACCCGCGACGTCCAGCTTGGGAAAATGGAATTCGATTGTAAATAAACAACTTAGGCGTCCACGGCGATGTTTTCTGGTCAAGTAAATCGTTTGTTGTCAAGAACGGCCTTCGCGAGTGGCCCTTAGCGAGGTAAACGAGGCAACGGTTTTCAGTGGGCGAGTCGTCGGGCTCACGTGGTCTGGCTCTGTTTCCACGCTCTCCTCGCGCGCACCTCGCCAATTAAGAAGCGCGCACCCTCGGATCCCAAAGGCCGACGTCCTCGAGTTTCAGCGGGACGAGTCCGAGGGCGGCCGCGTCAAGCCGCGCTGATTCGATCACCCCGGAAAGGTGAAGGTTGCCAGCGAGAGTCCACTGCCGGCGCGGCGCGATCGAAACGATCTCGCCGGGAATCAGGTCCCAGTGACGGTAGGCGCGCAGCGTGACGGTCTGGCCGCCCATGAGCAACCGGCAGCGTGCGGCGATCCCCTTCACCGACAGAACGACCAACTCGACCGCGCTCTGCAGATCGAGGGCAGGTGCGGCAGTGCGATCGGGGATTGCACTCCTCATGGCTGCTCTCTCTCGTACCGCTTACCCCAGCGCAGTTTGGCGCGCTCCAGAAAGGACGCCTGGCGGGTTCGACGCCGGCCTGCGGCCAACGCCTCAAATCCGGGCATGAATCCGCTCTTCCGACCATGGCGAGCGCGCACCTGACGAACAAGCGCCTCCCACTCAGCAGTCAAGCCCGCTCGCTCGTAGCAGCACTTGGCGCTCTCGAAATTCGAGAGTGCTGCATCGTAGTACTTGCTCTTCCCCGCATTGACGATGCGTATCCCTTGGGCCCGCCAGAGGCGAGCGGCAAGTCCCGGTTGGATCTCTTCGAGCCTTCCTGCCGCGGGCTCGGTGGTGTAGTGGCTCAGGTGCTCCAGAGCCTCGTCTGAGGTGCCGCGGACCAGTTCCGCGAGGCATTCTGTCTCGTTGGTCCCGACGAACAGATCGACGAGGCAGCCGAGGTCGGCGTTCTGCGCCGCGTTCATGGCCTTCTCGTGCCATGCCGAGCGGTCGGCTTCGGGCACGTACTCCATGAAACCGTCGTAGGTGTGCTTGCTCGGATGCTTCTGAAAGTTGGCCCAGGCGGCAGTCAGCGCCTCATCTCCCCGGCCGAGCCTGACCCATAGCTCGCGTTGCAGCCTCGTGAGGTCGTGCTCTGCGCCCGCCCACCGCGGGATTGTTTGCGCGAGTTTGAGTCCACGCTCGGTCCAGGCCAGTGCGTCCTCCGGCTTGCCGTCTGTGGCCAGCAACGTGGCAACGGCGTGGCAGTCTTGGGCACTGAGCCCGATCTGTTCTGTGAGCGCGATGTAGGCGGTCACATTCTCTTGTTTGAGGTAGATCGCGCGCAGCACTTCGCCCCAGTGGTGGCGGAGGTGCGCGGGTCTTTCTCCCGACGGCTCTCCCTCTGCCGGCTCCGCTGCGGCCGCCGCCTCGAAGCGCGCTCTGACCTGCTTCTCAAAGGCGGCTATTCCCGCCTGGTTAAACGCCCCGGCGACGGCCTCTTCGATGCGGCAGCAGAACCCGTAGGGGTCGTCGACCATCCATGCGAGCAGCCTGCTCGTCGTCTCGTCCGCGTCGCGATCCGACGCTTGCCTGGCTTGGACCCATCCACAGATGAGCTCATGGACGAACTGCCCGAAGCTGCCGCTCGAGTCGTCGAGTTCCTCCGCCTTTTCATGGCACCCCGCGAGAAAGGTCTCGATCAGTGCGGCGGCGCGGACGGGGTCGGCGCCGGCGAGCCTCCCAATTTCGGCTGCTACCTCTTCCAGGCCGCGCACGAATGAGAAGCACATCTGGTCATGGATAAACACCCCAGGCTGGAACGCCTGTTCAATCTGGCGTTCGAGAGGATCTGCCATGCCACGTGGGCTTCCTTCCATTGGCCGCTCGGACCGCCAGCCGCTGACTCCGCATCACCAGTCGGCCGACCATCCCCCAGTCTGCCACAGAGTAGGAATCGGGAATCTGTAGTGGGCGCGCGACATAGAAGTGCGAGGTGGCGGGGTTTCTTTTTAGCGCTCGAATTCCTTGCGTATGTGATACGCTAGGAGAGAAAGGAGCCCCCATGCCGCGTTCTCTTGCCGAACTAGAGCAGCGTCGCGAGGCGATTGCTCAGCAGATCGCGCAACTCGGCGACCTGCGCCCCGGTTCCGTTAGCAGCACCTCGGGTCGCTGTGGCAAGCCCGACTGCCATTGCCATCGGCCCGGGCAGCCCG
>JADLBU010000116.1 GCA_020847535.1 Phycisphaerales bacterium
AGCAGGTCTACACGTGCTCGATGCACCCGCAGGTGCGGCTCGACCAGCCGGGCAACTGCCCAATCTGCGAGATGCCGCTGATCCCCGCGGCGTCGGCCACCACCGCGTCCGGAGAGGCGCCGATGCTTCAGCTCTCGGAGCACGCGGTATCGATGGCCAGCGTCGAGACCGTCGCTATCGAGCGCCGGCCTCTTTCCCGTGACCTTCGTGCCGTCGGCCGCATCGAGTACAACGAGTCGTCCCTCGCAACCATCACACCGCGAGTTGACGGTTTCGCCGAGCGGCTCTTTGTGAGCTTCACGGGCGTTGAGATCCGCAAGGGTGATCACCTCGCGGAGGTTTACAGCCCGGAGTTGCTCGTTGCGCAACAGGAACTTCTCATCGCTCTACAGGCGGGGGCCGGCAACTCGCTCGCCGAGGTGGCCAAGACCAAGCTGCGACTGCTGGGATTGACCGAGCAGCAAGTTGCAGATCTGGTCGAGAAGAAGCAGACCACCGACCGTGTGACGCTGTATTCGCCTATCAGCGGCACCGTCATCGAGAAGAGCGTTGTCGAGAAAGCCTCGTTCAAGGCTGGCGACGCCCTCTACCGCATCGCCAACCTTGACAGCGTGTGGATCTATCTGGAGATCTACGAGTACGACCTTCCGTGGGTGCGCTACGGCCAAAAGGTGCGGATCACTGCCGAGGCGATTCCCGGACGGACGTTTGATGGAGTCGTGACGTTTGTCCAGCCAGTCGTCAACGAGCAGTCCCGCACCGTTCGCGTGCCGGTCTACGTGGACAACAAGGACCATGCCCTCAAACCAGGCATGTTCGTGACGGCGCTCATTGCCGCGGAACTCACCAGCGAGGGGAGGGCAGCGCCGACGGGCGTCGAGGGACGCTACTCATGCCCGATGCACCCCCAGGTGCTCGCGGACGAGGCGGGAGAGTGCCCGATCTGCCAGATGCCCTTGGAGAAGATCCCCGATGGAGCGACCACCGCGGCTCCGGATAAGCACGACGCCCACGACACAACAACCACCAGCACGCCTGTACCGATCGCGGCCAAGTACTACTGCCCCATGAAGTGCGAGGGCGAGAAGACTTATGACCATCCGGGGCGCTGCCCGGTCTGCAACATGAAGCTCAAGGACGTGCCGGTCGTGCCCGCCGCTGCCGCCCAAGGCTCGGGGGTGCTGGCCGTTCCCGTCTCCGCGGTGCTCGATAGCGGAACGCGGCAGATCGTGTACATCGAGAAATCGAGAGGGCTCTTCGAGCCGCGAGAGCTCACGCTCGGTCCACGCGCGGGCGAGTACTTCGTGGTTCTTGCGGGCCTCTCCGAGGGGGAGCGGGTGGTCACGCGGGGGAACTTCCTGATCGATAGCCAGTTCCAGGTCACCGGGCACCCCAGCCTTTTCTATCCCGGCGGGTTACACGCTTCTATGGGCCACCAACACGGAGGGGCCGCCGCGCCCGGCGACCCGAATGCACGAACGCCCCCAGCTCCGCCGGCGCCATCGGGCGATACGCCCCCCCAACCACCTGCTGGCCACAAGCACTAAACGGAGGAGCGACTCATGGTGAACGCCATCATCCGTTGGTGCATGAAGAACACGTTCCTGATGCTCCTGATCATCATGGGCATCTGCGCGGCGGGCTACTGGGCCGTGACGCGAACGCCCGTTGATGCGATCCCCGACATCGGCGAGAAGCAGGTCATCGTTTATGCCGACTGGGAGGGTCGCAGCCCGCAGGACGTGGATGACCAGGTCACCTATCCGCTGACGACGAGCCTCACCGGCACGCCGGGCGTCAAGTCCATCCGCTCCATGTCCGGCTTCGGCTTCTCGATGGTCTTCGTGATCTTCGAGGACAGCGCCGATTACTACTGGGCGCGATCGCGCGTGCTCGAACGCATGAACGTGGCGCAGCAGCGCCTTCCCGCGGGTGTCATGCCCGTGCTCGGACCGGATGCCACGGCGCTGGGGCAGGTCTACTGGTACACCGTTGAGGGCGAGGGGTTCGACCTCGCCGAGTTGCGCTCGATCCAGGACTGGTACGTTCGGTACCAGATGCAGTCGGTCCCAGGTGTCAGCGAGGTCGCCAGCATCGGCGGCTTCGTCAAGCAGTACCAGATCGACCTGAACCCCGACAAGATGCGGGCCCACCGCGTCACGATGATGGACGTGTACGACGCCGTCCGCAAGAGCAACATCGACGTGGGTGCGAAGGTCGTTGAGAAGAGCGGTGTCGAGTTCTTTATCCGCGGCCTGGGCTTCATCAAGTCCATCGAGGATCTGGAGCGCGTCGTCATCCGCCAGGAAGGCGGCACGCCGCTCTACCTCAAGAGCGTGGCCACGGTGCAGCTTGGCCCGGACTTCCGGCGGGGGGCGCTGGATAAGGGCGGTGTCGAGGCCGTGGGCGGCGTCGTGCTGATGCGCTATGGCGAGAACCCGCGGGTGGTCGTCGCCCGCGTCAAGGACAAGATCGCCCAGTTGGAGGCGGGCCTCCCTACCAAGAAACTGGCTGACGGTCGAATCTCCAAGGTGCGGCTAGTCCCCTTCTACGACCGCACCACCATCGTGCATGAGACGATCGACACGCTCAAGGAGGCTCTCTTCGAGGAGGCGATCATCGCGAGCCTGGTGGTCGTGTTCTTCCTGATGCACCTGCGAACGACCGTCACAGTGCTGCCAACGCTGCCTTTGGCTCTCGCGGGCTCGTTCATCCTCATGTACTCCTTCGGCATCGACAGCAACATCATGTCGCTGGCAGGCCTGGCGATCGCCATCGGCGATGTGGCCGACATGGGCATCATCATGGCCGAGAACATCTACCGGCGCCTCGCCGCCGCCACAGAAGAGGAGAAACACGAGAAGGGGCATTTCGGAATTGTCTACGAGGGGGCGACCGAGGTCGGCGGCGCGATCATCACCGCCGTCACCAACACCATCGTGTCGTTCATCCCCGTCTTCTTCCTCACCGGCCAGGAGGGGAAGATGTTCGGACCGCTCGCCTATGCCAAGACCTTTGCCATCGGCTCGTCGGTCGTGCTGGCCGTTACCGTCGTCCCCTTCCTGTGTTACCTGCTCTTCCGACCGGTGAAGTGGAAGCACCACATCACGCTGCTGGTAGCGGCGAGCGTTGGTGTACTGGCCATGTTCTCCACGCACCTCGCGTTTATGTGGGGCTTGGGCGGCGGGCACGACCGCGGCTGGTTGGTCGCGGCGGCGGTGGGCGTCGCGGTCGGGCTCTGCGTTGTGCGCATGACCCGCGAGAAGTTCGTCCCGCTGGATCGCAACCCGGTCTCGCGCGTCATCGCCAGGACGTATGTGCCGGCGTTGCGATGGGTGCTCTACCACAAGAAGACCTTCACGATCGTGCCGGTGCTGATCCTCTTCACCGGCCTGTCGGTCTGGCTGGGCATCCACCGCACGCTGCAGCCGGTGGAGTGGGTGGTCAACATCTTCGCGAGCGAGAAGGCGTCGCCGGAGCTCAAGAAGGCGATGTACGCCCACGCAACTGCGGAGCTCACACGCCCGCTCCTCGAACTCGACCAACTCCGCTGGCAGACCGTCCGCGACTCCGGCGGCAACCGGCACTCCCGGCTCCTCTGGCGGAGGCAGGACCCCGCCGAGCGCAGCGCGGAGACCGCCGCCGGCCTTGCCGTCCTCAAAGAAGGCCGAATCCTCCCGGGCCTGGGTCGCGAGTTCATGCCGCCGCTGGATGAGGGCTCGCTGCTCTACATGCCGTCGCTCCTGCCGCAGGCCTCGCTCTCACAGGCCGTAGAGGTCAACAGCAAGCAGGACCTGGCGATCGCCACCGTACCCGAGGTCGAAAGCGTGGTGGGCAAGATAGGTCGCGCTGAGTCCGCCCTCGACCCCGCGCCCATCGGGATGATGGAATCGATCGTGATCCTGAAGCCCGAGAGCGAATGGCGCACCAAGAAGGTCGAACGTGTCTTCTCAGGTTGGCCCGGCTTGTTCCGCACGCCGCTCTCGTGGATCTGGCCCGAGGAACGCCGCATCACCAAGCAGGAGATCCTCGCCGAACTCCAGGAACGTACCGCCATCCCCGGCGTGCTTCCCACCTGGCTCCAGCCGATCCAGACCCGCCTGGTCATGCTCCAGACCGGCTTCCGGGCGATGATGGGGGTGAAGATCTACGGCAGCGACCTCCGCGAGATCGAGAAGATCGGACTGCAGATCGAGCAGCTCCTCCGCGAGGTGCCGGGCGCAACCGACATCGTCGCCGATCGCATCGTCGGCAAGCCCTACGTCCAGATCCAGATCGACCGGGAGCGCATCGGCCGTTACGGCGTCAACATCCGCGACGTGCAGGACGTCATCGAGATGGCCCTGGGCGGCATGAACCTCATGGATTCAGTGGAGGGCCGCGAGCGCTACCCCATCCGTATCCGCCTGGCCCGGGACTTCCGCGAGGATATGGAGGCCATCCAGCGGATCAACGTCCCCTCCTCCACCGGCGCGCAGGTCCCGCTGGCCCAACTCGCCGACATCTCCAACGTGCTGGGCCCGCAGGAGATCAAGGGAGAGCGCGGCCTGCTCGTCGGCTACGTCACCATGAACACCCGCGACCGCGACGAGGTCTCCGTCGTGCAGGACGCCGAGGCCGTTCTGCAGCAGGCCCTCAAGGAAGGCCGGCTCACGCTCCCGCCCGGTTATTACTGGGAGTGGTCCGGCCAGTTCGAGAACCAGGTCCGGGCCACCAAGCGGATGCAGGTGCTCGTGCCGATCACGCTGGGCATCATGTTCGTGATGCTTTACCTGGGCTTCCAGCGCTGGTGGATCGCCCCCGTGATCTTCTTCGGTGTGCTGGTCTCGGCCTCGGGCGGCTTCATCATGCTCGCCCTGTGGGGCGTGAACCTCTCGGTGGCCGTGTGGGTCGGGTTCCTCGTGCTCTTTGGCGTGGTGGACGACGACGGCGTGGTGATCGGAACCTACCTCGAGGGGGTCTTCAAGGACCGCCAGTTCAAGTCCGTCGCGGAGATCCGTGAGGCCGTCATCGACGCGGGGCTCAAACGCATCCGCCCGTGCCTCATGACCATCGCCACGACGGTCCTGGGCCTCATGCCCATCTTCTGGGCCACCGGGCGCGGCTCGGACGTGATGCAACCGATGGCGATCCCGTCGATGGGCGGCATGGCGATCAGCCTGATCACGCTCTTCATCGTGCCGTGCGTGTTCTCCGCGGTGGAGGAATGGAAGTGGAAGCGATCGATGAAGTAGCTTGGTCGACCGCGAATGACGTTTACAGCCACAACACCGCAGCGGCCGTCGGGTGATACTCACGCATCCGCGACTGCATGGCATGCGCTGGGCACGGACGAGGCTATCTGCTCGCAGGGTACCGATGCGCGGGCCGGGCTCTCCGCCGCCGAGGGTGCCGCGCGGCTGCAACGGTTCGGGTCCAACACGCTCACAGCTCGCGAAGGGCGGTCGTGGCTGGCGGCGTTCGGCTCGCAGTTCGCCGCGGTGCTGGTGTGGCTGTTGCTGGTCGCCGCCGGCGTCTCGGCGGTGCTCGACGAGTGGGTCGATGCGGGAGTGATCGCCGCGATCATCGTCATCAACGCCGTCATCGGCGCCTCGCAGGAGCACAGCGCCGAGCGCTCCATCGCGGCCCTGCGCGGCATGACAGCGCCCAAGGCCCGCGTGGTGCGCGGCGGGGTTGTGACTGTCCTTCCCGTCGGCGGCGCACGCGTGGCATTGGCTCCACACTGTCCTCTCGGCCCTCTACTTGCCGTTGATCTTCCGCGCGGCGGTATGGTTCGGGCTTCGTGGCGGCCTGCTGGCTGGCACAGCGTGTGCGGTGCTCTACCTGGGATACCTGGCTCTGCGATGGGCCGTTGGTGGGTCGCTCAACCACGACCAGTTCGCGTTCCCAGCAGTCTTTCTCTTCGTGGGTTGGTCGTCTGGGCTGGTCGCGGAGGACGCACGCTACAAGCGCTGGCAACGCGACGAGGTCATACGTCGAGCCAATGCGGCCGAGCGCTTACGGCAGCCTCAGACACCGAGCACCCAGGACCCGGGCAACGGACCGCCACATCGCGAGTAGCCACGCGCGACGCACCAACACAGGTTGAGGGGCGGGTGATGGCCGCCCGGACCGTTAGACCAGAATTCGGAGAACCGTGAACCACCCGGCGGCGTATACTGGGGGGGAGTATAATCCCAACCCCCGTGAAAGGAACCCGTATGAACGCGTCCACCAACCCCACTGAACGGCTGACCCTCTCGATCGACGGCATGTCGTGCGGCCACTGCGTGCAGACCGTCACCAAGGCTCTCTCGGGCGTTCCCGGCGTCACGGTGTACTCGGTGGCAGTGGGTTCGGCGGAGATCGACGCGGCAGACCCAAACGCAGCGAACGACGCGATTGCAGCGTTGGGGGACGCCGGCTATCAAGCGACGGTGGCGCGCCGGGCAGCGGTGGCCAGTCCCGCGCGGGCGGGAGGGTGCTGCGGCGGTCCCAAGGGCTGCTGCGGATAAGAACACATGCTTCGAACTCCTGTGAGGAGCTGGACGTGACCAAAGGCAAGCCGAAGTCGAACAGCGCTCGGCGCAACGCGGATTCCCCCGTGGATGCCGCAACGTGCGCGTGCGGAGTGAACCAGGAAGCGGCGAAGAACCCCGTTGGCATCGGCCCCGGGGCGTATGCGGCGGGCGTGGATGCGGGGCTGAAGACGGCAAACCTCAAGCACCTCAAGCGGATCGAGGGCCAGGTGCGCGGCATCGCGGCGATGCTCGAGGAGGACCGCTACTGCGCTGACGTCATCCAGCAGTGCGCGGCGGTGCAGGAATCGCTGCGCTCGGTCGCCAAGAACCTGCTGCGGAACCACCTGTCGCACTGCGCGAACCACGCCATGCACGGGGACAAGTCCCAGCAGGCCGCGATGGTGGATGAACTGGTCGCGCTGGTTGGGAAGATCGCGCGGTAAGGACGCACGGAAACGAGGCTCACCATGAGTTGCAACTGCGGATGCCATGACGATAAGGCCCCGGCGACGGGGTGGAAGAGGTCCGTGCCGCTGATCGCGGCGGCGGCGGTGGTTGGCGTGCTGATCGCGGGGGCTGTGCTCAAGAAGAATGATGCGGGCAAGCCCGCAGCTCGCTCCACAGCCGAGCGGATGACGACGGCGGCCACCCCCTGAGGTTGGCCGAGAAAGCGAAGAACGATGATGACCAACGCGCATGAACATCAGCATGGCGGCGCGGCCGCACCGACGGACCAGGCCGCCAAGACGACCATCGAACGGGCCGACCTGCCGATCGAGGGGATGACCTGCGCTTCGTGCGCGAATCGGATCGAGAAGCGTCTGGGCAAGCAACCCGGCGTCACCTCCGCGAGCGTGAACTTCGCCACCAAAGTGGCGACGGTGAAATACGATCCGGCGGCCACGGAGCCGGAGAAGTTGGCGAAGGCGGTGGACGACATCGGCTACAAGGCGGTCGTGCCCCGGGCGCGGCACAACGCGGTGAATCCTGCGCATGGTCACGCGGGCCACGACCACGCGGCCATGCTGGCGGCACAGGGTGCCGGAGCGCACGCCGGGCACGCGATGAACGGCGGCGCTGGGAGCGAGGATCACTCGGCCCACATGAACGTGGGTGAGGCCGAGACGCGGCGCCTGCTTACCAAGACGGTCGTTGGCGCGGTGCTGTCGCTGCCCGTGCTCGTAATCACGATGTCGCATGGGAACATCGAGGCGTTCAACGTCTCGTGGATCAACTGGCTCCAGCTCGCGCTGACGACGCCGGTCATGTTCTGGTGCGGGTGGCAGTTCTTCCGCTCGGCGTGGAAGGGCCTCCGGCACTTCAGTGCCAACATGGACACGCTGGTGGCGATGGGCACCGGCGCGGCGTACCTCTACTCGCTCGCGGCGACGATCTGGCCGGGGTTCTTTGCGGGTGTGAGCGGGACGGCGTCACACGCGGCGCAGGCCGCCAAAGCGGATCTCGGGACGGGTGGGTCGATGGGCGGCATGACGATGGTCCCGGTCTACTACGAGGCCGCGGCGGTCATCATCGTCCTGATCCTGCTAGGCAAGTACTTCGAGGCCCGGGCGACAGGCCGGACAAGCGCGGCCATCAAGCGGCTCATCGGGATGCAGGCCAGGACCGCGCGCGTCATGCGGAACGGCACCGAGCAAGATGTGCCGATCGAATCCGTGATGGTGGGCGACCGC
>JADLBU010000117.1 GCA_020847535.1 Phycisphaerales bacterium
CCACCTCGTGCAGACCACAGTGTTGTGCCCCGTCGGGCGCGAAATTGCGGTAAAGGCTGAAAATGAGAACAAAGGGTTGCAACCGGGGGGGGGGGGGGGTAGCGTAGAGTAAAGCACTGACGGGCGTTCTGCTCGGCGGGTCTGGGAGAGCCGCGATGAACGTGCGAGTTATCGGGATGATCGCGGGGGCTGCGCTGGTCGCTGCTACGGGGGCATCCTCTTCGGCCGCGGTGGTGGTGTACGAGAACTTCGAGAACGAGTTCTTCTGGGAAATCGGGGTCCACAACACCGATCACACGGAGATGCCGGGCACGTTCTTGGACATCACGCAGCCGGCCTCGCAGTCTGGCGAACGCAAGCCAGGTACTTTTGGGAAGTGGTATAACCCGAACATTGCCAGCGGTGATCCAGCAATCCGCTACCTTCGGGGCGAACCAAGTGCTGAAGTGGTGCAAACAACCGAGCTCAAAGTGCTTGAGTGGAATGGAGGTTTCGTCGCCGGTTACATGCTGCGTGAATTCGAAGGCGGAGAGCAAGTTCAAGTTAATGCGCGTTGGCGCTTTACGGCACCTTATTTTTACCACTTTCCTTTCTCTGACGACTTGGCCTTTGGCACACCAGCTATCAGCGAAAGCGCCTTCGTGGGAGTCCGCACCACGATCGCAGGCCGGTGGCATTACGGGTGGATCCTCTTCACCGACCTCAAGTGGCCGTATATGTGGGCCTATGAGACCGAGCCTGACATGCCGATTCAGATTCCCGTGCCGGCGCCATCGGCGGGCATCTGTCTGACGATTGCAAGCCTGGGCCTGTGTTCCCGGCAACGTCAACGCTGATTTGTACCATCGCTCGCGGGGCCGTCGCGCTGTGCGCTTGCTCACGCGGCGATGACTTCACTTTGCGGGTTGCGAACGCGGCACATCTGTGACCGCTTCGCGGCTGTGGAGGTTTCACATGAAGCATCGCATTGCATGCATCGCGGCCACTCCGTTCCTGCTCGGGCTGGTGGCAGCAAGCGCATCGGCATATCGCCCGGATCCGCCGGAGCCGTGCGCGACCATCCCCGGCATCAACTGCGGGAGCATGCCGTACCTCACAACGGGAACGTGGATCCCGACGACGTACAACTGGGCGCCGAACCGGCTGCCGGCGGCCTGGATCAACCTGCGGCCCGGCGGCGGTTACTACTGCTCCTTGACCGAGGGCGGCAACTACCGGGGCCTACAGCCGTGGTGGTACGACCAGGATGATGATCTCGAGTACGAAGGGGATGGCAGTCAGGCGTTCATCACCCTGGAGACCCGGCTGACCGATGCGTACAACGCCGGGTATCGCCGCATCATCCTCAACCTCCCGGCGGGCATGGTGCGCGGCCAGAACATGGCCAGCGCCCAGTGGTGGTCAATGCCGTTTTGGAAGCGCTGCGAGTTCACGTGCCTGCTCACCAACTGGCTCGACTCCAAACCCGATACCCAGTTCGAGATCTACGGGGCTTACCAGAACAATGATTCAGGCTCGCTCTGCATGGAGAGTAACGACTATGCGACGCCAACCAAGGTCCGCGGTTCGGGCTGCACCTCGGATGCGCAGCCGACGGAAGGGTGGATGCACTATCCTTGCGCCGGTGCGAGCATTGCCTACTCTCCCTCGGCTTTTAGCCAGTCGGATGTCTGCGAGTTCCACGACAACATCAAGCCCTGGCAGTACCTGGGCATCACCCGCTACTGGCTGGACTGGTCCACGACCCACTGGTCGACCTTCGCCGAGTTCCCCTACTGCCCGCTCTACGCGCCGGGCCAGGATGAACATCACTTCCTGGGGGCAGAAGCGTTCCCGTTGATCGGCAGCGGACCTCCATACGACTTGCACTCCACGCGAATTCTTCATGTTCCGGCGATCGCATTCTACGGCTCGATTGGCAGCAGCGATCCCGACAAGGAATGGGATGTATCGTCGATTGCCGACGACACAGAGCTTGCCGTGCTCGTCGAACACGCGGGTGACAATTCCGAGTACTTTGCCGTGCAGACGATGGCCGGCGTGCTGGCGTGGACCCAGCGCGGCTTCGTGGTGGTGGCGCAGGGCCCGGACTACGCCGAGATCGAGGCGATCAACGCCAACCAGCTCACCGAGTACATCAAGCGCGTCTACGACTTCGGCTCGATCGACGGTCGAGATTTCAACGGGGATGGTCTGATCAACGCGACCGATGTCAGCGATTACAGCGCTGCATACGCCCTCTACGGCGGCAAGACCACCGGCTGCAACTGGGCCCACGGCGACATGAACCAGGACAACGATGTCGATTCCAGCGACCAGATCCTCTACAACCACCGGCGGATGTCGCTCTTCCCGGTGACCATCAACCTCGGCACCGCAGAACCCAACGATGCCTTGACGAAGTGAATTCCGCATCAGCGAGTCGTTCCATCAGCAACGCACGCCCATGCGGGCGTTGCTGCATTTTCAACCTCGATTCGTACTCAAGCACGGGGGATCTTCGGGCGCGCGGTTGCGGCGCCCACATGCCGCTTCTCGGACCACATCCGGTTCCGCCGGCATCGCACGGCGGTCCCAGACGGCATGGTTCACACGACAGAGGGCCTTTGCCTACGGGCAAGCGCGCGGCCGAATGGGATCCCTGGCCGATGTATGTGCGTGTCGATGAGACCACGACATTCAACCCGATGCCGGTCTGCCCGGGCCTTCTCGGTCATCGAGCTGGTGATCGTCGTCATGATCATCGGATGCATCGCGTCGATCGCGATCCCCCGGTTGGTCAACGCATCGGAGCGGTCATCCAACGTTGCGCTGCTCGCCGACAAGGCCGCGATGCAGCGTGCCATTGATATCTATATCGCCGAGCACCTCGAGCGCTGCCCGGCGACCGGCGCTGACGGCGTGGTGAGCACCAACGAAGCCAACTTTGCCGCCCGGCTGACAGGCAAGACCAAGCTCACGGGGGAGATCGATGTCGCGGCGCTCTGGGGGCCGTACCTCCGCCAGATCCCCACCAACCCCATGAACGACAAGGCGACCTGTCGGGTCGATGGCGCTGCGGCGGGGGCCAACACGCACGGCTGGCGATACGACTCAGCGAAGCGGTCGATCCTGCCCGACCACTCAACCGGCGGGGGTGGTGGTGCCATACATGTCGGTGGTGGGGCATTGAAGTTGGGCACGGGCAAGCTCGGCGTTGAAGCGGAGTAATCCCCCGGTTGCCGTTGGATTGCTAGCCAACACGTTCGGCGGCAAGTTCCGCCCGCAGCGCCGCCGCCAGGTACGCGAATTGCTCTGGTGTGTTGTACACCTGTGCGCTGATCCGCACCACCCGCACACCGGGGTTCTCCCACAGCCGCCAGATCGGAACCTGGATCCGGTGGCTCGCGAGCAGGACATCCTGCAGCGGATCGTCGTACCTGGTCGTTCGCCCTTGCAGCCTGGGCGAAGCCTCCGGCAGCACCAGGCTTGCCATGCTCCCGGTCATCTCATCCGGGCAGGAGCGGCCAAGGCCCGCCTGTGCGCACAGAATGTCCCGACCCTCCAGCACCGCGCGGTGGTTGCGATCCATCAACGCCGGCCACCCGCCCTCAACCAGCCCAGCCCCCGCATCGATCGCCTCCGGCACCACCAGGAACGCCGAGTAGTCATCCGTCCCCATGTAATCAAAGTCGCGAAGGAACAGGTCCCGGTCCGGCCGAACTTTCTTGGCTCGGCTCGAGAGCGCCACCGTCCGGAATCCATCCCGCAGATCCCGCCGCACGTATATGAAGCTCGCCCCACGGGGAGCGCCCAGCCACTTGTGCAGGCTCCCGACGTAGAACGCCGGATCAAGGGCGGCGATATCCACCGGAACCTGCCCCGGCGCGTGGGCGCCATCGATGAGCAGGTCGATCCCGCGCCGACGGCACAGCTCCGAAACCCCCGCGACCGGGAAGATCAGCGAGGAGCAACTGGTCACGTGGCTGACCATCACCATCCGCGTCCGCTCGGTGATCCCCGCCGCGACCGCCTCCAGCACCTCCCCGGCCGAGTACGCCGGGAACGGCACGTGCGCGACGACGACCCGGATCCCCTTGCTTGCCGCGATCCGCTCCAACTCGTGCTGGCCGGATGAGTACTCGTGATCGGTGATGACGATCTCATCCCCCGCTCGCCAGGGGTAGTTATTGAAGATGGTGCAGAGCCCGACGGTTGCATTCCGTACGGGAGCGATGTCCTCTGGCCGGCACGAGATGAACTCCGCCAGCCGCGCCCGGGCCCGATCGACCAGCCCCTCCAGATCGACCTTGAAGAACCGCACCGGCTCCCGCTCCATCCGCTCCCGGACCCGCACCTGGGCATCGAGCACATCGCCCATCACCGCACCGTACGAACCGTGATTCAGGAAGCAGATGTCCGGATCAATAAGCCAGCGGGCGCGTGGATCCAGCAGGGGCTTGGGATCCGGCGCGATTGGCGAACCCGCCACCCC
This sequence comes from Phycisphaerales bacterium, assembly GCA_020847535.1. GTDB lineage: Bacteria > Planctomycetota > Phycisphaerae > Phycisphaerales > UBA1924 > JAEUJB01. Next base: position 4,475 of record JADLBU010000117.1, read on the forward strand.
CCCCACGTACACGGCGCCCACGAGCGTCAGTCGAGGTCCACCCGTGGTTACATCCCCGGCCGTTCGCGGGGTCGATGAGTTGGGTGCTGAGAACGAAGACAAGGTCGAACTCCAATGAGCGTGGTGAATCACACTCATCGACCAGATGCCGCCCCGCGAGTGCAGAACATTCACAAGGAGGTTAGCTCGGCCGTCCGACCGCCTGTACCGGTCCTCGCCTCGCCGCGCCTGCCCATCGCACGCACCGCGATGTCCCACATAACGCCCCTGGTGCGCACGACAGCCGATCCCACGCCTCCCCATCCCCGTACCACTCCGGATGGCCCTCTCAGGCCGCGCCATCCTCTGGTCGCTCTGGCTCGCGACCCTCCTGCTGCTGATCACCGCGGTGGCTGTCCGCCACGCCTTCTCATGGACCGGACCGGGGACCGGGATGCCGCTCGGCTCGGTCCTGTCGTTCCTGACCATCCTCCTGCTCGTCGGCACTCGCTCGCAAACCACCCCCGACCCCTTGCCGGATGGGGATCCTTTCTGCTACCGATGCGATTACCCCCTCTCCGGCCTGGCTCGCCGCTCCGGCGACCTCATCCAGTGCCCCGAGTGTGGCGCTGACCAACTGGTCCCCGCCATCGATCCAGTCAACGCCCGGCCGACCGACCACAACCCCGCGAAACCCGCGCGGGCCTCCGGGAGCCCCGCGCTACCCTGACCCTCCCGTGCGATACCTGCGGGCCCTGATCATCTTCTTCTGCGGCTCAGTGCTGGCGCTCGCTTGCTCGGGGATCGCCGCGATCGTTCTACACGCCGCAACTCCCACACCCGCCCCCGCCTTCATCATCGCCGCCCTCATCCTGCTCGCCGGCATCGGAACCGCCCTGGCGATCGCAATCCGCTCCCTTCGCCCCGAGAAATATGACATCTGCCCCGCGTGCGCGTTTGATGTCCGTCAGGTGACCCCCGGCGCGGATGGCTCACTGCGATGCCCCTCCTGCGGGCAGTGGCTCACGTAGCCGGAGTAACTCCGAGCCCGCACACACCTGCGATGCAATCGGCATCCGGATGCAGGTTGCCGGCCTCATTCCTACACTCCACCCCCATGGCGATCCACGATACCGAAGTCACCAACGTCAACCCCAGGCCGCTGAACCGGCTGGAGAGTGTCTACCTGCCCGAGATCTTCAAGGGCTTCGGGACGACAATGCGGCACTTCTTCACATCCTTCGGCCAGGGGCCGACCAGCCGCACCATGCAATACCCCGAGGAGCGGCGCGAGAACATCCCCGTCGAAGAGGGCGGGATGAACGCGAGCAACTTCCGCGGGGTGCATCGCCTGAACCGGGATGAGTCCGGCCGCGTCCGCTGCGTCGCCTGCATGATGTGCCCGACCATCTGCCCGGCACGCTGCATCCACATCGTCGCCGCCGAATCCCCCTGGGACGATCGCGAGAAGTACCCCGCCAAGTTCGAGATCGATGAGCTCCGCTGCATCTTCTGCGGCATGTGCGAGGAAGCTTGCCCCGTCGATGCCATCGAGCTGACCACCGAGTACGACATCGTCGGGCTCTCGCGCCAGGAGATGGTCTTCGACAAGGAGAAGCTCCTTCACATACACGATGTCACCATCAACAAGAAGCCGATGTAGCGGGACGCGCGTGGGTGTGGTGTGGGGCCCGAAAAACCGACTTTGAAGTCATCGGCGCTGTGGCCCGAACGTCCCGCGGGGCGATCATTCGTCATGCCTTCCATTGTCTCACGGAAAGCCAAACCCCTCACGCCGGAACAGATGTACGAGGCGGTTCGCCAGCGCGATGCTTCCGCCGCCGGGCTCTTCTTCCTCGCCGTCACCACCACCGGCATCTTCTGCCGACCCGGTTGCCCCGCCAAGACGCCGCACCGCGAGAACTGTGAGTTCTTCCCGACCGCCGCCGCCGCGATGCAGGCCGGGTATCGCGCCTGCATGCGCTGCCGGCCTCTGCTTGGGATCGGCCAGGTGCCAACCTGGGCCTCGCAGCTCGCCCAACGCCTGGAGAGCCAGCCCACAACGCAACTGACCGCCGCCGATGCACGCGCTGCCGGCATCCACCCCGCGACCGCCGCCCGCTACTTCAAGAAGCACATGGGCGCCACCTTCCAGGCCCTCTCGCGCGCCGGCCGCATCGGCGTGGCGCTGGCCACCGTCCGCAACGGCGCCGGCATGCAGTCCGCCGCGAGCCGCGCGGGCTTTGAATCCGAGAGCGGCTTCCGCAAGGCCGTCGGCGAGCTCTTCGGCTCGACGCCCGCGCTCGCCGCATCCCAGAACATCCAGCCGCTCGCCGCCCGTTGGCTTCCCACACCCCTGGGGCCCATGCTCGCCGTCGCATCAGACGATGGCATCTGTCTCCTGGAATTCATCGATCGCCGGATGCTCGCCACCAACATCAACACCTTGCGCACGCGCCTCAAGCGCCCGATCGCCACCGCACCCAGCAACCACCTCGACACACTTGATCGCCAGCTCACCGAGTACTTCACGGGCAAGCGCAGTCAGTTCAACCTTCCCCTTCACATCGCCGGCACCCCGTTCCAGGAATCCGTCTGGGCGCAACTCCTCAAGATCCCCGCGGGCCAGGTCCGCAGCTACGCCCAGATCGCCAAGGCGATCGGGCGCCCGACGGCGGTCCGCGCGGTCGCTCGTGCCAACGGGGATAACCGTCTTGCGATCCTGATCCCCTGCCACCGCGTCATCGGCTCCGATGGCACGCTCACCGGCTACGGCGGCGGTCTCGATCGCAAGCAGCGGCTCCTGGATATCGAGGGGTATCAGCCCGTCGCCGGTCGCGGACAGGTGCTGCTCGCCACCGCTCGCTGAGCGATCACCAACCCGATCGCGGCCCAACTCGGCGAGTACCTATCGGATTCCACACAAAGATCGCCATCCCAAGGCCTTTGGGCGTTGCAGCACGGTTTTCCGGACGTCGGCAACCGGCAAACACCCCACGTCGTATAGACCCGCGATCCTTGAAACAGGGGTGGGTCCGCGCTCGCGGGCTCGCTGCAAGGGATGGAGAGTAGAGAGATGATCCGAAATTTAATGACGTGCGCTGCCCTCGTGGCGGCGGCGACTGCGGTCCCGGCTTCGGCGGCGTTTTTCAGCTTTGCCTCCGATGCCGATGAAGCCTCTTGGACGTTCGCCGGCCAGGGCGCGACGGTCACCGATGCCGGTGATGCGTTTGATCCGCAGGTTCTGCTGGTCGACGACAACAACGGCCCGGCCTTCCCGCTGCTGCTCGCCGTCGAGTTCGAGGCCGATTTCAGCATCGGCTACCTCGGCTCGGTCCCCTTCGGCGGCAAGTTCATCCACAGTTACTCCCTCGATGGCACGTTCTTCTTCCTTGATGGATCCGGCGCTCCGGTGCTCGGTTGCTCCATCGAGGATGGAGTGCTGACCTCCGTGGGCAACGGCGGGGCCAACCCCACATGGGGCTCAACGGCGACCATCCAGGGCAGCGATGACTACGGCAGCGTTCAGTACCACTGGTACGGGCCCGACATGCCCGCCTTCGGCCTTTACACCGGCGACTCGGTTGGCCTCGACGATGCAGCGTTCACGCTGACCGTCCTGCACTCGGACACCGGCAGCGGCGTCAACCTCGGCTCGACTTCCATGCTCCCAACTCTCAAGTGGGATTCCGAAGGCTCCTACTCCGGCAGTGCGTTCTTCGTGCCCGCCCCGGGAGCCATCGGCCTGGCCGGGATCGCAGGACTCCTGCTCGCCCATCGCCGTCGTTGAACCCGGTTCGTGACCTCCTGACTCCAATGCACGCCCGGCCCTCGCCGGGCGTGTTCTTTTCCACATCCCGGGCCGGCTTCTCGGACGTGAACCCAGAGAAACCGCCGGATCTGCGCGGCTTTTGCCGACTGGGGTGGCAACCCCTCAATGCTGTGGCATTCTTCAGTCGTCAGGCGGGAACGAGTGATCGCTCCCATTCACCCCGCGGCATTCACGACGAATCGCGGTGTGTGGCCTCAAAGACTGTTCGCCCGGGCGGGAAGGGATGCGTCCCAAATCTCCCGATCCGTCCGGCACGAGCCACGAGCGCAGGCGACGGGTTCAAGGAGGAGGCCACCCGCATCGCTTGCGCTCGGGGCTTTTTTTGCTACGTCCTTCGCTCCACTGACACCGCAAAATGAAAAACGCGGCACGAGTCACTCGCGCCGCGTCTTGGTTCTTCACTCCGTGACTACGTCACTGAGTCACTTCGTGATTTCTTACTTCGTGATATCCGGCTGGCGATCCAGCGTCCGGTCCGTCGCGGGAACGGTGCGGTTCGATGCCGGCGCCGGCGCGCCCAGCGAAGCGCTCTCACCCTTCGGACGCGTCAGGTAGATCTCGACGCGGCGATTCTGGGGTGTGTTGCCCGAGCCGGTGTTCTGCACTATCGGCCGGAACTCGCCCCACCCCGCGGCCTCCATCTTCTCGGCCGGCACGCCCATGCTCGCCAACTGCCCGCGAACCGAGATCGCCCGGTGGCAGGAGAGGTGCATGTTGGTCGGGTGATTCCGCGCGGTGCCCGAGCCGATCCGCTGCGAATCGGTGTGGCCCACGATGTGGACGTCGTACGCCGAGGCCGCACCCGAGGTCAGGATGTTCGCCAGCGCCCGCAGGCTCTGCAGCGCGGAGTCCTTGACGACATCCGAACCCGAATCGAACGTCAGGTCCGACGCGAACCGCAGGCGACCGCGATCGGCATCGTAGATGATCAGGTCGGGGTACTTCTCCGCCAGTTCCTTGAGCAGAGTGTCGGTCTCGGGGTCAAGCTGTGTGAAGCTCGCGTTGTCGATCTTCTCGCCCAGCGCGACCAGCCGAGCCTGCGCCTGATCGAACATGCTCTGGAGGTTGCCCACCTGCGTCCGCAACTGGGCGTTGCCCTCCTGCTCGCGCACCAGCTGCTGCCGCAGGATCTCCGCAGAGTTGCGGTACTCATCACGCTCCTGCGTCAGGGTCGTGACCTGGTCCTTGAGGCTCCGGTTGGTCGCGTACAGGTTGTCCCAGTCGCCCTGGGTCACGCACCCGCCCATCAGACCCACCGCCGCCAGGCCGATCGCCAGACCTGCGATCCTCACCCGGCCTCCAACAACGCCCATCCATGACTTGCTCATCGCTTGCATCGCCAAACTCCATTTTCCAGTCAGGCCGCATCGCCGGCGATCGCCCCTGAATTGAGGACCGGCCGAGGGATCCACAGCGTAGCACGGTGATCCCGTACTATCGGACGTCATACCCCCCCTGCATGAGCCCCGATCACGCAAGCTCTCCGCCCGATCCCGGCCCCGCCTCGGGCCGGCTTTTCAGGCTCGATGCCGCCGGGATTGCTGATGCCGTCGGGGTCGAGGCCGCCCCCGGATCGATCCTGATTCAGGTCGCCCCCGCACCCTCTGTTGAGCAGGGCTTCGGGCTGTCTCTGGTCGCCGCCGGATCTCCAGCCACGATCAACAACCACCCCGCCGCCGCCAGCGCCCATCGCATCGACCTGGGCTCATCGGTGGTCCTCCCAGCCCTGGTCAACGCCCATACCCACCTGGACCTCACCCACATCGGACCCAGGCCCTTTGACCCCGGTCAAGGGTTCATCGGCTGGATCGAGATCATCCGCAACCAGCGCCACGCCGACCCAACGGCGATCGCCGAATCGGTGCGCGAGGGCATCCGCCTCTCCCGCCTCGGCGGGATCGCCGCCATCGGAGACATCGCCGGTTGCCCATCTACCGGCCCCAGTGACGCGGCACCGCGCGCGCTCCAGCAGTCGCATCTCTCCGGCACATCCTTCATCGAGTTCTTCGCGATGGGTCGCCATCGACAGCGCAGCCTCGAACGGGCGATGACCTGCCTCAACTCCGTGCTGCGGCAGTCACCGGATTCTTCCCCGCTCGCGATCGGGCTACAGCCCCACGCCACCAACACGATCGCCCTTGACATCTACGAGCAGGTTCTGGCGATCTCCGGGATGCCTGTCTCGACGCATCTGGCCGAGACGCCCGAAGAGCACGAGTTCATCACCAGCGCCAGGGGCCCCCAGCGCGAGTTCCTCGAGCACATCGGCATCTGGAATGACCAGATCATCGAGTTCATCGGCAAGGGCCTCTCCCCGGTCGCCCACTTGGCACGCGCCCTCGATCAGGATGTCGTCCGTTGGCGAGCCGCTCCGATCGTCCTCGCACACGTCAACGACTGCTCCGATGAGGATCTCGATACGCTCGCCCGCCTCCGCCTCTCGGGCATCGATCTCCACATCGCCTATTGCCCCCGCGCCTCGGAGTACTTCCGCGCCCACGAGCACTTCGGCCCGCACCGCTACCGGGATATGCTTGCCCGCGGCATCCCGGTCGCCCTCGGCACCGATTCGATCGTCAACCTCCCGCCAGAGACCCTCACGACCGGCATCTCGACTCTTGATGAGATGAGGCGGCTGTTCGCCAGGGATGGCGGAGACCCGGGAATCCTCCTGGCAATGGCAACGGTCAACGCCGCCGGAGCGCTGGGGATGGAACGCTGGCGTTTTTCCCTCTCGTGCCCCGGCCCGATCGCCGGCCTGCTGGCGATCCCGGTTTCGAATCCAGTGAAATCCCCGGGCGTGATCACAGCCGCCCTGATGACCGATGAGCGACCCCAATTCCTGTCTGGCGGCAACGAGTACCGTCTGACAGGAACCTAGAATTCCCATGGTGGGCCCGCGCCACGCACGGCGGAGGGCAGATTTTGGCGGGTGTATGAGCGCCAAGTGGCATCGCAGCAGAGCCTGGGATGATCGGCATTTCCCGCCGGCGATGTGGCCGGTCAAGGGCATCGTGCGCGCCTTCAGCTCCATCTGGCTGGCGGTCATCCTGCTCTCGCTGGTCATCGTCTACGCGACCCTGGCCAGCGTGCCCATCGGCATGCTCTCCCAGGCACCGACGTGGGCGATCTATGGCGTCGCTGTCCTCTTGATGCTTGCGGTCGTGGTCGGGATTCCGACGTGGCTGTTCTTACGGGTTACGCGCGCTCAATCGCGGGCGATCCGGTTCGCCGGGACGATGCTGCTGGTCATCGCGCTGCTGCCGGTTGCCGGATGGTTCTGGATGACGTTCGCCTGGCCAAGACTCCACCACGACCCCGCCAGCGGCCGCGGCTTTCTTCTCTTCGCCGATTTCTGCGATCGCTACCGGGCGACCACCCTACGCCGCCTCCCAGGCATGGAGATGACCGAGCTGGAGTTCTACGCGTGGTGGCCGCTGCGGGTGGTGCTGCTCGCGTTCGTGCTCAACATGGTTACGGCGACCCTCCGCCGAATTGAGTTCAGCTTCAAGAACCTGGGCGTTCTTACCGTTCACTCCGGCATCGTCACGATCGCTCTCGGGAGCATCTACTACGGTGGCCTGAAGAAGGAAGGCGACACCCTCCTGATCGCCGGCCAGCCCGGCCGCGATGGATCCCCGACCCCAGGCCCGGCACAGAACGCCTTCTACGACAACACGCTCCTGTCCCTGTTCGTCGGCCAGCAGCTCGGGTTCGAGCAGCGCCCGCTCGTGGGTGTCCCGAGATACAACGACTACAACCTCGCCGCGTTCTCGGGAGAGTCAGCGCTCGAAGCCGCGCATCGCCAATTGCCCTGGAAGGAAAAGGCCGATCCTGCCGCCCTCTCCCGGATGCTCGACATCCCGGTTGCCGATTCGCCGCTGGGAATCGTCGATCCCGACATCAAGTTCCGGCTCGTCGGCTACGCGTCGTACGCCGAGCCCGCGCGTGACTGGATGAAGGTTGATGTGTCGGCGATGAGCTCGGTGCCCCCGGCCTTTGCCCCGAACCCGCTGCGGATCCTGTACCTTCTCGACGACCGACCCGACAAGGATGGCAAGGTCAGCGACACGCCGGTCTTCTCCTTCGCGCTTCTCCCGTCAAGCCCCGCATCCCGTCTGTCGGAGCTCGGCGGGCAACTGGCGATCGAGTACACCGCCGGTATGTCCGACCAGCGCTGGAGCGATCTCTCCGAACCGCTCGCCCCGGGCACGCAGCACGCGATTATCGCCGAGATTCCCGCCAGCGAAAACGGCGGTGGGGGAGAGAAGAAGGTCATCACGGTCGAAGCAAATCGGCTCCCCGTCAAGCTCGCCGTCGGTGCGTTTGAACTCGAAGTCCAGCAACTCCTGCCCCAGCCGCCGTTCCCCATCATCACCGAGGGATATCGCGGTGCTTCCAGCAGCGTCGCAGTCGTGCGAGTCGCCAAGCCCACCGATCCTGCCTTCAAGCCCTTCACCAGGTACATCTATCACCGATACCCCGAGATCAACCAGGACATGCTCGACGAGGTCAACGATCGCGGAATGCCGGTACGCAAGGATCCCGATGCCTCGATCCGACTCTCCTACCTCGATACCTCGCAGATCCAGATCTACATCGATGAGCAGCGTGACGCCGCGGGGAAACCTCCGCACATGCGCGCCCTGATCCGCGCTGACGGCGGCGCTGTGCGTCTCATCGATGACATCGGCGGTGATGGACTCATCAAAGACTTTGTTCCCAAGCTCTCGCTGCGTCTGGGAGATCGCTGGGATCACGCCGAGGCGATCGATCGCCCGGACCCGGTCGAGAGCGAGCGCCAGGACCGCTCACTCATCGGCACCCACGACAAGTCGCTGCTCGCCGTCGAGATCAGTTCGACGAGCCTCAAGGACAACAAGGGCCAGTTCTGGAAGACGATCCTCTGGCTTCCCTTTACGCGATACCTGGGCGCGGGGCTCGATACGGAGCGCGATGTCTTTCTGCCCGATGGCCGCATGGTCCGCCTTGCCTTTGGCCGCCGCCAGCATGAACTCCCCGGCTTCAACATCCGGCTGCTCGATTTTCAGATGATCGCCTACGACCACCGTGGCGCACCCCGCGACTATCAATCCATGGTCCGCGTGGAGCCCACCAGCGGCATGACCTTCACCGGCTTCGACCACATCACCAAGCTCAACGAGCCGCTGACGGCCCCTTTCCGCTGGTCCGATGATCGTTCATGGGCATCCAACTTCTTCGGCAGGCTCGCCAGCGGCGTCAACCCGCACCAGTTCAAGTTCAGCCAGGCAGGCTGGGACCAGGCGGGCTGGCAGAAGACACAGCAGCAGGCCGACGCGGGTCTGCTCCCGCGACCCTTTGCCGCATTCACCATCCTGGGTGTCGGCAACAATCCCGGCATTCACATGATCGCCGCCGGCGGTGTCATGATGGGATTGGGCATCCCGTGGGCGTTCTACTTCAAGCCCTACCTCGTCCGCCGCGAGAAGCGCAAGATCCAGGAGCAGCTCGCCGCCGGCACCTACGTGCGCCCCACGCGACCCTCCGCGGCATCGCCCGCCGCCGCACCGGTCCCAGAGCCCGTCAGCGCCAGATCCTGAGAGGTTCAACATGAATCGCAGACATCCATATCACCTCTCCGCAGGCCCCCGGTTGTTCATGGTCGCGATTCTCACGCTGCTCGCCGCCCCGGCGGTCGCGCAGAGCGCGCCGGCCGGCAACAGCCACCCCCCCTCCGAACTCATCAGCCGCACCGCGGATGCGGGTGTGGACACGACATCGCCCTTCGGCCCGATCGTGATGGATGCTGCGCCCATTTCTCCCGAGCAGAAGAACGCCTTCGCACGCGCCATCGACCTGGCTCCGCTCAAGGACATCGCCGTCTTCCACGATGGACGCACCAAGATCCTGGAGACGCTCGCCGCCCAGACCGTGCGATCTCTCACCGGCAAGCGTGTGTACGACGACCTTGTCCCCGTCGATGGCAAGACGCTCGCCCATCGCCGCATCGTCTACCAGCCGCTCTTCACGCTCCTGGATCTGGTGATCGATCCCAAGTACTACTTCGACAAGCCCGTGATCGGGATCGAGTACCTGCCGCTGCGCCGAGCCGTCATTGAGCAGGAGTTTCCCCCCGCGAACGCGACCGATGCCCGCCGGGAGTGGTGGCTCAAGCTCGGTCGAATCACGCCGATGATGGTGCAGGCCCACATCCCCAAGATCGCGAGCGACCACGGCTTCGAGCCCGCGTACAACAAGGCCCTCAATCAGCTCGATGCGGCGATCTCGCTGTGGGATTCATCAAGCTCCAACATGCTCCTGGTCGCCCCGGTGAGCCTGGACCTGCCGTGGAAGCACATCTCATCGCTGGCGCTCGACCACCCCGCCCGCAAGGCAGCGCTCGAGCTGGGTGCGGCGTGGCGGGCGCAGGATGCGGCCCGAGCCAACGCGGCGATCCGCACGCTTGCGGAGCAGTTGCCCACGATCAACGCCTCGGTGTATCCCACTTCCCGCCGTGCGCTCGAGAGCGCGTACAACGCCGCCCGCCCATTTGAATACGGATTCTGGGCGTACCTGCTGGCGACCATCTCGCTCATGCTCGCCTTCGGCACCGGGCGGGCGTGGCTGCGGATGCTGGGGATCGGCATGCTCGTGCTGGCGATCGGCCTGCACGGCTTCGGCTTCATCTCCCGCTGCATCATCGCCGAGCGCTTCGCGATCCAGAACCAGTTCGAATCCATGACCGGCATCAGCCTGTTCGCCGCTCTCGTCGGATTGGCCCTCATGGTCTTCCGTCGCCAGTGGATCTTCGGCGCTGCCGCCGCGGGTGTCGGGTTCCTTGTGTTAGTGACGGCCTCGACCACCGGCATCCCGGGCGTCAACATCGAGCGCGAGGCGGCGATCCTGAACACCAGCGTCCTGCTCAAGTATCACGTCACCACCGTGCTCGTCTCCTACGGCCTGATCGCCCTGGGTTTCATCATCGCGCTCTTTTACCTGGGCACGCACTATCTGGCCCGTTCACAGCCCGCGACGGCGACCGTGGCGCTCCAGACCAGCGCCGGCCCGGTGCTCGCCGCCGCGGCCCTCAACATGGGGGATGACCCGCAGCACGCCGCCGGCAGCCGGGAGCGCGTGCTTGCCGACCTCGACCGCGCCCACATGATCGTCCTCCAGATGGCCTTCTGGACCCTCGGCGTCGGCATCCTGCTGGGCGCGTGGTGGGCGGATCACTCCTGGGGCCGCTGGTGGGGCTTTGATCCGAAGGAGACCTGGGCGCTCGCAACCTGGATCATCTACCTGATCGTGATCCACCTCCGCTTCGCACAGACCTCCAACAAGCCGCTCAAGACCGCATGGCTCAGCGTGATCGGGTTCGTCGTGATGCTCTGGACATACTTCGGCGTCAACCTGCTCCTCCCCGGACTGCACGCGTACGCCTGATGCCTCGCGCTGTTGCCTCTACTTCCTCACCGCGCGCCGCCGCACAAAGGCTCGGCAGGGAATTCTTTTCAGTGCCCGCCGTAAAACTCGCCCCGCGCCTGCTGGGCACGCGGCTGGTCCGCATCCTCGCCGACGGCACCCGCCTCTCCGGCATCATCGTCGAGGTCGAGGCCTATTGCGGGCCCAAGGACCTGGGCTCGCACGCACGCGGCGGCCGAAGAACACCGCGCAACGAGGCGATGTACGCGCAGCCCGGCACCGCCTACGTCTACTTCACCTACGGCATGCACTTCTGCATGAACATCGTCTGCGGCGAGGTCGATGTACCGCTCGCGGTGCTCCTGCGAGCACTCGAACCCGTCGAAGGAATCGAGAGGATGCGCGAGCTCCGCGGCCCGCTCTCCAGCGGCCGCCCCCGTCCGGAAACGGACCTGTGCAGCGGCCCCGGCAAGCTCTGCCAGGCGCTGGCGATCGATCACCGTCTGAATCACGTTGACCTGGTCACCGGACACGGAGCATTCCTCGAGCCGATGCTCAACAAGCCCAAAGGGAGAACCCTCCGAACCGCCCGCATCGGGCTCAACACCGCCGGAGACTGGACCCACAAGCCGCTCCGCTGGCTGCTCTCGGGCAATCTTCATGTAAGTCCGGCCCGTCCGCCGATTCCCAAGGACAGCCCCGCGCCGGCTCCCCCGAGCAAGGCCCGCCGCGTGCGAACGGGCCAGCAGCGGAAGGTCCGGTAAATTCCCTCCCACCTTGGCGGCCGAACCGAGCGCCATCTACTATCTCCGGCCTTGTCGAGGGAGAGAGAGCCGCCCAGCACAGGTGTGGCGAGGATCGGGCCGACGGCCGATGGTTGTCAGCGCCCGAGATCACGAGGAGTCGTACGTGGCCGAGCAGCAGGTCCAGACCGACTGGGACAAGATCAAGCGCAAGTTCGGTTACATCACGCCCGAAGCGCTCGAGTTCGTCCGCCAGGGCCTCTCGCACACGGTGCAGACGATCCACGGGGATGTCGCGCCCGATGACGACTCACGCAACGTCTCCGGACAGCAGCTCTGCCTGGGCCTGCGCGACTTCGCGATCAAGCAGTACGGCCTGCTCGCCCGCACCGTCCTGGGCCGCTGGGGCATCAACCGCACCGACGATTTCGGCCGCATCGTCTTCGCGATGATCGACCTGGGGCTCATGCGCAAGACCGATGACGACAGCATGGAGGACTTCCGCGGGGTCTACGACTTCGAGGAAGCCTTCGCGCGTCTCGACGGCTCGGTCAACTGAGCCCCGCAAGCCACTCGCACATTCCGTTGCGGATGCCTCGCGCACGAAAGTCATGCGCGGGCGGCGTCGGCCCCGATGCAGGATCGCGAACTCCCGCACTCCGGGCACGCCCCATCCTCATCCACCGCCGACAGGTCCATCCCGCAGCTGCCGCACAGCACCGCATCCGTCGGCGCCGCGGTCGTGCGAGCGGGCTCCACCGGCTCCCGTCCCTTCAGCCGGTGCTGGGCGACCAGCATCAGCACAGCCCCGCCGATCGCGATCGATCCGCCGATCCACTGTGCGAACGTCAGCCTCTCCCCGAACAGAAAGTATGACCCGATCGAGACCGTGATCGGCTGGAGCTGCACCACCCCCGCCGCGACCGCAAGCCCCAGGCGCGTGATGCTCGCGAAGTACAGCGTGTGACCAAGCCCGATCCCGATGACCGCCGAGAGCAGCAGGTAGAAGAACTCTTTCCCGGGCATGTCGAGCGCTGTCGCGCCGTGCCGGTCCCCCAGGATCAGCATCAGCACCACGATAGCCGCCGCCGAATACTGGCTTACCGCCGCGAACGCCGCGAACGCCGTGAACGGGTGGTACTCCTGCATCGACTTGCGCACGCTCAGCCCGTACGCCGCGTAGAAGAGCCCGGCGGCGATCGAGATCAGCACGCCGATCGCCGTACCGCCCCCAAGCCCTCCCGGCTGGAGCATCAGGGTCGCGGCGGTCCCGCCCATCACCATGCCCATGCCGACCAGGTACCCCGCGGTCTTGATCACGCGCCGCTCGGCGGTGAACATCATCGCCGCCCCGATGGTCAGGAAGATGATCTGCAGCCGCATGCTGAAGGTCATCAGCCCGGGCTCCACCATGTACGGCGCCTTGGCGAACGCGACCTGTGCAATGATGTTGAAAATGCTCGGCACGATCGCCGCCCGCCACAGACCCTTGGGCAGCGACTTCCTCCACCACCCCAGCACCAGCACCGGGGCCCACAGCAGCGCCGACACCCCGTATCGCCAGCCGTTGGCGGTCCACGCATCGATCGCGTGCTCACCTTGGGCAAAATGCCGCAGGAACAGAGGGATGCTCGTCCACCCCGCCAGCGCCAGCAGGATCATCACGATCCCGGTGGAGCGGGCCTGGGCGGCGTCATGTTGCATGGTGGACACGTGGGTTTCCCGGTGCGGCAATCTCCCCGCGCGGGACCAGTGTAGGTGGGCGCGATGTCGCTCACGTGTCGCCGCGTCTTGCCTGGGCTCGCCGCTACACGCCGGTGCCCAGGTACCTGAGGAACTCGGCCATGATCTCGGTCCCCGGCCTCCCGGCCGGCTCCGTCGGCGCGGTCTTGGCCCACTCGAAGATCATCGCCAAAGGCACCGTCCGCACCAGCGTCTGAGTCGGCTTCTCATCCAGCCGGCACAGCGCCAGCGATGCGTGGTTCGGCACCCGCACACCATCGATGTCGCTCAAGGTGCTGCAGTTCTCCGCGGGCGATGTTACCAAGTATTCCCTGCAGGCCAGCGGGCGCTGGGGGTGAACGCTGCACATCTCGTTCTCAAGGAACGGGCAGTCAATCCTGTGCCCGAAGTACTCGATCGCCACCGTCCGCATCCTCTCAGCCGGATGCGATTCGGGGTTCATCAGCCGGTCGCGCAGCCCGCCGGCATCGATCTTCCCCACCGCCGCCGCGAATCGCTCGCGGATCTGGCTGCGCCTGGGTTCGGGCATCTTCGATACCAGGTCGATCAGCTCCCGTGCCTCGGTCTCGGAGATTGGCACAAACTGCCGGCAGCACGCAGCGCACCCCATGCGACACGAGATCGACTTGCCCTCACGCTCCACCGCCTTGATCGACAGGTGAATCACCGCATCGCCGATCGAATGGAACATCGGGAGCATCTGCCCGGCGGACACGGCCGCCGATGGCACCGGAATCTGCGCCCGGAGAGTCCCGCCGAAGACGGTGATCTCAACCGGTACCGCCACTACACCGCCGGGAGCGGGCGTCGCATGGTCTTCGGAGGTTTGACTCGCGGCCGGCTCTTCCACGCCGGCCAGCTTGACGATCGGCGCTCAGAAGGTCAAGCCCGGCACACCGCAATCCCCATGCTCGGCGGCGCGGTACGCTACTCGAACGGCCGGACAGAGAGTGGGGGGAGTGGGGGTTCGCGAGATATCCAACCCGGGGCGGCGCATGGCAACCCAGGTATCCATTCGAGTGCTGGTGGCATCGATGGTGGTCGCCCCCATCCTGGCGATCTCCGCGCTGCTCATCACCATCTCGACCCTGAGCGCCCGAACCACCGCCGAGTCACTGGGCGCGGCCGTCATCGACGGGGTCACGCAGCGGGTCGCCACCGAGGTGCGCGAGTACCTCGGAGATGCGGTTGCCGTCAGCGACCTCTATGTCCGCCGCCTGGCGGATCGCTCGCTCCCGGCCTCCGGGCTCCAGGCCTGGGAGCCGCTGATGCTCCAGGATCTGGTGATCAACCAGCGGGTTGCTTCCATCTGCTTCGCCAACCCCGCCGGCGATGCCACATGGCTGCTGCGCAACCGGGGCCGGCTGGAGGTCGGTCGCGTGGATGGACCCGGCGGCAAGCGAGCCCTCGAATACCAGATCAACGCCGATACCGGGGAATTGCTCAGCGCGCCGCTGCGCGATTACACCTACGACGCCCAGTCCCGCCCCTGGTACCAGATGGGGATCGCTCGCCCTTGCCCAACCTGGACACCCGTCTACTTCTGGTTCGGGGATGCCGGCGGCGATGCACAGACCGGCACCGGCTATACGCGTGTGGTGCGCGATGCGGGGAACCAGGTCATCGGCGTCCTGGTGATCGATGTCACCCTTGGCGCCATCAGCGATTTCCTCAAGGCCGTCCCGATCTCCGAAGGGGGCACCGTCTTCCTGATCGATCACGATGACCTCGTGGTCGCCGCGTCGCGTGGCCGCGTGAATTCAATCGAAGGTCAGCGCCTGAACATCGAGAAATCAGATGCCCCCGCCGGACCCGCGGTCGCCGAGGCGATCCGCGCCGGCGCTACCGGCAACGCCAAGCTCCTCGCCCGCACGATCTCGGGCAGCATCGCCGGAGAGCCCGCACGCATCCACATCGCCCCGCTCACACCCTACCCCGGCATCGACTGGCGCATCATCACCGTCCTCCCCGAGAGCGCCTTCCTCGGTGAGGTCCACCAGCAGCAACGCCGAGCCCTGATGATCGCCGGTGCAGCTGTTCTTGCGGCGCTGGTTCTCGGCCTGGGGGTCGCCCGCCGGATGTCCGGGCCCATCGTCCGCATCCGCGAGCATGTCAAACGAGTCGGGGCAGGGGACTTTGAAAGCCGGCTTGATCTCCACGCAGCCCGTGAGCTCACCGAGCTCTCCCGGGATCTCAACACCGCCGCCTCGGAACTCAAGCAGTCGATGGAGTTGCAGGCCTCGCTCAAGGTCGCCGTCGAAGTCCAGCAGAGCCTCTTGCCCGCCGGAGATCCGACGACACCCGGCCTCGACATCGTCGGCCGCACCAGGTACTGCGATGCCACCGGTGGGGACTATTACGACTTCATCAACATCTCACCGACCGGCGGTGGCCAGACCCTGATCGTCCTCGGCGATGTCATGGGCCACGGGATCCCCGCCGCCCTCCTCATGGCCAGCGCCCGCGCTGCCCTCCGCGGCCACGCCGGCGATGTTCCCGACCTCGGCATCCTCATGACCAAGGTCAACCGCGTGCTGAGTGAAGATGCTCGCCACCGCCGCTTCCTCACGCTCGTGCTCGCCGTGATCGACCCGGCGGCACACACCATCCGTTGGGCCAGCGGTGGTCATGATCCGATCATGGTCTACAACCCCGACACCGGAGTATTCGAGGATCTCTCTGCCGGCGGCCTGCCCCTTGGCTTGGATTCATCCGAAGTCTTCGAGCAGTACGAGTACCGTGCGCTGGGATCGGGTCGGGTGATCGTCTTCGGCACCGATGGCATCTGGGAGACTCGCAACAAGGATGCACAGCAGTTCGGCAAGGAGCGCCTCAAGGACATCATCCGACGCACACACGCCCGCCCGGCCAAAGAGATTGCCGCCACGCTGGACGATGAACTGAATCGATTCCGCGGAGCCGCACCGGTTGAGGATGACATCACCTACGTCATCGTTCGGGTGGATCAGAACGGATCGCCGCCAGCCCCCGCCATCACGCGATGAACACGCCGGCGATCGCCCCGGTCGTCCAGCACGCCAGCGCCCCGGCGATCATCGCCCGCGGCGCGATGCTCGCAAAATCCCCCCGCCGCTCCGGTGCCATCGCGCTCAGGCCCCCGATCTGGATCGCGATCGATGGCAGGTTGGCAAACCCACACAGCGCGTACGTTGCGATCTGTGCCGACCTGGGCGAGATCGTCCCCGCCCTGATGTGATTTCCAAGATCGAGGTAGGCGACAAACTCGGTTGCGATCACACCCTGACCCATCAGCGAGCCGAAGACGTTGCAGTCGCTCCAGGGCACCCCCATGCACCACGCCAGCGGCTGCACGATGTACCCAAGGATGTTTTGCAGCGTCAGAACAGGAATGCCGTTGGCTGTCCGCCACGCCGCAACCCCCGGCATCTCGGAGAGTGCTGCCAAGGGATAGTTGATCATCGCCAGCAGCGCCACGAACGCTACCAGCATCGCCGCCACGTTCAGCGCCAGCTTCAGCCCGTCGGTCGCCCCCTCCGCCGCAGCATCCATCACGTTGCGGGCCGTCGACGGCACCGACTTGAGCGATCCCAGCGATTCCTCACGCGGGACTTCCGTCTCGGGCATGATGATCTTGGCCATCATCAGGCCCGCCGGCGCGCTCATCACGCTCGCGGTCATCAGGTGCTTGGCGAACAGGATCCGCTCCTCGTCCGAGTCCCCGCCCAGGATCCCAACGTACGCCGCCAGCACGCTCCCGGCGATTGATGCAAACCCCGGCGCCATGATCGCCATGATCTGCGATCGGGTCATGCCCGCGATATACGGCCGTACCGTCAGCGGGGCCTCGGTCTGCCCCAGGAAAATATTTGCCGCTGCCGAGAGCGCCTCGGTCCCGCTGACCCCCAGCGTGCGGTTCAGAACCCACGCCAGCGCCGCCACCAGGGGCTGCATGACCCCCAGGTAATAGAGCACGCTCATCAGGCTCGCGAAGAAGATGATGACCGGCAGCACCTTGACCGCGAAGATGAACCCCCACGGGCCGGCGGGGTTGCTGATGTCCTCCCCGAAGATGAACACCGTCCCGGCATCCGCGAACGAGATGATCCGCGTCATCCCCGCCGCCAGCGTGTCAAAGGCGCTCACGACCGGCGGGAACTTGATGAGCAGGAACGCCAGCAGAAGCTGCATCCCGAGCGCCGAGAGCACCAGCCGCGGCCGGATCCGCCGCCGATCCGACGAGATCGCGCAGGCGATCGCGACAAGGACCACGACGCCCAGAAGCCCGGTTGGGTGCATGCGGTGAATCCCGGATCGAAAAGAACAAGGTCAAAGGGTTGCGCTAGGCGCCACAGCCTACCGCATCACCGCCACCAGCGCGCCCAGCTTGGCCGCATCCAGCTTCCCATCCGTGCGCACACCCGAGCACAGGTCGATCCCGTACGGCCGCACCCGCTCGATCGCCTCCCGCACGTTCTCCGGCTTGATCCCCCCGGCCAGGTACACCGGCTTGCCCACCCGCTCCACGATCCGCGCGCTGTGCTCCCAGTCATGCACACGGCCTGTCCCGCCCAGCTCCCGGATCGCCGCCGCCGGCCGCCCAGAGTCCAGCAGCAGCACATCGACCTCATCCTGCACCGCCAGCGCCTCCGAGATGGAGTCTTCCGACTGAACGTGGATCACCTGGACGATCCGCACGCCCGGCGCCCAGCGGCGAAGTGCTGCGTACGTTCCCGGCAGGACGGTATCGACGAGCTGCACCGTGTTGACCCTTGACCGCAACACATGCTCGACCACCGCATCCGGATCCGTTCGGCTTGTGAGCAGGAACGTCGCGATCCCCGGTGGGGCCACGGCAGCGATCTCGGCGATCACATCGTCGGCGATGGATCCCGGCCCGCTGGGCATCGCCGCAACCAGGCCGATCGCCGAGGCACCGTGCTCGATCGCCAGTCGTGCCTCGGCCGGTGATTGAATGCAACAGACCTTGAGATGTGCTCGCAGCACGAAGCCTCCATCCCTGATGTATGCTCGGCCGGGTGATGCCCGGCTCTCAACAGATTACGCTCACGTTTCCCGAGGCTCCTCCGCGGCTTTGGGATTGCATCCGGGCTGCGCTTGCGGCACAGCCCGTCGTTGTGGTCGGCATCACCGGTCCGGTAGGGTCTGGGAAGTCCACGCTGGCGCGGGCGCTGCTCGCCGGGGCGGGTGGTTCCGCAGCACTGCTCATCCCGACGGACAACTACCTTCCCGACTACCATTGTGTGCCCGAGGAGCAGCGAGATGATCCGACCCGCGCCGACCTTGCCAGGCTCGAGCAGGATCTTGCGGTACTCAAGACCGGCTCAGCGGCGAGCTGCCCCGTCTGGTCTTTCCATACGCATCGCCGCGAAGGGGAAGCGTCCCTCGGTCCCGCACAAGTGGTCATCTGCGAAGGCATACACGCCCTGCAGGTCCAGCCGCGGCGACACATCGATATTGCGATCTTTGTCGAAGCCCCACGCCAGGTCAGGTGGTCACGCTGGGAGGCAATCGAACTCGCAGGGGATCGCGGTATGGGCGTCGAACGGGCTCGAGACCACTTCAATCGAGTCGCCGAGCCCACGTTCGCACAATGGCAAAGCGAGTATCGCCGAAACGCCCACTTCATAGTGCTCAATGGGCAGTAGGCCGGCAAGGGGACACACAAGCAGTTGGGGGACGCAATGTACTCTCTTTCGCGTTGCACTCCGCCAACTCGTCGCTCAGCAGGATTCCCTCATCCGGCACTCCGTGTCGATTGCCAACGACAATGTGAGGTTTCCTTTTTTTGCAAATTTCACCCCAAATCGCGCTTGCATGAATTCGGAGCTTCGGGTAGTACTGGACGCTGCGAGTTTCCGTTCCGCCACGAGGGCTCGCGCGAGGGAGGACGAGGTTCATAGTCAAAGTGGGTAAGCGCAACGTGGTTTGGGTAGGCCCTTCGGCCGTGATGTAGTTTCTCCCGGCATCCCGTGTTTTCCGACGTCTCCGCACTGTGCGGTGACTGTTTTTTTTGTTTCTTAGGAGGAATTGGACATGAAGAAGATTCTTGCTCTGCTCGTGGTGGCCGGCGCTGCCACCGCCAACGCTGCTGTTCTGGACAGCAATCCCCAGGACTTCGGCGCCAACTTCGGCTTTGGCTTCTACTCTGACGGCGATCCGGGATACTTCTACTCTCAGCAGATGGCCGAGAATTTCACCCTCTCGTCCGCCTCGAACATCACGGGCGCCAACTGGGCCGGCGCTTCTGAGTTCTTCCTCTTCCCCGACTACACCAACATGTACGGCTTCCAGGTCATGATCATGGCCGATTCCGGCGGCGCCCCGGGCGCGGTTCTTTACGCCGAAGACTTCGCCACCGCGGCGACCAGCCCCACGCTCCAGGGCCAGAACGGCCTGGGCTCCAACGTCTATGCCCAGTCGGCGACCTTCAGCTCTGCGCTGAACAACGTCCCGGCCGGCAACTACTGGATCTCCATCGGTGGCCTGCTCACCAGCCCCGGCGATGACGCCTGGGTGTGGGCCGATGGCACCAACGACGACGGCCTCGCGTACTCCCTCACCCCCGATTCCGGCGGCTGGACTGTCTTCAACGACGGCGCCACCAGCGGCACGTTCGAGGTCGTTGGTACGGTCGTCCCGGCTCCCGGCAGCCTCGCCCTCCTGGGCCTCGGCGCCCTGGCCGCCGGCCGTCGCCGCCGCTGATCGATCGTCACAGCAGAGCTTGTTTCAATCCTGATCCTTGTTTCAACCGGCCCGCGGTAACCCGTGGGCCGGTTCGTTTTTTTTGGTCCCCGGTTCCTTCTTTGTGTTCCCAAGCTCTCCTCGCATCCACTCTTACCCGGCCGCCGAGGGTCGAACTCCACCGGTCATGTTCCCAGCGCCGGAAGCGAAGGCGCGATGAAAGCGACACATAGAATGCTCCAGGCAATCTCTTCGCACGTATTCTCCGGGAGGACACTCGTGACAATTCATGCAGGACTGGCGGTGCTTGCGGTCTCCACGATGGCGTTCGCGCAGCAGCACACCTCCATCGTCGATTTCGAGGAGTTCCCCGAAGGCGAAGAGATCACCACCCAGTATGGCGGCCTGGGCCTGACGTTTGCGAATATCACCAGGCCGACCAAGCCCCCGATCATCGCCCGGGAGGGAGCCCCCATCCGCGGTTTCGTAGGCGGCGGCGACGATTCACCTATGGCATCGGGCGATGCGGGCCTTACCGATCCAATGGTGAACGGCAATTACAACGTCGCGAGCGATCTTGAGATCCGGTTTGCCCCGATCGCCAACCGCGTGCAGATCTATGTCACGGATCTCGATGGAAACGACGTCGTGACCATCCGCGCCTACCGCAACGGTGTTGAGGTCGCCTCTGATTCCGAGTCCGCCCCAGCCAATGATGCGGGCAACGGCAAGTCGGTCTTGCTCGCCGTCGCGGCCCCCGAGATCGACCGTGTCGTGATCGAGCCCAGAAGCTCCAACACCACCATCGGCTGGGCCATGGACTTCCTGGTCTTCACGCGTTCGTGCAGCGTCGAGGTCTGTCCACCCGCGCGGATCCGGGTTTCGCAGGAGTCGGCTCCTGGAGCCGGCGACTTTGCAGAGAATGTCTTGGGCTTTACCGGCTACTACCTCACCGCGACCGATGCCAAGAGCATCTACGCCTACGGCGTCCCCGACGAACACTCCTACAACGGCCCGCTCTTCACACCCATCAAGAATCGCTCCCACATCCTGCTCGCCACCACCACCGACGGCGCCATCCTCGGGCACGAGGCCTCGCTGTTCATCATCCACGATGAGCCCTATTCCAACGCCAACGGCGGAGGCAAGGCCGAGCTGAAGGTCGAGACCACCGGGGACTGCTCCCGCAATGCAAGGACGGTCTCCGACGACGTGAGCGCCGATGGAGATTCGTACACCGTCTCCTCCGACTCATGCATCTTCACATCCAAGCACGACTGGACCCTCGAAAACTCAGATGGCCTGGCGATCTCCGGCCTCGATGTCGACGGCAGTGTCTACATCTCGTTCACGAACGTTGACAACAACCCCAACTCGCCCGCGATCCAGAATCTCGACAGTTGGGCCGTGTACTCCCCGGACGGCTCCGCGATTTCCCTGGTGCTCCAGGAGGGTCGCCGCGTGAAGCTCGATCTTGTTCCCCCGTGCATCGCCGACTTCGACCGCTCGGGCTTCGTCGATCTTGACGACTTCATTCTCTTCGTCCAGGTCTTCGAGGAAGGCACCGATGCCGCGGATGTCGACCGCTCCGGCTTCGTCGATCTGGACGATTTCATATTCTTCGTGGCTGCGTTCGAGGCCGGTTGCTGAAGAGGCCCCCACAAGATCACCCACCAACGCAGCTACTTCTCCATCCTCACGCGGATCTTGGCAGGCCGAGGTAGTTCCTCCTAGTTCCGGTGGATGTAAGGGGTCTGGCCGCTCGACAGCCCATCTCCGGTCGCCCGCGGCCATCCCAGACCCTCGACATGGAACGGCCGGATCATCGATCCAAGCCCACACCCACGAAGCGAACCCCGCGATACGCCGATGAGTACAGAGTGATGCACGTGAGGACAGGGGTTTATCAGACCAACCTCTAGCCCCCACAGCCGAACGTACCATTCCGATGCATCTCCGGCCACGGAATCGGCCCGGATGCGGGTTCGGATCGCAGGAGCAGAGAATATGTGCGGAATCGTGGCCTACGTCGGCGGCAAGCAATGCCAGAACCTCATCCTCGAAGGTCTCAAACGCCTCGAGTATCGCGGCTACGACTCCGCGGGGATCGCCACCATCGACGGCGGCAAGATCAGGGTCGTCAAGACCATCGGCCGGGTCGCCAACCTCGAGGACAAGCTCGAAGAGGTCGGCGGCGTCCGCGGCACCATCGGCATGTGCCACACCCGCTGGGCGACCCACGGCGGCGTCACCGATCCCAACGCCCACCCCCACACCGATGACAAGTCCGGCATCTGCCTGATCCACAACGGCATCATCGAGAACTACGGCTCGCTCAAGACCTATCTCGAGGAGAAGGGCCACAAGTTCGTCAGCCAGACCGATACCGAGGTGCTCGCCATGCTCATCGGGGAGCTCTACTCCCCCAGCGAAGGCATGGATCTCGAAGCCGCCGTCCAGGCTGCGCTCCGCGAAGTCACCGGTGCCTACGGCATCGTCGTCATGTGCGAGAAGGAGCCCGACACACTGGTCGCGGCCCGAAAGGGCAGCCCGCTGATGGTGGGGGTCGGCAACGGTGAGTACATCGTCGCTTCCGACGGCTCGGCGATCGTCTCGCACACCTCGCAGGCCTTCACCCTCGAGGACTACCAGGTCGTCAAGATCACGCCCAAGGGCTTCCGCACCAGCACGATCCACAACGTCCCCGTGACACCCAAAGTCCAGCAGCTCGAGATCGAGCTCGAGAGCATCGAGCTGGGCGCTTACGCGCATTTCATGCAGAAGGAGATCTTCGAGCAGCCCAAGGCGCTCGCCAACACCTTCCGCGGACGAATCGACACCCGAGAGGGCAAGGTCGTCCTCGGCGGGCTCTCCACCTACGCCAAGGAACTCACCAAGGCCAAACGCATCATTCTCCTCGGCCAGGGCACCGCCCTTCACGCATCCATGATCGGCGAGTACCTCATGGAGGACATCGCCAAGGTCTGCGCGGTCGCCGAATACGCCAGCGAGTTCCGCTACCGCAACCCCATCATCGAAGAGAACACCGTCGCGATCGCCGTCAGCCAGTCCGGCGAAACCGCCGACACGCTCGCGGCGATGCACGAAGCCAAGGATCGCGGGGCTCTGGCCCTGGGCGCCATCAACGTCGTCGGCTCCACCATGGCGCGCGAGACCGATGCCGGCGTCTACCTCCGGGTCGGCCCCGAGATCGGCGTGGCGAGCACCAAGGCCTTCGTCGGCCAGGTCGCCGTCCTCACGCTCATCTCGCTCTTCATGGCCCGCCGCAGGTTCATGTCCGCCGACCACTGCGCTGACATGCTCAAGGCTCTCGAGGCCGTCCCCGACAAGATCGCCCGCATCCTCGAGAACGATGCCAAGATCCGCAAGGTCACCGAGCGCTACATCGACCGCGAGAACTGGCTCTTCCTCGGCCGCGGATACAACTACCCCACCGCCCTCGAAGGCGCCCTCAAGCTCAAGGAAATCAGCTACATCCACGCCGAGGGAATGCCCGCGGCCGAGATGAAGCACGGCCCGATCGCCCTCATCAACGAGGGCATGCCCGCCGTTTTCATCGCCAACAAGGGCCGACAGTACGACAAGGTCATCAGTAACATCCAGGAAGTGAAAGCCCGCGGCGGACGCATTATCGCCGTCGCCACCGAGGGCGATGAATCCATCAAGAAGCACGCAGACGATGTCTTCTACATCCCCGAAATCCCCGAGCCCCTCAGCCCCATGCTCGCGGTGGTGCCGCTCCAGCTCATGGCCTATCACGCCGCGGTCCTGCGCGGGCACGATGTCGACAAGCCCCGCAACCTGGCCAAGTCCGTGACGGTCGAGTAAGGGAGCCCCGAGCGCGAGCTCGGGTGAGCCTTCAACGGTCCACATCGCGAGCTGTCGGCCTCAAAGGGTCTCTGCGCCGCCACCACGCACCATGAGTGCGTTCAGCTCGGCAGGTGGCATCACTTTCGCCGCGGAGAGATGGGCTCTCAACACGTACTCGTGCCATCAGGATCGCCGCGATCCTGATGGCTTGGCAACACGCACCAGGATCTCAAAGCAGATCCTGGCGGCACGAGACATCGAGACCGTGCCGGAGCGTCAGGAGGGCGATGCCATCTGGCCGAACAGCCGTGTTCCTGGCTTCATACCCTTCGAAATGCCCGACTACATCCACGGCACCGCCCCCGATGAGCGATCCCGCCTCTCCGCCCTCAACAACCTCCTCAACTCTCGCACGCTCGCCGAGATCGCCCCCAAACCCGGCGATCACGTGCTCGACATCGGCAGCGGGCTCGGACAGCTCTCCAGGGCGATCGCCAGCGCCACCCAGCGCACCGTCATCGGGATCGAGTACAGCCCTGACCAGATCGCCGAGGCCGATCGCCAAGCCGCCGCCGCGAACGAATCACACCTTGTCGAGTTCCGCCAGGGCGATGCCGCCAATCCACCGCTGAGCGACAGCGAGCGTGGCGCTTTCGACCTCGCCCACACCCGCTTCGTCCTCGAGCACGTCAAGGATCCGCTCGCCGTCGTCCGCGCCATGGTCGCCGCGATCCGTCCCGGCGGCCGCATCGTCATCTCCGATGATGACCACGATGTCCTGCGGCTGCACCCCGAACCACCCGGCCTGCGCGAGCTCTGGAACGCCTACATACGCCTGTATGAACGCAGCGGCATGGATCCCTACGTCGGTCGCCGGCTCATCTGGCTCCTCAAGCACGCCGGCGCCCAGCCCACCCGCAACACATGGGTCTGGTTCGGCGCCTGCAGCGGCAACCCCGAATTCGAACCCATCGTCCGGAACCTGATCCGCGTGGTTCAAAGCGCTCGCGAGCAGATCATCCAGCACGAGTTACTCGAAGCCGATGCCTTCGACTCCGCGATCGAGCAGATCCGAGTCTTCGGCAAACGCGACGATGCCGCCGTCTGGTTCGCAATGGCGCTCGCCGAAGGTAATCGCCCACTGTGATCCACGCGCAGTTCAACAGGCCCCTCTGCCCCAGTATCTTGTCTCTTCTCTGTGCCCTCTGTGTCTCTGTGGTGAATCTTCTTCTTATCATGGAGCCGGCTCAACCGGATTTTCCACCGCACCCTCGATCGAAACCCCCGGCGCTGTCTGCGCAGGCTCGGCCGTCTCCGGCGTCATCCCCGGCAACGGCTGGAACCCCCCATCCCGCGCCACCCGCAACTGATCGCTCGCCAGCAGGTAATTCAGGATCGCCACCCGCAGATCGGTCTTGGCCTGGTCTCGATTGTTGCGAGCGCTCAAAAGATCCTCTTCGGCCTCCAGCCGCTTGCGCGTATCCAACTCATCGGCCTTGAGCAACTGCTCCTCGCGCCGCTGCATGGTGATCTTCACCTGCTCCTCGGCGAGCTGAAGCTGAAACCGCGACAGGTCAATGTTCCGCAGCGCTGAACGCACCGCAACCACGACATCATCACGGAACCGCTCGTATTGGCGCTGCGCCTGCTCGTAGCGGATCACCGACTGCCGGACCGCGAGCCGTTCGATCTCCCTGTCCAGCGGCAGCCCGAACGTGATCCCCGCCCGGTAGTTCATCTCCTCGGGGTCAAAGCCCACACCGCCCTCCCGGGTGTCCGGATCCGTCGGGAACCGTACATCCCCGGTCAGATCCAGGTTCGGAAGCACGTTGTTGCGCGCGTTGCGCACCCCGCGCTGGGCATCATCCACGCGATCCCGCTCGTTCTGGAGGTCCAGCCGGAAATCCAGGGCCGCATGGGTCGCCTCCGTCAGCGTCGTGTCCGGCTCGGGAAGCTCGAACTGCAGCGGCTGGATATCGAGCTTGGAATCAAGCGCCAGACCGAGGCGCACCTTGAACCGGTCCAGTTGCAGGATGTACTGCTCCCGCAGGTTCGCCAGCGACGCCACGCCATCCAGCACCTGGTTCTTGGCATCGTTGAGATCGAACTGCGCCTTGCGCCCCGCATCCACCAGCGCCTGCGTCTGGCGCTCGAACTCGCGCAGACTCTCGATCTGCTGCACCTGGTTGACGATCAGCGCCCGTGTCTGGACCAGGTCGAAGTAGTCCTCGGCGATCGAGACCAGCAGGATGCGCCGGAAGCGTTCGAAAATCCGCGATTGGTACACCAGGTCGCGCTCCGCCTGGATCAGATCCTCCTGCGCCACATCGCCCGCCCCGCGCAGCAGCGGGATGCTTCCGCCCAGGATGATCGCCGATGACTGCCGGTACCTGCCCGTGGTCTGCTCTCGCAGGTTCTCCGTCGCGTTCCACAGCCAGCGAGCTTCCAACTCTCCGCCCGCCGGGAGCCGCTGGGTCGCCCGCAGCTCGTTGATGAGGTCCACCGCAGACTGGAAGCTCCCCTCATCCCCCTGGCCCGTGGCGATCACGCTCGTATCGTTGAACAGGCGCGGTCCCCACCGGTGCCGCTCCATCAGCAAACGGATCGCCGCGAGCACGTACTCCTCTTCGGCGGTCTTGAACTCACGCGCACTTGTCTGGGCCAGCCGGAACGTCTCGGCGAGATTCACCGGCATGAAATCCGCATCCGGCGACGATCCCTGCCCCGAATCCGGCACGCTGATCCCTGCGGCCGACTCGCCAAGGACTTCCCTGGCGTAGCTCTCGAGCCGAGCCGCGACATCCCGCGCTTCGCTGATCGGGGTGAACT
Source organism: Phycisphaerales bacterium (assembly GCA_020847535.1). Lineage (GTDB taxonomy): Bacteria > Planctomycetota > Phycisphaerae > Phycisphaerales > UBA1924 > JAEUJB01. The sequence continues at coordinate 31,520 of JADLBU010000117.1, forward strand.
TCAGATCCTCCGCCGCCGGGTTTCGGCTCGGAGGCTCCTTCTTGAGCGCTGCCGGATCGCGCTTCTCCCCGGTCGTGACGCCCTTCATGTCTCGCTCAGGTGAAAGCGTCTCCCGACCCAGCCGTTCCGACTCCTTGCGGATGAGATCACGGAGCTTGCCATCCTCGGAATCGACCGATGCACAGCCACCAGTGAAAACAACGGCTGTCATCAGAGCTATCGCGCTCCCAATCCGCGCCCACAATACATAGGGGTATCTGGATCGCGCGACACACCGATACGTTTGCAATTTAATAGGCATATGAATGGACAAAGATCGGTATTGACAGCAGTCTGTCAAGCCTTTGTTGAGGATGGATGAGGTGCGATCTATGGTTATGGCTCGGCTTGCTTCGCAGGGATGCGTCCAGAGTGTACAGGTGGGACGTGTGGGGATCTGGTGGTGTGGCGGATCGGTGTTTTCGGTGACGGCCGCCGGCTTTCGGAGTGACCACGGCCCGCGAGGCGAACGTTTCGCGGATTGACCGTGGCCTGTCCGGGGCCGTGGGTATTGCAGGTCGCCTTGACGAAGGGAGCGTACCAAGACAATGCCCTCGGTGACTTTTGATGGCCGAAGCTTTCTCCTTGATGGCAAGCGGATCTGGGTTGTGTCCGGGTCGATCCACATGCACCGCATCCCGCGGGCATCATGGGCCGATCGCATCCACGCCGCCAAGCTTGCCGGTCTGAACACCATAGAGGTTCCGGTCTGCTGGGCCCGTCACGAGCCGCGCGCTGGAGCTTTCGATTTTGATGGCGAGAACGACCTTCGCCATTTCATCGAGCTGATCGGCAAGGCCGGCATGTGGTGCATCCTGCGCCCGGGCCCCTACATCGGCGAAGGGTGGGATCTGGGCGGTATCCCCGCGTGGGTGCTCGAACTCCCCAAGGTCCAGCTCCGCGCCAACAACGGGCCCTTCCTCGAGGCCTGCTCCCGATACCTCGGCGCGGTTACGGATCGCATCCGGTCCCTTCAAGTCACCAGCACCGGCGCTGGCGGTCCGATCCTGCTCGTCCAGAACGAATCGGCGTGGAACTGCTCGAACCCGCCGATGGCCCTGGGATACCTCGGGGAGCTCAACCGCTACCTCCGCGAGGGCGGGATCGCCGTCCCCATCATCAACGCCAACAATCTCTGGCAGAACGTCGAGGGTGAGATCGATTGCTGGTCCGGCACCGAGCAGATGCTCCCGGCCCTGCGCCAGCTCAGCTTTGTCCGGCCCGACCAGCCGCGCATCGTCATCGATTTCCCGATGGGTGCCCCCCCGGTCGTCGGCAGCCAGGAATTGACTGAAGAATACATCCGCGGCGGAACCCCCACTCCTCTGGACCCCTGGTCCATCCAGCGACGGCTCGCCGAGATCATCGCCGGCGGCGGTCAGTTCAACATCCAGCCGTTCGCGGGCGGCGCCTGCGCCGGCTTCTCCCCCGGACGACTGCCCGCGGGCCCCGCGGTCTTCATCGGCCAGTCCAACGAGCGCAACGGCCCCATCACCCAGACCGGCGCTCGCGGTGCTTCGTATCACGCGATCCGCCGCATCTCGACGTTCGCCTCGCGCTTCTGGCGAGTGCTCTCCAGCCTCGATCAGACCTTCCAGCCCGTCGCTCTCGACACCGCAACCCCGCGCCACGAGGGCTCCAAGTCCTCCAAGCTCTCCAAGGGCGGCGCTGAGGCTGCGCAGGTTTCGGTCGTTCACGCGACCGGCCAGCAAGGCGGTGTCGTGATGGTCTTTGCTCCCGATCCATCCAAGGCCGGCGAGCACAGCGCATCTTCGGGTTCTGTCACTCTGCTCCTGCCCGACGGCTCGACGCTGCCCGTGCCCATGGGCAAGCAGGCGGTCTCATGGTGCCTCCTGGATGCGCCGCTGGGCGGTCGGGCATCGCTGGATTACTGCAACCTCTGCGCCTTTGCCATCGTCGGGAAGGTCTTCGTCTGCTTCGGACCCGCCGGCGCCCGCGGCATGCTCTCGATCAACGGCTCGGGCTTCGAGGTCACCGTCCCCAGCGGCAAGTCGCCCGTCGTCGAGGAGCACGAAGGGATCGCCGTCGTCGTCTGCAACGAGGACCAGATCGACACCACCTACATCACCGACGATGCCGTGTACGTGGGCGTTGCGCAGGTGACATCCGATGGCAAGGCCCTGGCGATCCCGGGCGTCAAGCACGCCACCCGTATCACCGCCGATGGGACATCCGGGAGCTTCACACCCGAGCAGCCCAAGCACCCGGCCCCGATCGCCGAGAAGATCCACATCACCGCGTGGACCAGCGCCCCGCTCGACGACTACGTCGGCGGCACCAGCGCCCGCTACGCGAGCATCAAGGGACCGGCCGACCTGACCGCCCTTGGCGCTCCTTATGGGTACGGCTGGTATCGCGTCTCCATCAAGTCCGGCTCGGCCCGCCGCGCCAAGCTCGCCTTCCCGCACGCCTCCGATCGCGTCATCGTCTACGCCGATGGCCAGCCGATCAGTGTCCTGGGCGTCGGCGCCGGTTCGACGCGGCACCTCTCGATCGGCCTCAAGAAGCCGGCGACCGAGCTGGTGTTCCTCGCCGAGAACATGGGCCGCTTCTGCGAGGGCGACACCCTCGGTGAGCGCAAGGGCCTCCACGGGCACGCCTGGGAGGTCGAGTCGCTCAAGAACGGCAAGCCCAAGATCGTCACCGAGGATCCGATCGAGATCCTCGCCGCCCGTGCGCCGCTCTGGGATATCCGCGAGGGCGACACCACCATCCCAGAGCGCATCACCTGGACCCTGCAGCACCGCAGCAAGGCCTCGGTCCTGGTCTCGCTGCGCGACAAGGATGGCCACGGCTTCATGGGCCGCGGGTTCCTGCTCCTGGATGGCAAGCCCATCGAGGTCCTCGAATATGGCTTCCCCGACCAGGTGCTCATCGATGGGGAGCAGCTCTCCCGCGGCAACCACACGATCGCGATTGCGCTCTTCCAGGAAACCTTCGACGACGAGTTCAAGGGCGATATCCACGCCGCCGCCAAGGCCCTCGATGACATCGTCAGCCTCGAAGAGGCCGCCGAGCCAATCACCGCCAAGGCCGATTGGGCGTTCGCCAAGTGGGAGCAGCCCGGCCCCGCCGCCTATCACGTGCCGACGCGCACGCACGCCGTGGGCACTCCGTCTTGGTGGAGATGCACGTTTGACTATGCCGCGGGCGCTCCGGGCATCTGGGTCGAGCTGGGCTCGCTGAGCGCCGGACAGGTCTACGTCAACGGCCACCACGTCGGGCGATACTCGCTGCGAAAGGGCGAACACACCCGCATGCTCCTGCACCCGGTCTGGCTCAAGCCCGGCAAGGCCAACGACCTGGTGATCTTCGACGAGCAGGGCGCTTCACCCGCCAAGGCCGTCCACCTCACCTACGACGCCGGCCCAACGGCGATCACCGCCCGCAATACCTGATTGATCGCCCTTGGCTTGTCACTCTGTCACTTCGTGACTTCGTGACTTCTACCCTCCCCCATGTCCACTACCCACCACGGCCCGCTCTTCCAGCAGGCCGCCTCGTTCGCGGCCCGGCAGCATCGCCACCAGCTCCGGCGAGATGGCCGAACCCCCTACACCGCCCATGTCTTCCGCGTCGCCTTGACCGTCGTGCAGGTCTTCGGCTGCCGGGATGACCAGGTGCTCGCCGCCGCACTCCTTCACGACACCATCGAGGACACCACCACCGACTACGAGGACATCGAGTCCCGCTTCGGCAAGGAGATCGCCGGCATGGTCTCCGCGCTCACCAAGAACATGGCGCTTCCCGAATCCAAGCGCGAGCACGAGTACGACCGGCGACTCGCCCGCGCCAATTGGCGCGTCCGGCTCATCAAGCTCGCCGACACTTACGACAACTTTTGCGATGCCCTCGATGCACAGGGCGACCGGGGCGCGGAGATCCGGCCCGATCTGCGCCCCAAGCTCGCCGACCATCTCGACAAGTGCGAGCGGGCAATCCGGCTCGCCAGGCGCGATGCGGCAACGCACCCCGCTTCACGGCGTGCGATCTCGGCGGTTGAAATCCTGATTCGCGATTACCGGCGCGGCTGAGGCGGCCGGAACGTCGATCCACGCAGCTGGCCCAGGCGCCGGAGCTGATCATCGAGGGTCCGCTCGGCCTCGTGCAACTCGTCCAGGTCCTGGTTAACCCGCGCCCGCCCGGCGACATCCATGTCCTTGATGTCCTGCGGCCTCACGAGCTCCAGCCGACGCCTGAGCGTGTCGATCCGGTTGGTGAGAATGTCTATCTGGGTCCGGAGCTGCTGCACCGCGGCATCCCGCCCGCCGCGAGAGGCATTGCGGTACCGTCCGCCCTCCTCGAACTGGCCGCCCGCGAACGGGCGCATCGCATCCGTGCCGCCGCCGCGGGGCAGGCCGCCGGCGGCGATCTGGATCATGTCGTCGGACGGCCGCGCATCCGCGGGCGATTGGAATCCATCCATCGCCAGGTGCCAGGCGGCCCCTGAAAGCTCGCCATCCAGAACCGGGCCGGGTTCGCGTGCGATCCCCATCCGCTCCGTGCGCACGGCCCAGGCGTCATCAAGGTTTGAGTCGGTGATGTCCTGCGTGATCGCGCCGAACCGCTGATCCTGGAACCGGCGATCGTCGTTGCGACGGAGTTGCTCCTGGCTGCCCATCAGCACTTCCACATCGATGAGCACATCGTCGCGCTCGACCTGGAGCCGGGCGATCTCGCCGGGATCGTACGAGAGGATGTGGCACCGAAGGCTCTGCTGGTCCTTCACCTTGCTGCCGTCAAAGCTGATGATCGCATCCCCCGGCTGCAGCACGCGATCGGCATCGAACCCCTCGAGCGTCAGGCCGATGACCGGCGAGTCGAACCGCCGATTGCCGATCCGCCGCTCCCCGTATTGGATCCCCAGCGCTGCCCTGGGCTCATCCCCGAACTTCGCGCGTGCCAGCGCATCCAGCCGGGCGCGCTGCTCGGGATCCAGCGAGTCATCCCGCAGCCGCTCCTCGATCAGATGCATCGTCGCATCAGTTCGCCGGCGCAGCGCATCTTCCGCCCCGCACCGGCGATCGAAATCCGGGGAGGAAAGGCTGGAGATCAATTGGTCAATGGAGAACGAGACATCAGCGGCGGGTGGTTCACCCGCGGATGCGGCTCCGGCGATCGCCGCCAGCGCCATGGTGAACAGAATTGTGCCGCGCTCCCGTTGCGTGCGTCGTTCCATCGCACACCTTCTCCGGCCCCATCCGGAAACCACCTCGATACATCATATCAAGGTTTGGATCCTGAGAGGATTAATCCAGCTTAAAGTGCGGGAGCCAGCCAGGGAAGGCGTGGAGCAACAGGGAGGGGATCGGGGGGGTAGGCGGTTCGGGGCCTATTCGACGTTCTGGGCCTGTTCTTTGATCCGGTCGATCGCCCCCTTGATATCCACGATCCAGCGGGACGTCTCGGCATCCGGGGACTTGCTGGCGATCGTGTTGGCCTCCCGGAGCATCTCCTGGGAGAGGAAATCCAGGGTCCGGCCGATGGGGCGATCCTCGGAGCTGGTCAAGAGGCTCTGGAACTGGTCCAGGTGGCCCCCCAGACGCGTGACCTCCTCGGCGATGTCGGTGCGTTCGGCGTAGACGGCGATCTCCCGGATGAGGTCCACGGCCTCGATTCGGGCATCATGCCCCTGGAGGAGCATCTCGATGCGGGACTTGAGCCGCTGCTCGTAGTCGGCGACCACGGCGGGGCAGCGGACCTTGATCTTCGCGAGCCGCTCGGCGATGAAATGGCGCTGTTGGAGGAGTTCCTCGACCAGCATCTTGCCCTCGCGCTCGCGCATCGCGACCAGGGCATCGCAGGCCTTGTTGAGGATCTTGGTGAAGGCCTCCCGGGCCCTCAGAAGCCGGTCTTCCTCATCGGCGGGTGGCTGGAGGACGCCCGGCAGCGAGAGCAGAGCCGCCATGTCCAGCTTGATCTCGCCCCCTGAGAATTGCGGCATCGCCCGGAGCTGCTCGATGTACCTGGACAAGGCCGCCTGGTTGACGGTGTACGCCGCCGAGGCGGATGAGTCCGTGCAGGTCGCCAGGAGCGTGATCGTCCCGCGCGTCAGGCGTTGGCGCAGCACCGATTCAAGCTCCGCTTCGAGGCTCTGGAAGGCCTCGGAGAGACGGATCACGCCCTTGAAGTACTTGTTGTTGAGGGACCGAAGTTCGACGAAGTAATGCACCCCGTCGATCTGGGCGGAGGCCTCGCCAAAACCCGTCATGCTTCGGATCATGCACGCTTCCCGTTCGACGGCAACTCGGAATGCCCAGCACCCCCCCGACGAACGCCGTGAACATCACGCGATGAAGACTCACCGCACGGCGTGTGGACAGTGTACCCCCCGCGAGCGAAAAGGCTCGCCGCCGGCCCGAGGGATTCACCGGCGCTGTTGTGGCTACTTGGGCTGGTCGGGCTGAGGCTCGCCCTTGGGCTCGGACGGAGCCGGAGCAGGCGGAGTTTGAGCCGGCTGCGGCTCATTGACCGGCGGTGTGGTGGGCGGGGTAGCCGGTGGGGTAGCGGGAGGGGTCGCGGGCTGCTCGACCGGAGCGCCGGCACCCGAATCCGTCGGAGCGGGACTCGGCAGGGTCGCTGCCGGATCGATTGTCCCGGGGATGATGGGTGTTCCTTCCGGCGCAGTGCCGGGAGCCGCCTCGATCGCGTCCGGCGCAACGATCGTCGCGGGCATCATCGCGAAGTTCAACCCGATCGCCACAAGCACCAGCAGCGAGAACATGATGACCGTGAAGACGGTCAGGGCGTCCCCGGTCTTGGTGCCGAAGGCGGTCTGGCCGGATCCCGACGACCCGAACGCCGCGCTCAGGCCGCCGCCCTGGGGGCGCTGGATGAGGACGGTCAGGATCAACAGGACGGCGATCCCCAGGAGAAGCAGGATCAGAAGATTCGTGGCCCAGGGCGCCAGCGCGAGAGTCAGGACCATGAGTGACGGACTCCAGAAGGAACCACAGCGGCAGGGAGGATCCACCTCCCGGGAACGGGAAGTCTAGGCGATCGTCCCGTACGGAAGGCCTCGCGATCATCCAGACCGCCGCCTCTAGGACATGGTTCCGAAGGGACCGGGAGCCCTTTCGCCCCCGGCCCGCCGATTCCCGATCGGGTCTTTTTAGGTCAGGGCCTTGCCCTCGCCCATGGGGGTACCCAGCGTCGAGAAAGCGCCGGGGAAGAAGGCATCGGCGTGGGTGAAGCTGGCGATGATGGGAGCCGCCGACTTGACGGTGATCCCGTAGAAGACCTCGGTGAGCCGGCGCGAGCCGGTGACCAGGTCGTGGACGTTGACCGAGAAGGCCTTGCGGGCCGGCACGACGATGCGGAGCGACTCGGAACCCTGGTCCAGGTCGTACCGCAGGACGATCTCGGCGATCGTGTCGGTCGAGCTGGGGTTGTACAGCCGAAGAGTCTCGTTGACCAGCGGGTTGCCGTCACGGGGCTTGAATCCTTCACCGAAGCCCCAATAGCTGTAGGCGCGGTCGGTCAGGCCGCTGATGAGCTGATCCCCGAAGGCCTCGGCGACCAGTTGCACAGACACGGGCTGATCCGAGGTGTACTGCATCGAGTACTGCTGTCCCACCGGGAAGGCGGGCAGCGAGCCGACATCAACCACGAATTGCGACTGGCTGTCCACCTCGACCACCGTGCGGTACGAGCTGCCGCTGCCGAAGAGGAAGACCAGGCTGACCTCGCTGTCGAAGTTCGATGCATTGAGGATGGTGAACTTCTCGCTGGCGGCGTTTCGTCCCAGATCGCCTTCGGAGGTGGCGCCCACCTGGCTGCCCAGGCTGGGCAGGCCGCTGACGCCCTCGGCCGTGTGGGCGTCGATGTCGTAGTGGCTGACCACCGCGACGATCGGCGTCTGGGCCGACACCTTCACGCCGTACACGCCCTCGGGCACTTCCGCGACCAGGTGGAGATTGAGGCCCAGGCGGCGATGGCCCTCGACGGTCTGCGTGAACAGGATCGGCTCGCCGCCGCCCTGCGGGTAGAAGGTCGTCTCGACCTTGGTCGTCTGGTCGGAGGTGTTGTAGAACAGGATGAAGTCGCGGTTGGATCCGCCGCGCGTGACCTCCGAGAAGGTCCATGTATCGCTGACGCGCGTCGTGAACGCCTCTCCGATCGATGCGGCCGTCGTCGTGAGGTTGGTGTCGTAGTGGCTGAACGTCGGGGAGATCGGCCGATCCGATCGCACCTCGACCGCGTAGCCCTCGTAGGGACGCACGAGCTGCGTGCCGTTGCCGAACATGAACGGGTTGGTGATCGTGATGCCGCTGCGGCTGTTGGCCGGGATCTCGCCCGAGCCGGCGAAGTCGGCCAGCAGCTGGTCACGGACCCCCGACTCGTACCGGGCGATCACCACCACGTGCGACGACTGGTCGTTGAGGTTGAGGATCGGAATGAACGTGTTGGTGTTGGGGGTCGCGAAGCCCTCGGGGAAGTAATAACGGTACGGGAGCTGGGCGACCTCCGAACCATCCTCGAGCGTCTCGGTCGCCGGGGACGAGGCGTCCGCCGTCAGGTGGCCGGTGCCGGTGCCAGCGTTGAGCACCGCGTACTGCGAATCGACCGCAGTCGGCGTCGTTCCGAAGAACACGAAGTACCGCATCGACACCGACTGGCCGGGGGTGACGGTACCCAGGTCGTAGACCAGGGACATGTACTGATCGCTCGCCGCGCCGTCCGGATCCGTCGGCGTGAGTTCCAGGAGCTGCGTCGGGTCGCGCAGGTCGTCCACGATCGACTGCGAGATGAACATCGCCGAGGCCCGCGCATCCGCCGAGGGCGCCGCCAGGCCGATCGTCAGGCCCTGGATGTACGAGTTGTTGGTGTACCGGGCGGTCGCCATGCGTCCGGAGCCGTCGATGTCGTTGAACGTTTCTTCGGTCTCCGGATCGAGGTTCAGCCCCATCTCCGGGTTGAAGCCTTCCATCCAGCTCAGGCTGGCGATCGAGCTGGCGCCCTGGTTGGTCAGGAGCACATCGACGACCGCGAAGTGGTCGGTCTTCCCGAAGGAGACCGAGCGCTCGATCCGCAGGTTGCCGTTGAACAGCGCCCGTGCGACGCCGCGCGAGTTGAACGAATCGCTCTGGTCGGTAAGCGCAAACGCAAGCTGCGTCTCGCGCTCGGAATTCTGGAAGACCGTGCCGTCGGCGGCGGCGCCGAAGAACTGCTGCGCAGGGCCGTTGTCACCGTACAGGAAGTCGATGCCGTTGAACTCAAGCCCTGTGTTGCCGGAGAACAGGTTGCCCTCGGTGTTGAGACCCACCGAGACGTTCTCTCCGACCAGGTTGATCGCCCCGTCGCTCACGCCGTTGGCGACGCTCACGACCATGCTGTACGTGCCCGTCGATGTCATCGCCACGCCGCCGGCGACGCTGTAGGGGTCGTATGCGGTGTTCACACCCGACGAAACCGCCAGGTAGTAGACGCCCGCATCGTTGAATACGAAGTTGTCGATGCGGCTGGCGTTGGACGCCGGGTCGATCGCCAGCACGACCTGCTCACCCTGGGCGTTGAACAGCCGCAGCGCGGTGTCCACGTTGCCCTGCGGGAAGACCGCCACCGTCATCGAGGCGCCGGCGTTCACGCTGATCTTGTAGAAATCCCGGTCCAGCAGGCCGAACCCGCCATCCCCCAGGAATGCGCTGACGTTGGCGTTGCCGAACCCGGCACCGCTGATCTGCGTCAGATCGCGGGCGTTGGGGATCGTGTCGTTGGGTTCAAAGTCCCCGAAGACATCGTTCTGCACGTGCAGATCCAGCCGCCAGCCGTCAAGGAAGCCGAAGTTGGTCCCCGACAGATCCTCGATCTTGAGCGTCCAGGTTCCCAGCGCCGTCTGTCCGTCCACCTGGCCCAGCGATTCGTCGGGCCGGAACGTGCCCGCGAACGGGGCATCCCCGTCGGCGATGTCCTGCGGGGCCTCATCGTCGAAGAGCGTCGGGGTCATGTTGGCCTCCGAGCCGCCGCGGCGGTTGGAGAGCACCACCTCCGTGCCGGAGGGTGAGATCAACGTGACCCGCAGGTCTGACATGAACGTGTGCTGGATGCGCACCTGAACGTTGGCGTCGAGGATCTCGCGAAGGTCGGTGACCTGAATCTCGGAGGTGATGACGCCCTGCGTGCCCGTGGCGGGGATCCTCAGCGCTGTGTCGAAGTCCGTTTCCTCCGACACCATGTCGTCGGTGTTGAGGCTCGCCACGATGCTGAGCGAGTACAGGCCCGTGGACTGCGTGTTCCCGCTGCCGGCCTCATCGACGTCGTAGCTCTCGTTGCCGAAGCCCGAGACGCCCAGGTAGTACGTCCCGCCCGTCGAGACGTAGTAATCGATGAACGAGTCCTGCCCGTAGAACTGGTCGTTGCTGGTCAGGAGGTTCCCGTTGGCGTCGAACAGACGCAGGTACGAATCCAGGCTGCTGCCGGTCGCCAAGCGCTTGGCGGTGATCTCCGCGGTGATCTGCCCGCCGCGGATCAGATCCAGCTTGAACAGGTCCACATCCAGCGGGCCCTGGATGCCATCACCGATCGTCACGCCCGTGAACTTGGCCGTGCCGCTGGCCGAGAAATTCACGTTGGTCGCCGTCGCCAGCGTGTCGTTGACCTCGTACGTCCCGCTCACCGCCACCACGTTGAAGAAGTACGTCTCGTCCTGGCCCTCGATCGAATTGCCGTTCAGGTAGTTGCCGTCCGTGTCGAGGATCCCGACGTTCGCGGTGCGCTCGGCGAACATCGTCAGGCGGTAGCTGTCGATCGGCAGCCGCTGCGAGGGCTGGTTGTTGAGGTTCAGCGTGATCGTCACCTCGCGGTGGTCCGTGTCCGAGCGGACCACGGAGGCGATCCGGATCTCGCCGTCGTCGCCGGTGTCAAAGGCGTTGTCCACCCCGTCCCTGACGAGCTTGAACGCGAAGACGTCGTTGCTGGCATCCTCATCACCGAGGGTGTCGAAGAGCTTGTCCGCGTCGATCGGACGATTGAACCGCAGCGTCAGAGTCTTGAGCGGCGTGTTGGTCGCCGGGTTCACCTGACCCGTCACAGGGCCCGGGAGCACGGTCTGCACGATGGGGCCCGTCAGGCCCGCGATCTGGAGCGCCCGCGCCACGTTCAGCCGCCCGCCGGAGACCGTCCTGCCCTGCAGGTCCGGAACCGGATCCACGCTGTCGATCAGCGTCTGGCGGATCTCGGGCGCTGAGGCGTTGGGCTTGATCGAGCGGATCAGCGACACAGCGCCGGAGACCACGGGCGCTGCCATGCTCGTGCCGCTCAGGTAAGCGTACGAATCGGTCGGGAACGTCGCGAGAATGGAGTCACCGGGGGCGCCCAGGTCCACCGTCTCGGCGCCGTAGTTGCTGAAGCTGGCGCGCCTGTCGTCCCAGTCGGTCGCCGCGACCGAGATCAGCCCCGGGATCTTGTACGCCGCGGGGAAGAACGAACTGTTTTCCGTGTCGTTGTCGTTGTTGTCGTTGCCGGCGGCGGCCACGAATGTCCCACCCTCCTGGATGAACATCGCGATCGCATCCTTCTCGGCGTCGAATCCCTCGGGGGTGTCTTCGTAGAAGCGGGAGCCTGGCGCCCCGTAGCTGGCGTTGGCCGCGGCGATCGGAACGCCGCTCTCACGCAGCATCGTCACATAGTCGATGCCTCCGACGATGCTGGCGATCGTTCCTCCGAAAGGCCCCAGCACGCGGATGGGCAGGAGCGAGACGGTCCAGTTGACGCCCACGACGCCGATCCCGTTGTTGCCGACGGCGCCGATGATCCCCGCGACGTGGGTGCCGTGACCCTCCTCATCGTTGGGGTTGTTCTCGTTGTCCCAGAAGTCCCAGCCGCGGACATCGTCGGTGAACCCGTTGTTGTCATCGTCGATGCCGTTGCCCGGGATCTCTCCCGGATTGGCGTAGATGTTGTCGGCAAGGTCGGGGTGGTTCCACTGCACCCCGGTGTCCACGACGGCAACCACCTGCGAGTGGGAGCCGATCGTCGTGTCCCACGCGTCGGGCGTGTCGATGTCGGCGTCGAGCTTGCCCAGGGAACCCAGGAAGGTTCCCGTGTTGTCGTGCATGTACTGCTCACTGTACCGCTCGTCGTTGGGCACCTGTGTCGTGTTGTAGACGCGGTTGGGCTCGATCTGCTTGACGCCGGGCAGCTTGGTCAGCGCCGCATCGATCATCTTCTGCGTGACCGCCGAGGTCGTCGTGAACTCCGCCCAGTAGCGCCCCACCGCCATCGCCGACTTGACGGGCACACCCAGCGCCGTCGCCACCTGCCGAGCCGCCAGCTCGGCCGCCGTGCCCCCGCCGGTCTTCTCCTTGAACGAGATCAGCCAGGAGCCGCTGGCGACCCGGTACTCAAAGTCGTTCCATTCCAGCACGCTCACCGGTGTTGCCGGACCGGTGAGTTCGCCCTGCGCGGGCAAGTTCGTCCACGCGCCCGACAGGACCAGACGCTTCTCAAGCACATCGATCCCAAACGACTCGGGGATCCGGTTGAAGGGACCGGAGCGGGAGAACAGGCTGCGCAGATTCGGCATCGATTGCACTCCACCAGTCGTCGGGGATGGCCCGCGAGGTACCACCGCCGGTTTCGTTCACCAGACAGGGACATGTTCCCACGGAGACGGTCAGACGCGACAGAACAACAAAACAACCAGAAAGTCAAAGCACGTCAGATCAACCAGGCCGGCAGAATCCGATCCCCACCATCGATTCCCGACCATCCATCCGCTCGCCATCGCCGCATACTCATCAACCCGGCGATGTCCCGACAATCGGCAACAACCCCGCACGGGTCGCCACCACCGTTGCAGCATCACGCGCCCCGCACTCGGCTTGTCGACTGCCGTCGGGCCCTCACCTCGGGCGATCCTCGTGACAGAGGCCACCCCGGCCAGGGACCACCTCCAGCCCCGGACCCGGCTTGGCCGCGCCCGTCCGCCGGATCGGAGCGGCAGTGTAACAGGGTTCCGCGCGGTCCACAAAGGGGGGAAACCCACAATCCGACCGCTCCAGGGCCGAATGTTCACTCGGCAACCATCCTCATTACCGGCAGCTCCCGATGCGAGTTGCCGCCCCCATCAGCATCTGGGCGTGGCGAGCGCTTGCGCCTTGATTGGCCCGGATGCACACCCTCCCGCGGGCGGCAAGTTCTGTTGCCGCCGTCCGATCCCCGAGCAGCCCCGCCACGACTCCGCTCAGTCCTTCAGAGCTCGTCTGAATCAGCCCCCCGGCGCGCAGAAAACTCCCAACGATCGCTTCAAAGTCTCCCACGGCAGGGCCAATCACCGTTGGCTTGCCCAACGCGATCGGCTCGATCGGATCCGATCCGTACAACTTACCGAACGATCTCCCAACAACCACGATGCTTGCAAGGGAGTACGCCATTCGCAGCTCGCCGATCGTGTCGAGGAGAAACCGATCCGTGACTGCCTTGAGAGACTCCCCGGGCTTGCGTGCCTGGGATCTGCGGATGGACCCGGGCATGGCTCGCGCTGCCTCCTCGAACCGCTCGGGCTTGCGGGGCGCGCACACAAGCTGCACCCCCGGCGGACACGCGGCGTGCAGGAGAGCTTCCTCTCCCGGCCCGGTGCTGCCGGCGACCACGAGCGGTCGGGCGGTGTCAATCCCCAGCGCGGCGGCCAGCTCTTGCGCCCCGGGAACCTCATCGGCAATGCTCGCCGAGTCCCACTTCATGCTGCCGGTGATGATGCACCGCTCCGGAAGCACCCCCATCGCCCTGAACCGCTCCGCGTAGTCCTCATCCTGGACCGCCGCGAACGCCAGGGATCGGAACGCCCCGCCGATCAGCGGACGGATCTTGCGATACCCCCGGAACGAGCGGGCGCTGAGCCGGCCGTTGATCACGCCGATAGGGATCCCCCGCTGCACGCATGTGCGCACAAAGTTGGGCCAGAGCTCCAGCTCCACCAGCCCCACGACATCCGGATCGATTGCATCCAGGAATCGCTGGACCACCCAGGAGAAATCCAGGGGGTAACGCACAACCCGGCACGTGCCGCGATACAGCTCCCCAGCGCGAGCAAGGCCGGTGTCGGTGCCCGCCGAGATCACGACATCGGCGCTGGGGGTCAGGATCGGAACCAGGTGCCGCAGGGCGCTGACCTCCCCGACCGAGACGGCGTGCAGCAGGATCCGGGGCTTGCCTTGAATCTTGGCGGGCAGGACGGGGGTCTTGCCGAAACGCTCCGGCCAGCCCCCGCGAGCCTTGCGGGCCCAGATGGGGGCGGTTGCGCCCGCCAGGCCAACATAAAGTGCATCCAGTGCGTTCACGCCCGGTGAACCCCAACAATGGGCAGGCGGGGATTCGAACCCCGAACCCTTCGCGTGTAAGGCGAATGCTCTAGCCGTTGAGCTACCCGCCCGGGTGCTCGCGATCCAACAACGCAAACCATAGTTCGCCCGCCCGCCCCTTGCAGGTCTCATGACCCCGACTCCCGACAATCCCGCACCCGCACCCCGCAGCTTCCGCGCTGCCGATCGCCTCACCCACGATCGCCAATACAAGGCCGTCTACGACACCCGCATCCGCAAGGTCGCCGGTCCGCTCTCCCTCTCCGCAAAGCCCAACTCCGTCGGTCGCCATCGCCTCGGACTCGCCGTCCCGCGCAAGGCCGGCTCGGCCCCCAAGCGCAACCGCATCAAGCGGATGATCCGGGAGGCCTTCCGGCTGACACGGGAGCGATTCCCCGCGCCTCCCTCCGGCGGATATGACCTGGTCGTCGGCGTTCGCGCCCACGAACTCCCCAAGGCCGACCCGGGGATGGAGTACTACCGGGATCTGCTCATCAAGCTCGCCGGCCTCGTTCATCGCGAGTGGAGAAGCCGCTTCCGTGATGATCGCCCGGAGCCCAAGCCGTGACCGGCCCGGCGCCAGATCCCCGACAGCCGCGGCCGTTCGTCTGGTCGACGCTCCCCTTCATGCTGCTCATCCGCGCCTACCAGGTCACGCTCTCTCCCTTCATCGGCGGTCAATGCCGATACTCACCGACCTGCTCCAACTACGCCCTTGATGCGTATCGGGAGCATGGCCCCTGGCGCGGAACAGGGATGACCATCCGCCGAATTCTGCGGTGCCACCCGTTTGCTCGCGGCGGGTACGACCCTGTCCCGCCGCGCGAAGATCGCTGAAGCGAGTTCCCGGGAGCGCCTATTCATCAATCCCCAGATCGCGCTTGGTGAACAGCGAATCAAACCGCAGCCCCGCCTGCTCGATGTTCTCGCGAGCGCCCTCCAGCCGATCGATGGTCGCGATTACGCACTCGATGCTCGCCCCAGCCTCGCGCAACACCGCAACTGCCTCGAGCGCCTGCCCGCCCGTGGTCGCCACATCTTCCAGCAGCACGATGCGCTCCCCCGGCTTGATCGCCCCCTCGAGCTGCTTGGCGGTCCCGTAGTCCTTCTTCTTGTTGCGGATGAAGATGCTCGGCAGCCCTGTCTGAAGGCTCGCCGCCGTCACCAACGGGATCCCGCCCAGCTCCGCCCCGGCGAGCCGATCCACACCGTGCCCGATCGCCTTCTCCAGTTCCCGGATCCGGTACGCGAACATGACCCCCAGCGGCCCCAACACCTCCGCTCGCGTCGAGAAGAGGTACTTGTCCAGGTAGTAGCGACTGGTCCGTCCCGAGCGCAGCGTGAAGTTGCCGTGCAGGAGCGATGTCCCGGCGATCGCCTTTGCGAGCGCACCGCGGTCGGGCATCGGTGGCAGCACGGGCGCAGAATCAGCGGTCTTCATGCGCACAGGGTACTCGTCCAGGCCCGCCGATCATGCATCAGAAGGATGCTCGCGCGTGCGGTACGGGTTTTATTCGCAACATGAACGGCCGTGGACAAGGCTCCAAACCAACTTGGTGAGGGATGATCCGCTCGGCTTACGCGATATTGCGGGGCATCATCGCGCGCCGGCTATCCGGTGGGAAGAGGCGTGCCGATAATCCCTTCTCCCGGCGATCGGTCGGGCGGGATATGGAGTGGTCATGTCATCGAGAAACACGCTCTTTGGTCGTTCGCTGCTCGCCGGGCTCGCGGTGGGCATGCTGACGGGTACTTCCGCCTGGTCGCAGGTGGCTCCGCCGCCTCCCGAGGCTCCGGCCAAGACGCCTGAATTCACACCGCCGCCACTCCCGAAGACCCCCAGAGTCATTCCCAGCCCCGGCGGCGCTGACCCTGCCAAGATCAAGCAGCTCGACCCCAACAAGGGTGAGGGTCGCGAGATGATCAAAGATCGGGTCCAGGGCGGCAAGCTCAAGGTTCCGGATGGCTTCAACGCCGAGGTGCTGGTCAAGCGAGATGCCGATGGCAAGCTCATCCGCTACGACCGCCCGCTTCCCTGGCTGGCCCTGGAATCAAACGAACTGGTCAGCGACAAGCAGCGTGAGGACATCAAGCCGAGCTTGCATCGGCGCAATCTCCAGCACGAAGTCGCCGCCGTCAACAACCTCGACCTGGTCATCAAGATCGACCAGGGTGAGATCGAGCGGCTCGACCCGCGTGATCGCCGCCAGCTGGCATGGGCCGAACGCACCACCAAGCTTCTCCGTGCCGGCGGCATGCTCAGCGAGTGGCTCAACGTGCAAGGCATGCTTTCCGATGAGCAGGCCGCCGGAAACCAGGCGATCGGGGACGCCTACGGCAGGGCCCTGCTCGAGCAGGTCCGCAAGGATGCCGGAGAAGATCGCCAGCTTCAGTCCACGGTGATCACCCGCGAGCTGTTTAAGAACCGTATCGACGAGCCCATGTTCGTCTACCGCATGCTGTGCGAGCGCGTCGCGGGGATGGTCGATGAATGCCTCGCGGGAACCGACATGCCCGAGGACATCCGCAAGAGCCTGGCCCCCGAGGTCGCCGCCGTCAAGGCCGCATCCACCGTGGCCGATCGCCGTCAGGCCCTTACCGCCCTCCTCCTGAAGATGCCCGACTGGGTCATGCAGCACCAGTTCATGGATGTTGCGATCAACAAAGAGTACAACAACCGCGAGGTCGCGCTCGCCGATGGCAACAAGGTGCGCTCGGTCATGGCGTACCAGGTCGAGACCGCGCGCCGGCGAGAAGAGGTCGCCAAGGGCAAGACGGTTGGGTATGAGAAAGAACCTCCCCGGCCGGTCAAGTAACGTGTGTCAGCTGCCGGGGCGTGACCAACCGGGTTTCGGCGTGCGCCTAGCGCGGGTCGCTCTGAACCCCGCCGCTCTCCTCGCGCTCCCCGTTATTCGTCGACGTTGGAGATGGGTTGTTGCCCAGCAGCTCCCGCAGGCCCTCCAGGTCGGCCTTCCTGACGCCCTGTATCCGCTTCTTTACCACCCCCTGGGCATCCAGCACAACGATCGCAGGCACGACACGGATGTCCAGCTCACGCGCTGCCTCATCCCCGCGCGGGATGACCCTAAGAGCCGCCCCCAGCGAGCGCACAAACTCACCTACCCGCTCTGGGTATCGCTCGCGCACCGCCAGCGCCAGCACCGCAATCTCATCCCCGAATGCCGTGCGCTGATGCTCGAGTTCGGGGATGGCGCTGCGCGATGGCAGGCTCCAGGTGCCCATGAAGAACAGGATCGCCGGCTTCCCGCGCAGCGATGACAGCTGCACCACGGTTCCATCCTCGGTGGTCAGCTTCAGATCCACAGGCCCATCGTCAACCGGTGGTGGTGGGGGCGAGGTCCGCAGGTTCGGCCCCATCGCAGCGGGCGAGCCCGCATCCGTCGCAGGCCGGACCGTCTCCACCCCCGAAGCGGACGGCTCGGATTCATCGCCGGGCGAGGGCGGTGTCTCCGGGCTGGTCGTCACGGGCTGGGGATTCAGCGTGGCGTCGACCGCATGAGGGGGCATCGCACCGCCGACGCGTGTGTATCCATCCGGCAGCGGGATCTCCATGTCCGTGGGCGCCAGCTCGACGCCGGTCCGCATCTCGAGGAACTCGGTGGTCGATGATCCGCCCATGGTCGCCGACTCGACCGTCTTCTCAACCCGCCTAGGTAGATTGTCCGTGCGGGCGATCCACCACTTCGTGCGGGCGCTCTTGGGCCGGACCCGCACCGACACGATGTCGCACGTGACGCCGTCAACGTCCGCCGAGCCCTCGATGGTCGCCTCGGCCGCGTTGCTCTCCTTGCCCAGGGGATCATCGCCCATCAGTTCGGGCACGCGCGCTGCGTATATCAACTGCAGCGATTGGCCACGCGCGTTGCGGATCGGCTTGGTCACCAGTTGCTTGAGCGCGTGATCGAGCCACGTTACCTGCTCGGCGGCGAGAATCGCCGAGATCTCCTGCTGCTCCTCGGCCGGACGCCGCCGCCCCTGACCGCTCACCCGGATCGTCCAGCCCGTGGTCTGGCCCGACGGCCGCTGCATCTTGATGGTGTAATCGACCACCGGCGTGCCGTTGGTCAATAGCCCCGTGGCGCTGGTCTTCAGGCGGAACGACACGGTCGTGGCCTCGCGCAGCGCGCTCGCGGCCAGGCGCAGCCGATCCAGTGCATCGGCATCTGCGACCCCGGACCCCGATGCGGCGGGCGCCGGAGGCTGGTCCCTCTCGGCCTCCTGCCCGATCGCGATGCCTGCGCAGATCCCCATCGACAGCCCTGCGACGAGCACGATCCGGCGAACCAGGAGTGCCGGGTCTGATCTCGCCGTGTGGTTCTCGTGCCTGAGGGCCATGAGGCTTCCTTTGTGCGGTGACGGTGGGATCGTATTGGGGCGCAGCACGGCGGGTCAGGCCTGTACCGGCGTCAGAAGATCCGCCAGGGCAGCGCCCGGATCGGCCTGCCGCATCAGGTGCTCGCCGACCAGCACAGTCTTCACCCCGGCCTCCCGGAGTTTCTTCAGGTCCGCCGGCGTCTTGATTCCCGATTCGCTGACCAGGATCGACCGGTCCTCCACCAGGTCCACCAGCCGCAGCGTGTGCGCCAGATCAACCGTCATCGATGTCAGATCCCGGTTGTTGATTCCCAGGAGCGCATACCCGGCGTGCGGGAACCCCACGTGCGGCCGCACTCGCAGCAGGTTGTCCGCATCATGCACCTCCAGCAGCACCGTCAACTGAAGCTGTTGAGCCAGGATCAGCATGTCCACCAGGTCGCTCTCGTTCAGGCACTCGGCGATCAGGAGCACCGCATCGGCCCCCGCCGCCCGGGATTCCCACAACTGCCAAGGGTCAATCAGGAAATCCTTCCGAAGCACCGGCTGCGGCACCGCGGTTCGAACGCGATCGATGTAGGAGAGATGGCCGCCGAAGAACTTCTCATCGGTGAGGCAACTGATCGCCGCCGCGCCGGCGGCGGCGTACTTTCTGGCGATGACCTCGGGCGAAAACCCATCCCCGGCGTACTCCGGGCGGATCAAACCCGCAGAGGGGCTCTGCCGCTTGATCTCGGCGATCACCGCCGTGTGCGCCGGATGCGGGTGCTTGGTCACCGCGGCGAAGAAGTTTCGCGGCGGCTCGGCCTGTGCCACCGCAGCCTCCAACTCCGTGAAGGTCGTCCGCTCCTTGGCAATCGCCAGCTCGCGGGTCTTGTGCTCGATGATCTCTCGGAGTGCGGCGCTCGCGGGGGGCATGGGCAACAGATCTCGCGTTGAGCAGGGTGATGTTGAAGGTCGGTCCAGACGATCTGGCGTGTGGATTGTTGCCGTCGCCGCGATGGCGGTCTTTTTCATCGGTCTGGAGGCGTTCGCAGGGCAATCCGTGCCCGGGGCAGTGCCCCCGGGGACATCGGCAACCTCCCCGCCGCCTGCGAGCCAGCCGCTCTCGGCCGTCATGATCGGAATCCTGGTCGCAGCGCCCGTTCTGCTGGTCATTCTGTGGATCGCAGATGTCATCCGGCCGCGCTCCCCGGCCCGCGCTGGGGTGCGCCAGCTCGAGCCGCATCCCTGGTGGATCTGGCTGGCCGCGGCGGTGCTGGTGTTCATGGCGGGACAGTTCGTCGCGATCATTGTTCATGCATCGCTGGGTGTCCCTTCCGGGATGAACCCGCCTCTCAAGGCACAGGTCATCGTCAATGCCTCCATGGCCCTGTCCGGGAGCATCGCCGGGGTCGTTCTGGTCCGCATGCTGGGCGCTGCCGCGCCCATGGCCGGTATGCGGGCACGCTGGTCGGACCTGGCCGCGGGGCTGTGGTGCTTTGTCTTGACGTACCCGATCGTCCTGGCGTCCTCGGTGTTCGCCGTGTTGGTTGTTACAAAGCTTCAAGGCCAGGCGCCCGATCGGTTTGCACATGAAACTCTTCGCGAGCTGGCCGCGAGTCCCGGGGATCCGTGGGCATGGGGTCTGCGCCTGACGGCGATCCTTCTGGTGCCGACATTCGAAGAGTTCATCTACCGCATCGGCCTGCAATCGGCGCTGCTCAAGGCCACTGGCCGACCGTGGGTGGCGATCATCGGGACCAGCGCGGTCTTTACGGCCGCACACGCGTCGGTGATGCCGATTCATGCGTTGGCGGTCATCTTGGTGCTTTCCCTGGGAATCGGGCTCGCGTACGAGCGAACCAAGCGCCTGGGAGTTCCTATTGCGATGCACGCTATGTTCAACTTGGTTAACGTCTTAATGGCGATATAATATCGTCTCCACACTAGGATGTAACACCGTACGGACTACGTCGATCTAAGGTGATCACCCCACGTGCGTTTCAGGGGACGCCTCGATGCGGTTCATCGACGGGCAACCTAAGGGTAAACCCGCTCAATTCGACTGTGGGTTCCGTCGATGCTCACAGCACAGGGCAGTTGGAGGTATGTGTGTCATATCCGGTTCCTACCAACGAGGCCGAGCGGGTCGCCGCGGTGCGCGATCTGCACATCCTGGATACCCCGCCCGAAGAGCGATTCGATCGCATCACGCGCCTGGCGTGTCGTATCTTTGCAACCCCCATGGCGATGGTGACCTTGGTCTCGTCGGATCGCGTATGGATCAAGGCCGCATGCGGCCTGCCGCCGATCGAGGGCACCCTGCGACACCCGGTCTTCTGCTCCCACGCGATCATGCGGAATGAGGTGTTCATCGTCGCCGATGCGACCACCGACCCCCGATTCACGCACAGCCCGCTGGTGACCGGCGGACCCTCGATCCGCTTCTATGCCGGTACCCCACTCCGCATCGTCTCGGGAGTTAACGTCGGTGTTCTGTGCATCGCCGACACGCAGGCCCGGATTCTCACCTCCTGGGAACAGGCGGTTCTTGAAGAACTCGGCCGGGCGGTCGTCACCGAGTTCGAGAACCGGCTCCTGGAGTGCAAAGCGCAATCCGCGAGCCGCGCCAAGGAACTCTTCCTCGCCAACATGAGCCACGAGCTCCGCACTCCGCTGACGGCGATCCTGGGATTCGGCGACCTGCTCGCCGACGACCTGATCACGAACGATGAGCGGATGGAGGCCGCCTCGGCGATGCGACGCAACGGCGAGGCTCTTCTCTCGATCATCAACAATCTTATTAGTTGCTCGGAGCTCTCCTCCGCCGATCAGGTGATCTGCGAGCAGCCTGTGCTGCCCGCAGAGATCATCGCCGGCGCGGCCGAATCGTTTGCCGAACGCGCCAAGGAGGCCGGCCTGGAGTTCAGTGTCCAGTGGCGCGGTGAGAACCCCGAGGTGCTCGCCGATGCCGGGCGCGTCTACGAGATTGTCCGGCACTTGGTCAGCAACGCCGTCAAGTTTACACCCCGCGGCGCGGTCTGGGTCGGTGGAGAGCTGGAACTCGATGACGGCCAGGGTGGGGATCAGCAGCGCGGCATGCTGGCGATCTCGGTCGCCGATACCGGCATCGGAATGGACCCCTCCGAGATCCGCGAGATCTTCGAACCCTTCCGGCAGGCCGATGGCTCCTACACGCGGCGCATCGGCGGCGCCGGGCTGGGCCTCGCGATCGCCGAGCGCACCGTGCGGCTCCTGGGCGGAGAGATCCACGTCGAGAGCCAGTCGGGCCGGGGCAGCACGTTCACGGTGCGCATCCCCGTTGTTCGCCAGAAGGCCTCGTGCGAGCCATGCGACCCACCTGAATGCGGTAGCCGTCAAGCCGCCTGATTCCCGACGATCAACTCACAATCGATGCTTGATGCTGCGAACGCCCCGTTCACCGGCGACGTAGTACCGCCGTCCCTCAATAGACCGCTACCAAGGGCGCTGCCGTTGCCAGCGCGGGAGATGCATGCACCATGCGCGCGGATGTCGTCATCGTCGGCGCTGGCCTCGCCGGCCTTCAGTGTGCCCGCCAGCTCACCCGCCGCGGCGTCAATGTCGTGCTCGCAGACCGCAAGCCGGCGGTGGGGGAGAGAATCCACACCACCGGCATCCTCGTCCGAAAAACCCTCGAAGACTTCGCCCTCCCCGAGGATTGCCTGGGTCCGATTGTGCGCACCGTCCGCCTCATCTCTCCGGCCGGCCGCACCCTCGAAATCGCCAGCGATCGAGATGAGTTCCGCGTGGGACGCATGGCGAGCCTCTACGAGCACATGCTCGCCGGCTTCTTGCATGCCGGCGGGCGTTATCTCCCGGGCACGAGGTACCTGCATGCACACCCCGCGCCCGGCGGCTCGATTGTCCACCTCTCTCGCGAAGGCGCTCCGTTCAATGTCGGATGTCGCCTGCTCATCGGCGCTGATGGCGCCCGCTCACGGGTCGCTCCCGACCTGGGCCTGGATCAGAACCACGAGTGGATCGTCGGCGTCGAGGATGTACTGCCCGCCCGACCGCTGGATGGGCCGCCGCGATTCGATTGCTACCTTGACCCGCGCATCGCCCCCGGCTATCTCGCCTGGGCCGTCAACGATGGGCAGGAAATGCACATCGGCGTCGGCGGCTACGCGGCCCACTTCAACGCCGCCGCGGCCCTCGAGCAGTTCCGGGATCGCGTCGGCATCGACGCGGCGAACGAGCCCATCGTTGAACACCGCGGAGGGCTCATCCCCGTCAACGGCATCCTGCGCAGGATTGCCAACGAGCGCGGGCTGCTCATCGGCGATGCGGCCGGCGCTGTCTCACCTCTGACCGCCGGGGGTCTTGATCCGGCGATCCGGCTCTCCACGCTCGCCGCCGATGTCGCCGTCGAAGTGCTTGCAGGCAACACCGCCGCCCTGGCTCGGTATCGCGGCGATCAGTTCTCCTCGCGCTTCATCTCCCGGCGATGGATGCGCAAGGCGATCGCAGCGATCCGATCCCCGAGGCTCATGGAACTCACCTGCGCTGCCATTCGAACCTGGCCGATGCGCCGACTCGCAAACCACATCTTCTTCGGCCGGGGCTCATTCCCTGACGTGCAAGTGCTCCCGCTGCACCAGCAAGCCATCGAATAATGAAGGCGCACAAACAATCCCCGCGCCTTCGCCACTTCGTCACTCTCACTTCAACCCCATCATCCATCGCCCCCACCTGGGCATGTACCAGTTCTGCGGATCGAGCGAAACCGCGATCGCCCCCGCACGCCCATATATCCTCTCCATCGGCACGCACCCGAAGTACCGCGAATCTCCGCTGACATCCCGGTTGTCACCCATCACGAAGCACTCACCCGCCGGGACCGTGATCTCTTCAAACGTCCGCTGGCTATCGATCCTCGGCGTCAGCGTGATCGCGTGCGCCCGACCGGCGAGCTTCTCATCGTGGATCCGCGTTCCAAGGTGTACGTTGCGCACGACATTGGGTTGGCCCTCTCCGATATCGGCCCGGGCCACGGGCACACCGTTGATCCAGAGCGTGTTGTCGCGCATGGCGATCCGATCACCGGCGAGCCCGATCACGCGTTTCACCAGCCGCTCCCCATCCTTGGGGGAAGCGAACGTGATGATGTCCCCGCGCTTGGGCGAACCCCAGCGAGCGACCCAAGTGTGTGTCAGCGGGATCCGCAGCCCGAACGCCAGCTTGTTGACCAGGATGCGTTCCCCTTCCAGGATCGTCGGCCGCATCGAGCCCGAGGGGACATCGTTCCAATCGGCGATCGATGAGCGGATCGGGATCAGGATGACCAGCGCAAAGGCCAGCGACATCATCCACTCTCGTGCGAGCCGCGCCAGTGTGCGCTTGGGCTTGGATGTGGAAGCTTCGGGTCGGGCGTGTGCATCGGTGGTGGTCGGCATGGGTGCTCTCCGGTGTTCGCGTAGTACGCCCGCCCCGAGGCGCCGGTTCGCCGGCGCAGCGCGGGTGTTCGAACTCGGTTCGCCGCCGATAACCATCGCCGCGTGAGTCGCCAACCCGGCCGCCGTTTCCAATGTGGGCACGCGAGCCCCGGCAGGGGAACTCCCAGGGAGAACGAACATGCTTCGACCCAATCGACTGTTCACGCACCTGGTGGCCCTCGCGGCCGTCGGGATCGCCCACCCGGCCCAGGCACGACCCGACGAGGTCATCAGCACCGCGACCGGGACGATCTCCGGTGAGGTGCCGGATCCGAAGGATCCCAAGAAGAAGGCGAAGGTCGAGGGAGAGGTTGCCGCACGCACCGGCTGGGACAAGGCCACCCGCATCGTCACCGTCGCGGGCGTCGATATCACCATGGCACAGCCCGCCGGATACGAGCTGCACTTCCTCAACCTCGTGATCGCCGACCCTAACCCGCCGAGCTGGAAGGACGACAAGGGCAATACTCACAAGATCGGTATCGGCGAGATGTACGTCGATCCGCTCCGCTGCGGCAACATCCCCCCCGGCAAGGAGGATCCACAGCCGCCCGCCGATGCCGACCCCGCCTACGACGGTGAGCGATCGAACAAGAAGGCCTCCGAGACCGGCGATTTCAAGGATGGGGAGCAGAAGGAATACGACCTCGATGACAAGGAGGCATTCGACGGCGACCGAGACCTGGAGAAGACCTACGCCGATGCCCCCACGCTGACCAAGGGGCTGGAGTTCTCCACCTTCATCATCCTCATCAAGGACAAGAAGATCTACCGCCTCGGCAGCTTCAACTGGGGCACCAAGGCCGATGGCACGACCCACATCGATTCGATCGTTGATGGGCCGGGCCCCATCTCCGCCGATGACCTGAAGAAGGCCCTGGATCGCAGCGGTTTCGGCGACTACTCCGTCGAACTGCCCTCGCCCGGCGCCTGCACGCTCGCCGCCCTTGCCGCCTGCATGCTGGGAAAGCGTCGCCGCTATTTGGTTCTGATGCCATAGCCTGTATGCATGCGATTCTCGATTGATGAAGCGATCCCGGTGCTGATGCGCACACCCGCAACTCTCCGCGCCATGCTCGAAGGGCTTTCGGGCTCTTGGACCGGGCCCGACTACGGCCCCGGCACCTGGAGCGCCCGCGAGGTGCTCGCACACCTGGTCTTCAACGAACGCACCGACTGGATCCCGCGGCTGCGCATCATCCTCGCCGAGGGGGATTCCAAACCCTTCGAGCCCTTCGACCGCGCAGGGCACAAGGACCTGCTCGCCCAGCACACCGCCGATCAGCTCCTCGAACTCTTCGCCGCCGATCGCCAGCGCAGCATCGCCAGCCTCCGCCAGTGCCGGCTCACCGAGGCCGACTTCGCCCGCCGCGGCATGCACCCCGCACTCGGCCCCGTCACCCTCTCCCAACTGCTCGCCGCCTGGGTCGTCCACGACTTCAACCACATCGCCCAGATCAATAAGGTGCTCGCGTACCAGTACAAGACCGAAGTCGGCCCTTGGGAGCAATACCTCTCCATCCTCGCCCCGCCAAGTCCAAGATAGATGGCCGGCATGCACGGAAGAGCGATCACGCCGCTGCCGAACGTCGCTTCAGGAGAACTGCAACGATGATCAGCAGGGATCCCACGCCTACAACCCAGTATGCCAATACGCGCCCTGGTTGCCTGCTGTTGGCGTGCGATACCTCAAGCGGTGCAGGGGAACCATCGTCAGTGAGGCTTGTTCGTTTCTTGTCTCGTGTCTGGGTTATTCGATGAAGAACAGCGATAGCGCGTTCCTCGACCACATCCATCCGAAAGATATTGGCATCGGTCGTGCCGTTGTACTCGGCCGACAGCAGCCGAGAACCACGCATTGGATCCGTCAGCCATACGTCAGGTGGACTTATTACCCCGGCCACCGTTGTTTTGACAGTTGTTGCTCAGGCGGCATAGCGGACGGAGTCGGCGTGGAAGTAGCGTCTGACGATCTCGGGTTGGCGCTGCGTGCTGCGGAGGTAGGCGCGGACGCCG